>NZ_NHNT01000028.1:0-1103 GCF_002174535.1 Solibacillus kalamii | reverse complement strand
GTTGGTAGAGCAACTGACTTGTAATCAGTAGGTCGAGGGTTCGACTCCTTTCGCCGGCACCATTTAGAGAGCCATTAGCTCAGTTGGTAGAGCATCTGACTTTTAATCAGAGGGTCGAAGGTTCGAGTCCTTCATGGCTCACCAGTTTTATAAAATTATACATACTGTCAGAATAAATAGATCTTAAGCATTTTGCGGAAGTAGTTCAGTGGTAGAACACCACCTTGCCAAGGTGGGGGTCGCGAGTTCGAACCTCGTCTTCCGCTCCAAAATGCCGGGGTGGCGGAACTGGCAGACGCACAGGACTTAAAATCCTGCGGTGAGTGATCACCGTGCCGGTTCGATTCCGGCCCTCGGCACCATTTTATAATTCTTATCTCTAATAATGCGCGCCCGTAGCTCAATTGGATAGAGCGTCTGACTACGGATCAGAAGGTTGTGGGTTCGACTCCTGCCGGGCGCGCCATAATATATTTACTGACATATTCGGAATGTAGCTCAGCTTGGTAGAGCACTTGGTTTGGGACCAAGGGGTCGTAGGTTCGAATCCTGTCATTCCGACCATTATTAATGGGGCCTTAGCTCAGCTGGGAGAGCGCCTGCCTTGCACGCAGGAGGTCAGCGGTTCGATCCCGCTAGGCTCCACCATTTATATTTTATTCCCTTTGGAGGTATACCCAAGTCTGGCTGAAGGGATCGGTCTTGAAAACCGACAGGCGGGTAACACCGCGCGGGGGTTCGAATCCCTCTACCTCCTCCATTTTTAATATTTTCACTTTAGATGTTGGTCCCGTGGTGTAGCGGTTAACATGCCTGCCTGTCACGCAGGAGATCGCCGGTTCGATCCCGGTCGGGACCGCCATTTTTTTTATGGGTTTGTAGCTCAGTTGGTAGAGCATTAGATTGAAGCTCTAAGTGTCGGCGGTTCGATTCCGTCCAAACCCACCATACTATGGGCCTATAGCTCAGCTGGTTAGAGCGCACGCCTGATAAGCGTGAGGTCGATGGTTCGAGTCCATTTAGGCCCACCATAGTATTATTCCGAAGTAGCTCAGTTGGTAGAGCATCCGGCTGTTAACCGGCAGGTCGCAGGTTCGAGTCCT
>NZ_NHNT01000027.1:0-1205 GCF_002174535.1 Solibacillus kalamii | reverse complement strand
AAGACCCCTGAAAGACGATCAGGTAGATAGGTTCGAGGTGGAAGTGCGGTGACGTATGCAGCTGACGAATACTAATCGGTCGAGGACTTAACCACATTTTATTGCTCAATTCAATGAAACGTTTATCCAGTTTTGAAAGAATGAAATTTCTTTTAACTAAATAATTAAGTGAAGTGATGATGGCAAAGAGGTCACACCCGTTCCCATACCGAACACGGAAGTTAAGCTCTTTAGCGCCGATGGTAGTTGGGGGCTTCCCCCTGYGAGAGTAGGACGTCGCTTCGCTTATTTTTTTTTGGAGGATTAGCTCAGCTGGGAGAGCACCTGCCTTACAAGCAGGGGGTCGGCGGTTCGAGCCCGTCATCCTCCACCATTTTAATCAAGAGCCATTAGCTCAGTTGGTAGAGCATCTGACTTTTAATCAGAGGGTCGAAGGTTCGAGTCCTTCATGGCTCACCAGTTTATAATCATTATATATACTGTCAGAGTAAAAATATCTTAAGCATTTTGCGGAAGTAGTTCAGTGGTAGAACACCACCTTGCCAAGGTGGGGGTCGCGAGTTCGAACCTCGTCTTCCGCTCCAAAAATGCCGGGGTGGCGGAACTGGCAGACGCACAGGACTTAAAATCCTGCGGTGAGTGATCACCGTGCCGGTTCGATTCCGGCCCTCGGCACCATCTTTATAAATAAACAATATGCGCCCGTAGCTCAATTGGATAGAGCGTCTGACTACGGATCAGAAGGTTGTGGGTTCGACTCCTGCCGGGCGCGCCATATAACTCAACTGGATAGAGCTTACATTGCTTTAACTAGTAGAGATAACTATTGATCATGGCTACCTAGCTCAGCTGGCTAGAGCATTCGGTTCATACCCGAAAGGTCGTGGGTTCGACTCCCTCGGTAGCCATTTTAAAATTTTGGAGGTATACCCAAGTCTGGCTGAAGGGATCGGTCTTGAAAACCGACAGGCGGGTAACACCGCGCGGGGGTTCGAATCCCTCTACCTCCTCCATTTTTACTAACTGTTTATTAAAACAGGTTCAAACATAATATTGTCGCGGGGTGGAGCAGTGGTAGCTCGTCGGGCTCATAACCCGAAGGTCGCAGGTTCAAGTCCTGCCCCCGCAACCAAATGGTCCCGTGGTGTAGCGGTTAACATGCCTGCCTGTCACGCAGGAGATCGCCGGTTCGATCCCGGTCGGGA
>NZ_NHNT01000026.1:0-1319 GCF_002174535.1 Solibacillus kalamii | reverse complement strand
AAGGAGTCGAACCCTCGACCTACTGATTACAAGTCAGTTGCTCTACCAACTGAGCTACACCGGCATTTAGAAATGGTGGAGGATGACGGGCTCGAACCGCCGACCCCCTGCTTGTAAGGCAGGTGCTCTCCCAGCTGAGCTAATCCTCCAATGGGTATTTGCTGATTACACTTTCGTAACCGCATGTCCTATCTCTTAAGGACAAGATTTATTTTATCATTACTTTTTTTATAATGCAATACCTTTTTTGAAATTATTTTTAAAAAATATATTATTTTCTATTTTTTCCATGAACCAACTCAGATTGCTCATGAAAACGTTTACTTAGTATAACGAAATTCTAATATGTTTGTCTAATTTTATCAAGACTTGTTTTTAATATTTATAAATCATTCTGATATAATTATTAATATTACTTATAAATATCAAGTGTTTTAGAATATACGACTACTTATTTATACATTTTATATACTGAAGATGTCAAGGAAATGTCCATACATTTATCTTGCTTTTTTAAAGTTTTGATACAAAGTACATTTTAATTATCTCCCCCCTATCGCTTTATCATTATACTCTTTATCTTTATATTTTTTCCATTATCTACATCATTTTTTGCTATTCTATTATAATAAATTTTACGTCTCCATGTGCTTATAAATACGCTATTGCATTAGAAGGTGTCTATTCATACCTCAGTTTTATTTGAAACTCACACTCGGTCGTTAAATCCTTTTTAAACAACTTCTAAGTTGCTTTTGCCCATGCCTTTTGGTGAACTGGGGTGTTGATACTTCTATTATTATTTTTATTGGGAAATCCGGTTTAAATTGTCCTACATTGCGCCAACTAGACTACTTGCATCTTACAACCGACCTTCTTTAAATACACAGAAAATCTCCGCTTATTTACTGCCTCTTGCCTCCTGTTTTCATCTATTTCTAGATCATGTCATTTCCCCACTAACGATCGTGGAAATATGTTTTTTCCATGCGGCGACAATAAAATAATATTAGTTGTAAATAGACTCCGATAAGTTAAATCCAGTTTTTTTCTTTATTATAAGACAGAATTATGTTGTGTAAGAAATTAATCAGCCTTAAAAATAGCAGCATTGTTTATTATCTTAAGAGAGCTTTTACCGCAACAAAAAAACGCCAAGTACATTGTAACAGTACTTAGCGTTTTTCGTCTTCCTATGTATGACCCGTACGGGATTCGAACCCGTGTTACCGCCGTGAAAGGGCGGTGTCTTAACCACTTGACCAACGGGCCGATGGCGGAGACAGAGGGATTTGAACCCTCGCGCCGCTTACGCGACC
>NZ_NHNT01000025.1:0-1451 GCF_002174535.1 Solibacillus kalamii | reverse complement strand
TGAAGTGACCCCAAAAAGTTAGACATTATTAAGTTAAGCAGCTTCGGAGGATTGAATTCGGTATTGTACCGGACTCAATCCTTTTAATTTTCCTTTAATACGTTTGTGATTGTAATATTCAATATACAATTCAAGTTCAAGCTTGAAGTGATTCATACTTTCAAATTCTTGCATATATAATAACTCAGATTTTAATAGGCCAAAAAAGTTTTCAATTACTGCATTATCTAAACAGTTCCCCTTACGAGACATACTTTGGGTAATGTCATTTTGTTTTAAGGTATTAGAGTATTCTTTCATTTGATAATGCCAACCTTGATCAGAATGTAAGATAGGGGCATCTCCTTCGGATAAGCAACAGAAAGCTTTATCTAACATTATCGATACAAGTTTATATGTAGGTCGGCTTTGAATATTATAAGCGATGATTTCACCATTAAATAAATCTAGTACTGGGGAAAGGTATAACTTTTCACCAAATAGATGAAATTCAGTTATGTCCGTTACCCACTTTTCATTTGGTTTTGTCGCAATGAATTTACGACTAAGAATGTTTGGCGCAATTTTACCTACACTCCCTTTATAAGAACGGTATTTTTTCATACGTACAAGCGATTTTAAACCCATTTCCTTCATAAGTCGTTGAACAGTTTTATGATTAATTAGAAAGCCTTGATTACGTAATTCTAACGTTATTCGACGATAACCATACCGTCCCTTGTGGTCGTGATATATAGTTGAAATCATCGATTTCATATCGTCATATTTATCAGGTTGGTCAAAGCGACTTGTCCAATAATAATAAGTACTACGCTTAATGCCTGCTAACTTTATTAATTTTTTTATACTAAATTGATCCCTTAGTTCAAAGACTACTTGTGCCAAGTCTTTCGTTTTAATTTTTCCTTCTCTTGAACTAAGGAATTCAACTTTTTTAAAAATGCATTCTCCATACGTAGCTGCTCATTCTCTGCTCGTAATGCTTCTAAAGAACCTTCTTCAAAGTTTTGATTTTTACCTTTTTTTGAGTTGTCTTTCTTCAACTTTTTCTGCCCCTTTTCCTTAAGAAATAGGGTATCCACACTTACGTTTTTAAGACTAATTCGCCATTTTCTTATAGTACCTGGAGTAGGTAAATTAAAATGTACTGCAGTCTCTATATCAGACAACCTATTCTCGTTCATATAATTGAGTATATATAGTTTATCTTCTATAGAATAACGTGTATAGCTCTTTTTCAAGGATTCTGCTCCATGAAGATGATATTTTCCAATCCAGAAATGTATCAATTCAGTATTAGTAAAATTAAGTGATCTAGCAATTGAAGTAATGCCTTCATCACCTTTTTCAACACGAAAAATCGTATCCAATTTTTGTTCAAAAGTAATCCTTGTCATATAAAAAGCACCTCCAAATGATAGATTTGTGTCTAACATTTGGGGTGCAGTTCA
>NZ_NHNT01000024.1:0-2943 GCF_002174535.1 Solibacillus kalamii | reverse complement strand
AAAATGTGGTTAAGTCCTCGACCGATTAGTATTCGTCAGCTGCATGCGTCACCGCACTTCCACCTCGAACCTATCTACCTGATCGTCTTTCAGGGGTCTTACTTACTTGCGTAATGGGAAATCTCATCTTGAGGGGGGCTTCATGCTTAGATGCTTTCAGCACTTATCCCGTCCATACATAGCTACCCAGCGATGCCTTTGGCAAGACAACTGGTACACCAGCGGTATGTCCATCCCGGTCCTCTCGTACTAAGGACAGCTCCTCTCAAATTTCCTACGCCCACGACGGATAGGGACCGAACTGTCTCACGACGTTCTGAACCCAGCTCGCGTACCGCTTTAATGGGCGAACAGCCCAACCCTTGGGACCGACTACAGCCCCAGGATGCGATGAGCCGACATCGAGGTGCCAAACCTCCCCGTCGATGTGGACTCTTGGGGGAGATAAGCCTGTTATCCCCGGGGTAGCTTTTATCCGTTGAGCGATGGCCCTTCCATGCGGAACCACCGGATCACTAAGCCCGTCTTTCGACCCTGCTCGACTTGTAGGTCTCGCAGTCAAGCTCCCTTATGCCTTTACACTCTACGAATGATTTCCAACCATTCTGAGGGAACCTTTGGGCGCCTCCGTTACTCTTTAGGAGGCGACCGCCCCAGTCAAACTGTCCGCCTGACACTGTCTCCTACCCCGCTAAGGGGCATGGGTTAGAAGTTCAATACAACCAGGGTAGTATCCCACYGACGCCTCCTTCGAAGCTGGCGCTCCGAGATCTCTGGCTCCTACCTATCCTGTACAAGTTGTACCAAAATTCAATATCAGGCTACAGTAAAGCTCCACGGGGTCTTTCCGTCCTGTCGCGGGTAACCTGCATCTTCACAGGTACTATAATTTCACCGAGTCTCTCGTTGAGACAGTGCCCAGATCGTTACGCCTTTCGTGCGGGTCGGAACTTACCCGACAAGGAATTTCGCTACCTTAGGACCGTTATAGTTACGGCCGCCGTTTACTGGGGCTTCAATTCACAGCTTCGCTTGCGCTAACCGCTCCTCTTAACCTTCCAGCACCGGGCAGGCGTCAGCCCCTATACGTCACCTTACGGTTTTGCAGAGACCTGTGTTTTTGCTAAACAGTCGCCTGGGCCTATTCACTGCGGCTTCTCTAGGCTATGCACCCAAAGAAGCACCCCTTCTCCCGAAGTTACGGGGTCATTTTGCCGAGTTCCTTAACGAGAGTTCTCTCGCACACCTTAGGATTCTCTCCTCGACTACCTGTGTCGGTTTGCGGTACGGGCACCTCTCACCTCGATAGAGGCTTTTCTTGGCAGTGTGAAATCAGGAACTTCGCTCATACGAGCTCGTCATCACAGCTCAACGTTAWAGTATGCGGATTTGCCTACATACACGCCTTACTGCTTGAACACGCGCAACCAACGGCGTGCTTACCCTATCCTACTGCGTCCCCCCATTTCTCAAACGGTGAGGAGGTGGTACAGGAATATCAACCTGTTGTCCATCGCCTACGCCTATCGGCCTCGGCTTAGGTCCCGACTAACCCTGAGCGGACGAGCCTTCCTCAGGAAACCTTAGTCATACGGTGCATGGGATTCTCACCCATGTTTCGCTACTCATACCGGCATTCTCACTTCTAAYCRCTCCACCAGTCCTTCCGGTCTGACTTCAACGCTATTAGAACGCTCTCCTACCACGCATACTCAAAGTATGCATCCACAGCTTCGGTGAATCGTTTAGCCCCGATACATTTTCGGCGCAGCGTCACTCGACCAGTGAGCTATTACGCACTCTTTAAATGATGGCTGCTTCTAAGCCAACATCCTGGTTGTCTAAGCAACGCCACATCCTTTTCCACTTAACGATTACTTGGGGACCTTAGCTGGTGGTCTGGGCTGTTTCCCTCTTGACTACGGATCTTATCACTCGCAGTCTGACTCCCGTGTATAAATATCCGGCATTCGGAGTTTGTCTGAATTCGGTAAAGCGAGATGCCCCCCTAGTCCAAACAGTGCTCTACCTCCGGTATTCTCAATCACGAGGCTAGCCCTAAAGCTATTTCGGAGAGAACCAGCTATCTCCAGGTTCGATTGGAATTTCTCCGCTACCCACACCTCATCCCCGCACTTTTCAACGTGCGTGGGTTCGGGCCTCCAGTGAGTGTTACCTCACCTTCACCCTGGACATGGGTAGATCACCTGGTTTCGGGTCTACGACCACGTACTAATTCGCCCTATTCAGACTCGCTTTCGCTGCGGCTCCGTCTTCTCAACTTAACCTCGCACGTAATCGTAACTCGCCGGTTCATTCTACAAAAGGCACGCTATCACCCATTAACGGGCTCTAACTACTTGTAGGCACACGGTTTCAGGGTCTATTTCACTCCCCTTCCGGGGTGCTTTTCACCTTTCCCTCACGGTACTGGTTCACTATCGGTCACTAGGTAGTATTTAGCCTTGGGAGATGGTCCTCCCGGATTCCGACGGAATTTCACGTGTTCCGCCGTACTCAGGATCCACTCTGGAGGGAATGAACTTTTGACTACAGGGCTTTTACCTTGTTTCGCGGACCTTTCCAAGTCGCTTCGTCTAATYCATTCTTTTGTAACTCCGTATAGAGTGTCCTACAACCCCAAAGAGCAAGCTCTTTGGTTTGGGCTCTTCCCGTTTCGCTCGCCGCTACTCAGGGAATCGAATTTTCTTTCTGTTCCTGCAGGTACTTAGATGTTTCAGTTCCCTGCGTCTGTCTTCAACACGCTATGAATTCACGTGAAGATACTATCCGATTAAAGATAGTGGGTTCCCCCATTCGGAAATCCCCGGATCAAAGCTTACTTACAGCTCCCCGAGGCATATCGGTGTTAGTGCCGTCCTTCATCGACTCCTAGTGCCAAGGCATCCACCGTGCGCCCTTATTAACTTAACCAAAAGTTAA
>NZ_NHNT01000023.1:0-2974 GCF_002174535.1 Solibacillus kalamii | reverse complement strand
AGTGATGATGGCAAAGAGGTCACACCCGTTCCCATACCGAACACGGAAGTTAAGCTCTTTAGCGCCGATGGTAGTTGGGGGCTTCCCCCTGTGAGAGTAGGACGTCGCTTCGCACAACGCAAACCCACTGAGTAATCAGTGGGTTTTTTTGTCGTTTAAATTAAATAGGAGTTTGACTTGTTCATTTTAATATTTAACATCGAGAATCGTGTGGGATATGAATTCCTTTTATAATTCGAGGTTCCGTTTATAAACTTTTCCCCACCTAGTCCTCCATATAAATCAGTCAGTGATTTCCCTGAGAGAGAAAATAAAATTATCAGCATTCGATTTTTTCTCAAATTTCACTGTAATAAGAAACCTCAGAGAATACGGGGAATAGTAGAATGGAAAATAATTTTTCTGCTGTGTAATTTATTAATTACACACATCGATTATGTTTTATTATAAAACTTATATGAATGTCATTTTCAAAGTAAAAACGCTCCCTTATGAAAGGAAGCGTTTAGATTATTCATTTTGGTAACTTATAGATTGTTCATGGTATTCGAGTAGTGCCTGGGTTAATTGTTTTGGAAACTTTTCTTCGATATAAGCTGCGATATACAGCTTCTTATCTACTTCCATTTGCGCAGAACGGAAAAGTTTCTGGAAAAGGGTCGTTTTTCTTTGTAGCGAGTACTGCTGAACTGCCTCATTTTGCAAACGGTTGAGCACAATTTGTTCGATTGCCTTTTCTCTAATTCGAATAGCAATATCCTCTTTATTGGAAGCCATTATTTCCTCGACTTTCTTTTTCAATTCGGTATTTTCCTGTTCAAGTTTTTTTGTAGCCACTTGGATCTCCGTCAATTCCTGTGAAGGTTCTGGAGGGAGGGCTTTGATCTCCTGTTTAAAGAAATCATAGTTCAAACTTAGCTGCATTTGCTGGGTCTCTTCATCTTGTTCCATTTTAAACAAGCCTGTTTTCATAATTTGCTCAAGTGCTTGGCTCATGGCATTGAGTCTGTATTCAATATTATCGGGCATTCCTACTTCTGTTGAGGAAGAAGTTCTTTTTTTGATAATATGGCCATCTTTATTAATACGTAATAGCTGCTTTAACCCTTTTACACGGTATTCGTCTTTTAACAGTAAAATCATACGCAGTTTTATAACGGCCCTAAAGTCTAAACGAATAACAGATGCTGTAGTAGGATTTGACGCTTCATCATCAAAAAGATATTCTTCAAACGGTTTAATATAGTAACGTATCTGTGCGTCAGTGACATTAAACCAGCTGGCTACTTCAGGTGTGGAATAGTATTTTTTCTCAATGAGGTTGGACAAATAAGTTTCCGATAAAAAGAATTGTTCAGTCGGTGTTTCTTTAATAACTAAATATAGCGGGTCATCTGCAAAAATTTCTTTAATACGTTTCTCTATCGAAATCGTTTGTTCCATTTTTTTTTCTCTCCTGTTCTACGGGGAATTTTTCTATTCTTTGCAGCAACTAAATTTACTTCTCTACTTTTTTCTATTCTTTACAATGCCGTTTTATACCTAATTTTAAAAAAAGAGAGACGAAAAGATGCACTTTAAGTGGATATTACATAAAAAGGTGATAATTGATGAGGTTATAATGCAAATAACAAAGCTATCTCAAGAGACACCAGATTATGAGTTGAATAAAAATTATTTATTATCACGTATACAAGATTCATTGGCAGTTTTATATTCTATAAAAAAAAGAATATAGTAAGTCGTTGTTCTATTATAATAAAATTGATGTAACTATTTTAGGTAACTATTTTATGTTTGATCCCAATACCTTTAAATTGAAAGTTATATTTGATAAAGTAAAAACGAAATATGATACTGAATTTTATAATGATGCAATCAGGCAAGCAATAGAAGGTATCGCTGAATCGATTAAAAATGGAAAAGTGATGTATATAGGAAATTTTTATTATTATCTCGGACAGTGTTATGAGCAGCTTGGATATCCAGAAGAAGAGATTAAATATCAATACAAGCGTGCAGAAATCTTTTTGGAAATATTAGAACGAGAAGTCCTTTTAACGATATTGAGGGATTTGAAGGGGTATTGGCTTGTATGAAGGTAAATTAAATAAACCATTAAGAGGTATTTCTAAACATTTTAGAAGTACCTCTTTTACTTTCACTTCTTAAAAACGTTGGGATTAGTGAGGCGAATTGATTGAACTTCCCCACAGCTTATACAAAAAGTATAAACCTTTTCAGATCCAACAAACGAAACTTTGCTTTTTCTCAATAATAAATAGTCTGTTGCTTCATCAAATTCAGAACTTCCACAATGTCTACATTTTCTCTCTTCATTGAGTGTCATATTAGTTTCCTCCTTTTTTACGTAAGTATAAATTATATACGTACCTACTGTAAAAAAGTTACAATATTGGGATGTTAATATATTTTTTATTACTTAATTTAAAGTTAGGAACATAGGAAACATTTTATGTACGATGGCTAGTCTATTGTTCTCTTTATAGGTATAGTTGTAGTATTTATACTATATAACAGCAGTATCACCACGAATCTTTAAATATATAAAATAAAAAGCAGAATACTGAAGAAAGTGATTTGCTCTACTTTCCATTACTGTACGGAGAAGTACATTATTATACTAAGACTGGCTTATTTGACGTTAGCAAAGCAAAACTTGTATATTAAATATATAAAATCAAAAAAAGTTATAATAAACTATTGCTAAGTGAATAATATCATGATATATTATTATAAGTCGCAACGACGACAACGAATATCGAAAAAACATTTTAAAATAAATGTTGACATAACATTCATAAAATGGTAAGATATAAAAGTTGTCACTTAAACGACGCAATGAACCTTGAAAACTGAACAAGCAACGTTAATGAAACAAGCTTCTTAAATGAAGCAAACAATAGATTTCAACTTCTAACGAAGTTGGATCGCTAGCAAAGCAAATGAGCTT
>NZ_NHNT01000022.1:0-3612 GCF_002174535.1 Solibacillus kalamii | reverse complement strand
CATCTTCTAAAACAGACTTTAAAATGTATTCTTTTGTTTGTGCGTCTAATCGCTTACGAGTTTGTTTTTCTTTCATCGGTTCCACGTCCTTTTTTAGATATCTTAATCTTAAAGTGTCTCTTAAGACGTGTCCATTTTTTATACTAACCCCACATCGGCTGGGTTTATTAGAAGATCTCGGGTTGGTGTGCGCTTTTTTGGGTGGTAGCGTTGTTTTTAGGTTGCTCGGAGGCGGTGCGGGATTTTATTAGAAAAGTTTGGGGACAAATTAGAAGAGTTGCGCGGGATATTAGAACATCGACGGGGTTTATTAGAAGATCTCGGATAGGTGCGCGCTTTTTTAGGTGATAGCGTTGTTTTTCAGGTTGCTCGGAAAGCGGTGCGGGTTTATATTAGAAAAGTTTAGCGACATATTAGAAGAGTTACGCGGGATATTAGAACATTGGTTAGGTTTATTTGAATAGTTGGAGCACTTATTAGAAAAAATATGATTTATATTAGAACATCTCACTTTTATTAGAAGATTTTCCGGGATATTAGAACAATGTAGAGCTTTATTAGAACATCCTCACGGCAATCGAATCCGTACATCTATTGCGACGAGTAATTGCCTCACTTTCATGCTATAATAGATGGAGCGGATCATTGCTAGTAAGGCAATGACAAAGGAGACAAAATAATGAGTCAACAAAATCAAGAATCAACACAACAATTACCTGAAAATTTCAGTGAATTAAAGAAAGCTGTAAACCGTACAGCAGACTGGGAAGCACGTTTAGATGCGGTACAGGAATTAGCGAAAATTAAAGCCGATGAATCGATCAAAATTTTGCAATATGTAGCGAAAGCCGATCTAGTAACGAAAGTGCGCGATGCGGCAGCGAAACAATTAAAGAAAATGGGTCAGCAAGTGGAACCATCGGAAGCACCTAAAGGCGAATTGTTCAAAGACCTTCGCAAAATTTTCAAACGTATTAAGAAAAGCTTGCCAGCAGATCACACGTATGAAGACTTCAAAGTAAAACTTGAAAAAATGCGTATCGATATTTATAACACATACGAAGGCGAAAAAGGCGCACAATTTGACGCTTGGCTGAAGGATATGTGGGAAACTACTGAAACAAGAAAATAATTAGCAATAGAGAACACGAAATGATTTTCGTGTTCTCTTTTTGTAGAAACAGCCGGCTCCTTCTCACGGCGCCAACTGTTTCTTTAATCTATTCAATTATCCCCAAATCTCTTTTGAAATATCGACAATATACTTCAGTTTTGCCCATTGTTCATCCTCAGTTAGGATATTTCCGTGATGAGTTGAAGCGAATCCACATTGTGGACTAATACATAATTGCTCCAACGGCACATATTTTGTTGCCTCTTCAATACGAGCTTTAATATTTTCCTTCACTTCTAATTCACCATGTTTGGAAGTGAATACGCCCAGTACTACTTGTGGTCCACCATTCGGAATGTAATCCAACGGTCCGAAATCACCGGAACGATCATCATCATATTCCAGGAAAAATCCGTTTACTTTTTCTTTTGCAAACAATGTAGGCGCAATTTTAGCATAGCTTCCCTCGAACGCCCACTTTGAGCGATAGTTGCCACGGCAAAGATGAGTCGTGATGATTAAATCTTCCGGTTTATCCGCTAACACTCCATTTGTAACACGAAGAGCTAAATCGATTAACTCTTCACGGGAATACCCGCTATCATTGAATGGAATTTCCGGAGCATTCAGTCCGGCAATGTACACATCATCGAGCTGTAAATAACGGCAGCCTGCATCATAAAAGGCTTTGATGGCATCACGGTATGTGCTGATAATATCCTTTGAGTATTCTTCAAGATCCGGATAAATTTCCAAATTGCGAATACCCGCATTAAATAGCTGGTTTGGGCTTGGAATGGTCTGTTTGGCAACAGCTCGGTCTCCGACTATTTCTTTAAATTCGATAAAATCTTTAATATGTGGATGATCCGGATTAAACGAAATTTTACCGATTACCCGCACATCATATCTTTCGGTTTCTTCGCCTTTGAATGAGAAGCCTGAATCCGGAACATACCCCTCGACTCCATTTAAATATTCAAGGAAATCTGTATGCCAAAATCTGCGGCGAAATTCTCCGTCCGTTACAGCTTGAAGGCCTACTTCAATCTGCTTATCAACGATTTTCTTAATTTCCTCTGTCTCAATGGCATGTAATTCCTGTGCCGAAATATGGCCTCCGTGGAAATCCTTTCTTGCTTTGTGGATTCGCTCCGGTCTTAATAAACTCCCAACATGATCCGCTCTAAATGGTGCCTTTATTAATGTTTTCGTCATATACAATCTCCCACTTTCCCTTTGGTTTTCTTAATGTAAAGCTAGTGTAGCATGGGAAAATTGTTATTACGTAACACCTAAATCCTATTCTTTGTTATAGTCTTAAACTATAGCTGAACGATTTCTTGTTCAACAGATTCTTTTAAATACTGTATATACGTATTCGCCATTGTACTATTTGTAACATTTTTATGAGTTATATACCCTACATGAATTTGTTCGTCCACCTTTAAAGGAACAGCTATAATGTCTTTACTGTTTAATTTATGACTGATTACCCCTGTGGAAATCGTATAGCCATTTAACCCGATCAGTAAGTTAAATAATGTGGCACGATCGGTAACCTTTATATTTTTCGGTCTGGAAAGCGTGCTTAAAATCTCCTCCGAAAAATAGAACGAATTATAATCCCCCTGTTCATATGAAAGGTACGGATAAGGGTCCAAGTCCGATAATGTGACATACTCCTTTTTGGATAGCGGATTTATCGAGCTGATAAATATGTGCGGCTTTGCTGTAAATAGCTCATGAAACTGTAAATTGCCTTCTCCTAAAAACTTATTGATTACCTTTTTATTGAATTCATTGACATATAAAATACCGATTTCGCTCCGTAAGTTTTTGACATCCTCAATAATTTCATAGGTTTTGGTTTCTCGTAAACTGAACTCGTATTTTTCGATATCATAGTCTTTTAATAAGCGGACAAACGCACTTACCGCAAATGCATAGTGCTGGGCAGATACACCAAAAAACTTTTGCGGAGACGTTGTATTCGTATAGCGACTTTCTAAAAGTTCCGCCTGCTCAACAACTTGCCGGGCATACCCTAAAAACTCCGAGCCTTCAGAAGTAATGATAATCCCCTTGTTCGAACGCAGAAAAATCGTGATTCCCAGTTCTTCCTCCAGCTCTTTTAGTGCATTGGACAGGCTTGGTTGACTAATAAACAGCCTTTGTGCCGCTTTATTGATCGATTGACTCCTTGCTACTTCGATTACATATTTTAATTGTTGCAATGTCATGTTTTTATCCTCTTCTTTCTCTTAAAATGTCTCGTATGTTATAAGCTTTACCATATAATGCAACTGCGATAAAAACAATCTTTCCAACGCAAAAAGGCGCTCCTATTATGAACTGCACCCCAAATGTTAGACACAAATCTATCATTTGGAGGTGCTTTTTATATGACAAGGATTACTTTTGAACAAAAATTGGATACGATTTTTCGTGTTGAAAAAGGTGATGAAGGCATTACTTCAATTGCTAGATCACTTAAT
>NZ_NHNT01000021.1:0-27686 GCF_002174535.1 Solibacillus kalamii | reverse complement strand
CATTCAGATCGAGGCGCACAATATTGTGCCACAAGCTATACAAGAACTTTAAAAGAACATGGGATTAAAATTAGCATGAGTCGTAAAGGAGATCCCTATGACAATGCGTGTATTGAATCCTTCCACGCCACAATCAAAAAAGAATGGATCTATCGTCACCGTTTCGAATCCAAAAAAGAAGCAAGAAAGAGCGTGGAGTCATATATCGTTTGTCAAAATGCCTCATAAAGTTCTCTTACAGGGTTTTCATCCCTCCATGCCCAGGTCTGGGCATGGAGGGATGAAAAGCAGAGCAACCGAAGGGCGGTAGCAAAAAAGTCTCTTAACGTTTGTCCGAAATATTGACGGAAGACCAAAAACACTGTCCACACCCGTTATATCTTTAAAGTTTACTTCGCTTCTTCAATCGCTTCCATTAAAGCAGGAAATAACTTTGCATCGTCTGCATCTTCATCTGTTACTTCATTTAAAATCTCAAAATCATCTGCATCGATGACAAATAGGCTCATGCCTTCTTTTAAAAATTCATCGGCTTCTACTTCACCTTCGTAATATTGATACGTTGCTAATACAATGTTTGAACCTTCTTCTTCATCAAAGAAGAAATAAAGCTTTTCCGTGTTTCCGTATACTTCTTCCAAAACATCTTCCAGCGCTTCCGTACCTTTACTCCACTTCACTTCATTATTTATTGTCGCTGCCACGAGCGATTCTAATAGTTCGTCTACTGTATTTGTCATAATAAGCCTCCAACTCCGCTCTATATGGCGGTTAGTATTCCCACTGTAACATAAATCTAACGTTAAAACGTTAAAGGCAGAATATTATTTGCTCACGATTTGTTCATTCACCTCGTAATGCGCTGCGAATAACTTTTCGATCGTCAAATCCAGTAGACCGACTAATGTTTCAAATGCAAAATCCGCGTCCAGCCGTTCCGTCCATTTATGCGGGTCTCTCCCTACCGGACCGATGTTCAGCACCGGTACATTCAGCTTTTTCATATCCCCGATCGGCAGCGAGTAGCCTTTATCCCAAACCGGCATATTGTTTATAAGCGACGCAATCGAACTGTTTTCATAGTTTAGTCCTACATAGCTTAAATCCGATATTCCGGCAAAGTAGTTTTGAATAGTAAACTCCAAATTAAAAGTTTCATGCGTGTATTGCTTCAACTCATTTACAAGGTTGCTGATGAGTCCATTTTTGCCCGAACTGATTGCAGGATAAAATGGCGGCGCAAAGAAAATGACAATCATCGGTGCCAGTTCATTACATAACGCAGCTAATTGATCGACTAGATCAATTGTTCGTTTCCGATCGTCTTTTTCGCTGTCACGATTTGATAGAAGCCCTTCAACTTTTTCCTCACCGTATTTCTCCAGCGCATATTCGTAATTCTCCTCATACGTCATGACCTTCACTTTTAATTCTTGCGGTGTAAACTCCGTATGCTGTGAGTACTTCGTAGCTTTGTTCATATAGGACTGTTCAATTTCATTTGCCGCTTTGATCGCTTTTTGCTGGAGCAATGAAACAACGTCTGTCATGCTTCTTTCAAATAAAAATAAATTAAACAGCGTCACAGCCCGGTGTGAAATTTGTGTGGAATACTCCGTTTTCAAGTCGTGATAAATTAAGTTCGTAGGAGGCGGTGTAATTTCTTCGCCCACCTTTTCACAAAAATCCGTATTTAATTCCATTTCAGCTGTGATTACCGATGCCATATAATTTGCATTCAATCCACCAAAAGGTTCCCCGACATGGGCTTCCTTCCCGTAGCATAAAAAGCCCGGCAATGCTTTTCCGATAGATCCGGTATAGAAGTAATTATTTTTATCGCCAGGAAAATTGCTGAACATCGGCTCTGAATTTAAAATTGTTGTATATTCAAGATTATGCTCTTCCAGAAGTTGTACAAGTTTTGGAACCGCTGCTCGCATCCCTTCAGAGTTTACTTCCTCATCAGGAACGGTCAATAAAAGAATGTTGCCGTCGTACTCTCCGAACGTCGCTCGCTCAACAATGGACATATGCAAGGCAAGCCCGCATTTCATATCCATTGTCCCTCTGCCGAATAGCCAGTTTCCGCTCTCCATATCAACTTGCACTGCTTCAGGCAAGTCGTCTTTGATCGAGTAAAATTGTTCCGTTAGCTTCTCAGGATCAAAAGCATATTGTTTCCATTTTCCGTAGTCCTGTACATCCACTACATCAAAGTGACTAATTAATACAACTGTCTTTTTAGTATTCGGAGATTTTTTGACCAATGCGCTAATGAAACTGCGCCCGTCACTCAAATATGTTCGATTTAAATGGCCAGGGTTTTCTTTGAAATAGGCCAGCTCCGACAGTTTATTCACTACAATATCAGGGAATTCCTTTTCTGCCTGTGAACCTGAAACACTTTTTACTTGTACAAGTTCACATAATAATTGCCTTAACTGCTCTTTGCTCTTCCATTTAAACACAACATACCCTCTCCTTTGTCTAGTTCTAGCTGTCTCTCTATGTCGCCTCATTTTCCTCAGTGTAAATAAATGTGAATATTCAGTCAATCATTTGTTTAAGACTATAATATTCTTTGAGAGTTGAAGCGATCAAAAAAATCCCGCTACCATTTAAGATAGCGGGATTTGCTATGTGCATTTAAGTTTATTTCTTTTCTTTACCCATTGAAATGGAATAATTAAATTAAAGATAATGCGTTAATTAATAACGGCTTGCCGGAATATCTTAAAGATTTTCCGCAAATGCACGATTAAGTATCTTTCTATTATATACTCCAAAAATCTGTTGGTAGCCAAATTCATTGAGTTTAAAATCTTTTCAGTTACTTTTCTAATTCATAAACATCAGTTATGTGAATATAATATTTTTGTTTCACATTATTATTGATAAGTTTTCCTTCATATAATAATGTACCTTGTTCAATATCAAAAATCTTGAGTACAAAATCGTTATTCACTTCTGTCATGACGTAAAATTTTCCGTTTAGTGAAGCCGTGCTATTAAATTCAGGAATTAACACTTTTTCAGAATACGGTACAGTAATAGGTTCAAGCCATCGCTGCTGTCCGATATTATATCTGTAAATGACTATTTCCTCTTTTGTTGAATAGGCGATAACTAAATAATTATCATCCACTTCAATACTTTGCATGTTTTGATCTAAACCTTCCGGTAACTGAATATCTGTTATTTCATTCGTTTCCGTATTTAATGCGCTGAACTGACGTGAAAAAATATCTTGTTCAGGACTTTTCAAATCAAAAGAATTTATAGAATAGACGTGGTATTTTTCATGATCTAAATTCGAATAAGAATTGTAGGAATCAATACTTCTTCTTGTCGTATCATCCGTTGTTGCTTCTTCAAGTAAAGTTTCACTCAGCAGCTGCTGCTTTTTCAAATCAATAATTACTTGATACATTTTTTCGCTTCCGTCATTATCCATTTGTTTTACAATAAGTTTAAGCTCATTATCAGCAACCGTAATGTCATTATAAAAAACCCAGTTATATCTATTTTTCAGTTGTGACTCGATAGTAAATGAAGTTTTTTCATCCTTCACTTTATCCAGTATATCAACTTCATAACTATATGTGTCCCCTTCTTTTATCTTCCAGCCTTCCTCAGGTTCATTCATATAAATTAGCTTCGTCTCGTCCTCAAAATAGTTATTTTCAATAAATGCTTTACCGCGCATAAAGCTTTTATGTTCATCTATAAGTCTTTGAAACATTATCGGCACTGTACGGTTATGAATAGATTCAATTAATGTGGATTCATCTTTACTAATAAGAAGTAAATTGTATCCTATCCCATACTCAACGCTTGTTTCGAACATCAATGAATCTATATATTTATCATCACCTGAAATTTTTTCGAACGTAAAATCATACTCTTTGTCTTTTGCGTTCACTACTTGTATATAGTGCACAGTAAATGTTACAACGATGATTCCGGCAATTAAAAGAAGTTGCCAATATTTTTTCATGTAATTCCCCTCCTCTACACATTAATCTTTCGTTTTAATAAATAATTTGCTAAATAAATCGCAAGGGCAGTAGTTAAAATACTGAACCCAGTAACGATTAAATAAATCTCATTCGTATAAAAATAATCGGTAATCGTTTGAATGATTACTGGAACCATTACAATGACAACTGAAATGACAATATAGATTAATGCCAGGAAAATCCCTTTAAGATGATAGCTGCGTTCAAATAATATAGAGGTAAAAATTACGGCAACAGCTGTAATGCCAATTACATAATAGAAAACAAATAATAACGGTGATTGTGGATACAGTAAATTCAGTATGTCAGTAGAATAAATATAAATTACACTGTCAGCCTGCCACAATTGGTCAGGTACTATTTGTTGAGTAATTTGTTTCACAACTTCCAGTAAGATGATTTGCATTCCTGTTAAACCGAAAACAAAAAGCAAAATTGTTGTTAATTTGGCAAAATACACATTTCTGCGTGCTGTAGGAAGCATGAGCAAACGATAAATAACCGATGATTTACCTAACCAGTCACGATACCAAATAAAAAATACATAAATCATAAGTAAAGCTGCTGCAAATACAACGGATAGTATGAAGTATTCCGAAAATAAAAAGTTCTGCAGTGAATACGCACCATAGTTTTGTATATAGTCGCTTACTGTCATTTGTTCACGCAGCATCGTTGTTTCCGCATTACTTACATAATGTAAAGACGTGATAATGGCACCGAAAATTTGGGCTGCTACTACCGCAATTATTAAAGCTAGAAAGAGTTTACTAAATCGTTTCACTTCAAAATTGACGAGCTTTATATAATGATTCATCCGACATACACCTCCCGCATTACATCTACTACGGATTTGCCTTCTGTTTCCCGCATTTGTTCTACATCCATTTCTCTTAATACACGGCCGTCTCCAATAAGCACCGCCTTATCGATTAAATGCTCAATATCATTAATTTCATGTGTTGTAATAATGACGCCTCGGTTTTCGATTAAATGACTCGTAAAGACATTCGCAATCTGTTCCCTAGAAAAGATATCGATTCCTGAAAATGGCTCATCCATTAGTATGTAGTCTACATCCAATGCCAAGCCAAGCAGTAAATTAACTTTTGCCGTGTTCCCTTTTGATAAGCTTGAAATTTTATCGCTCGGATCCAGTTGAAAAAATGCGAGAAGTTCTGTTGCCCGCTGTTCATTCCACACTTTATAAAAATCGGCCATAAACTCGAAGCTTTGTGCAATTGTATAGTTTGGCGACATTGTCAGACGGTCTGGAATATACGTAATTTTTTCGTACGCATCTTTGCTGATTTTTTTTCCATCGATTAAAATTTCGCCACGATCGATCGGAGTGAGCGCCATGATAGATTTCATAATGGTCGTTTTTCCTGCACCGTTAATTCCGATCAGGCATGTAATTTGCCCTTTTTCTGCAGTAAAGCTCATATCTTTCAATACTTGCTTTCTTTTATATTTTTTAGAAACATTTTTAACTTCAATCACGATGCTCCGCCTCCTCATACTGTTTCTGTACGAGCTCCATTATTTCGGGAAGTGGCGCATTGATTGATTTTATCGAACTGATAAATACTTGCACCGCTTCACTGATTAATTCTTCACGTACACTTTTTAGTACCGCTTCATCTTTCGTAATGCAACTTGGCATGTTTCCTTCTGTATAAATCAATTTCTGCTCCTCCATTTCCTTATAGGCACGCTGCACTGTATTCGGGTTGATTTTGAGCTGATTGGCCAACTCCCGTCTAGATGGGATGACATGCCCTGGCGCAAACGAACCTTTTGCAATTTGTTCCTTAAAATGACGGATAACCTGCACGTATACAGGATCCCGGTTATTGAATTTCACATCCACCTTGTTCAGCTCCTTTCGTGTATTACTCACTTAGTACACTATTTGCAAAAAAAATCCGTCAAATCGTAATCTGTACTAACTCCTTAATACAGTATACATAAAAAAATGTATTAAGCACTTCATACACCTAATAAGTGTATTATGTGGTTAATACATTTTTTTGTCAATATTATTTTTTACAGGTAATCATTTACAGCCGTTTTAGGATAATCGGATTTAATCCATTCATGGTCATCTGAAATTTTTTCATCGCTAATTAAAAAATACTGATAATGGACTCGATCTCCCTGATCGGGAACCGGGTCATTCCAAGTAGTATCGAGGTGATACCACTGTCCATCCAATTTCACCAAATTCCAGGCATGTGGTCCGCCTGCATTACCGACAACATATTTTGCTTCGATACCGAGCGCTTCAAACATTAATAACGCGGCTAATGCATATCCTTCACAGACACCTTCCCCATTCATTAAAACAGAATAAGGGGTATGCGGATTTGCTTTACTGTTCAGGTTGTACTCAGTATGCACGACTAAATAATCATTCACAAATTTCACTTTATCGGATTCCGTTGCGTTCTCCGGAATTGTACTTATAATCTGATCGATTTTCCCAAGCACTATGGCGTTTTGTTCTGCTGTTAAATCATAGTTAACCGTTGCATGCCACTCAACTTTATTGCCATAGTATTTTGCACGTGTTGAAAACTCGCCCATGACCGCCCATAAATACGGTTCATTTGCTTCAAGCCATGCAAATACTTCATCTATTGTCGTTTCAAAATCGGAGACATCCCCTTCATAGTACACCGTAAACTGATGTTCAAACTGTGACATATGATGTGCGATTGCCTGCCCTAACTGCTCCACATTTGTCACTGCCTGCGGTAAATCTTTTACGTCATAAACCGGAACAACTTTCTTATTCGCCAAATCCTGAAAATTGAAGCTTTGCAGTTTATTTTCTCCTTGCATAAAGCTGGTCACGATCTGATCGATTTTATCCTCGAAGTTAACATTCAGTTTTAATTGAATGTTTTCGTCAACTGTCGGCAATGTCAATGAAGAGGCTTTTACTTCCTCCTTCAAAATGCCGCCTGAAAGAATTGTCGCAATAAGAAAAAGACATGTAAACAAACCTTTTGAATAGGTTAATAGGCTTGCGTACAATTTTGTAAAAGGGTTTCTTGTCATACGATTTAATTCCGTATTTGCTTTCAGTTCAAATTTATCTCTGTCTCTGGAGGCAAATAATCGATTTGGTTTCGATGTCGCGTTATTATAAACACTTTTGTATACGTCAAAAAGCAGTTGCTTATTGCCTTTTGCTAGTTTAATTTGTTTAAAATTCTGCCGGATTCCTTTTCGTATTCTGCTCCGTATATATAATTGTGCGGTAAAGGAACGAAACAGCTTTATAAAAATTACTAGGACAATTAGAAAAATGATGGAAAAAATAATTAAATTGCTCATATTACCCCCTACTAATTTTACTAATTTCTATATTACTTAATTATAGGTTTAAAAGATAAATAATATGCATGACATTCTCATAAATAGTTTTTGTTCTATTTCCTCGTCCTTTATTTAGAGATTAACTTTACGGTAAATGAATTTTCCGAAAACGATTTACTTCCACAGCACAAAAGTGTAAAATTACACTAATAGAGTATCTTTACTTTTATTGAAAGAGGTGATCTTGTGGAAAGAGATTCAGAGATGCTGGAGCGGATTGCGGCTTTGGAACAGGAATTACGCTTATTAAAAACAGAAGTCCAGCATTTAAAGCAGCATGCGAAAGTTGAGCAAGTTGTACCTGTTAAAACAGAAACGGTAAAACCTGTTGTACGAGAAAAACTATCTGTACCGAATACGGTTGCTGTTCCTAAGGAAGACCCTATTCCCGAAAAGGAAAAGCGGTCACTGGAAGAATTGTTTACTCGGGCATTACCGCGAATTTTTACGGTCATTTTAGTGCTCGGTGTCCTTTGGGGTTTGAAACTCGTTAGTGATTACGGCTTCTTATCCGATAGCGTCAAAATTATTGCCGGGTTTGTATTATCAATCGGTCTTGGCGCATGTGCCTACTATATGGAGAAAAAACAAAAAGGATCGCGGGTTGTCGCGTTATCACTGTATGGTGGTGCCTTCATCGTCGGGATTTTAACAACTGCTGCGGGGGCCATTTTATATGATGTGCTTAGTTTATATGTGGCTCTGATTTTTGCACTGCTTTACATTGTTTATGGGGTATTCATCAGCTTTATTAAAGGAAATGAAGCATTGACAGTACTCGTTGTCTTTACGTCATTATTACTGCCTTATTTACTCGAATACATGCAATTCAGCGGAATCATTATCGGCATTTTCATCGTGCTGCTGTTCGCAGTTCTACAAATCGTTATTTGGAAGCATACACAGCGAAAAGCACTTTATATCGGGACCGTTTTTTCAGTTTTAGCACTGGCGGTTGTTTCGATATTCCACGATGAACGACTCGTATTTTTTGCCTTTGCGATCATTGCTGTTTTCAGTCTATTTCTCGTAAGTTTCTTACGGTTGTATTCTAGTAATAGTAAAGTCCATGCTAGTTTACTATTTACTTTTACTGTCATTGTGTTGTCACTGGTAAACGGCATTCTTTCTCGTGAACAGACCCCGTTACTAATCGCCCTTATTTTGTTCTTAACGATTGTAGCTGGTGCATTATACATCGTATTTAAGCGGGCGGACCGACTGTTGATCGATATGTTCGGGACATTATCAGCAATTGTACTGCTGAATATTATTACACAGCTTAATATTTCAAGTGAAATGACGCTACTACTGATGATTGTCGTAACTTTTGGCGGACTGGTTGTTGCGGTAAAGCATGCGATATTATTTATGAAATGGGTTAAGGGCATTACGTTTACTGTACTCGCCTTTTTCGTTTTAATGTTTTATGAAGTGGAGCCATTTTTCTCACTGAAGCATTTGAACATTGTTCTCGTCATTGCGATGCTTGTCGTTCTTTATAAAGTGCTGCTTCTGTATAAAGGTGCACCGGTTGAAGAAAAGAAGAGACTTTTCAAACTTGAAGATATCTACCCTTCTCTATTGTATTTAGTCGGTCTTCTTTATATTTGGAAACTGGACTGGGCGTATATGCCGCAGCATTATACAACGTTTTTAGCTTTCAGTGTGATCGCATTTGCCTTTGCCGCAGTTTTGATTGTCAAACGTGATATTGCCGGTCAACTTCTCCCATGGCTTGCAGCAGGGGTTTACGGAATTGCGGGACTTGTTTTACTTTCTACGGTATGGGTTGATGATCGCGCCGTTATTGTTGCCCTTATCGTTCGCATTTTATATTTTGCCTTATTGTGGGCAATTATTGCAGATTCCTGGGAACAAGGGTGGATTTATAAAAACTACAAAACGTTTTTCAGCCGTTATACAGAGCAGCTGACAATTGCCAGTATGATTATTTCGATTATTTGGATCTTCAGTATAACGAACTTCATGAATTTTCATGATCTCATCAACTGGAGTTCGGCGGTTATTCTGAATACCGTGTTCATTTTCATCTTCGCTTGTCTCGCACTGTTCCTTGCCGCGAGACGAAATTATAGCAATCTGAAGATGGTCGGTATTGGCTTATTGTTTTTCGGAATTATTAAGATGATATTCTTTGACTTATCCGAACTCGACATTCTAATCCGTTCGATTTCATTCATCATAATCGGTGCAATCGGACTGGTCATTTCAAACAAGCTACTTGGAAAAGAAAAAGAAGAATAATTATTCATTGAATGTAGTCTAGGTGATTTTGCTTAGGCTACTTTTTTTCATTTCTATCCATCGAAATGAAAATAGTATTATGTTATATTTAGTGTATTATTACACGAGGTGATTCGATGGATCGAGATTTTATCATTCAAATAACATCGGAAAGTTTGAAACTTATCCGAACGGAAAATAATTACACGCAAGATAAAATGGCCGAAATTTTAGGCATTTCGAAAAAGACGCTCGTACAGATCGAGAAAGAGCGTACTTATGCAAACTGGACAACGACGATTGCGATCTGCGCCCTCTTCCGTCATAGCGAAACATTACAAAACCGTATTGGCGGCGACCCGATGGAAGTCATTGAACTTACCGCACATAATGTCATCATTACCCCACGTGAAAAAACAATGGGCGGTTATGTTTGGTGGAAGAACATCGACGAATATAAACACCACCGACTTCAGCAAAATCTTTTAAGCAAGCATTACCGCATTTTAGATGACGAAAACTATCGAATCATTAGTACATTTGATGAAGATGTCGTAATGGAAAAATGGCAAGCAATAAAAACTATTGTTTAATTGAAATTACGAGTAAATAAACAGTCCTGCTGAGTGAATATCCCCTGTCAGCAGGACATATTAATTTAACCCCTCTTTTAATTCATTCGCTAACAAATATCTCATAAAAAGAAATTAAATAATTGTTCTCCTACCCTTTTGTACATTTTAACGAAAAATTTATATAAACTAAACAATTTGATGTTTTTTTAACTTTTTTAATAATAAACATTGAAAATTACCTTAATTCAGACTATTATTATCTTTAAATATTATGAACTTTGTTCACTATATTAATAATTTAAGTCATTTCAATGGGGATTGGGGACTTTTAGGGGGAATGCATATGAAGAAAATTAACGTAGCACAGGTTATTGCAGACAGTAAATTTAACCGCTTTCATTTCAGCTTATTGGCATGGTGTTTTCTCATTATTTTATTTGATGGGTATGATTTAGTGGTCTATGGTACAGTTGTCCCTGTACTGATCGAGGAATGGGGATTGACGACAGTTCAAGCCGGAGCAATTGGCAGTTATGGTTTGTTCGGTATGATGTTTGGTGCGATCATTTTAGGGATTTTAGCAGACCGTATTGGACGAAAAAAAGTTACCGCGATTTCGATCGTATTATTCAGCTTATTTACAGTCCTATGTGGCTTTACAACAAATGTATTGTTATTTTCAATTTTCCGCTTTATCGCTGGTTTGGGCCTCGGTGGCATTATGCCGAATGTCATCGCATTATTGACAGATTATTCACCTAAAAAAATGCGCAGTATGGCCGTTTCCATCGTATTATGCGGCTATTCTGTCGGCGGGATGTTAGCCCCTATTTTAGGAATCTTAATTATGCCAAGCTTAGGCTGGGAGTCGATTTTTTGGGTGGCCGGAATTCCACTGCTATTATTACCATTGATGTATAAAAAGCTGCCGGAATCAGCAGTTTACCTTGCTAGAAAAAGAAAGACAGAAGAGTTATTCAAAAATTTACGAAAAGTAGATCCGAATATAACATTTGACGGAACGGAAGAGCTTGAACATATTCCAGTTGATAATTCCAAAGTTCCTGTTGTCGGATTATTTAATAATAAACGTGGTTTAAGTACGGTCATGTTTTGGACAGCGTTTTTCTCATGTCTTCTAATGGTTTATGGTTTAAACACATGGTTGCCAAAGCTCATGATTGAAGCGGGCTATGGGTTGAACTCGAGCTTAGGCTTCCTCATTACACTTCAAGGTGGTGCAATGGTCGGTACGATTATTATCGCCCGGTTATGTGATAAATACGGTTCAAAGAAAATGCTCGTTCCGATGTATGCCTCTGGTGCAATCGCTTTAACACTTCTAGGGTTTGGCGGTAATACGTTTTACATTTACGTGTTAGTTGCTGTTGCTGGTGCTGCAACAATCGGTGCTCAAAATATTGTACAAGCTTACGTTTCACAGTACTACCCGCCAAATATCCGTTCCACTGCATTAGGGATGGCATCCGGAATTGGACGGCTGGGCGGTATGATGGGTCCCCTTCTAGGCGGGTTCCTATTATCAATTGCATTGCCGATTGAAATGAACTTTATCGCATTTGCCATACCAGGTTTAATTGCGGCAATCGCTTTAACATTCGTTTCGGATAAACGCTCGTATGTAAATATGCCAAATCGCGTGTCTCCAGAAAATGTTACCGCAACTAATGCGACCTTATCCGAAGCTGCCGATTAACAGAAATAAAACGAAAAGGTCATTTTTCTTCATGAGAGAAATGACCTTTTTTGCGCTTTACTGCTTTAGAATGTCGTTACCTGTGTTTAATATAAATAAACTTTCCCACGTTGAAAATAAAGTTCGAATTTCGGGTATTATTTATAAAACAACTCTTTTAAGGATGTGTGCATAATGTGGCAGGAAATTTATGCGGATTTACATATACATATTGGTCGTACTTATAAAGGTCGGGCAGTAAAAATAACAGGAAGCAAAAACCTGACGCTGACAAATATTTTAGAAACCGCTACTTCAAGAAAAGGATTGGATTTAATTGGCATTATTGATTGTCATTCACCGGAAGTAATAGAAGAAGTGGAACAGCTTCTTCTAGAACAAAAAGCAGCAGAATTAGCTGAAGGCGGAATTCGCTATAAAAATACAACACTCATTCTAGGTACGGAAATCGAGATTTACGATGCCAATTGTCATGGGCCAATCCATGTTCTTTGCTATATCCCAACACTTACTAAGATGAAACAGTTTTCAAACTGGCTGCAGCTTCACCAGAAAAACATCCATTTAAGCACACAGCGTACGCGATGTGATGGACACACTTTGCAGCAAAAAGTCCATGAACTTGGCGGCCTTTTTATTCCGGCGCATGTATTTACCCCGTTTAAGAGCCTTTTCGGTAGAGGGGTTAAAAGTAGTTTAACGGAAGTGTTTGATCCAAACCTCATTGATGGAATTGAACTCGGATTAAGTTCTGATACGATGATGGTCAAAGGGATTAGTGAATTGGCCCCATATAGCTTTGTAACAAATTCGGATGCGCATTCTTTAGGAAAGCTTGCCCGTGAATATCAGAAAATCCAGGTACAGGATGTTAATTTTGAAGAGCTGAGAAAAGCGCTCCATAAGATGGAAGGCAGACAAATCATAGCTAATTACGGACTCAATCCCCTACTTGGCAAGTATCACGAAACGGTATGTGCCAACTGCGGCGAACAATTAATAGAGGAAGGTCATAGCCGCTGCCCTCATTGCGGAAAGGAGCAGTTGATCAAAGGCGTTGCAAAAAGAATTGTAGAATTAACGGATAACCCGCAGCTGGAAATCAGCAGACCTCCGTATATTCACCAAGTTCCGCTCGATTTTATTCCGGGTATTGGCGCTAAAACAATTGAAAAGATGTTGGATGCATTCGGCACCGAAATGAATATTTTACATGAAGCATCATTTGAGGAATTAAAAAGCGTCATTCCTGAAAAACTTGCAGTCCTCATCGATTTATCAAGAAAAGGAAAAATTGCCATTACAGGAGGCGGTGGCGGAGTATATGGAAAGATTGATACGAATTAAAAGATTCTTTTTAATTAAAAATCGTGATTCTTTCTGCTTTTTCAATCATCATATTCGTACAGTCTACTAAATTATAGTATACTTAGATGATAGAAATTTTATATAAAGGCAGGGTAGGAACACACAATGAATAAAAAACGTAAATGGGGCATTGGCTTCAAAATAACGAGTGGGTATATTATTCTCATAATATGTTTAATCGTTTCGGCGCTTGTCTTAAATAACCAAATAACAAGTTTACAATCAGAACGAAACGGCATCATTAAATATGATTCCCAAATGCGCATGATGTCAAATAATCTAGAACGTCAAATTCTTAATATGGAATCCTCCTTACAACGTTATTTAATTACAGATGACAAGTCTCATCTTGATAAATTTAATGAAGAACTTGCTACATGGGAAGCTTCTTATGAAGAATTAAGCGCAATTGTCAATGACTTCTCAAGTGGTCAAAAGCAGCTGGAAGTGGTACATAGTGGTATCCAGGATTGGATTAACGATATTGGACAACCTCTAATGAACGCGATACTTGCTAATGATAACGACGAAGTACTTTCGACGTTCGACGGAATGCAAAGTAGTGTGGCAATCAATGACCTGCAGCAAAAGTTCACCGCATTCCGTACTTTTGAAACTGAAGCAATTCAAGAAAAAGTTGCGGAGCTAAATGACAAAAATACTGCGTTAACTTATAGTCTTTTTGCGATTTTAACATTAATAGCGACCGTGACAATTGTTATTTTCACTATTATTTCACGTAATATTGCAGGATCAATTAATGAAGTTACTGAAGCGATTCAGGATATGAATGCTTCTGATGGTAAAACACGGAAACGTATTATCGCCAGAACAAACGATGAAGTAAGAGATCTCGTATTGGCGACGAATGAACTTCTTACAACTTTAGAGGACCGTCAATGGTACCAAACAAACTTGGCCGAGGTTGTAACAGCCTACCAAGGTGTCGATACACTCGATCAATTAGGTGAAGTACTGCTTAATTCGTTGACGACACGTACACATTCGGTATATGGCGCATTCTATATTCAAGATATCCGCAATAAAAACAAATTCAATAAGATTGCTGCCTTTGCGGAAACTGGCGATAATGTCGGACGTGACAGCTTCGAAGTTGGACAAGGCTTCATCGGACAAAGTGTGAAAGAAAAACGGATTTTAAGCTATGACAATAAAGATAATAGCTTCCACTTCTTAGAAACATCACTTGGAAATATTCCGATTTCAAACGGTATCATCGTCCCTGTATTTTTCGGAAAAGAAGTCGTTGCTGTTTTTGAATTGGCTTCATTAAAGTCATATAACCAACAGCATCGTGATCTGATTAAAGAAGTCGTTGTACATTTAGGTATAACGATTAACAGCATCATCGGTCGTATGGAAGTCATTCGTCTTTTAAATGAATCACAGGCAATGACGGAAGAATTGCAAGTTCAGTCAGAAGAGCTACAAACACAATCTGAAGAACTGAAAATGCAAACAGAAGAACTGACAACAATTAATGAACGTTTAGAAGAACGTACACGTGACGCGGAACAGAAAACACACGAGCTGGAAAAAGTACAGGTTGAGCTGAGACAAAGTGCAGAACAGCTTCGTCAAAGTTCGAATTACAAATCCGAGTTCCTGGCGAATATGTCGCATGAATTGCGAACACCGCTTAACAGTATTTTAATCTTGTCTGAAATGCTCGCGGAAAACCATGAAAACCATCTATCTGATGATGAGCTCGAATACGCAAAAGTCATCCATGATTCAGGTGAAGATTTACTGAACCTTATTAATGACATTCTCGACTTATCAAAAGTGGAAGCCGGAAAAATGGATTTATGGTTCAGAGAGATGGATGTATATGAAATACCACAGCATATTCAAAATTTATTTATGCCGATAGCCAATCAAAAAGGTCTGGAATTATCGGTGGATGTCGCAAATGATCTTGCGGAATTCTTCCATACCGATGTGAAACGATTCCATCAAGTATTAAATAACCTGCTTTCCAATGCGTTGAAGTTTACAGAGGAAGGTTCGGTAACAGTGAAAGTGGATCGAGCACGTATTACACCGGCCATGAGACAGTTAAGCGACACATGGATTACGGTAAGTGTGACAGATACCGGTATCGGTATTCCGAAAAACAAGCAAAATATTGTATTTGAGTCGTTCCAGCAAGCGGACGGTGCTACTGTTCGTAAATATGGCGGAACAGGATTAGGCTTATCAATTTGCCGTGAAGTAACAAAACTTCTTGGCGGCTGGATTACTTTATCAAGTACTGAAGGTCAAGGTAGTACATTTACTGTTTACTTGCCAAGCTTACCTGATGGAAATGCTGCTCAAACGAACATTGCCGTACAGGAGGCTGTTTATACAGATGCTACTCCGGCAATGGGTGTATCGAAGTCAATATTTGATGATAAGCATATTTTGATTGTTGATGATGATTACCGTAATATTTACGCATTGCGCCAGGCATTGGAACATAAAGGTGTTCATATTCTAGAGGCGTCAAACGGCGTGGAATGTCTGAACATTTTACAGACGGCGACACGTGTTGATGCTGTATTGATGGATATTATGATGCCTGAAATGGACGGATATGAAACAATGGAGCGTATCCGCAAAGATTTACAATTACATGAGCTGCCGATTATTGCATTAACAGCAAAAGCGATGAAGCAAGACCAAGATCGTGCATTTGAAGCAGGGGCTTCCGATTATATTAGTAAGCCTTTAAACTTGGAACAACTATTCTCCGTACTAACGGTATGGCTCACAAGTGGGGAACGTTTACGAAATGTATAGAAAGAAGTTAGAAGTACGCTTATTATTGGAAGCGGTATACTCATTATCAGGATTTGATTTCCGAAAGTACAATCAACAATCAATATTACGACGGATAGAACACCGGATGCGAATCAACAATTTTTCATCAATATCACAATTAACCGAATCGATTATTTACGATAAAGAGTTACTAAAAGTATTGCTGAATGATTTCTCGATTAATGTGACAGAAATGTTCCGGGATCCCTCTTTCTTTAGGGCGTTCCGGGAAGAAATCGTTCCTAAGCTGCAGCAGCTTGATAAAATCCGGGTATGGCATGCAGGCTGCGCAACTGGCGAAGAAGTTTATTCCATGGCAATCCTGCTGCAGGAGGAAGGCTTGCTCGACCGCACGATGATGTATGCGACCGACATGAATGAAGATGTGCTGGAAAAAGCACAGCTTGGGGCCTTCCCTCTTCATAAAATGCAAGCCTATACGAAAAATTATATTTTAGCAGGCGGAAGAGAAAGCTTTTCCCAGTATTATAAAACGGATGACAGCTTTGCCTCTTTTCATCCATACTTAAGCGAAAACATCATGTTTGCCCAGCATAATCTGGCAACGGATAAATCGTTTCAGGAATTTGATATTATCATTTGCCGTAATGTGCTCATCTATTTTACACCGGATCTGCAGCATGAAGTACACCATCTCTTTTACGATAGCTTAGCAATAAACGGATATTTGGGTTTAGGCGATAAAGAAACATTGCAATTTACGCCGCTCGTTTCCAAATACCGCACAATTAACGCAACAGAGCGAATCTATCAAAAGAGGTTGTAGTAAGTACCTTTAGTTACTCAATATACAGGAATCGAAATAAAAATGGCGCATCTTTTACGGATGTGCCATTTTTTATTTCGTATTAAAATTATTTTCACATAGCAAAAAAACTCAATTTTTCTGCGAGAGAAAAATTGAGTTTTTATATTTAAAGACTTATTAATTAATCTAGCTTCCTTAACTATTGGCGCGCAATAATAATACACACATATCATCCGGCTGATTATGTTGCAGTTCACCCTTCAATAAGTAGTCAATCGGTGAAATGTCCGTCGACCAGTGGCTACTCGCAATTTTACATAGCTCTTTATCAGATTCCAGATCACACGGACCCATTGCTTCCAGAACACCATCTGTAAAGAGGACAATTTGGATAGAAGAATTATATGGTATAACTGCTTTTTCAATTTTGATATCTTCCACAAATCCTACCGCATAGCTCGTCGGCGTAATCGGTACTGTCTTTTCCCCATCAACTAGTGCATACCCTTTCGGATGCCCTGCATTTACGTACTCCACGGTCTTTTGCTTCGTATCGATAATAAAATACACACCAGTGAAATAGTACAATATATTTTCTTTTTCATTTTGCAGTAAATTCATATAACGATTCAATTCTGAAATAACACGCTTAGGGTCTGTCAGCTTCTTAATTGCCTCACGCAAAACAGATGAAATATACATACAAACAAGCGATGCGGACACACCATGCCCCATCATATCCAATAACATGACAGCATAGCGATCTTCATCAAGCTTGTCCCAATAGTACAAGTCTCCGGCCAAATTCGATGAAGGTAAATAAGAAGCCGTAATCGAGATATCCGGTTCATGAACAGGCGGACTTAATAGACTTTGTTGGACACGGGCTGCCAGATCCAACTCACTTTGAATAATCTTTTCCTGATTTGTATGCCAGTCCAGTTCTGATTTCAACCGTTTACCTACACGTATACGGGCTAATAATTCTATTCGATTAATAGGTTTCGTTATGTAATCAATGCCGCCAACGTCCAAGGCTTCCGACAGCTTCGACTTATCTTCAAGAGCGGTCACGAAAATCACCTGGATATCTTTCCATTGTGGATTTTGTTTTAATATACGACAAGCTTCAATTCCATCCATCTCCGGCATCATAACATCCAATAAAATAACATTAACGTCATAGCACTTAGGGGCATTGGATGGATCTAGGTAGTCAAACATTTCTTTTGCAGATTGTACGGAAACAAACTTCTCATAACCATCACTTTTCAATATTTTTTCAATAACGAAGAGGTTAACTTGGTTATCGTCTACAACAAGAATGGTCATTACATCAACTTCTCTCTACTTTTTTAGATAAAGCATAATTCATTGCCCGTTACACTTAATTATACAGAAAACGACAGGTAAATGAAATGAAGAGGCTTTTTTGTCGCTATTTCAGTCTATAAGTCTCATTAACTTTGTACTATGTATAATAGTAAGTAAACGATAGGCTTGTTCTGAAAGCTTCTACCTGTCTCTTTTTCTGCATGAACGAGCAGTACTTTATACCGAATAATTTATAATTATCCTCATATATGTTTCCCACAAAAGAGAGATGGGTAAACATATAAGTTATGTTTTTTTGAGAAATATTGCATAAAGTATTCTTTAAAGGGAACATAGGAAAAGGATAGGATGAATAATAGGATGAATAATATTTTGGTTCATGCCTCTCCATATAATCTTATCTATTGCATTTACAAGAGTACCCATATTATGATGAGCATAATTTAAAGAAAAGGATTCGATTAGATGAAAGAAATTTTGCTTATTCTATTATTACAATTGCTCTATGTTCCTTTATTTACTCTGCGAACAATTTTTTTAGTTAAAAATATTACAACGCTCGCATCACTGATCGGGATTGTTGAAATGCTCATCTATGTGTTTGGTCTGTCTCTTGTTTTCAGCGGCGATCAAGGTTTTCTTGCAATGGTCGTGTATGCGGTCGGGTTTGGTCTAGGGATCATTATCGGGACGCGCATCGAGCAAAAGCTGGCGATTGGCTATATTTATGTAACGATCAATACACAAATCCGCAACGAAGAGCTGATCCAAGTTATGCGAAATGAAGGGTTTGCGGTAACGACATACGTGGGTGAAGGCCGGGATAGTCAACGATACAAATACGAAATTTTAACGAAACGGAATCGTGAAAAGGAACTATTTATGCTTGTTCAGCATCATGAGCCGTCAGCCTTTATAATTTCTTATGAACCGAAGTCGTTTAAAGGCGGTTTCTTAGTCAAACGAATGAAGCAGCATAAGAAGCATAAATAAAAAAGTCCAGTGAAGAAAGTGCAGTGTAGCGCTCCCCCTTCATTGGATTTTTCACTTTACTTCACTTTTTGAGCTGTTACTTTTTCCAGTTCCTGCCCTAAAAACTTAGCAAGCTGCAGCATTGCGTACTTTTCTTCTTTTGCCTCTGCATCCGAATTATAGTTCGTATTTGTATTGACATCATACGTAAATACTTCACCTTTTGCATTGCGGATGAATTCAATGCCTGCTACATCAATTCCGCTGTCTTTCAGGAAATTCGCATAGTTTTCAAGCAGCTTTGTTTCGTTGTTTTCGACAATTTCGAATTTTGCACGCTGCTCTTTCGGCTCTTCCCCTACCGGACAGAATAGATCGCCAATTTGGCATACATCTGCTGGACAAAGCTCGAACCCTTCGGATGTGTCCACTTGTACAGAGTAGAAATACTCGCCGCCAATAAATTCAACACGTGTAATATAAGATTCAGGCGACTCGATGTATTCCTGAATCAGCACAATGCCATCTACAGGCTCTTCATAATCCGGCTTCGCTAAATGCTCTTCCAATGCAGCGATCGAATAAAATAGCTGAACACCTAATCCTTTGCCTGCACGATTATGCTTCGTAATAAACGGTACGATATTCAATGCTTTTGCAGCTTCAACAACTTGCTGTTTCCCAACGGCAGCAATTGTTTTCGGTGTCTTGATTCCGTGCTTTTCCAGTGCAGTATACTGCTTCACTTTACTTAACTCTAAACGCAATGCATTACTGCCATTCAACACTTTTCTTCCGTGGAATTCCAGCCAGTCCAGCACTGCTCCTGTCAGTTCAGGTGCGTAACGGTGATCACGGGTATGTGAAGAGGCACTCATTCGATTATAAAATACACCTTCTGGAGGAGCCTCTGTTAAGTTAACAATCCCCTCGTCCAAATGCCATGATTCATATGGTAAGTTTAATTCTTCTAAACGATTTACTAAGTGACGCGTCCAATCATCATTTTCATGGATTACATAGATTTTTGCCATCTGCCATTCCTCCAATATTCGTGCTTATGCTCTTACACAGAATTTTTCAATTTTAAAAATTATACTTTCATCATACATTAATTCATACGAAATTAGTAAGATTTATTATCGTGTAATTTATAAATTTTAGGCTGAAAATAATAAAAGAACTCCATAGCGTTAACTAAGGAGTTCTCTTAACGTGAATACTCTGCTACTTTATTGCGCCCTGCCTGTTTTGCTCCGATATACAGTGCACGGTCGGCATTGCGTAAAAGCCCTTTCGTTTCATCCGTGTCATCCGGGACATTTGAAACACCGATACTCACTGTAATAAACACCAGCTCTTTCTGACCGGCTTCGGCTAAATCGGATTCAATTAAAAACGGTGTTACTTCTACACATTGACGAATTTCTTCACCTAATTGGACTGCCTCTTCCTTCGTCCTATGCGGTAAAAGCATGACAAATTCCTCTCCACCATACCTAGCTAAAACCGCTTCTTCCGGAACAAAGTTTTCTAATAGCTTAGCAAAATTTTGAAGGATGATATTTCCCGCATGATGGCCATACGTATCATTAATCCGTTTAAAATAATCAATATCCATCATTAACAATGAAAACTGAAGATGAGGATTCGCCTTAATCCGCTCTTGCTCTACTACTAGCATTTTATCTAAATAATGATAATTATATAGACCTGTCAATGCACAAGTCTCACTTTTCTCAACTGCCGCGCTTAAGTATTTCGCTTTTTCCAGAGACACGGCAAAATACGTCGACAGTAAGTGAACGATATCCATCTGATACTTTTCAAATGCATTCTTTTTGCGTGCCGTTAAAATTAATGTTCCTTCCGTTTTTTGGTTACGGTGTATTGGAACAATCATGACACTATTCATATCAAGTGGGAGGAAATCCGGCGCATCTTCTTCCCACTCTTTTGCACTTGAGAATACCTTTTTGTCTTCTGTTTGGAAGCAAATATGAATAAATGAATCGCGGATTGAATCTGAATCAGCCTGAATTTCGATATCTTTTCCATCTACTCTTGCACGCAAAATCACATATTTCCCTTGAATATTATCGACAAGATACATCGCATCATGTGCAAAGAGCTGACTCACCCGGTGCATAAACAGTTCAATAATTTGCTGGGCGCTTAATCTGTCTGCCAACTCATGACCAAACTCGCTTGCTTTACTGAGTGAAAAGTTGACCCGTTCCGAAATATTATACATTTTTGCAATAAATGTTATCGCAAAAAACGGAATGCCAAGCAGGAAAATGGCCGGCGACCCAATTTCATTAATCAGGATAACTAATGTAATGGCAAACGGGATTGTAATGGTCGCACTGCCGTAATCCCATAATATATGTTCACTGAAAAACTTTTCGTTTTCACCTGTAAAGCGATCGCGTACATATAAAATCGTATGGTTGATAAACAAATGGAACCCGACAAATACCGTTCCGTAAAGCAGTAAATGCGTTAAATTCGAATTCCCTACTTCAAATCCCGCTAAATGAACAATGCCTGCAGCGAAAAACGACGTATAGGCAAACATCCAAGAAGTAAAGATGATTCGGTAAAACGCATCTTTATGGTTTCTCATCTGGTAAATAATCGGTAAAATGCTTAATTGGACAATCAGCATTTCCGCCCCGACGCCATACAGCAAAAAGGCTGCCAATGTGACCCATTGTGAAAGAATAATCGTCGTGTTTCCAATTTGAAATGGAATGGCTGTTGTGATGAGCGCGAATATCGATAAATACACAAAAATTTCCCAGTCGATCGGCTGATTTGGAAACAGAAAATATAGGCCGTACATGAGGGGTAGCCCAGTAGCTAACCAAAGCAATAATACGTTCTTTTTCGTTCTTTGATTAAATTCCATACTTGCCCCCTCCCTTTTAACTGAAATGTCTGATAACAATTATTATATCATGTCTATTAAGGAATGTAGCATGTTTTACTTCCTAATTTTTTATTTCTATTATCCTAATATTTAGAGAATTGTTAGGTTTTTAGCTATAGCATACTGTAAAATAATAACATAATATTACGATTATTCAATAAAATTATTTGAATTTAGACAAAAAATGTAAATTGTTTATTTTGATTGTTGGATTACTTTTTCTACACTGTTCCATACATAAATCTCTTCCTCTAATGTCTTACCTGCTATACTTAATTGTACAGTTTTGACATACTCAGCCCCATAATATTGGTAAAACTGTTTTGTTTTATTGTCTGCTAATACATCCACATATACTTTTTGATAGCCTTGTTCTAATAAGGAAGTCATGATTTGATTTAATAGCTTTTTCCCAACGCTTTGGCCCTGCCATTCTTCAAGTAAATAAATCGAAGTTAAATCACTTGCTCCAACTTCTTTATTTGTACTACGTGTGCTCCCTGTGACAAAGCCTATAATTATATTTTCATTTTCTGCTACAAAAATCGTATTTGTTTGATCTGAAATATTATTTTCCCACAGTTTTGTACGTTGTTCATAGCTTAATCCATCTAAAAAGTTTTGGGGAATAATACCTTTATATGTAGTTCTCCAACTATCAACATGCACTTTTGCAATCCCCGGTGCATCGCCTCTATTTGCTTTTCGAATATTCATCCCATCTCTTCCCTTCTAAATTACAGTATTTCGAATTGCTCCACTTTTCCTGTTTGCATATCTTTCATTTCATATCGTCCTGACTTAATTTCATTTTCTCCTAAAATGATTACTTTCCGGATATTTTCACGGTTTGCCTTTTCCATTGCTTTCCGCAATTTCTTACCACTCAGTTCAACTTCTACACGATTTCCCTGCTGACGTAATTGCCATGCTAAACGCAGTGCTTCCTTTTCCGTATTTAATGGAATAATAAAAATATCCAACAACACCTGATTTGCACTATTTTCTCTTTGCTCCATCGCTGTATAAATAACATCCAAACCAAATGAGATACCTACAGTCGAAAACTTTTCCTCTGAACCGGTCAATCCGCCAATTGCATTATCGTAACGGCCACCGCCTCCAATACTTGATTTAATTACATCATCTTTTAGAAAGAGCTCATAAATGGTACCTGTATATATTTCCAGACCTCGAGCTAGAAATGGATTAAACATACAACTTTCCTCAACATTTAAAACTTGTAAATAATCCTGCAGCTCGATTAATTCTTCATAGCCTTGTTTAATTAATTCATTCTCCTCTCGGTACTTCTCAAAATACGCAATTGTCGGATTCGCATTTAAAAATTGCTTAATTAACTCAATCGTTGAAGGTAAAAGGTTCTGTTCCTCCAGTTCTTTCAGTAAAGTGACTTGTTCGATTTTCTCCATTTTATCCAGTATGAGAATGACGCTATTTATTTTTAGTTGAGGGACTTTAAAGTATTGCAATAATCCTGCCAATAGCTTGCGATTATTGAATTGAATCACCATTTCAATATTTAGCTTGTTAAAAGCATCGATTGTCATCACCATCAGTTCAGCTTCTGCAGACTGTGACTCGATACCGACTACATCCACATCGCATTGTGTAAATTCTCTAAATCTCCCTGCTTTAATCGGTCCATCCCGAAAGACTTTTCCGATTTCATAGCGCTTAAATGGCATTGAAAGCTGTGGATTCATCGCAATTACTTTCGCAAAAGGTATCGTCAAATCATAACGAAGCGCTAAATCGCGTTCTCCTCGATCTGTTAATGTGTACATTTCCTTTAATATTTCAGCCCCGCCTGCATATTTGGAAGCCATTAACTCTGTATAGTTTAATATCGGTGTCTCCAGTGGCTTACATCCGTACAACATAATCGTATCTTCTAAAGTGCGCCGAATGTTGCGTCTTACAACTTCCTGAGCCGGCAAGTAGTCCTGTGTTCCTTTTACATTTTGATAGTCCATTTTTTTCATACGAATCCTCCTGTTTTTGAGAAATAAAAAAATCGTATAATGATAAAGCTCCTAAACGGCTTTATTATACGATTCAATGCGAAAAAGTCTTCCTATTCATTATTAAAAATTTAATAAAGATAGCAAGACTACTTAGTATGAAGATGTAATTGTGCAAACTGCTGTTGAGTATAAATAAACCCTTTCATCAAGTTTCCCCCTTTTTAATTACTACACTATACTGCATGCTTCCAGATTGTGTCAACTTAAGTTTCAGAATTTTCTTTTTATAGTTGGAGAAGTGCTCATTTAATTTGAGATGTTCTAATATGACTTTTACGATTTTCTAATAACGCTTGGACCTTTTCTAATATCCCCAAGTTATCTTCTAATAAAATTTCGATCACCCTTAATCTCCCAACAATTGTTAATTTTCTGCATAATTTTTTTTATTTCATTTATTAAATGACAAGTATACGTTAAAATTGAAAATGTTGGAGGTCGAACCTCTACATAATGTATTTAAAGTAAAGGACTGATGAAATGAAAAGAAGATGGTTGTTTTTGATGAGTCTTCTCGTTGTAGTCGTGCTCTCTGCCTGCTCACAGAAGTCAGAGGAAGAGAAAAAGGAACGGGTGAAAATTGGGGTCATGCTGTCAGATGCAGGACTTGGTGATCAGTCGTTTTCGGATATTGCTTTTGAAGGTCTCGAAAAAGCACGCGATGAATTAAATATAACATTTGATTACCGTGAACTTGAATTTACCGGTACATATAAGCAAGGGCTGGAAGAGCTCGTTGAGGAAGGACAGGATCTGATCATTGGAATCGGGTTTACGGTCCAGGAGGATATGGAGGCCGTTGCCGCTGCCAATCCGGACGAGCAGTTTTTATTGATCGATGCTGTGTCGGACTTGCCGAATGTTCATAACATAACATTTAAAGAAGATGAAGGTTCCTACTTACTCGGGGCACTCGCTGCGATGAAATCAGACAGCAATACAATCGGATTTATCGGTGGTATTCAAAATGAGGTAATCGAACGTTTTGAAACCGGGTTTAAAGCTGGTGCCAAACAAGTAAATCCCGATACAGAAGTGCTATCCGTTTATGCGGGGAATTTCGGTGATGATCAGCTTGGTGCTTCCATTGCACAGGATATGATTGAACAAGGCGCGGACTTTATTTATCCCGCTGCAGGCTTTACAGGTGTTGGCTCCATTTTAGCGGCACAGGAAGCCGGTGTATATGCATTCGGCGTGGACAGCGATCAGTTTTTCCTTGCTGAAGATACGATTGTTTCTTCCATGCTGAAACGGGTAGATACAGCTGTTTATCAGGCAATTAAAGAAGTTTCGGAAACGGGGACCCTTTCGGAAAAAGATAAAGTGCTTGGCATTAAAGAAAATGGTGTAAGTCTAGCACCAATCCGTGTTGTGAATTTGACTGCACAGGAACAAAAGCAAATTGAAAACCTACAGCAGGAGCTTGCGGACGGGCAACTGACGATTAAGTAGAAGAAAGGATCGTACAACAGTGAAATTAAAACAAAAAATATTAATATTGGCATTGTTACCGCTAATATTAGCTGTCTGTATTATCGCTTATAATATTAGTCAGCTTATGAGCCTGAATGCATCGACGGAAGAAGTGGTGGATTCCTTGGTTGCTGTTGAGGAGTTAAACAGCTCGGTACAAAGCCTGCAGAAATCATTGAGCGTCTATTCGATCAATGTGTCTGAAAACAACAAGTATAATATTGAAACTGATTTAGCGCGAACAGAAGAAATTTACAATAGTCTGCAAAGCAGTTTTTCAACAGATCGCCAACGTCAGATTAGTGCACATTTTGAAGAAAAATTCACTAAAATTGCTGAATCGACTACTGCTTCCCTACAGGAAACAAATGTTGCGGAAATTAAGCGCCAATCCCAGCGTACACGAGGAATTGTCAATGATGTAATCGAGTTGAAACGTGATGTCAGCGCAAACTATACCGCAATGCAGCAAGAGCTTGGCAATAAAATTAATGCCATTACATGGATTTCCATTATTTCAGCGATCGCACTTATTATCGTAAGTGTTGTATCGGCTCTGTATTTTACAAATAGAATTGTTGGCCGCATCAGTCGATTAACTGCAGGTGCAAAAGAAATTGCTGCAGGGAATTTAAATGTGCAGTTTGAAGATAAAGAGGCTGACGATGAAGTTGGCGAACTGCAGGTTTCATTCCGCCAAATGACCGGCAATTTAAAGGAAATCATTACACATGTATCGGACAGTTCAGATCAGGTTGCAGCATCTGCCGAGGAATTGATGGCCAGTGCCGATGAAACAATGCTTGGCACAGAACTGATTTCCACTTCCATTCAAAATGTATCGGATGCAGCGGACAAGCAAAAAGAAATGTCGAACGCCTCTGCCTCCTTTGCACAAAAAGTATTAGAAGAGGCTGAGGAAATTGCGAATCAGGCGAATCAGGCAACAACCTTGTCTAATTCAACAAATGAAAAAATTGAAAAAGGTTCGGTATATGTTGAAAACACTGTATCTCAAATGAACCTTATTCAATCAACAGTCGATGAAACAGCCGATTCTTTAACACTTCTTGCTAGCCGTACGACTGAAATCGTCAATATACTAAAGCTTGTACAGGATATTTCCGATCAGACGAACCTGCTTGCCTTGAATGCTGCAATCGAAGCAGCGCGTGCGGGTGAAGCTGGTAAAGGCTTTGCCGTTGTCGCGGATGAAGTGAAAAAATTGTCCGAGCAGACGAAGCAGTCGGTATCCGATATTTCGCGAATTGCCGTTGAGATTGAAAACGATACGACGACAACCGTTGCATCTATTCAGCAAGTGAAGGATCGCGTCAATGCGGGGATCACAATTTCGTATGATACGAAGGCAACGTTTGACGAAATTCTGGCTATTATCGGTCAAGTACAAAACCAGGTAACCGAGATTACAGCTGTGTCTGATAGTATTCATTCGAAAATGGCAACTGTATCAGAGCAATCACTGCAAATGGCGGCGGTTTCCGAAACTACAGCCGATAATGCCGTGTCGGTTGCATCTGCTTCAGAAGAGCAGCTTGCCTCGATGTCAGAAGTAAATACCGCAGCAGGTTCCCTTGCCCATCTTGCCGAAGAACTGCAAGGTATTGTGGCGAAGTTTAGAACTTAATTGTATGCCGAAATCCTTATAGGGTTTCGGTTTTTCTTATGGGGTTAGGGATGGTTTTATTATAGGGATTCTGGTTAAGTTTATTAGAAGTTTTCTTATAATGGGCTTCTGGTGCGAGATGTTTGCTTATGTAGCGGTTTACGGGATATGGTTTGGTGTTTTATTAGAAGAGTTGCATCCGATATTAGAAGATTGCACTGTGATATTAGAACATTTGGTCTTCCGTCAATATTTCGGACAAACGTTAAGAGACTTTTTTGCTACCGCCCTTCGGTTGCTCTGCTTTTCATCCCTCCATGCCCAGACCTGGGCATGGAGGGATGAAAACCCTGTAAGAGAACTTTATGAGGCATTTTGACAA
>NZ_NHNT01000003.1:0-214822 GCF_002174535.1 Solibacillus kalamii | reverse complement strand
GACAGACCTCAAAAGCAGACGAAGCAAGTGTATATACTAATGAAGATTATCGTGGAAGAGGTTATGGTGTAGATGTTACAACAGCTTGGGCTGCAGAGGTAAAAAAACAAGGGCGAATTGCACTTTATAGCACTTCATGGGATAATTTTACATCCCAATCTTTGGCAAGGAATCTAAAATTGGTACAGTATGGAACAGATATTCTACTGAGCTGATGTAACCGTAAAAACAGGATTGCTTATTCCACTAACAGGGGCTTTATTTGAATAACGATCTTCAACAATCGGGCGCGATTCTTCAATAAGAAGATCGCGTTTTTCCGTTATAGGGCCATATTGTTGAATAAAACACATTGAAAAATTTGTGATTTATAATGTGAAAGTGAAGATTTATACTTGGACTAACGGGAAATTAAAGTGGAAAAATGATAATTAGGGGGAATATTTATTATTTCATTTATAAAAATAAAACAAAAAAAGATGGAGGTGCTTAGTAAAGGGGACAAAGGGAAAACGATTATCATACTAACGGGGTTAGGCTGTTCATTTGATGAATGGTACAACATTACCAAGACCTTAAGTAAAACCAATAGAGTAGTAATTGTGCATAGACCTGGACTAGGAGAAAGTGAAATAGGGAGTGAAGTCCGTAATACTGGAGCAGTCGTTAAGGAATTACTTGATTTAATATCAGTACTTGAAATTACGGAACCAATTGTATTGGTTGGTCATTCCTATGGGGGATTGTGCGTACAACATTTTGCTAAAAGTTATCCTAAAATGGTTGCAGGAATGGTTTTGGTGGATTCAACCTCTGTAGATTTACAGGAATTAGACGAATTAGGTTTACCTATATTGGATGAAACTGACTCTGATGAAGTTTGGTTAGAGAAATGTAAATCTTATTCATCGATGAAACAAGAGCAATTAGGGATACTATTAAACCCTACTCTTTCTGAAAAGCAAAAATCATTTCCTAAAGAAATTCGACAGAGATTATTAGACTTTCAAATAAGACCATCTTTATACAAAGCGTTGCATTAAGTTGGGACTACAAGGCGGGCTGCCAGAGGAAGAATTAAGAATTTTAGAAGAAAAATGGCAAGAACTTATTAGTAGACAGGGAAACCTTTCTAGCAATAGCAAAATTGTATTTGCAAAAAATTCAAGCCCCACTATACATATGGATAGACCGGACATTATCATTCACTCAATTTCTGAAATAATAAATAAATTTAATTAAATTAAACCAAGTACATATTCGTATTTCATCTCTGCTACTACAATTGGCAATATGATCTATGGCCTTGTATTAGCCTTTCTTTCTTATGGGATTATCTCTATTTCACAACAATATAAAAAACTGTTTTATGTAATCATTGGAGTTGTAGCTATTGTCTTTGCGGTGCGATTCATCAAAAAGCATCATACAAGTAATGTTTCGAAAAGGACCGCCATTTCTTATTGACAACCTTTATACCATCAGAGTCTCTATATTTCGATACCACCATAAAATAAAAAAGAGCTACTAAACGTAGTTCTTTCTCATCGCTATTTATTAAGTTTTTTGTAGATTTGCAACATTTGTTGTCTTTCTTCATCCGTTAGTTTTTCAAATATTTTCTTCCTTAATAACTGCCCTGATTCATTGGCCTCTTTTAAAATCATTTCACCATCATATGTGATTTCCAAATAAATGATTCGGCGGTCATTTTCATCAATGGAGCGGGTAATTAACTCCATTTTTACTAACTTTTCGGTTAAATGTGTAACTGTAGGTGGTGTTAATCCGAGCGCTTTTGCCATATCAGAAGGACGACTTTTTCCATTTACCTTTAAATGACCAAGAATTAGAACATGCGTTACTCCCAAACCTTTATTGAAACCCTTATTCCACTGAATAATCAGATTGTTTGTCATTTTATCCATATTATGTATAATCTCAAAAATGGTTTCCTCCTGCACGTGAAATTCCTCACTTTCCAAAATAGAATCCCCGAGAATAAATCGGAGAGATCACTTTATTCTTACTATACCATATTATTGGGGTGGAAATCTGCCAGTAATAATAAGCATGGCTCCTATAATATAGAAGAAATGATCTTCTGCCTGCTGCCAAGACTAATGCTACATTTCCATTCAGCAAATCTTCCGAGTCCATTGGTGTCTAAATAATTCCAAGGAACACTCTTTGACTCGTCCCCTCTCGTCTACTAAAAGTTGTCGCAGCCATTAATAACCCGTAATATAATCGATCCATTTTGTTTCAATAAGTCAACCATCCCACCGGATCACTCTCTATTCTTAGCTAAAAATATTGCAGTTTTCTCAATATAACCATAAGGATCTACTGGAATAATCCCTACTAGGGAAAATATACCGCCAGATAAATGTCACAAAATTTTACGTTATTATTGCTTTTTTAGTAACAGTTTAGTATTATTTAGTCGTTAATAATTAAGCGTCTAATTATTTTAGATATAAATAAATATTCAATGTTATAGAATAAGCCATAATCTAAATTACTGAAAAATGTTTTCATGGCCTACTACTTTTCAGGACTACTAACATAACATAATGATTGTGCTTAAATTCTGCAGTAATTCAGCGCTAATAATATCTTTTTAGATATGCTGCACTACTTAGGTAGCCCATTCTTTGGTAGGATGGATTCTATCATACGTACAGTATTATTTATATCCTTTTATATTCTGATGCCAATGAAAGGTAGGTTACAGGACAGAAAGAATAGAAAATATGACTACCTTATTAACGAAGAAATTTAGAAATTGGTTTTGTCACTGCGCATTTTACAAGGAAGGTGCAAATGTTATCCTAGCTGATTTTAATTTTGAAGTAATAAAGCTGCTGAGGAAATAGCATAAATGGCGATGATTCAGTAGATTCTTTGTTAATGAATGAGAATATATATAGGTCGATTACCTTGAATTCGAGATAATTGAATCAGAAATAAATAGAAGATTAAAATGACTTTCTATTTACAAATGTACAGGTTTTTGTATTAATAAGCCGATTTTAGCAAAACCTAAAATGTATTTTATAAATACAGAAATTTTAGGGAGCTAGATCAATTGAAAAAGCAAAATAAATTAGGGGGCATCAATATGAGATTAGAAGGAAAAGTAGCAATTATCACAGGGAGTGCTTCAGGTATTGGAAGAGGTATGGCTCTGGCCTTAGCAAAAGAAGGGGCTCATATTGCAATAGTAGATATCAACGAAGAAATGGGTCAAAAAACATTAGCCGAAATTAATCAGCATAATGAGGGGATGCTGCTTATTGCAGATATTTCAAAAAAGGAAAATGTAGAACAAATTGTAAGTGATGTAGTTAATAAATTTGGAAAGTTAGATATTTTAATCAACAATGCACACGCTTCCAAGCAAGCACTATTTGTAGAAACAACACAAGAGCTTTTTGATTTATCGTTTGGAACAGGGTTTTACCCGACTTTCCATTTCATGCAAGCAGCTTATCCTGAACTAAAGAAAACAAGAGGAAAAATAATAAACTTTGCTTCTGGTGCAGGACTTAACGGTCAACCAACACAAACTTCCTATGCAGCAGCGAAAGAAGCAATCAGAGCAATATCACGAGTTGCATCCAATGAGTGGGGACCTGAAGGAATTAATGTCAATATCATCGCCCCGATTGCACTAACAGCGGGGGTCGAACAGTGGAGCAAAAGTTCCCCTGAATTATACGAAGCCATGATAAATAATATTCCACTTAGAAGAATGGGCGATCCAGAAGGGGATATTGGAAGAGTAGCGGTTTTCTTATCAAGTAGCGACTCTGATTATATTACTGGACAAACTATCATGGTTGATGGTGGTTCGACGAAATTACGTTAAAACGAATTAACCAACCGGCTTGTTTTTAGATATTGTTAGTTGAATGAATTGGTGGGATTTAATCCTACCTATTACAAACATATTTTAATTCTGTATTTTATTATTTCCAAAACAACGATAAAAAGGATGGTATGAATGAATAGAGTAAAAGGGAAAGTCGCATTAGTAACAGGTGGCGCTTCAGGTATTGGTCTTTCTTCAGCGCAACTTTTAGCAAAAGAAGGGGCAAAAGTAGTCATAGCAGATTACAGTATCGAAGGGGCAAAAAAAGCGGCAAAAGATATTGAAGCAAATGGTGGAGAAGCAGTAGGTATTTTCCTAGATGCAGGAAAGGAAGAATCTATTAAAGAAGCTGTTGAATTTACAATTAAACATTATGGGAAAATAACAGTTTTGTTTAATAACGTAGGCTCATCAAATTTAAAGAAGGACCTAGATGTTGTAAATATGGATCTTGAAGAATGGGATCGATTAATGAATTTAAATTTAAAAAGTGTATTACTTGGAAGTAGATTTGCCATTCCTAATATGATTGAAAATGGTGGAGGATCAATTATCAATACAGCTTCAATGGCTGCTTTCGCAGGGGACTCAATACGAGCTGCTTATGGAGCTTCAAAAGCTGGAGTAGTTAATTTAACTAAGTATATTGCAACACAATACGGAAAACAAAGTATTCGCTGTAATGCTATTGCACCCGGTCTTATTTTAACGCCTGCAGCAAAAAACAATATGTCACAAGCATTATTGGATACTTTTGGGAAATACAACCAGCTTCCTTATCACGGAGAGCCAGACGATATTGGTAACACGGTCCTATTTTTAGCTTCGGATGAGTCAAAGTTCATAACAGGACAAACTATTAAAGTAGAAGGCGGACATTATTTAAGTAACCCGACTATCCCGGATTTTAGAGAGATGACGAACTAAATAAAGGTCTTGCTTTTTATAAATGTGGAGGATAAGAATGAGCGGTAAAATTCATAACGCCTGGTGGGTACTGATTGGTCTTTGTATTCTTCTAGGAATCGGTAAAGGGACATTAAACAATTCCGCTGGTCTTTTCTTACCATCCATCTCAAATGAACTTGGCATTGGTATGGGAGATTTATCTTTATATTTTAGTGTCTCTGCAATTATCACAATGTTGTATTTGCCTTTTGGCGGAAAATTGATAGCAAAATACAATATCCGGTTAATATTGATCATTTCCATAATTTGTGAAGCAGGCGCTTATATCGCTTTTAGTTTTATGAATTCTGTGTGGGGATGGTATCTATTTGCAGTCCCATTGGCATTTGGTGGTATATTCATCACAGTCATTGCAGGCCCTGTTTTAATTAGTCAATGGTTTAAAAAAAGAAATGGCCTAGCTCTGGGTATTCTAACTGCAACAGGCGGATTGTTCGGTTCAATCTCCCAACCAATTGTTGGAAATCTAATCGCAAACCAGGGGTGGAGATTTGCCTATTTGGCTATCGGAATCACAGCCATTGTTATAGCTGTACCGGTTATACTTCTGTTTATAAAGAAAATGAACCCTAATAAAGGGCATTATCCTTATGGGATTACAGAAGGCGATAAGGAAAGTCAAAAAGCTTTTGATAACATTCAAAATAAAGGCGTGTCTTTTGTGGATGCGAAAAAATCTTCTGCTTTTTATACATTGATGTTATTTTTATTTTTCCTGACTTCCATTTCAAGTTTTACCATGCACATACCAACTTACTTAGTCGATAGCGGGTTTGAACAAACATTTGCTGCTAAAGCAATGGGTATTTATATGTTAGGTGTTGTTTTTGGTGCACTCGTTATTGGAATTTTAAATGACAAATTAGGATCGAAGAAAGCAACAATACTGTCTATGATTTGCGGTTTAATTTCCGTTTCCTTGCTATTGTTCGCAAATTCTAGTTCCGCAGTCATCTTTATCGCACTGATCCTATTTGCGTTTGTAACAAGTGGCATTGGTACTCTTGTACCGTCCCTTGCACTTAGCTTATTTGGAAATAAAGAATATAGCCAAATTTATTCAACAGCTTCTTTGGGTTTAGCAATTGCTGCTATCGTCGCACTTCCAGCTTACGGTTATATCTTCCAATTTACAGGAAGTTATTCAGGAGGATTATATGCAATTTTAGTAATGCTTGTTATTAATATAGTTGCTGTAATTTTTGCCTATAGAGGCAAAACAAAATTAGAAAAATCAGGATTATGGAAATAAAATAATTAATTCCAAAGGGGGATAAAAATGGAGGGAAAACAATCTAAAATCCATTACGCATGGTGGATTCTTGTTGGCCTATGTATTATCATCGGAGTTTCGAAAGGGGCATTAAATAACTCTGCAAGTCTTTTCTTAACTCCGGTATCAAACGAGCTTGGCATAGGAATGGGTAACTTATCATTATATCTAAGTATATCTGCTATAGTAACATTAGTATTCCTGCCATTCGCTGGAAAGCTAGTTGCGAAATATGATATTCGTATGTTAATTATTATTGCAATTATCTTACAAGCAGGTTCATTCGTTGCATTCAGCTTTATGAATTCTGTATGGGGCTGGTATATTTTTGCCCTTCCACTAGCAGTTGGTGGTACGTTCATTACAGTTATTTTAGGTCCAGTATTAATCAATCAATGGTTTAAAAAACGTAGTGGTTTAGCTCTTGGTATTTTAGCCGCTACTGGTGGTGTTATAGGAGCAATTGTACAACCTATCGTTGGTAAAACAATCGTTTCTGAAGGTTGGAGATTCTCATATGTAGCAGTTGGTGTTGCTGCAATAATTTTTGTTATCGTTGCAACTGTAGTATTTATCAAAAAAATGTCTAAAGAAAAAGGGTTATATCCTTACGGCGCTGGTGATACAGAAGGCGGAGATCAATCAGCAAATAACACTGCAACAGATAAAGGGGTTACATTAGCAAATGCTAAGAAATCTTCTGCGTTTTATGCTTTATTAACGTTCTTCTTCTTAATTACAGCTATCGCAAGTTTCATGATGCACATCCCTACGTATATCGTTACTAAAGGATTCTCTCAAGAGTTCGCTGGTTCAGCTATGGGTGTTTATATGTTAGGTGTAGTATTCGCTTCTCTTATTATCGGAGTTTTAAACGATAAAATTGGAACAAAAAATACGACTATTCTATCGATGATTTTGGGGATGGCTTCGGTATTTATATTCTTATACGCAGCATCTAGTTCAGTTATGATTTTTGTAGCTCTCATTCTATTTGCATTCGTTACAAGTGGTATCGGTATCATCGCACCATCTTTAACTTCAAGCTTATTTGGAAATAAAGAATACGGTCAAATTTACTCAACTGTTTCACTAGGTTTAGCAATCGCATCAATCGTTGCAATTCCTGCATACGGTTATATATTCCAATTTACTGGAAGTTATTCAGGTGGTTTATATACAATTTTAGCGATGTTAGCTATTAACATTGTGACAGTAATTATCGCTTATAAAGGTAAGGAAAAGTTAGAAAAAGCAGGTTTATGGAATTAAATTAAAATTGAGGAGGAATTTTTAATGAAGAGATTAGAAGGTAAAGTAGCAATTATTACAGGATCAGCACAAGGTATGGGTGCGGCACACGCAAAATTATTCATAGAGAATGGCGCAAAGGTTATTCTGACAGATTTAAATGAGGTAAAAGGGAAAGCATTCGCAGCTGAATTAGGTGAAAATGCCATCTTCGTGAAACAAAACGTAGCATCTGAAGAAGATTGGGCTACAGTTATTGCAAAAGCAGAAGAAACGTTCGGTCCAGTAAACGTATTAGTAAACAATGCCGGTATTACTATGGCGAAAAATATGCTTGATGTTACAGTAGAAGAATACCGTCGCATCGTAGAAATTAACCAAGTATCTGTATTCTTGGGTATGAAAACTGTAGCAGCTTCTATGATGAAAACAGGCGGCGGTTCAATCGTGAACATTTCTTCAATGAACGGCTTAGTTGCTGGTGCTATAGGTTACACAGATACAAAATTCGCAGTACGGGGGATGTCAAAAGCGGCTGCAATTAACCTAGCACCAATGGGCATTCGCGTAAACTCTGTACACCCGGGCGTTATTGCGACGCCAATGGTAGTACAAGAAGATACAAAAGCAGCTGTAGAATCATTCTCTCAACACATTCCATTAAAACGAGTAGCACAACCAGAAGAAGTATCAAATATGGTATTGTTCTTGGCTTCCGATGAGTCTAGCTACTCAACAGGTTCAGAATTCGTTATCGATGGTGGATTAACTGCGCAGTAGTAAAAATACATGAAATAAACTGAATATGATTTATAAAGGCCGATCTTCTATTGAAAGAAAATCGGCCTTAGTTTTTTTTATATTTAAAACCGCACTTACTTATGGTGTGAAGAAATTAGCATATGTACAAATATTATTGATTTTCAGTATTTAAATTATCTTCATCAAGGATAAACTCCTCATTTGGATTGTTAGTATAATCACTAGTATCTCCATTGTCTTGAAAAATTTCAGTAGCATTTGTAATTAGCCGCTTTTCTGAAATTGAACTGCACCCCAAATGTTAGACACAAATCTAACATTTGAAGGTGCTTTTTTATATGGTAAGAATATTTTTGAACAAAATTGGATGCGATTTTTTGTGTTGAAAAGGGTGATGAAAATATTACTTCAATAGCTAGAACACTTTATTTTCAAATACTTGCTTAAAAATATCGGAATAATGATCGGAAATATGAGGAATAATTATTAACAAAAAAAGTCTAGGCTTATTGTACATAACATGTCTAATTTAGCAAAAGATAAGGAAAGGCCTAGAGAAAGGAGGTTAGCATCAAATGGATATCCTTTTGGCAATACTACCTGCCATTTTCTGGGGTAGTATTGTCTTATTCAATGTTAAGTTAGGTGGAGGTCCATATACTCAAACGCTTGGGACTACAATTGGCGCACTGATTTTTTCAACTATTATTTATATAGTAGTTCACCCACCATTAACACCACTTATTTTTATTGTAGGAATAGTTTCTGGTTTGTTTTGGGCACTTGGACAAAGTAATCAGTTAAAATCAATTAACTATATTGGCGTTTCAAAAACGATGCCAATTTCTACTGGTATGCAGTTAGTGTCCACAGCTTTGTTTGGTGTAATCGTTTTCCGTGAATGGTCAACGACAAAAACGATTATTTTAGGTGTATTAGCCCTTATTTTCATTGTGATTGGTATCGTGTTAACAACACTGGAAAGTGAGAAAAACGAAGAGAAATCGGGGCAATTTAAAAAAGGGATTATTACATTGATTATTTCCACAATCGGTTACTTGGTTTATGTAGTGGTAGCTCGTTTATTTAATGTAAGTGGCTGGGCCGCTTTATTTCCACAAGCCATTGGCATGGTAATTGGTGGACTTATACTTACTTATAAGCATAAACCTTTTAATAAATACGCAATTCGTAATATTATTCCTGGTCTGATCTGGGCAGCTGGGAATATGTTCTTATTCATTTCCCAACCTAAAGTAGGGGTTGCAACAAGTTTCTCATTATCACAAATGGGAATCGTAATTTCAACTCTTGGCGGCATTTTCATAATAGGAGAAAAGAAGACAAAACGTCAGCTTATATCCATTTCAATTGGGATAATACTAATTGTTTTAGGTGGAGTGTTTCTCGGAATGGCGAAAAGTTAATAGTGGTACGTATTAATAAATAAAAATATGGGAGGAAATATTTTGTATACTGACTTAAAAGATAAAGTAGTCGTTATCACTGGTGGTTCAACGGGTCTAGGACGCGCAATGGCCATTCGGTTTGGAAAAGAGCAATCAAAGGTTGTAATCAACTATTACAAAAATGAAGCGGAAGCAGTAGAGGTAAAAAAAGATGTAGAAGAAGCAGGCGGACAAGCTATTATCGTTCAAGGTGATGTAACAAAAGAAGAAGATGTAGTGAATCTTGTTCAAACTGCAATCAAAGAATTTGGTACTTTGGACGTTATGATCAATAACGCTGGTGTTGAAAGCCCATCACCTTCTCACGAGTTATCACTTGAGAATTGGAACAAAGTAATCGATACCAATTTAACAGGTGCTTTCTTAGGAAGCCGTGAAGCAATTAAGTGTTTTGTTGAAAATGATATTAAAGGTAATGTTATTAATATGTCTAGTGTTCACGAAATGATTCCATGGCCATTATTTGTTCACTATGCAGCAAGTAAAGGCGGTATTAAACTAATGTCCGAAACATTAGCCCTTGAATATGCACCAAAAGGGATCCGTGTTAATAACATTGGACCAGGTGCAATGAACACGCCAATCAATGCAGAAAAATTTGCTGATCCAGTGCAACGTGCAGATGTTGAAAGCATGATCCCTATGGGTTACATCGGTAAACCAGAAGAAGTAGCATCTGCAGCAGCATTTTTGGCATCATCAGAAGCAAGCTATATAACAGGTATAACACTATTTGTTGATGGTGGTATGACGAAATATCCTTCTTTTCAAGCTGGAAGAGGCTAATGTATAATATGAAGGGACATGGTGATAGCCGTGTCCTTTTCCTTTAAAGAGCTTCCAAAATGGATTTTCATTAAAAAGATGCTTGTTTTTATATTTAAAAGCAAGCATTTCTTCTAATGTGACAACCTTGAAGAACAAAGTTGTATTTTTAGTAATACACTTTCCATTAAACAACATAATTAACCATTATAAAACACCCCAAAAGTTAGATTTTGATTCTAACTTTTGGGGTGCACTTTATTGTGCTTATATTAATGATTAACGGATATCCATTACTTTGTAACCTTTATCTGAATTTACTGTAGCCGAAATCAGGTGGTTTTCATCACCACTAACATGCCCTTCAATATAAATTACGGGTGTAGCGTACTTTATGTGGTTATACATACCAACTGTATTACTTGTTGTTTTTTTGCTTTCAATTGTATCTAATAAGATGTTTAATACAACCTATGAATCATTACCTGAGATTGATCAAAAGATGCTAGCAGAATTATCAAGTATTTATAAGCAATTTGAACAGTCCGAAGACCCGTTATGGACTGATAAATACTCATTTCAAACTCAACCGCTTATGCTAATAAAGACCAATAAGGATCAAGGGATTTTACAAAAAACAGCTTATGTCGTAAATGTTCCAATGGACAATGATTTTTTTTCTAAAGAAATTATTGTACCTAAATCTCTTGGGTTGCCCAAAATTTATAGGATCAGTCTTTTGCCACCAAGGAACTTAAAAACATGGATGCCTAATAATTCTGGGACTCTTCAGTTAAAAGATCAAGAAATTATGTATTATAAATATTATCCAAAAGTGATGAATAACCCAGAATTGTATTTTGATTTTTTTCCCTTCTTACTACATGAATCATTTCATATATTCAAACAAAATTTGTGGACTTTTGATAATAATGACGCAGAATGGATTAAAAACTATCCTGAAAAATCCGAGCAATATGCACTCATGGGGATAGAATTTAAACTACTTGATCAAGCAATGAATGTTAACGAACCAGAAACCATTTAAAAATATTTACGTGAATGGGCTATTGTTCGTAGTTATCGATATCAAAAGTGGCCGCAGTTAATAGGTGAAACAAAAACAGAAGCAATAGCGGTAATATATATACAATATTTTATGCTAAGTGAAGAACAAACTCAGCGAATGAAAACACTGCTGGATAGCATATAAAAAAGCTCATTAGGAAAGTCACGAAATGTTGATTTAAAAACATTCGTGACTTTTTAATGAGTCCACAAAATTTTAGTATTGCGGCTGCTTCATTCAAAATTTTTTCAAAAGTTTATAAGAATTATATTTTTCTACTTTAAACTTGTAACTATAATTGAAAGGGGCAAGTAGAAAATGAAAAAAATTATGAAGTGGTTTTCGATAAGTTTTCTCATTTTATTGATTGTGCTTATCGGCTCTGTATATAGCTTCCATAAGTACAAAGAGAATAAAGAGACAGCTTTATTAGAGAATAATACGGGCAAACTAATCGATTTTAACGGGAAGAAGATTAATGTTTATTCTGAAGGTAATGGCGCAGATACATTTGTATTTATGGCTGGCTCAGCAGTAGCAGCACCTATGTATGAATTGAAAAGCTTGTATCATAAGTTTTCAAAAGAAGATAAAATCGCCGTTGTGGAAAGAGCAGGATATGGGTATAGTGATGTATTTAACGACGACCGAGATATTGATGTAATATTAGAACAAACTAGGAAGGCATTAATTAAAGGCGGAAATAAGCCCCCTTATATTTTATTACCACACTCTATTTCAGGAATTGAAGCTATCTATTGGGCGCAGAAATATCCAAATGAAGTAAAAGCGATCGTGGCGTTAGATATTGGTTTGCCATCTCAATATATAAAACATCCTGTGGGCTTAGCAGAAAAGACTTTTATGAAAGCAGGAAACGTATTTAGTGAATTAGGATTTCAAAGGGTGTTTCCGATTTTAGCATATAACGATGCCGTATTAGAGAAAGATTATCTAACTTCGAAAGAAAGAGATATATTTAAGGCGATTTCAAATAAACAGGGAATCAACAATGATATGAAACAAGAAATGCTAAATTCTGTAGATAACAGCAAAAGGTCTATAGCATTACCTGTTCCAAAAACAACCCCTATCTTATTTATTGATGCTTACCTCAATAAAAATTCAGAAGCTGCTAAAGCATCACTAAAAGACTATCAGGATTTTGCGAAGCAGTTAGACGCTTCAAGTGTAATTCAAATAAAAAGCAAGCATAGTATTTACTTGTATCACCCAACTAAAATCTACGAAGAAACTCAAAAATTCATGCAAGAGATGGTCAAAAATTAGTTAGGAAGGAACTAAAACGTTGTTTACAATTTTACTTGTAGAAGATGATAAAATGATTGGAAGTTTATTAGAGAATATACTTCAAAAAGAATGCTATAAAGTAATTTGGCTAGAAAATGGCGCTTCCTTATATACAATTATTAAGCAAGTGGACATTGTCATTATGGATATCATGTTACCAGGCGAGGACGGATATCAGATTTCAATGCGAATTAATCAGTTAGGGCTTAATATTCCTATTATATTTTTAACTGCTAGAAGTGACATTGATAGTAAATTAAGAGGGCTTGAAATTGGAGAAGATTACATGGTGAAGCCATTTGATCCGAGGGAATTATTAATACGAATAAAAAATAAATTAGTTACTTTTTATGGAATTCACAAACAAATACAGCATTTATCAATTGATGTTACTCATATGCGTGTCGTTAATAATCAAAATAATAAAGAAGTCGAATTTACAGCCATTGAAAAGAAAATATTCTTTTATCTCTATGAAAACGCAAACTTTATTTTATCTAAAGAACAATTCATGGATTACCTTTGGCAGCTAGAGGATCGTAATTCCAATTTAATTAACGTGTATATCAAAAAGATACGCAATAAGATTGATGATACAGATGGTATGATTATTCAAAATGTATATGGAGAAGGGTATCGTATGAATACCCATGTTAAACAATGAAACTAAAAAAGAAATATCAATTATTGCTATTGTCAGTTATATTCAGTGTTCCTCTTTCTGTAGTAGTGATTAATGTTATTGTAACCGTAATTTACAATCATTTTTCAAATGATACAGAAACCCGCTTTTTTGAATCCAAAGCCTATCCAGTTATGCTAGGATTATTTATCGTCAGTTTCTTTACTTTGGCTATTTTATTCTCTAAATCGATTAATTCATTGATTAAGCGAATCAATGAATTAAACCAAACCATTATGGAGTTGGCGAGTGACGACAAGAAGAGACTTCTAAAGATTCCTTACTCTAAAAATGATGAATTAGGGGATTTAACCAAGGCAGTAAACCTTCTCATTGACCGGACAATTTCGAAGGAAATTGAAATAAAGCAACAAGAGCAAATGAAACAAGAACTTTTAACTCAGTTACGCCATGATATTAATACGCCCTTAACAGCTATGCGATTACAACTTTACACTATAGAAAATGATTTTTCACAACATCAGGATATTTTCAATTCACTAAACGAACAAATAAACTATATTTCAAAGTTATCCGATGAATATGATTTTGAGCGCATATCTCGTGTTGATAATTCATATGTAATTATGGAAAAAGTAGATGTTTCAAGACTTATAAATACAATCATATCAAAGTGGAATTTTTTATATAAAGTCAACCAAATATCTATTGTGTCAAACGATTCTTCAACTGAATTCCATTGGAGGAGTAATGAAATTTGGTTGCACCGATTATTTGATAATATCTTCCAAAATATATTGCGTCATGCAGCGTGTGATACATTAGAAATTACTTTGCAAAAAAGCTCAATTATCTTTAAGGATAATGGGATTGGATTTAATGTGGAGGAAAAGGGTACGGGCCTACGAATCATCGAAGATATTTGCCGAGTGCTTGAACTTCAGAGTACAATCCAATCTAACAAAAAAGGTACTCAAGTTACTATAAGTTATGCGCAACATTAATACTTTTGGTAATTGCCCCACCTCCAAATAAAGCTTCCCAAAACCATATTTGAGAAAGTTTTTTAACGTTGAACTATTAGACAAACAATTCAATTCCTTTGATGATTTCAGAAAAGAATTTTGGAAGTCTGTAGCAAATTCAAGCTTTGCAAAGGAGTTTAATAACCGAAATGTTTCGAGGATGTTAGAAGGAAATACTCCTATTGCTCCTAAAGTTGAACATTATGGTAAACATAAGTCATAGTAACACTAAATAATTGGAAAAAATCCTGCGGACAAATTGCGGACAAATCCAAAAATTTCGGCGTAAGCTAGGATGTCTTCAAAAAAAGGAAAGCCCGTAAACGTTGATATACCAACGTTTACAGGCGGAATAAATGATGGTCTCGACAAGTCTCGAACTTGCGACCCCCACCTTGTCGAATTAATCAGGCCAAATAAACCGCGTCAAACTAAATTCAATTAAGTTAAATAAGCCTGTTTTAATAAGGTTTTTAAGAGAGGATAAATTAATTCAGTTAAATAAAATAAGCACAAAAAAATAATTCTACGGACAAATTGCGGACAAAAGAGTTAACAAGTGGTTTGTATTACTCTTTTTTTGTTTTCCTGTATTATCTGTATTATAAGTTTATGTCTATATAGGTAGAGGCCTCTGTATAAGTTATTACTAATTTAAAAACAGATGGATTTTTAATGTAACTCAATGTTCATAAATAATCAGCTCTGTAAAATCATTAATTTTCACCGTCAGGATATAAGTACTTAAATTTGACCTTTGCTTTATTCAACAAACGGGCCATATTGTGGAGCAACAATAACCCACTGTATTATCTGTAGCTCCCAACTAGAACTCTCGAAAAAAAATGTAATTAAGTTCTCTTAATAATTAGTACAATTAAAAACAAGTCCCTTAAATCTAAGGAGCTTGTTTCACCAATTCTTCAATTAAATAAAATGTTTCTTCATCTTGCACAAGATATTTATCCGCTAATTTTTTTTCAAAAGCCATAAAATCTAAAATAACATTTTGAGAAATTTCATCTCTACCTACAAATAAGACAAGATCATCTCCGTAATTAGAGTCAAATTCAATAGTGTAGGAATTCTTCAAATTTAAAGCATCTATATCTTTTCTTTTAATACCTGTAACAGTTGTTTTTTCAAATTGGGTTAATAATTTAGCTATATTTTCTTCCGAAAGTATAATTTTTTTATTCTCTGTAATATCCTCAGAATTATAGGTAATCGTTCCTTTAGAATATTTATCTTTTTTATAATCTGAAGCAGCTATTTCAATTGAATCAATTAAAGCGGTTTCACTATATTTTTGTTTCAAGATAGACGACATATATCCATAACCAACTATAACTATTACCAATATAATTAATGCCCAAATAAGTTTTTCTTTTTTTGATTTCTTTGGTCTCCTATTATTTCTCTTTTCCAAATAATTCCCCCTTAAAATAAAAAGGATATACTATAAAATTGGAAAAATCACTATATAACGAACTACAACAATCTGGCGCTTTTATTGAATAAGAAAAGTGCTTTATTCAATTATAGGGCCATATTGTTGAATAACTTTCTATGGAATAGCAATAGAAAAATGCGGTTTTATAACGATACGAAATATACATTAGAGAGGGTTTTCGGTTTATGTTAAAAAATAGTTTAAGATGTAAACTATAAGGGGTTGATGAGAATGAAATTTATTAAACAAAAAATATTTACAACAATTGTTAATTCATTGTTAGTTTCAGCAGCTTTAGCATTTAATTATATTTATTTTTTACATAATCCACCCAACTATGATGAATTTTTTATTAGCCTATTTGGTTATAGCCTTTATGTCCTCCCATTATTTGTTGTTGGTGCAAGTGTTTCTTTTATTTTAGACTTTAAAATAAAAAACAAATTTTATAATTTTGTTAGTTATATTTTTAGTGGGTGCTTAGTTGGAATACTATTTTGTGTTATAGCTTTTCGAGGGATATCCATTAGAGATCATATATCTTTAATGATGATATTAGGCATCATCTGTGCAATTTTGGTTAACGCAAAAAATATTAAAAAAAGCATTTTTTAAACATTCAACTACTGATCTTTGAATTCCATGTTCTTTATCAATTTTTCATTTGAATCTTCTTAAAAAGAGATAATAAATATGTATTATCTAAATCAGTGTTTATGTATAAATCTGATGCCACCCTTATACAACAATCGGGCGCTTTCCTTGAATAAGGAAAGGCTCTTTTGTGCATTTAGGGGCCAGATTGTGGAATAAAAGTCTTTTATGCAGTATTACTAAACGATGCTTTGGGAAGGTTTAAAGGAATTTATTGAACTCTGCTAGAAATACTAATATAACAACTTAGGAGGTGTTTAGATGTCTAGAAAAGAAACACCAGAACAGGAAAGAGAGCGTTTATATCAAGAAGAACAAAAAAAGAATCCTGCTGGAAATTTCAATGATAATCTTAATCGCACACAAGCAGGTATGCCTAATACTACTGGGATGAGTATCAAAGAAATCGGAGTATTAATTATAATCGTCTTTGTAATTTTTATTGTATATAGTATATATAAGTCATTATAATTCCCATTTGAAAGTATGGAGACACTGAATAACTATCTTCAACAATCGGGCGCGATTCTTCAATAAGAAGATCGCGTTTTTCCGTTATAGGGCCATATTGTTGAATAACACTCAAAAAGTTATCAAACATGGTTTTGTTTTTATATGTAATATTTGTAATAAATGTAATAATATATTTTTTACCCTCTAATGTAAATATTCTCAAAATGCTTTATAAGCTTTTTTTATTCATTACCATATGTTACTATCTCCTGATTGTTCTATTCAGATAAGATGAATACTAGACGTGTTTAATTCCATTATTGAGGCACTTTTCACTACGGTAGATAAAGGTATTTAATCTTTATTTAAACATAGTGTAACAATACAAAACTCCCTTTATATTACAATTAAATTACATAAGGAGGGTGTTAAATGTTAGTTAAAAATAATGAGGATTTATATGAATTACTAGATTCTTTATTAAGAGAGCCAACAGAATTTTGGGATACATTTTATAAAGATAAAGAAAGAAATGTACCTTTTTTTTGTGATAGACCAGATGAACATTTAGTAAAATATATTGAAAAAGAAACTATAAAGCCACATAACGTACTTGAAATTGGCTGTGGGAATGGGCGAAATGCTATTTATTTAGCTCAAAAAGGTTTTAATGTAACCGCTGTAGATTTATCACAACAAGCAATTGAGTGGGCAAAGGAGCAAGCTAATGTCCAAAATGTAAACATTCAATTTATTTGTGAAAATATCTTTAATTTAAAGCTGGAATCAAAAGGGTTTGATTACATATATGATTCTGGTTGTTTTCACCATTTATCTCCTCATCGAAGAGTATCTTACATACAATTTATCAACAAATATTTAAAGAATAATGGTTATTTTTCTATCAGTGCATTCAAAGAAAATGGAAAGTACGGTGGGGCATCACTGTCCGATCAACAATATTATATTGATCGAAGTTTACACGGTGGTTTAGGATATTCCAAAGAAAAATTACAAATACTTTTTTCGGATTTCCAAGAAATTGAGATCCGTGATATGCAGCATAATAATTTAAATCAGAATGAATTTGGTCTCGAAGACTTTATTGTTTGTTTGTTTAGAAAAATATAATTTGAGGGCTTAAACCTGAATTATATAATCGTTCCTATACTTCAATAACGGGGCTATAGTTGAAAAATGATCTTCAACAATCGGGCGCGATTCTTCAATAAGAAGATCGCGTTTTTCCGTTAAAGGGCCATATTATTGAAGAACTTCTATTTAGTAGTGTCAGAAAAATGCAGTTTTTAGCATCGTGCTCGAATCTTTAATAAGAATTACTTTTCTTAATGAACTAACGGGTGCGTTAGCGCCATAAGAAGGCCGCCAATTGGCGGCCTTTTGAATGTATGATTATGGTTGCATTCTAATAATGATTTTCCCTCGAACATGACGATCTTTTAGTTTCTTCAAGCCAGTAGGCAATTCTTCTCTCGGTAGAACTTCATTTACCATCGGATTGAGTGTTCCTTTTTTCACTCTTTGCATTAATTCGTTAGCCATAAAAGCTAAGTTTTCTTTCGCTCGGATGGAACCACTTCTGTGGGCTGCTCCTAAAGCTACCTCGTGGATGGATGGAGAGAGAGAGAAGGGTTTTATGACTGATAAGTCGGGCTTGCCCGCAATATAAGCCAATTGTCCAGAAAATGCTAAGCGTTGTAAGTCTTCTGTGGCTTCTGCAGAACTGATTGTATTAAATATCAAATCAACCCCATCCTCATTCGTCTCTTCTAAGATTCGTTTTGTCACATCTTCCGTTCGGTAATCAATTACTATATCTGCACCAAGAGATTTGACCCACGAATGATTAGTAGATGACGCTGTCGTAAAAACCTTTAAACCTAGTTCTTTCGCTAATTGAATAGCAATACCGCCTACTCCTCCAGCTCCACCGTGAATTAAGATTGTTTGTTTCTGTACATGATTGAATTTCTGAAAAATCGTTTCATAAGCAGTCATGCCCGAACACAGAATTGCCGCTGCATCATTAAAAGATACACCTTTTGGAATTTTTGCTGTAGCAAGCGCATCGACAACTGTGTACTCTGCAAATGCTCCTTTCTTGTTTAAATCAGTATGGCAAGCCACCCGATCTCCAATATTGAATCCAACTACATTTTGGCCAACTTCTACAACTTCTCCAGCTAAGTCAACTCCGGTATAATGCGGATAAATCCAGTTCGGACTACCAGACTGTATCATTTGATAATCAACTGGATTTAGAGCCGTGCTAATCACCTTTACAACCAATTGTCCCTCACCGGGGGCTTGGGCATCTTCAATTTCTTCCCATACGATTTCATCTATACTGCCGGGCTGTCTCATTATCCATGCTTTCATCGTTTTCAACTCCTCAAATAGGGGACTTAGTAGTCTCCTTGTGAATAGGTTAATTCATAACTATGGCTATAAATTTCTACTAAGTTTCCAAATGGATCTTCACAATAAACCATACGATACGGTTTTTCTCCTGGATAATATTCACGAATTGGCATACGTTGTTTTCCACCATTAGCAACAATTTTTCCTACAAGTCCTTCTACATCCGGATCTTGAACTGCATAGTGGAAAATACCTGTTTTCCAGTATTCAAAATTATTTTCTGGCTTTTCATTGTTTTTGAATTCAAACATTTCGATGCCTATTCTGTCACCGGTCGCTAAGTGAGCAATACGAAATTGTCCCCAGCCAGTGCCGAATACATCTTTACACATAATACCGATAGCACTATCATCTTCCATTACTTCAGACGGTTCCATTATGATATACCATCCCATAACCTCAGTGTAAAATTTTACAGCTACCTCTAAATCCGGAACAGAAATTCCGATATGTGAAAATGTTCGTGGATATGTCATATATATCTCTCCCTTTTTAATAATAAAAACAGTATAATATTTTGGTACCAATTTTAATAGTAGTTACTTTATTGTACCCTAGTATCTATCAAGTAACCTAAAATAAATGGAAAAAAGAGGATGAAGTGAATGGAAAGAATTCATTATAATATTCCAATTGAAGCTACCTTAGAGGTTATCGGTGGAAAATGGAAGGCACTTATATTATGTCACTTAAAAAGTGGGAAAATGAGGTTCAGTGAACTTCAAAAATCCATCCCTCAAATAACCAAGAAAATGTTGACTCAGCAATTAAGGGAGTTAGAAAGTGACGGAATCATAAATCGTTATGTCTACCATCAAATACCACCAAAAGTGGAATACTCTCTATCAGATACAGGAGAGTCTTTAAGAGAGATATTAGACAAAATGTGTGCATGGGGAGAAAATAGAATAAATAATCAAACATAAAAATAGAAAGCAGACATATGGGCGATTTCCTAGAACAGTGGGTATGATGTAAGATGCTTGAGGGGTGATAATTTATTGTTTAGTTTCTTGCAGTACATGGAATGTCTATAATAATGAGGTTGATGGAACTTAGTTATTGACTGACAAGTTATTTAACCAATTTAGGAATTGCAATAGTGATGAAACAAAACTTAGAATATATCTCACAGCTAGTGTTTGACACCTACAATATCCCATTTATGCAACAATCGGGCGCTTTCCTGGAAAAAGGGAGAGGCCCCTTTTCTGATTTTAACTGGTTACAAAGAAATCGGAAATAATCAATATCTTAAATTATTGATTATTTCGGTATGAAAAAGACTCTCTCTGAACATAATAGAATTTAGAATAATAGATTTAACCTTAGTAGGAGAGTGAAAGATAGATGTTATTATCCGAAGCGTGGAAAAAATATCAACAAGATAAAAGAATCGAGGGTTATTCACCACTTACATTAAAAACATATTGTTTTCAATACAATCTTTTATTGCGGTTTTTTGGTGATATTGATATGAATGGATTCAGTACAGAAAAATTAAAAGAATATTTAATACAGTCAGGAGATCACTTAAAGCCTTCTAGTTTAGGGCATAGGATTCGTTGTGTTAAATCACTATTTAGATGGTCACATGAAGAGGGATATATTCTAAAAAATCCTGCTGCTAAATTGAAAGAACCGAAATTAGGTAAAAGAATACCTAAGTTTCTCTCAGAACTAGAGATTGAACATTTAAGGGAAGCATGCCAAACAACGATGGAAAATGCGCTATTTGAGTTTATGTATTCGACAGGCTGCCGTATTGGGGAGGTAGTAAAATTAGACCGTGATGATATTGATTTCCGAACAAATTCCGTCATTGTACAAGGGAAAGGTGACAAAGAAAGAGAAGTTTACTTTAATACTCGCTGTTCCATTTGGTTAAAGAGGTATTTAGAGGAACGGGAGGATGAAGATTCTTGTTTATTTATTACGGACAGGAAGCCTAAAAGGCGTATGAGCATTGATAATTTGAGATATATTATTAAGCGCGTATCACATCGAGCTGGAATAAAAAAGAGTATACATCCTCATCAATTACGACACAGCTATGCAACACATATGATTAATAACGGTGCGCCAATCGATGTCATCCAGAACTACTTGGGCACGAAAAGAGTGAGACAACAAAGATTTATGCTCAGTTAAGTGGAAAACTAAGACAGGATTATTACAGTAAATACTTTTGAAATTGAACTATAAGCAATTTTTAGACACGCATGTATAAAAGTGCGTGTCCTTCTGTTATAGGGCCAGATTGTTGTATAACACTAAAGTAAAGCACAGTAAAATTTGTAGAGTAAACTATAAAGATGTTTCATCCAGGCATGCAATAATGTACTATACCCCATTTAACTGAAAGATGTAATATTCATGAGAGTACATTGAAAGGAGTCTTCATCTTGGATATTACATCTTTTATCATTTACTGTTTTATTGTTACTTTTACACCAGGTCCAACAAATATCGTCATATTATCCACAGTACATAATTATGGACCTAAAAAGGCAATGGAATATACGTATGGAGCAACGATTGCTTTTGGCGTATTACTTGGAATTTCTGCAATGTTGAATACAGTACTTATAACATTCATACCGAAAATTTTAATGGGTATGCAGATTATTGGAACTATTTATATGTTATATCTCGCCTATCAAATTTATAAAATGGATACATCAGAAACAACTGACAACAAAACTGGCACTTTTATCTCTGGCTTCCTTACGCAGTTTTTAAATCCAAAGGTAGTGTTATTCACTATGACTGTCATTCCCAGTTTCATTTTGCCGTACTACACAGACACGACTACTGTGACAATAAGTGTTATAGCTATAACAATCGTTGGATTTTTAGCATTTATTACTTGGGTTCTTTTCGGTGCCATCCTCAAGAACTTTTTACAAAAGCATACAAGGCTTGTTAATGTCATAATGGCTCTAAGTTTACTTTATGCTACAATTATGATCTGGATGTAGTAGTGTAGTATTTTAAGAGGTGAATGAAGTGGATAAATTTATCTATAAAAAGGCAGCAGGTATTACTGCGTTAGCTGCAAGTATTACTGATTTCAAGTATAAAAAGCACGCTCACCAAGAGTATGCAATAGGAGTAACATTGCGTGGAATACAACACTATCACTTAGAAGGTAGCTTACAATTATCGCATCAAAATGGTGTGATGCTTTTTAATCCAGAACAGGCCCATGACGGAATGGCGCATGATAAGGAAGGCCTTGATTATGTGATGCTATATATTGAGCCACAATTGTTTTTAGAAGCTACTGAGAAAAAGGATATTGTACGCTTTTCAACCCCTATTGTTTATGATTACAGTCTTGAACAAAGAATAGTAAATCTATCTAATGCTATATTAAGCGAAAAAGATGAGGCATTTTGCAGCGAATTATTCTTATCCCTTACAGGTTTCCTAACTCAAAGTGATTTCTATTTAAAAGATAAGAAAGAAAATGCTCTAATTGGAAAAGCAAAGAATATACTTCATGCTAATTTAGAACATGTACTTAAACTTGATGAGGTATGTAAAGAGCTTAACTTATCGAAGTTTCAGTTTATTAGATTGTTCAAGGCACATACTGGAATTACACCATATCAATACTTTCTTAACTGCAAAATTGAACGTGCTAAACAATTAATAGAACAAAAAAAAGATATTTATTCGGCAGTGGCGCAATGTGGCTTTGTTGATTTAACCCATCTAAATAAGCACTTTAAAGGCGTATATGGAACTACAGCATATGAATATATGTCACATTTAAAATGAATTTTTAATATTAAGCTTGCCCCCTTTGCATCAGGGATTTACATGCAAAGGGCTACTGAAGGATTACATCGGGCCTTATTATATGGGTTTAAAAAATATGTAGGTGAAGATTTGACGGATGAAGAAAATAGTTGTATTAAAAAATATGTAACCGAATTAGGAAGAATAGAAAGTTCTGTATTTTGGAGAAACCATCATAATGTTATTGCATTTTTGTCATTGCCAAATAAAAACAATAAAAGCATGGAAATTAATTTGCATAGAAGTTTAATGACATACAACAATTTTTATGAAATGTATGTTTTATTGTTAGATGGGACTGGTTCTTTAGCTAAAATGGTGAAATTATTCTCAACCTCTACTCTTTTTAAAAATACAACTGTTGGATATTATTCTCGTTTATTACTTGGTAACGCATTTGTATTTAATAAAGAAAATATAAAATCGGTTAAGAGTTGTATTAATTACCTCAATCATAAGAAAATAGATAATATTCAAATGGTTTATTTTCAAATAAAGAAAACCAATTGTAAGGTGTATAGGGAATTATTTAGTGCTTTTGAATTATTAGGGTTAACATCTGAAGAAAATTACAAAGATATAGATTACTCGAGTACAAGCGAATCCATGTTCATATTATCCTATCTGTTATCTGATTTTGATGAAGATTTAAGTTTTGAATTTTTATTAAGCGGTGTCGATCATGGAATTATGAGAATGAATTCCAGAAAAGATACTTTAGCCGATGAGATACTAATTGGATCCTTTGAGATTTTACTTCAAAATCATTGGATTTCAAAAGAACAAGCGTATGTATATGTTGATAAACTAATAGATATAGCCATTACATTAAACAATAATAATGTAGCCAATAGAGTATCTGAAATGTTAATCAAGGTATTAATTAGGACAAACTTTGAAATTGCATTCTATTGTTATAAAAAGTTAATCAAGTTTGAAAATTTAAGTAACGAGTTGCATCGTGAAGTTGCAGGTACAATGGTTGATTTAGGTTTACCTTTAACAGAAGTTGTAGAATGTATCATGAATTTTGATGCTTATTTCGATAATTATAATCAAAAAACTAACTGGTACTATTTTTATGGGAAAATAGAAGTATATCTAATTTTAGCCATGTCTGATTTTTATAGTAAAAAAGAACATGCTGAGGTTTTTGAGAATATTCGAAACGAGTTAGATGGGCTTGATAATTCAGGTTGGGGAAGAGAGTTATATTCATCAGAATATCAGAGTTATAGCAGGCTATGTGAACGATTTTCGAAACCAGTAGATGTAGAAGAGAAAAAAGAAGCAGAATATAATATGACTCCAATTTTATCTAACACAGAAAAAGTAGACTTAACGAAATTTATTAATGAGTTGGATTCTGAAGAAAAACTGGAACAATTTTTTACTGATTTTGATTTTAAGTACTGTGTGGATGCCCTTGAACATTATGAATGTTTGATTAGTAAAATGTTGGATTTATTTGGTAATATTGATATGTTGATTAATCATATGCGTGAAAATAGATATCCGGATATGACCCATCTGAAGAAAAACAGTAAATACTTATATTTGGGGATAGTTGCAGCTTTAGCTAATGGAACTGCAAAACAACAAATGGTTAATTATCTTATAAATGAAGGTGGAGGACATGATAGCAATTTAGAATTGATGAAAGTATATGAAGAATTAGGAGACAAAAATATGTGTTTAAATTTATTTAAAAGTTTGATTAATGATGTCAACCTGTTCGTGTATTAGCCTTTTATCATACTTCTCACATCATGCCTATAGTGGTTCCATGTCAAGCAAATTGTGCGTCCCTTACCCTTTAAAGGAACTCTAAAAAAAGTTGTACAAAAGTGTTACCTTTCCATATCTTATAATATAGCACGCCCTAGTGAAAGTGAGCTTTTAAATAAAACAATAATAGGGCATTCACTATGTACACTGCGACATACCCAGTTATAAGCGTTTGATTGAGCCAGCATTCTTTCTGAACGCTTGAGAATTTGTGCATATGTTTTATCTATTTGTAGCACATTTAGCCAATATAGTTGCTTCATCAGACTATAAAGCGGTTTAAGCCAATTTTCTACTACACTTAAGAAGATTGGATAAATCTAGTGAATCCTGCAGTTTTAGTACAATTACCAATGCTTATGAATGGTTTAAGGATGGCTTCACTTGTATTCTCGAATGTAGATAAATATAAATGGATATACGCTTACTGTGCTTTAGAATTATATAATTATCAATCTACTGATGCAGTACCTAAAAGAACCAAAATTATAAACTTACTTGATATAGTTAATGATGCTCAAATTACTGCTCAATTATCTAACTATGATGCTAAGTTTGGGAATTTTGGAAATACGGTGCAAGAAGCTAACTTTAAAGCAGCAATTGAAAATTATATTTTTACAAACATCAACAAAAAATATAATGAATGTTCATTATATTTACAGGAACTTTTAAAAATTCAAGATTGCTGTATAAGCGATTTAAAGCATTTATTACACGGTCTTGAATTAGCTTTAATTATTGAAGAATCAAAAGGTAACAATGCGGCAAGAAGCCACTCAACCACTTTAATAGCTCGAATAGAAAATATTATACAAACATATTCTAATACACTATTTGATTCAAATCCTCATAAAATAAAAAGGTTTGAAGAAATTACTTTATTTAATAAAGCTTTAACAGTATTTGATGTTTCTTCGTATGAAAATCAAGATTTATTATTCTTATCTTCATATATCATGAGAAATATATTTGAGAATCAAAAGAGAATTAAGAACATGGATCAACAAATAGAAAAAGTTTATCATTTTCTTTTGGACGAAGCACACAGATATATCACTGAAGAAAATGATGTAAACAATATTCAGCCAAAAAAAATATTTGAGCGAATATCAAAAGAGGGAAGAAAATTTGGAGTTTTCATGATAATAGCAAGTCAAAGACCTGGAGAGCTGTCAAAAACGGTATTATCGCAATGTAATAATTATATCTTGCATAGAATAAGGAATAATCTAGACCTAGAGCAATTAAAGAAAAGCATTCCTTACTTAAATGATTTGCAAATTTTTAGATTATCCTTTTTAAAAAGTGGTACAGCTTTATTTGTAGGAGATGCATTTACATTTCCAATGGAGATAGAAGTTGATGGAGAGGAATATAGTTACACTTCATCGACAGTAGATTTGATTAATATTTGGAGTTGACTATAGGACGGTAATAATGAAGCTAAATAAAGATTTAAAGGTTCTTGCCAGCCTCTCCAAGGTTGAATTACAAATTTACCTTGGAGTGCTGTAGAAAGCGCTCCTAAGCCAAAAAAAGCTGCTAAGTCTATACCTATTTAAAAATATATATGAGATTGTAGAAGTTAATAAAGAAAATGAGGTTTATTTGAAAATATATAATTTAGAATAGGCTTATTTTGAAATTATTATTGATCATTTACAGCCAAGATTTTTAATAAATGAACTTAAAACTAATCCTGTGTATTTCGCATATTTAACTAAACTTATTTATAAATCTTCTAAAGAGGATGAGGATGTAAAAGTAAATAAAGAATCTGCAACACAGGCATGGAGAATTATAAAAAAATTAAAGTTTTGCCCTTGAGTAACTATCGACGGAGAAGTTAATAAAGAGGAATTAGAAGCTAATGTTACAGTTTTTCTCGGGGAGATAGATAAAAGAGGGCATGAATCGGTTGGAAGAGAGATTTTAGGAGGTTGCTTTGCCTATGCCTTTCCCTTGTGAAAGTGTATGTATTGTATTTGAAAAATATTTTACAGATGAAATGGGACGTTGATTTATCATAGAAATAAGAAATAGCAGAGGGGTATACTTTGTTTTTGATGGAAAAGAAAAAGAATCTTTAGCATTAAAGTATGAGAATTTTTATAAAAAGTTCGAATGAGGTTTGATAAGGTATCTAGGACTTTACTAAAACTAAGTGAAATTTATAAAAATGTATCAAGAGTTGAACGAGAAGAAGTAACCTATAGATTAAGATAATTAAATTATACGTAACCTACACATTCTTTACACACAAATCCTGCAAATCTAATAATATCAACGTCTAAGTGAATAAGTAAAAGTACTCCTGGGATGAATAATCTTGTCATAGTAAACCTTTCACAAATAAATATAATTGGTTAAAATAAGAATTCCCATTTCAAAGTTCTTGGCCAAAATTTTGGTCAAATGAAAATAATGAAATTATTTAGAAACCCTCTTAAGAGAAAAATCTTAGGAGGGTTTATTTTGGATAAAAAGGATTTAGGAAAGTTAAAAAGTAAGCGTGAAAATGCATTGGCATTATTAAAAGTATGGGAGGAAGAGCTGAAAATAAAGAACGAAATTAACAAGCACAAATTGAAATTAAAGGAGAAGAATAATATTCCGAAAATTGTATGAAGCAATCTGATATCGAATCGTATCCTATTGTCTTAACTGCCATTGAAATCAGTGAAATTTTAAAAATTTCCAAACCAACAGCTTATGAACTCATGAATAGACACGACTTTCCACTAATAAAAATAGGAAGGTGTAAAAGAGTGTTAAGAGATGAGTTCTTTTTATGGTTAAGTAACCGTTAATAACTCGCTGTCATTATAAAAGTTTGAGCAAGTGGTCAAACTGAATATCAGACCACTTGTTTACTTTTTGTTGTGCAAAAATGAGTTTGGAGGTATGAAATAATTGGCGCACATCAGAAAAAGAGGTAAAACGTATTCGTATGCAATTGATATAGGTCATGACCCGTTAACTGGGAAACGTAAGCAAATAAGCAAAGGTGGATTTATTAAAAAGAAGGATGCTGAGGCAGCTGCGCGGAAGATTGAATTGCTGTTAGATGAAAATCGATATATAGTTCTCAGTAAAGAAATTTTTTCGGAGTATATTGTCAATTGGTTTGAAAACCATTACAAAAATCGGATTAAACAAACGTCTGCAACAAATAGTCAATACATTATAGAGAAGCACATCTTAGCTGAAAATCCATTTGCTAAGAAAGAAATTGCCAAGATAACACCAGCAGACATTGATCTTTTTTATAACCTTAAATTAAAAGAGAACTATAGTACGAGCTATATTCGAAAGATGCATCAGTTATTAAGCCAGGCATTTAATCAAGCGGTAAAATGGAGGAAGATTTCGGTTAATCCAGTAGCAGATGCTGATCCACCTTCTGTGAAGTATGAAGAGATGTCTATATGGTCTCTAGATGAAATTTCCCAATTTCTTCAACAATGTAAAGGTGAAAGACACTATTTAACATTTTTACTTGCGATTTATACAGGCATGCGTAGAGGAGAAATTTTAGGGTTACAGTGGAGTGACATTGATTTTGATAAAAAGATGATTCACGTTTGCAGGTCATTAGCGCATGTCCCTAAAAGTGGTTATATGTTTACGACATTGAAAACAAAAAATTCGAAACGTCAAATTCCGATTCCTGAATTTGTGCTTCATGGATTACGGATTCACAAACAGCGTCAAGAAGAGTGGAAGGGATTAGTTGGTCAGATATATGAAGATAACGACTTAGTCATTTGTACCAATACGGGGACCTTACAAGATCCACGAAATGTTGTTCGGGTCTTAAAGCGGCTTATTAAAAGTACAAAAGTACCTAACATTCGTTTTCATGATATTCGTCACACCCATGCATCAATACTCATTTCAGAAGGTGTAGACATCGTTAAAATTTCAAAGCGGTTAGGTCACGCCAACCCTAAAATCACATTGGAATTCTATGCACACCTATTGCCTAATGCAGATAATGACATTGCAGACATTTTTCACAAAGCCATCCAAAGTAGCACTAAATAAATGGAAAAAATCCTGCGGACAAATTGCGGACAAATCCAAAAAATCAGGCATAAAGTAGAAAGTCTCTCAAAAAGGAAGTGCCCATAAACGTTGATATAACAACGTTTACGGGCACTTGAAATGATGGTCTCGACAAGTCTCGAACTTGCGACCCCCACCTTGTCGAGGTGGTGCTCTCCCAACTGAGCTACAAGACCGTGATAAGAAACAGATAAAGTCATGTTCTTAACTGTTATTATAGCATTTACAGAGGGGGAGGTATATAGGGAACTGTTATATTTTTACTTTATTTTTAGAATAGTTACACTAGTTTTCTCATGTTCCTCAACGTCTTTTCTTTTTATCGTCTTTCAATACAGCTTGATTTTTATTTATTTTTTCTAAGAGGACATGCACATGATATTTACTTTCTTCAATTTGAACGACATTTAAAACTTTTCCTTTACGACCTTTAATTTTTATATCCTCGTCTACCTCAGGAATACGTTCTAGACACTGACTTAGGACGGGTGTTTTATTTTCCAAATAATGAACAGCAAACAACATGATTAAGCGCTCCTTGTTAATTCAATTTAAGATTGAGTCCAATTTATGAAGATTCCAAGACGTATAGAACCATCAAAAAAGGAGTATGACCAACTTGGCAGAAATGATTTCCACATTTCAATAATAGGATATGGTAACGAATGAATTGAGGTGTAGAAGGAATGACAAAAAAATGGGGTTTACTGGCTGTTTTTGCATTTGGACTTTATGTTGTCGCAATGTATTTGTATTTTTTCCATGGACAAAATAGTGGGATTCCAGCCGCTCTTCAAGGAACGGCTGCAGATCCAAGCACTTTTCTTACAACGCAGGAGTTGTTATTAAGTGAAGAGTTATCAAAAGTAAGGAATTTCCTGTTCTTTATCACAACGCCGTTGGAATGGCTGCTTTACTTCGTTATTTTAATTATGGGAATTTCACGTTTGTTCGAGAAATGGAGTTCTGATCAATTTAAATGGTCTATTTTCAGAACAACGATGTATCTGTTTTTCCTGTCCTTGCTATTGTTCATCATCCAATTTCCGCTGGATTATTTCCGCTATACGCTTAGCAAAAGCTATGGCATCAGTACGCAGATCTTTTCATCATGGATGCGGGAAAATATAATTGATTTTTGGCTTGAGTTAGGGATGTCGGTAATCATGGTAGCGGTACTCTATTGGCTCATCAGAAAAAGCCCGAAAAAATGGTGGCTCTATGCATGGGCTTTAACTGTGCCGTTTTCAATTTTCCTTATGTTCATCCAGCCCGTCGTGATCGACCCGATCTACAATGATTTCTCACCATTAAAAGATAAAGCGTTAGAGACGAAAATTCTTTCTCTTGCAGAGCAGGCGAATATTCCATCTGAACATGTGTATGAAGTGAATATGTCGGAGAAAACGAATGCTTTAAATGCCTATGTGACAGGGATCGGCGAAAATTCCCGGATAGTACTATGGGATACAACATTAAACCGATTAACGGATGATGAAATACTCTTTATCATGGCACACGAGATGGGTCATTACTTGCTGAAGGATATCTATATAAACATCGCGGTCTATTTATTTATGACACTTATTGGACTATGGCTAATCTCAAAGATTATGCCTTGGATGATTCGCCGTTATGGACCAGTTTTGAAAATTAAAGATATGGGCAATATGAACTCCTTGCCATTATTTTTATTAATTTCATCGTTTCTCGTTTTCTTCTCAAGCCCATTGTCCAATGCGATTTCACGGTATCAGGAAATCCGGGCTGATGAATTTGCAATTGAACTTGTAGAAAATCCTGAGGCAGCGGTCTCATCATTTCAACAGTTGACGAAAGCCGGACTTAGTGAAGTTAACCCGCCAGCACTTGTCAAATGGTTCCGCTATACTCATCCGCCAATGTTAGAAAGAATCAATAAATTTGCCGAAGAAATTGAGGAAGACTAAACAAAAACATGTATAATTAGTTTACTATATATATAAGTTCTTCAATTTTTTGTAATGAAAATATTTGATGCGTTGAAAGGAAATCAGCTATGGATAAATACGAATGGATTGCACTTTTTCATAAAGAACTACGCCAAGAAGCTGTAACACCAGGTTTTAGAAGAGAAGAAACCGACCATGTTGTTCGTCATATTTCAAAATTTAACGAAGGCGGATTTATTTTAAGTTCTAATGTAAATGAAAGTTCTGCTAGGGAAGTGATTCGAAATGAGTTAAATTATTTCGGTAACCTTAAGCAGAGTTTTGAATGGAAAGTGTACAGCTATGACAAACCTGATAATTTGACTGAAATACTTAAACAAGAAGGATTTACGATCGATAATCCAGAAGCACTGATGGTCATAAAATTATCGGAAAGTCATCCTTTCCTTACAAATTTTGATTTGCATGTAGTAAAGGAAATAACGGATGAACAAGGCATCCATGATGTTATTGCGCTAGAAGATGCTATCTGGAATGGATCCCATGCAGAGCTTGGAGAAAGACTTTGGAGAGATAAACAAAATAGTCCTGACTCACTATATATTTATGGGATTTATGACGACGGCCAGCTTGTAAGTGCTGCATGGATGTATTTAGAGAATACTTCATCCTTTGCCAGCTTATGGGGTGGGTCAACACTTCCACAATTCCGAGGAAATGGTTATTATTCAAAACTATTGGCTGTTCGTGCACAAAAAGCTTATGAGAAGGGATATTCGTTCCTCACGGTTGATGCCAGTCCAATGAGTAAACCTATTCTTGAAAAGGCTGGCTTTAGTTGTCTTGCATACTCATATGGTTGCCAATCACCTACTATTCCTGTTACAGATTAGGATAGTACAATTTACAATAACATGAACAGAAAAGGTGTTTAGAAATTGGAGAATAGGTCAGTATTAGAAAAACAGTTATTTCAACTAGAAAACAAATTGTTGGCACCTGAAATACGGACATCAAAAGAGGAGCTAATGAACTTGCTTGCAGATAATTTTTTTGAATTTGGAAGCTCAGGAAAAGTATTGTACAAAGATGAGGAGATTAGCGAAACGACTCTTGGAATCGTACAAATGACGATGAGTGACTTTGAAATACATTTACTGTCTGAAGAAATCGTTCTAGCAACGTATCGGATTTATAATGAGTTAAACAAACAACATTCATTACGGAGTTCGATTTGGAAATTTGTCGATGGACAGTGGAAGATGCATTTTCATCAGGGAACAAAAATTTCTGGATAGTTTTCATGCGCTATTCTTTTTAAAGAATTAGCGCTTATTTTTTATTTAGCTATCCAAGTTCCACGATTTCTCGTTTAGGCACGACTTAAAACCTCGAATTCGATGAATGCTGGTATGAAGGATAATAGATCCAATCTTTAGAAGTAGCTGTAAACACGAGAACTAAATACATAGATGATTCGGGGATGAAGAAAATGAATATTTCCACAGTAGTAGAACACATAGAAGATTTGCTTAAACAAGCTGAGATGATTGGAATCGGCTCAACAAGAAAAGTTTATCGTTTTGAAAACTTTGTAATTAAAACCTTTTTGCATCCTATTGGATATGCTCAAAGTAAAATTGAATATGAAATGTATCAGACGTTGGGAATGAAGGGGTAAGAAAAGCATATCGCGCCCATTCTTTATATGAATGATAAATATGTCATTCAGCCTTTTTATGAGCAACTCCCTTTAAACAATCACTGCTCATACGATATTGATTTGGAGACGGATTCAAGAATAACGGAAGATTTAAAAGCTGCACTCCATGTAATCGATCATGAATTGGATGGCTTTGATTTTAAAGATAGTGGAAATTACGGTTTGGATGAAGAGGGGCACCTTGTTTTAATTGACTATGGTATGACTAAAAAATTATATGAAGAACAATGGGTTATCTTGGCTGAAGCCGGTAAACTCCCGCAAATCCGCTTTGAAAAATGTCGTGTATGTAATATTGAAAAGGAACTTCGGATGTATGGAGAAACTGACACGGATAACCGTTGTGTTTCTTGCGGGAAAGATTATTGAAAAGGGCATATGCACAATGCTTAATTTAAATTGAAGAGTTTACAGTATAAGGGAAATAAAAGCATAGAGTAGCTTACTTTTTACATCGGTTTAATACTTAATTGTACAAAATGCAGGGGAGGGTGAGATACTTCAGCGTTGTTGATGCAAAAGAAATGTCAGAAAAAAAATAAGGATAACGGAGTGATTACATGTACACCAAAACTGAGATTTTTAATGATATTGTTTCAATTCTAAAAAATGATTATGCAGGTTACGAAGACAAAAAGAAGTATAACTATCCTGAGCGTTATACTGTAACAAACAACATGGATGATGCAACGTTCACTCAAACAATTCAAGAATATTTATATGGTTTTAAAGATGGCCACCTGTCTTTCAGAAATAAAAAAAGTGAAGTGCCATTCCGTGGTTTTCGTGTACGTCGCTATGAAGATGCGCTATATGTTACAGAAATTTTAGGAGAGCTGCACTTGCATGTCGGCGATAAAATAATAGCAATCGACGATGATTCTATTAACCTTGCTGCTTCCCGTTACTCTACATATTTACAACACGACATATTCGAGCGTCAAACATGGAATAATTTGCTTCCATTTGTTGAGCATATTACATATGAGCGAGATGGCGAACAGTATGAGCTCGATTTATCGGAATATAGTCGACCTGCTTATACGCCAATATATGATTTAAAGCAGCTTGATGAAAACACGGTTTATATTAAGCTGACGGACTTTGGCCAAAGCGAACCGATTCAAAAAATGATGGAAGAACATGAAGTACTTTTAAACTCCATTCAAAACATTATATTTGATGTACGTGTAAACTACGGTGGCAACGACCTTTTTTATTTTCCGCTAGTTGGCTATACAATTGATGAAACCGTTCGTGCCTCACAAATCGTTCAACCCGATGAAGCAATGTATACAAATTATACAGCTAACAACTGTGATTTATGGATTGAATCATTATCAGATTACTTAAAGCAGCCGCTTGATGAAGCAACGAAAGCTTTTCTTGAGAAGGAAATTCAAAAATTTAAAACAAATTACGGTATTGGCATGAAAAAAGTAGAAGACAATGAGGATTTTATTTTTGAGCCTAAAGGAAACGCTCAAAAGGTATTTATTCTTTCAGATGTAACATGTGGAAGCTCTGGTGAAACATTTATAAAAAATTTAAAACATTCACCAAAAGTCATAGTAATTGGCCGTCCTACAATGGGTATTCTTGATTATTTCAATGTCACAACTAAGAATTATGGCAATTTTGAATTCAGCTACAGCATTTCAAAAATATACGAAAAAAATCATAACAATGCAACTGGGACATTGCCGCATATCCACATTCCATGGACGCCACAGCATTTAGTTGAAGACGTCGATTTAAATTATGCACTTAGTTTACGGGAGAGCGTACTCTTAGAAGAAAGCATTTCACCAAAAGAAATAATTGATGTCCAGATGGAAATGCAGACATTCGACATGAGCAAATCGGACACGTGGACAGATGAGCAATGGGCAATATGGCGCGGTGATGAGTACATGTACGATGATGTTGGCATTAAGCTTTTATTACTTGATGACCAGGATCTTTTTATGAAAATTATGGGGATCAGTCATAATGAAATAACAGATGCGATGAATTTTAGCTTTGATGTTGTAAATAAGATGAGCCAACCAATTGCTCTTCAGTTTGTTGAATGGACGATAGAAGGTAAAACCTTTGATTTGTCTCACGAGCCATTCATTATCATTAATGCAAACAGTGACGTTCCACGGTTTCGTAAAAACATTATCCGGTCTTATAAAGATGACTGGCAGCATACAGCTATCACAGTTAACCTATTACACGCAATTACCTTTAAACCTATAAGAACTTTACAATTCAGCATTCAAAAAGTGTTTACACAGTTATTTTAATTTCCTTAAAAAATGCCAGGTAAATTAAGGGCGTGATTCTATTTTAGTATCACGTCCTTTTTCATTAAAATAAGGGATATAAAAGATAATATTCTTTTAGGCATATTTAAATGAAGGCGCACGGTTCCTTGTTATAATTTCTAATATATTTCATTAACTATTAGGGGGGATTAAAATTACGACCAATTACTCGCCGCGGCTCCTTTTATTAGTGCTTGCTGGATTAACAATTATCAGTTTACCTTTCGTTAGGCTAATCTTTCCTGTTTTCTATGTCAAAACATTTTTGTATGATTCTTCAGCAATCGTGCTTTTTCCGAATGGTTTAAATTTCAACCTAGTTGTGGCTGGATGTTTATTATTATTTATCGGATTCATTATCCCGTTGATCAAACAAAACAAATTCACATATAGCCTATTAATGGTTTTTATTGCATGCGGGATCTTTGTTTTTTATTTATCGATTTTAAGCTATACATATATAGGAAAAGAAAAAGTAGTTTCGCATAATTTGTTTGATGGAAAATCGTTTCAATGGACTGAAATCAAGGAAGTAGCGCTTGAATATTATGTCGACGACACGGGTAGATACGAAGAATACAATTTTATATCAAAAGACGGCAATTCTATTCGAATTCCTTTGAACAACCATTTCCTACAGGAAGATAAAAGCGAAATCTATCGAATAGCTAGACAAAACAATGTACTGTTTATTGAACAGGAAAAGAATTAAGGCCGACTGTTTAATTAAATGTAACCGTAAAATAATTATTATTGTCAGGAAGAGAATCTGAATGAAAGATTGTATATTTTGTAATCTAGAATTAGAACCGACTCAAAAACTTATTTTGAGAAATGAATACTGTATGTTTCTGCAGTTGAAACAGGCACAACAGCAAGGAATTTGTCTGGAAGGTTCTGGCGTCATCATACCTATAGTACATAGAGCAACTCCATTTGACTTAACAGTAGACGAATGGAATGCAACCTATGCACTTCTTCTAGATGTGAAAAATTACTTGGATGAAATGTATCAACCTCAAGGATATAATCTCGGATGGAATTGTGGAGAAATTGGGGGCCAGCATATATTTCATTCTCATCTTCATGTTTTACCAAGGTATGCAGATGAACCGCTTGCAGGTAAAGGCATAAGGTTTATGTTTAAAAGTGAAGAGAATAAAAGGGAACAGATATTAAATAAGTAATTATGCTAGTGCTTCTATTAAAGGGGTTACAATGATGAAAAAATTAGTAATTATTACAGTGGGCAAAACCCATTCTGGGAAAACTACATTTGCACATGCTTTAGAGAAACATTTAAGTAACTCGATTATAATTGACCAAGATAATCACGCGGAATTTTTAAATACTTTTTATCAAAAACTACTCCCGGTTCAAGGACCTAATTCCCTCAAAAATTCTTTATCAAATCTTATTGTCGATTATGCTAAAGAACATACTGATTTTCATTTTATTATTTCCAATTCGAATCGTAGTAGCAAAGGTCGAAAGTATTTACTAGAGGAAGTGTTCCCAGCTGAATCTTTTGTTCGAATATTGGTTCACTTTGATATATCGGATGATGAACTTCATTCCAGAGTAAAACAAAGTCAAAGAAGCACAAATATATTTAGGGGATCAATTTCAAATTTCGAGGAACTGCTTTTTAGACAACAGGCAGAATCTCTAGGCGAAGATATTGTTGATCCAACAGTACATGAGGCCGACCATTTATTTATTGTCAAGAATAACAACGATGTCAATAGAGTTATGAAAGATATTGTTCTGATTGCCCAAACGAGCTTGTAGAACCAAGCTCGTTTCCTTAAAAAGATTTCAAGCATTTCATCCAAGATTCGAACTCACCAATTCCAGATTTTCATCAATTTTAACCAATACTCCATCCGATAATAATACCTCCATTGGGAAAACTTCAGCATTCTTATTTGAAAAGAACCATGTGCGGCCCTCATTTACTAATAACAGATAGGACGCATCTTTGCGTGCCCCCATAAATGTTAAACCTTCAGCCGCAATTTCTTTATGATCACGTTCAAAAATAGAAAATGCATGTAACGCCAAGACGGATTTTAATTTATCCTTTACAACAATACTCATCTCCGACATCTTTTGGAGGGATGAAGCCGAAAACGGTATTGTACTTTGTTTTGCATCTGAAAGGCGACAAATAAATTCGACAATATTACCGGCTGGATCTTCAAAATAGATGGAGTTCGCATCAATTCCTTCAAAGTAAACTTCATCATCACCTTGATTTTTTGATAATGTTACTTTTTCTTTTGCCCATTCTTTCGCTTCTTCAAATTGATTTGACGGGATATCGAAAGCAAAATGATAAAATGGTTTTTCGTTCAAGGAAGCCTCAATGAAAGTGACCGTTGTTTTTCCAACATGGATTGTAAAGCGGTCCGAGTCTTCTGAAATTAGAGGGAATTGGAACTTATTTAAATAAAATTGTTTTGTTGCATCGAAGTTAGACGCATACATCGTAACATGTTTAATATTCATAACATTTTCCTTCTCTCAATCTTTGATAACTTTAAATTATCATGTTTTCGTCATATATGAATCGTTAAATAGGCTGAATTTTCTACTGGTTTTTATGTTAAAATATGGATGGTAAACTTTAGCAAGAATTATCAAAAAAAATTTCTCTTCATTCGTTATGATAATTTTGAGGTGAGCAAGTTGTATTACAGTGAAGTAACACAAAGAGTCATTGCATTTATTGAAAGTAATTTAACTGAAGAAATTCAACTCGATACTTTCCCATCCGTTATTGGATACTCAAAATACCATCTATTGCGTATTTTTAAGCAGGAGACAGGTAAGTCAATCGGTGAATATATTCGTGAGCGGCGTTTAGCTACCGCTGCAATACTTCTTTTGCATTCAAATGAATCATTATTAACGATTGCCTTCTTATTTCATTTTCAATCGCAGGAAGCATTTACAAGAGCATTTAAAGAAATTTACTCCTTGCCACCCGGAAAATATCGAAAGCTTATGCAAGCTGTAAGAATGTTGGAGGAGGAAAAAGAAATGAATGAAAATAAAGAGATTAAAGGATGGAGCTTAAGTGGATCTAACCCTGAATTATATGAAGTGACGGTAGATTCAAATGTTTTTCATACAGGTACAAAATCCGGAATGCTCTATTCAAAAGGTGAAGTAAATGCGCAGCACTTCGCTACAATGATGCAAGGTTTTCAAGCACATGGCTATAAGGGAAAACGAATAAAGCTTTCATGTTTCCTAAAAACAGAGAATGTATTTAAATGTGGGGCTTGGCTCCGGATTGATAATGCCATGGGAGATACGATTCAATTTGATAATATGGACAACCGGTCAATACAGGGAACGTCAGATTGGAACCACTATTCAATCGTATTAGATGTTCCTGAAGATAGTTCTTCGATTTACTTTGGTGTTTTGCTTATTGGACAAGGGAAGGTTTGGGCGGATGGCTTCCGTTTTGAGGAAGTAACGAAAAAAGTACCGACAACGAATATGCTTGATATCGAACATTTACCTGAACAACCAAGTAATTTGGATTTTAGTGAGTAATACAAATCAATGACGCATCTCCAGAGTAATGGATATGCGTTTTTTAACATGAAAAAAGCAAACAATAAATAATAGGGGGGATTGCTTCCTTACTCTGATTACATAGAGCAATTTTCCGAGCCGATCATACTTATCGGATTTTCTCTGGGTACAGTTCTGGCATTAAATTATGCAACTGAACTCCTAAAAAGTTCAATCCCTAGTATTAATAGCACCACAATACAAAATGCCAAAATTATTATTGAAAATACAAAATATTATTTTTCGGTTTATGCCAGAAGCTCCTTTTCGGAAACTTAGCTCCAGCAAGAATGATTTCAACCTCAATGATGGAATTAAATTTTAGCAAAGCCCTAAAAGAGAACGAGTGCAATACTCTGGTTATATGTGGAAAAAAGGATATAGCGAATAAAAGGGCAGCGAATCAGGTAGCGAAACTTATACCAAATGGGTGTTTTCAGGAGATTGAAGGAGTTGGCCACGAAATAAATACAGTAGCCCCAGAAAAGTTAGCGTCGATTCTTAAAGAATTTTTGAAAAAATAAGAAAACAGCCTCTATGTCAGGTGAAAAATTTTAAAATGCAAATACTTATCGGGTTATAATTATGGAGATGGATACATTCGGGATAAGACGTCATTCAATATGAGAGAAACAGGCCTGCAGCAATTAATTGTTAAAGGCAGTCCTTTTTTATTGCTAAAAAAACTTAGGGGTATGTTAAAATTGAATTGCCAAGTTTTGTTATTCCGAAAAACTCATTCGGAATATATTAGTTACCCAGTTTTTATCTAAAATCACTCAAAATTAAAGGGGATCAAGATGAAAATGCATTTGATAAATGAAAAAGTAACTGCAATTATGAAAGAGATTGACTTTTCAGGAAATGTTTTGGTAAAACGAAATAATGAATTATTACAGCATTACAGTAACGGTTTTTCGAATCGTACACATCATACTTTGAATAATGAGCAAACGCGATTCGGTATAGCTTCCGGGTGCAAAATCTTTACAGCAGTAGCGATATGTCAGCTTGTAGAGAAGGAGCAGCTTACATTTGAATCGAAGTTATCCGATGTTTTGGACATGCCGTTTCCCCATTTCGACGAGGGAATCACTATCCACCATCTGTTAACACATACTGCGGGGATACCGGATTATTTTGACGAAGAAGTAATGAAGGACTTTGCGGATTTATGGGTGAATCAGCCGATGTATCTAATGCGATACGGTCATAATTTTTTGCCGTTGTTCCAGCATGAACCGATGAAGTTGGCAGTAGGTGAACGCTTTCATTATAATAATGCGGGCTATATACTGCTTGGTCTTATCGTCGAACAGGTGAGCGGCAAGGGCTTTGATGAGTATGTGACGGAAAACGTATTCAAGCGTGCAGGTATGGAGCAGTCAGGCTACTTTGAACTGGATGCTCTACCTTCAAATACGGCACTCGGCTATATTGATGAGGAAGACGGTTCTTGGAAATCAAATATTTACTCTGTTCCTGTAAAAGGCGGTGCAGACGGCGGAGCATTTATCACAGTGGATGATATGCATCGTTTTTGGCAAGCATTGATGAAGTTTGAGCTTTTAAATCCAGAGATGACACAGCAATTATTAACGCCATATATTCATACAGATGACGACTATGACCGATTTTACGGCTACGGGGTGTGGATTGATAAGCGGGATGATATTATATCAAAATACCATGTGATGGGCTATGACCCGGGCGTGAGCTTCCACTCGGCATTTTATCCGGAAAGTGGTGTGACGAGTGTTGTTTGTTCAAATAAGAGTGAAGGCGCATTTAATGTATTCAAGGAACTTGAAAAGCTTTAGAGGGGGGAAACCAACTAGCAGATGCTAGTTGGTTTTTATTATGAGGTAAACATGTTTGGTTAGGGTGTTGGTTTTCTAATATTTAGCTCTGATCTTCTAATAAATCGTAAAAAGTTCTAATATATTGCTGAGCTTCTAATATAATCGATCAATGTTCTAATAAACTATTCCAATGTTCAAATATCCTCCGTTGATTTTCTAATAACACTATCAAAATTTCCAATATACCAACTGATTGTTCTAATAAACTTCAAAACAACATCGACTTGTCCTCAACCTTGCCCGGAAATTCACCCGAAATCGTACTCCAAACATGGGTTTTCTAATATCCAGGCGAATTGTTCTAATAACCCGTTCGATTTTTCTAATATCCGCTGTAATTGTTCTAATAAAATCAAAACGCCACCAACCTACCTCTAACATTTCCCGGAAATTATACCGTGTCTTATCACACACCCGGGTTTTCTAACATTCCTATGAATTGTTCTAATATAACCACGATAACATCTTAAACCCGCTTCCGAATTCTGCGGAAGATTTCGCAATTCCGACGAAGCCTCACAAATAAAAAAAGCGCCCGCACACTCAATGCGAGCACTTTCATTATCAAACGTCAATTGTCTACCATCGCATCCTCAGCATCATCCAGATCCTCAACCTTCTGCCGATCCGCCTTCAATGCTATATAGATCATCATCACCAAAATCAACGAAGTTCCGAGCCATTGGAATCCACCGAACGGTTCCTTCAGCCATAACACGGTTGCCAGAACAGCAGTTAGCGGTTCAATATTGCCAAGAAGGCTCGTTTCCTTAGCAGTAAGAGTTTGAAGGCTTTCAATGTAAAACCAGAATGCCAGCATCGTGCCAAAAATAATCACAATTACTAAATAAAATACTGTTGCGCCAGTCAAAACCGATACATCCACATCCCATGGAGGCTGCACAAAACTCATTGTCAATCCAGCAAGCAGCATCGCCCAGCCGACAACGACAAGTGAGTCGAATCGTTTTAAAAGGGGAATGACATAAAGCGTATAAAACGCAAGGGTCACGCCGGACAATAACCCCCAAAGAATCGCAGGCAGCGGCACAGCAAACGCGGAAAGTGAACCGTTTGTTAATAAAAAGAAGCTTCCGCTAAGAGCTAGCACAATCGTTACTGCATCTTTTTTCGTGAATTTGGATAGGCCACGCACTGTTACCCAAATAATAATCATAACCGGTGCCAAATATTGCAATAATGTTGCTACCGCCGCATTGCCTTCTTTAATCGAGGCCATATATGTGTACTGAACTCCCAGCATTCCTACAATTGCAAAAACGAGTAAGCGGAATGCATCCCGTCTTTCCCGCCAAATCTTGAAAATTTGCCCATGATCTTTAAATATTGCCTGGGCAATTAAAAGAAGAATCCCAGCAATGACAAGGCGTGTTGATACAAGCCAACTTACTTCAATGCCAAGAGAAAACAGTTGTTGTGCCATCGTTCCGCCGATTCCCCAGAAAAAACTGCCACTCACAACTAATAAAAATCCAATCATTCGTTTGTTTTTCATGCCTAACCCTCACACATTATGTATAATTACTCCATTGTAACGAATCAATATTCAAAATGCTATACAGTTTTTTCTGCGATCTATTACAACATGTAAAGTGAGGTTTTTATATTAATATAATAAAAATCGAAATGTCCCTTTTTCATTCCGCTATTGGAAATATAGATTGAAAAGGAGATGAATTAGGATGCTAACTATTAGTGCAGGCCATTATGGAAAGGGGACTGGCGCCTCTGGTTACATGGATGAAGGGGAGGAGACTATTCTGGTTGTGCAGGAGCTCGAGAATAAATTGCAGCAAAAAGGGATTAAGGTCACTACAATTATCGATAAACAATCTAAAAGCCAGAAACAAAACTTAGCGTATTTAGTTAAGCGGCATAACGCAACTGTACGCGAACTCGATGTCAGCATTCACTTTAATTCCGCACGAATTAAACAGAAAGAAGGAATTGGGACAGAAGTGCTTTATGTGAATCCCGCAATTTCTCCGTTTGCGCAAAAGATGAGTACCGAAATTGCGAAAGCGGGAATGTTTAAAAATCGTGGTGCCAAACACCGTACAAATTTGACATTTTTAAATGGCACAACGAAAAAGGCCATTATCATAGAAATATGCTTTGTCAATTCCGAGCAGGACGCAAAGTTATACCGATCAAATAAAGACCAAATAATTGAAGGAATAGCCGAGTCGTTAAGAAGCTATTTCCTGAAAACTTCACTTCAAATGACAACAAAACCTTCAACACTGGTAGCACCACCAACCCCAATAACACGAATGGATGCTCAATCAATCACAAGCAGGGCGTTACAGCAAAAAGTGGAAGAAATTTTTAATGATAAAGAAGCAGTACGTGAGCAACTTAAACAAGGCATTCGATTAGGTGCATTTCAGCCATTGTGGTTGGAAAAATTCGATCGTGGTACATTAACGTTATATGATTATATCGCACTTACAACATTGCTATATCAAAAAAATAACTAGAACGTGTAACCTTTTTTCCTTTAAATCGACTAATGTAGTGAAATTACCGAAAGGATGGAATGATATGAAAAAAATTGCACCATTAGCATTATCTGTACTCTTACTCGGAACCGTATCTGCTTATGCTGAGCAGCCAACAACAGAAGGGACTGAACAAGTGGAAAAAGCAGGTACATTTATCCAGCACAGAGGGAACATTACAGCAGTCGAGCAGCGGGAAAATGCCCAATTATTTACGGTCGGTCAAGATGACAATGTGTTCAACTTCTATGTAGATGACAAAACACTTGTTTTTGATGAACATGGCAATGAAGTTAAACTGAAAATCGGTGATACGATTTCACTATCCATTTATGCAGATCAGCCGATGATCTTAATTTATCCGCCGCAATATGCACCACCAGTCGTAATTGTTGAAAAGGACGATACAGCTAACTCAGTTAAGGTAGCGCAATTTGATGAAAACTTCTTAAGTGATGACGGAAAATTAAAGCTGAATTTAAATGAGGAATCAGTCATTATCAACACAAAAGGCGAAAAAGTGCCTGCGAAGGAATTGCAAAACTACAACGCGATTGTATTTTACGGTCCTACAACAAAGAGTATTCCAGCACAGACAGCACCTGAAAAAATTGTTGTGTTCCCAAAACTTGAAGAAGAAGTAGTAAACCCTGAAATCGCACCTGAAATACAGGCGATAATAGGTGAGGACTATAAAGAAGTCGATGGCAAAATCATGGTGCCGTTACGAATTGTTGCAGAAGAGCTTGACTTTAAAGTTGCTTCAACAGGAAATGGCGCAATCATCTCAAAAGGTGCATTGTCATACACAATTACACGTGGAGAGACAAAATATGGCCATAATCGTGCATTAAAACATTTTGACGTTGCACCAGCATTATTGGAAAAGAACAAAACATATGTAGAATATGATTTTGTGAAAGAGTTGCTGAACCACATTAAATAATTTTACGGGCTAAAATTCATTCCTTACGTGAATTTTAGTCTTTTTTTGCATGAAAAAGGTGCTTTGAATTTAAATCAAAGCACCCTATTTTAGTTGACCGAACGAGGCTGTTTCTTTATTAAAATTACAAATAAACTTGCCATTACGCAGCAAACGCCAGCCATAAAAAACGCCCAAGTATAAGTATTAAAATAGGAATAAAGCATACCTCCACCATAGGCAGCAGTTGCAGCACCTACTTGGTGGGAAGCAAAAATCCATCCGTAAATAATTGCGCTTTTATGTACCCCAAAAATTTGTCTTGAAAGATTGATGGTCGGCGGTACAGTTGCCACCCAATCCAATCCGTAAAACACAGAAAAAACAAGAATCCAAGTAAGATTGCCCTCCATTAACGCAAAAGGCAGCAAGACAAGTGAAGCGCCTCTAAATAGATAATACCAAAACAGAAGCCAACGATTATCAATACGATCGGAAAGCCAACCGGAAAGTGTCGTTCCTACCATATTAAAAACACCCATAAAAGAGAGCAAGGAAGCCGCAGTCACGATAGGGATTCCGAAACTAATGCAATAGGAAATAAAATGTGTCCCAACGAGCCCGTTTGTTGAAAAACCGCAGAAAAAGAAACTTCCTGCTAATAACCAAAATTCTTTAGCGCGTATAGCATCAGCTAACCCTTTAAATGCGATTACAATTGGATTGCCTTTTGATTGATCGTGCAAGACCTCTATATCCTCTGTCTGTCCATATGGAAGGATACCGATTTCTTTAGGTGTGTTTCTCATGAATAAGAAGATGATGAAAAACATTACTACGCTAATCGTTATAATTAAACCGATTGCCCAACGCCACGAGTAATTTTCGATAATTGTGGCTAAGACAGGGAGCAGTATTAACTGACCCATTGCAGTACTCGCGGTTAAAATCCCTGTCGCAAGTCCTCTTTTTTCTTTAAACCAATGATTCGCTACGTATGGACTTAAAACGGTTAAAAACAGACTGGAACCAAGTCCGATAATAACGCCCCAAATAATGATCAATTGCCATGATTGATTCATGAGGAAAATTAAAAGAAGGCCAATCAGTAATGTACCCATAGAAGCAAGCATCATTTTCTTTAGTCCGAATTTCTGGAGTAATGCAGCCATGAACGGACCCGCAAATCCGTAGAAAAACAAACTGATTCCAAAGGCTAGGGAAATCACCTGACGATTCCAGCCAAACTCTTGTTCAAATGGAGTTAAGAAAACTCCGGATGATGCCATCGCTATTCCGGCGGCAATAATGGAGCAGAAAGATATAGCGAGAATAATCCAGCTATAATGTATTTTTTTCAACTAAACACCGCCTTCATTTACTATATTGTAATTTTAAATAGAAATAGATCTTATGTAAATTGAATTTAATTATATTTTCTAAATAGTTGAAATAATTAAGGCTATGCTTGGGTGTTATAGATCCACCATTATCTTAAATATTATAGAATTTGAAAAAGTGTTTGTATAAATATATTTCTCGGGTTAGTTGCATATGTTAGGTAACAATACTAGCAAGGATGTGTTTACATTTATGGACAAGGCACTCATTATTATCATTGCTTTAAGAATTATGTCCGGAAGTATAGAGTTAACGGCTGCTGCATTAATGTTTAAATTCAATGATTTAGAAAAAGCCTTTTATATTAATACGCTACTTGCCCTAGTTGGTCCGGTCGTCTTAATTGTGACAACAGCACTAGCATTGCTTGGACTTGCAGAAAAAATTTCTCTCACACGTATAATTTGTCTTTTCTGTGGAATTTCCCTAATTCTATTTAGTTTAAAATCCGCATGAAAATATCCAATAAAAAAGGACCTATGCAGCTGTTGCTGTTAGGTCCATATTTTTATGCTGGTTCTTTTGATTTTCCGATTTCATCAACTTTAATGAACTTGAACACAAACAATAAAAGAACTAATCCTAATATACCTGCAGTGATATAGCTAATATTGAGATAGTTTTTCATGACGAGTGACATAATAGGCGGACCTGCTGCAACACCGATAAATCTGGCAGAGCTATAAAATGAAGAAACAGTGCCACGTAATTCTTTTCTTATATTATCTGTAATAATGGTGTCTAGAGCAGGTAATAATGCGCCAATAGCTATTCCCACTATGCTTGTTACAATTAATAAGAGGATTAGTTTTTTGCTTGTGTATCCAACAAAGACAATGCTGATAGACATTGCAATCAAGGAGACCACTATAATTTTCTTTATTCTGGATAAATCTCCTTTAATTTTCCGACCGGAAATATAGGAGGAAATGCAAAGCAGTAAAAGTGGGATAGCCAGTACAAAACCTTTCTTAATCCCTTTAATATCATGAACTTTTTCCAGGTTTTCTGATAAGAAAAATAACATACTGAATAATATAAGCATAACAAGGACTCCATTAAGGAATACGGTATACAACCATCTTCCTTCATCCTTGAAAACTTCTTTCGTATTACGTATAAATTGCTTAAATTTTAAAGGCTCATCCTTATCTTTAGGTACTTTTACAAAGAAAAAAATAAGTGCAATGGAAATTAGGCTGAGTGCAGAGATAGAAAAGAAGGGAAGAAACCATAAAATAGCAGCAAATACTGAGCCTAATATAGGACTCAACACTTTTCCGAACGTATTAGAAGTTTCTATTATCCCTAAAGTTGAGCTGATTTTCTCATCATCATCTTGATAGAGGTCACCTACAAGAGGCAAAACGATTGGCATGGCTCCAGCTGCACCAATACCTTGAATGATTCTGCCTATAATAATCATTGTGTACGGGTCATCCATCTTCCATGAAGCGAACCCGGCGATCAGCCCTCCGATTAAAGCTAATATTAGACTCGGTAATATTACGACTTTTCGGCCAAAGCGATCGGATAAATAGCCTGCTACCGGAATGAGAAAAATGGCTGCGACTGAATAGCTAGTAATAATCATACTCGACTGAAATGATGTGATCCCGACTTTGTCTTCTAATATGGGGAGCACAGGAATAAGCATTGAATTTCCTAAAGTCATGATGAGCGGGATAGAAGTCAAACTAACAATACACCATATACTTACATGATCCTTATTTTTATCCATTACCACACCTCGACTAATTTTGTTTTTCTATTTATTAAGGTATGGTTTCCTTTCGTGTTCATTTTATACACTCGGCTAATTGTGTAAATTACTCCAATTCAGAATAACAATTGAAAAGCATGCTTTCCAAAGTAGATTCCGAATCCGATCATAAATATAGATGAAATAACGGTTACAGTTTTTAACAGATTAATGGATAATAACTTACGGGCAATACTGGATAAGGATGAATAGAGAAAATCTACGAAAATAATGCCAAGTAAAATGGCTCCACTAATTAGTATGATGTCTAATCCTGTAGCGATTCCTGCTGTTTTCGCGAGGATAGAGCCATAAATTCCTAGCCAAAAAAGAATTGTTATTGGATTTAACAATGACATTAACAATCCAGCTAATAACGAATGTCTCAATCTAACTATTTTGCCGGTTTTAGAGTTCATTTCAATTTTATGTAGAGTGAGTAAGCTTTCTATCCCTGTATACAAAAGAACAAAGCACCCAAAAGACCATAGTATTGTTTGCAATAATAAAGAATCAATAAATTTCCCAACTCCAAAATAAACGACGAACATGTATACAATATCAGTAGTTAAGGCACCAAGACTAAAAAACCAGGCATGAAAAAAACCGTTCTTTAAACCTGTATTTAATAGGACGTTCTTAACAGGTCCAAATGTAGCGGCCATAGTTATGCCTAAAAAAATATAGGTAAAAATTGAATTCATGAATTATCCCCCATTAATTACATATTTGTGCATTTTATTCGAAAGTAAAGATTTTTAGGACTAGTAATAGGCAAAGCTGTTTATTTATTTTGAAGGGCACTGTAATTAATGGCGAAGGATGCATCTTTCGTTATTATATTTAATTTGAACTGGATCCCCATAGATTATTAAATGCATTTATTGTTATAATTTTAAAGTAAGGAAGAAATTAAAATCATAGGGGGGCACTCATTATGCAATTGGATAAAAATATGCAGGAAATGTTTTCAAACTTCATTTTACAACGCGTAAAAGAGGATAAGGTGGAGGAAGCAAAAGCATTACTTGCTGAAAACTTTAAAAAGCAAGATGAAGGTACTTTTACAAAAGATGATATCGAACAGTTTGTTCCGAAGATGATGGACTATTTAAAACCGGAAAAAATAGAAGAGATTCGAGCAATCGCAAAACAATTTTCAATCAAATTCTAAAAAATAATGACAAATTCATAAAAAAGTATAGATTTTTAAAGGATCCATTTGTTCGAAATATTACGAACTGGATTCTTTTTTTGTCTTATAAAAAACACCGACAATTCGCTCTATTATAACAATGTTAAATAGACTATTTACCCTTTACTTCTACCTTACAAACCTAAATTATTATACTATGTAATCTTTTTGTAACTAGACTGTAACAAGATTTTGACATTAAATATGGATTTACCTCTATTTTTTTCCGGTTTTGTACTATACAATGAGGGGGACAGCTTATGAAAGGATAGGGAACAATGAATCAAAAATTGATTACATTGGTTGTTGCAATCTTCCTCGTTTGTACACTAGCTGTTACACCGACATCAGCTAAAGTAGTATTTGCAGATGTTGCGACAACCGATGCCACTTACGACGAGATCCAGTATTTAATTAGCCTAGGGGCAATTAAAGGATATCAGGAAAAGGGCAAAACGTACTACAAACCCAACATGAGTGTGACGCGTGCACAGGCTGCGAAAATGGCGGTTATTGCTGCAGGTAAAAGTCCACTAAAAGTAAGTAATTCCTCGTACACTGATGTTAAAGTCGGGACTGAACAATCGACATACATCGAACGTGCACGTCAACTTGGATTATTTACTAAAACATCAGGGAAATTTTCTCCTAATGCCACTTTGTCTCGTGAAGAAATGAGTCACGTTTTATCAATCGCATTTAATTTAAATGTAAGTGACTATAAAGATTTACCGGTGTACTTCCCAGATGTATCGAGTTCGAATACATATGCTCCGTATATTAAAGCAATCTACTATAATGGGATTACAAAAGGTAGTGACGGCAAATATATGCCGAAGGGCTCGGTTACACGTGCACAGTTTGCATCATTTATCGCGCGTGCAAAAAGCGATGAATTCCGACTTGCCTTACCCGAACAGCTTGAGTCAGTTGATACGACACAAGTCATTGGTCTTGTATCAGTAACAACAGATGGCTTAAATGTTCGTACAAAGCCGACAACATCAAGTTCAGTGATTGGCAGAGTAAATACGGGTGGTAAGTTATCGGTGTATGCTGTGGAAGGTAATTGGTTAAAAGTTTCTTATCAAGGTTATTACGGCTATATAAGTAAATCATATGCCAAATTCCTTGAACAGGACGGCAGTGCCATTGGACCATCATTAAAAGCTGTCAAGACAAATACAGTTATTAATTTGTATTACAAACCGACATCGTCATCTAAAAAAATTAGACAAATTTCTGCCGGCTCAACATTGTCAGTCTATAAAGAAATTGACGGTTATTATTTAACAACAGTAAGCGGAATTCCAGGCTATATTGTAAAAAATAGCACAACGGATGTAGGTGGTTCAATTGTGAATCCACCACCAACAGAAACGGATTCCGACAATAACGATCCTGTCGTTACATCCGGCACAACGGGTAAAGTAACGGTTGCAAGTTTAAACATGCGCAAATCGGCTTCAGGATCATCAGCGACAATTAAAAAGTTATCAAAAGGATCAGTAATTGCGGTTCATTCCATTGATGGCTATTGGGCAAAAGTGACAGCGGGCAAAGATACAGGATATGTGCACAAATCGTATATAAAACTAGTAAACGAAAAAGGCAGCCCTATCAAAGACCGTATTATTATTTTAGACCCAGGGCACGGTGGTAAAGATCCAGGTGCTGTGAACTCAGGTAGTACGGAAAAAGCGATCGTTTTAAAAGTAGGCAATCTTGTCAAACAAAAACTTGAAGCAAACGGCGCAAAAGTATTTACTACACGTTCAGGAGATACGTATCCATCCCTTCAGGACCGCGTGAAATTTACAAAGGACAAGTTCGGTGAAGTTTATGTAAGCATTCACGTAAATTCAGCGACATCTACAAGTGCGAAAGGTACGGAAACGTATTACAGCATTACAACAGGTGACCAGTATGAAGAGGATAAAAAGCTTGCGACGTATATCAATAATGAAATCGTCAAAAATGCGGATATGAAAAACCGAGGGGTAAAAGAAGCACAGTATTATGTGACACGCAATATGATCATTCCTTCTGTATTAGTCGAACTTGGGTTCATCTCAAATGCAGAAGACCGTAAAAAATTAATCAATGACAAGTATGTAGAAATCTATGCACAATCTATTTACAACGGAATTGTTGATTACTACAGAAAATAAAATATGCTGTTCAATGGCTTAGTTCTTTCACAAGGACTAAGCCATTTTTTTTTGCTCAAATTAATATTTATTATCTAGTAAAATATGGTAAAATTTATTTAAAATTAAAAATTCTTTTAAGGAGGATGAAATGAAGCAGTCCATAAAAATAATCCTGTCAATCGCTATTGTTTTTGGTATTTATTATATATGGAATCAATATGAAATGTACCAGATTTCTAAAGAGCTAAATGAGGTGATGTAAATGTTTAAAATGATTAAAAAAGAATTCAAGCTGGTTGGTTTAAAAGGCAGTGGGGAGTATGCAAACTTTGGAATTGAAGTACCAAGGCTTGCGAAACATTTATTAAGCCGTTCTAGTGAGATTGACTTTCCGACTGAAAGTGAAATTGCTTTGTATGAACCTAAAAAGAGTGACGATCATACGACGGGGAATTTTTATGTTGGATTAATTGTTAAGGTGAGAGTAAATAACCCCCCGCAAGGAATGGAGTATATAGAGAAGAATAACTATTATATTACGACAAGAGGAAACGTTGAGGACCTGGAAGAGCTTCATAAAAATTTGCTGAACTGGGGAAGAGAGCAAGGTTATAAAAGAGATCTTGATCTTTATATTGTCGAAACTTATCATCCTGTTAGCAAAGGGGAAGAAGTTGAAATCTACTTGCCAATTATTGCTTAGAACTGGACTTGGGGGGACAAAATGGGTGGGAAATTAGTGAGAGTCGGAACAACTTACATACCGGTAACGGATGTGGAACGATCTTCTGAATGGTATGTGAAAAACTTGGAAGCGACTTTAAATTATAAAGACAAAGATAAAGCTATTTTAAACTTTGCAAATCAAAGTTTCTTTCTAGTACATTCAAAAAAGAACGAAAGGGCCAATTTTATAGACAAATATGGAAAGGAGTGTTTCTCAATTACATTCGAAGTTGATGGATTCCAGGCGTTAGAGGCATTGCATCATGATTTCAAGCAAATCGGGGTAAAAGTCGGTGAAATTGAAAATCGGGGACATGCTGGAAAGAATTTCATTTTTTTTGATTTGGACGGAAATCAATTCGATGTTTGGAGTGAACTGAGCCCTGCTTTTAAAGAAAAATTAATTTAACGCCTTAACGAAACTTAGTAAGGGTGTATTCCTTGCTAAGTTTTTTACATAATAATGAATCTTTTCTTCGTCTGTTTCGTACATAAACATATTGGCGGATGAAATTGATTAGTATTTTTATAAGCAGTGCACATACATAAATTTTTTAGTTATTCAATAATTGTAATAATTACTATATAATGGAATTCGCTAGTTCTTAAAAACAGGAGGTACGCTCATGGTGTTACAACTGAAAGATGTGACGAAACGCTATCGTGATTTCGTTGCAGTAAATCGATTGAACTTTACAATTGAAAAAGGTGAAATATTCGGTTTGATCGGGCAAAATGGTGCTGGAAAAACGACTACATTCCGAATGATTCTGGATTTACAGGATACAACAGAAGGTACGATTACGTGGGATGGGCAGCCAATCAAATCGGTAAGCCGTGATTTTTTAGGCTATTTACCGGAGGAGCGCGGTATTTTCCCTCAAATGAAAGTGGAAGAGCAGCTTTACTTTTTCGGCGAGCTGCACGGTATGGATAAAAATGAGCTGAAAAAAGATATCGACTTTTGGATTGAGCGCTTTGATCTGGAAGAAAAACGAAATGTGAAAGCCGAGACGTTATCGAAAGGGAATAAGCAAAAGGTCCAATTAATCGCCAGCTTTATTCATAAACCGGCGTTTTTAATTCTTGATGAACCGTTTAGCGGACTGGACCCGGTAAACATGGAGCTGCTGAAAAATGCAATCCTGTATTTGCGCGACCAAGGAATGACGATTTTATTCTCGAGTCACCAAATGGATAATGTCGAGGAGCTATGTGACCATTTATGTCTACTAAAGCGCGGTGAATCCCTATTTTCAGGCTCGCTGCTTGATCTGAAAAAACAGTACGGTAAAACGAAACTGACGGTACGTACCGATAAAAACTTTGAAGAATTAAGTAAGTATCCAGGTGTGAATTATGTCAAACTGGAACGGGACTCACAGGCAGTACTGACACTTGAAGATGAATCATATGCACCTGAAATTTTCGAACTGCTTTCAAACGGTAATTATATTGAAAAGTTCAGTTTAGATTATTTATCACTGCATGAGATTTTCAAAGAGAAAGTAGGTGCCGGCCTTGTCTAAATTTAAAGTGCTTATTAAAAAATTATATAAACAAAAAATAACATCAAAATCCTTTATTTTAACAACATTGCTTTATTTAGTAGTGCTAAGCGGTTTTATGTTCTGGTCGGAAATTAAAGACCTCATTTTCTCTGGAGATGCCGATACAATCGCAGTTATCAATGAAACTGATTTTGATATAGCGCAAGTACTGCAAGATACAGATGATGTGGAATATGTCTATGTTGAAGCAGGCGATGTCAAAGATAAATTGAAGGATGGCGATTATTATGCGGCCTTTACATTATCGGATGCAGATGGCAAGCTGGCGGCAAAAATTGAATCATTTGATCCGCTTCCGCTTAATGATCAGCAAGATTTCCAAGGTTCATTAAGTCAGGCAGGTCAGCTGTATGCAATGAGTCAGATGGAATTATCACCGGAGCAGCAACAGTTACTATTGTCGTCAGAGCCGGTCATTACATTAAATTCATTGAATGAAGCTGCAGATGACGGTAAATCCGCTGAAGAAAAAATGGCGGGCGTTTGGGTTTCGTATGCGATTGGAATTATCATTTATGTTTTTGTCGCATCATATTTATCAATGATTACAACAGATGTTGCTTCGGAAAAAGGGTCACGTGCATTGGAAATGTTATTAGTCAGCGTGAAGCCAGAAGTGCATTTCCGTTCAAAAATTGTCGGAGTATTTTTAGTTGCTCTTACACAATTCGTCATACTTTTCGGAGGACTTTTATTACTGCTTCGCTTCTCAGATGGCGGAAACAAATGGTCAATTGTAACAGATCTGCTTGATTCACTGTCGATAAGCTACTTCCTGTATATAGTCGGTTTCTTATTCTTAATGATTTTCATGTATTTAATAATCGGCGCATTATTCGGTTCCCTAGTGTCAAAAGTAGAAGAAGCAGGGCAAGTAATGATGCCGGCAATGATGCTGACACTCGTTGGATTCTACGTAATGCTGACAGGTATGGGTAATCCGGATACTATGCTGATCAAAGTATTTTCGTATATTCCATTTACTTCAGGAATGGTCATGCCGATGCGTTTAGGTGCAACAGATATGAATGCAATTGAACCAATTATTAGCTTCGTTATTTTAGTTGGAACAGTATTGACACTATACTTCCTGAGTCTGTCATTCTATAAACGAAGTGTACTGACATATTCATCAGGCGGTATTATAGAAAAAATGAAAACCGTATTTAAAGTAACAACGTAACTTTTAATATATGCTCCTCATTATATGGACAGAAAACCTGTTCATCTTAATGAGGAGTTTTTTCTTATATTTCCTAATAGAAAAGATTAGTAAAAGAATAACTGGACAGCGAAGTAATGGTTGAAAGACAGGTACTATTATTTCCCGCAAATCGGTACTAGTGTCCGGGGATTTTCGGATACCCAAAGAGTAGTGCTTATTAACTAAATACACAATGGGTATTACTTCACAAGCGCATTTTTTGCTCTACAAAGCAGGATTATCATATAAAATGTCGAATTTAGGTAAAAAGAAAGGGGTACTAATATGCATGAGAATAGCACTGAATATTTGAAGGTTAATTTATTTATGACTTATGATGAAATATCAGAATACATATTGGTGATATTTGACAAGCGTGAATTAACTGTCAAGATATTATATTACAAAGGGAAAGATGACGAAATAACTACCATAGATGTAGAGAAATTTGAAGTTGTAGAAAATTTTACAGCTTTAAATATAGAAGAAGCAGAGCACAAGTATTCTGAGTGGAATAATGTAAGTGTAGCTGTTCAAATGATTTCAGAATACTTGAAATCGAAATTACTAATCAAAACAGAATAGGGATTAAAATTCCGAACTGAAAAAGTTCCTGAAAATAATAGTACTTTCAATAGTACGGGTTAAATGGCTCCTACTTGATTTAAAAAAGCAATACTAGTAAGCGTCAACTCAACATGCGAGTAGCTATTCGCAAGCTTTCGTAGTAAACTGATATTGTACGGAGAGATTTGTATTTAAAACAAGTCTCTCTTTTTTATGAACGAAAAACAGTAGTAAGGATGAAAGCATGAGAAAAAAAACAGAACTACAAGTAGATAGTAAAGCGATTAAGGATTTAACAAATGGCAATCCATTGATTTTAAAAGATACAGTTGTTATGCCGGAAGCGTCAATTGAAGAAGGTAGTCTTCTTCATTTAGTTGATAAAAGCGGCGGCTATATTGCAACTGGCTATTACGGTATTCAAAATAAAGGGATCGGCTGGGTTCTGACTCGTAAAGAAAAAGAGCAGATTGATGTGAAGTTCTTTACGAAAAAAATCCGTGAAGCTACTGAAAAACGTGCAGACTTTTTTGCCTCTGAAGATACAACAGCTTTCCGCGTGTTTAATGGTGAAGGTGATGGCATTGGCGGTTTGACAATTGATTTCTTTAACGGCTTTTATATGGTGAGCTGGTACAGTGAAGGAATTTATTCGTTCCGTACGGACATTTATGAGGCATTGAATGCAGCTGTCAATACACGCGGGATATATGAAAAACTACGCTTTGATACAAATGGTCAATATATCGATCAGGATGATTATGTATCAGGTGAAAAGGGCGAATTCCCGCTGATCGTTCAGGAAAACGGCATGAATTTTGCGGTTGATTTGAATGATGGGGCAATGACAGGGATTTTCCTGGATCAGCGTAATGTACGCAAAGCATTACGTGACCGCTATTCAACTGATAAGACGGTGCTAAATACATTCTCGTACACAGGTGCGTTTTCGGTTGCCGCTGCTTTAGGCGGTGCATCGGGTACGACAAGTGTCGATCTGGCAAAACGCAGCTTGCCGAAAACAATTGAGCAATTCAGTGTGAATGGAATTGACTATGAATCACAAGATATTAAAGTGATGAACGTATTTGACTATTTCAGTTATGCAGCTAGAAAAGGCCTGAAGTTCGATGTCGTTGTAGTGGATCCGCCAAGCTTTGCCCGTACGAAAAAAATGACGTTCAGTACGTCAAAAGATTATCCGAAATTGCTCAAGGATGCGTTAACTATTACAAACGATGGTGGCGTTATTATCGCATCGACAAACAATGCAAGTTTTAATATGAAAAAGTTCAAAACATTTATCGACAAAGCGTTTAAAGATTATGGTGCACACTATAAAATTTTAGAAGAGCACCAGTTGCCGGAAGATTTCACGGTGCCGCATAACTTCCCGGAATTCAATTATTTAAAAGTAGTCATCATTCAAGTGATGAACTAATCGGAGTGATATCTTATGAAATACAATAAAACAACGATGCTGAAATTAATCAACGAGCATCGCGAACTGCATGACGAACTGAAAAAACTGAAATCGGAAATGGGACTGGAAAAAAACTTCGCCGTTAAAGCGCTGTACCATTCAGCTGTGGCGGAAGATGGCCCATATATGAAAGATTATCAGGACTTGGAACGTTTACGCTAATACACGCACCGCAACGATTGAATACAATTGTTGTGGTGTATTTTTTTGGATCTTACCATAAAAATAAGCGTACATTATCATGATACAATACAGCTATAATATGTAAAATTGAGGGGAATACTATTGAGCATTAGAGAACAAAGAAAACAACAGCGCAAGGAACAAATAATTCAGGCAGCAAAAACATTGATGTTAAATAACGGAATTCAGCAAGTTCAATTACAGGACGTTGCAAATGAAGTAGGGATTGGGATCGCTACATTTTATCGTTATTTTGCGAATAAGGAATTACTCGTTTTAGCTATTAATAATGAAATTACCAGTCAAATGACAAATTCTATCCGGAAAATTGCTAATGAACCTTTGACAGCTTATGAACAGATTGAACGAATATTAACTTATTATATTGAGTTAATCGATGACCCGCAGCATCAATTTGTGAAGTTTTTTAAAGCGTTCGAAGCATATAAACCGATATCTGAAGAGACGGACGAATACAAAGAATTTGTAGATATTCGAAGAGAAATGGCTAATGTTTTGTATTCTATTGCAGAAAAAGGAAAGGAAGACCAATCGATCCGAGCAGGCATTGATATTCCGGAGTATGTATTTACAGTTGTTCAAAATATAAGTTACTTTACTGTAGAATCCTATTTGACCGAGCATGACCCTAATCTACCTGTGAAATTAGATCCTAAAAAGCAGTTAAAGCTTATTAAAGAGATGTTTTTACAATTCATAGCTACTAAAAATTGACGGACCGATCAAACATTGTTATTGTTAGTTTTAGATAGTGATAGTTAACTATCATATTTTTGAAAGGGTGATTTTAATGTCTCGATTAACAGGTAAAGTAGCAATTATTACTGGTGCTGCTCAAGGTATGGGTGCTACCCATGCGAAGGCTTTTATAGAACAAGGTGCAAGAGTAGTTTTAACAGATTTAAATGAAGAAAAAGGGGAAGCGTTTGCTGCAGAATTAGGCGGAAATGCAATCTTCATAAAACAGAACGTTACTTCTGAAGAAGATTGGACAACCGTTATTGCGAAAGCAGAAGAAGCATTTGGTCCCGTAAATGTATTAGTAAACAATGCTGGAATTTCGATGAATAAAAACATGCTGGAAATGTCTTTAGATGAATACATGAAAATCGTCAATATTAACCAAGTATCTGTTTTCTTAGGAATGAAAGCAGTCGCTGCTTCAATGATGAAAGCTGGTGGCGGTTCAATCGTCAACATTTCTTCAATCAACGGCTTAGTTGGTGGTGCTGTAGGTTATACAGATACAAAGTTTGCTGTTCGTGGTATGACTAAAGCAGCTGCATTAAACTTGGCGCCAATGGGTATTCGTGTAAATTCAGTACACCCTGGAGTTATTGCAACACCGATGATCATGCAGGAAGATGCAAAAGCAGCTATTGAGGAATTTGCAAAGCATATCCCGCTGAAACGCGTATCACAACCAGAAGAAGTATCTCAATTAGTAGTCTTCTTAGCATCAGACGAGTCAAGCTACTCAACAGGTGCAGAGTTTGTAGTAGATGGCGGAATAACAGCACAGTAAATTGTTAAAAGAGGGTGGGATATAACCCAAAATTGCCATTTTTCTCAGAGAGAAAAATGGCAATTTTTTGCTGAACGTAAAAATTGATTTCCATTTCGGGACGCTTTCCGCGGGCGTGGCCTGAGCCTGTAGTCTCAGGCGTCACGCTATTCCCGCAGGAGTCGCCCTCCATTCCAATCAATTTTATAAAATATCGGTTTCTTAATAAAGATTTTCTACTTATTTAATGGAGTCTTTACTTCTGTCCCGACCTCTTTTATTTGTTTTATTTCTTCGTTTTCTTAACTAACCATCTCTTATAGCTGTACATCGTAATCACAGTAAGTATTAGTACAATTAGGGCAGTGACAATGATGAGTGTCCAAAATGATCCTTCATCTTCCTCATCGGAATTCGTCTCATCTTTTAATGTATCGACAAGTGAATTAACATCGTTTTCAATCTTCTCTGTTGTATCTGCAGCGCTGTCCTCTTCTTTATTCGTCTTAGGCGCATTTACTTTAAATGCAAACGAACCCGTTAACGGATGTCCATCCTCACTAATACTATCCCATTCAACTGTATAAGTGTCATTTGGAAGGGGATCAAGCATAATTCCGGATAGGACACCTTCATTTATTGAAATAGAATGAATCGCCATTTCCTTCCCATCGCTTGCAATAACTTTAAATGTACTGCCTTCTTCAATTTTGCCCCCATACGCTAAATCAATTGTTTGGATATTTTCTGTTACAGTCTCACCTTCTGCAGGATTGGTTGATTCTAGATGCGTATGTGCGTAAACCCCAGGTACAAATAACAAAAAAACAGCAGCCAGTGCAAATAATATTTGTTTCATCATGTTAAAATTTCCCTTCAATTTATTTATCAGTAATGCATATAACAAAAATTGCTATCCATATTTGGACGAGAAATCCGTACTAAATGGATTTATAATTTTAGTATGGACAAAAAGAAGGCGAAATATTGGATTGAAACATATAAAGAATGCCAAAATTATATGTTTTTATAAAAAAGAGATTGACTTAACATTTTTTACGAAAAATTAATTCGGAATCCGAAAAAAATATTTGTAAAATATATCGGAAAATTAAAATATTTGGTAAAATGGGGGAACTTGAGTAAAAAAGAGGGTGAAAGAATGAAGGTATTTCTTAAATTAGGTTGGTTTTTCAAAGAGCGAAAATACCAATACACAGTCGGGCTTTTTATGCTTGTATTAGTAGCCATCCTGCAGCTCGTACCGCCGAGAATTATCGGCTTCACAATCGATGAAATCGGTGCACGGACATTGACGAAAGCAGGTTTGTTTAAATGGCTCGCTATCATTATCGGTGTAGCGATTGCCATGTACATACTGCGCTATTATTGGCGTCAAATGATTTTTGGCTCGTCCAACCTGTTGGCGCGGATATTACGTGAAAAGCTCCATCGCCATTTTACACAGATGTCTCCGTCGTTTTATCAAAAGAATCGTGTCGGTGATTTAATGGCACATGCAACAAATGATATAAGTGCAGTGCAGCAAACAGCTGGTGGAGGGGTTTTAACATTATTTGACTCGCTTACAACAGGGGGCTTTGTAATTTTGGCAATGGCAATTACCATTGACTGGCGTCTTACACTGATTGCGCTCATTCCAATGCCGCTAGTCGCTTTATCGACGAGCTATTACGGCAAGTTGCTTCATGAGCGTTTTCGCCATGCCCAAGCTGCCTTTTCCGACTTAAACGATAAAACTCAGGAAAGTATCAGTGGGATGAAAGTACTGAAAACGTTTGGACAGCAACAGCAGGATGTTGCGGATTTTACGAAGCTTTCCGATGAAGTGGTGGAAAAAAATATGCGCGTAGCAAAAGTCGATTCATTATTTGACCCGACGATTAGCTTCGTTGTTGGTTTAAGTTTTATGCTGAGTCTTGGATTTGGCACGAAATTTATATTGGAAGATGCGATGACGGTCGGTGACTTAGTTACGTTCACGACGTATTTAAGTATTCTGATCTGGCCGATGCTGGCAATTGGGATGTTGTTCAATATCGTTGAGCGAGGCAGCGTTTCGTATGACCGGATTGAACGTATTTTAAATACCCCAATTGAAATTGATGACAAGCTGGATGCTATTGAAGAAAATCCTTCCGGGGATCTTTTATTCAACGTGAAATCCTTTACTTTCCCTGGAGATGCGGCACCGACATTAAGGGATGTGCATTTTGAGCTGAAGCGCGGCGAAACACTTGGAATCGTCGGTAAAACAGGTGCAGGGAAGACGTCCATTTTAAAGCTGTTGCTTCGTGAGTTTGAAGGATATGAAGGAACGATTCAATTTGGTGCACACAATATAAATGATTATAGGAAAAGTTCTCTGCGTCAGGCGATTGGCTATGTACCGCAAGATCACTTTTTATTCTCGGCAACGCTTTATTCCAATATCGCCTTTGCGAATCCACGTGCAAGCATGGAGGAAGTTCGTGCAGCGGCAGCACTTGCAAATATTGATGAAGATATTATGAGCTTTACTGATAGCTATGACACGATTGTCGGAGAACGAGGAGTATCTCTTTCCGGTGGACAGAAACAGCGTATTTCTATCGCTAGAGCATTGCTAATGAAACCTGAGCTGCTCATATTGGATGATTCTTTATCTGCGGTTGATGCGCGGACAGAAGAAGCGATTCTGCATGCATTAAAAGAAGAGCGGAAAAATGCGACAACGATCATTACGTCGCACCGTCTAAGTGCAATCCAGCAGGCACACATCATTATTGTCGTTGATGAAGGAACAATTATTGAAAAAGGTACCCATGAACAGCTGATGGCACTAGAAGGCAGTTATTATGAAATGTACCAGTTACAGCAACTTGAGCAGTTAGTGGAACAAGGGGGGGATCATGATGGCGAATGAGACGATTTCAAGTAAAGAACAGCGCATCGTATTAAAGCGTCTGTTTACCTATTTGAAGCCACATAAAAAGATATTGGCCATTGCGCTGTTTCTTCTTGTTTTAACCGTTCTCGGCGATATTATCGGTCCTTATCTGATCAAAGTTTATATTGATGATCATTTAATGATCGGCAATTTTGATATGACTCCAATCGTGACACTCGGTATTGGATACTTTGTAATTCAGTTGCTGAATGTCGTTATCACATACTATCAAAATATAAAATTCCAGGAACTTGCATTGAAGGTCATTCAGCAACTGCGAATTGATGTGTTTTCTAAAATTCACCGATTGGGCATGCGCTATTTTGACCAGGTTCCTGCAGGTTCAATCGTGTCCAGGGCTACAAATGACACCGAAGCGATTAAAGATATGTTCGTGTCGGTCCTTATCAGCTTTGTACAGGCGGCGTTTTTAATTGTCGGCGTGTATTTTGCGATGTTTTTCCTGAATGCGAAGCTTGCATTTTATATGCTTCTTTTACTTCCTGTCATTCTGTACATTATTTGGCTATACCGTAAAATGAGTTCGGTTGTCTATATGCGAATGCGGGAGAAACTCAGTGAGCTTAATGCGAAACTTTCTGAAACATTATCAGGAATGAGCATTGTGCAGGCATTCCGTCAAGAACCACGTTTCAATGATGAATTTGATCGTGTCAATGAAGAGCATTTCCAGTCCATGATGGCCAATACGAAAATGAACAGTCTTCTGCTTCGTCCAATTATTGATTTAGTGTACTTTACAGCGATCGTTATTTTGCTATTTTACTTTGGATGGACATCATTTGAAACAGCGGTAGAAGTCGGCGTTGTCTATGCGTTCATTACATATATGAACCGTTTCTTTGATCCAATCAATCAAGTAATGGAACGTCTCGCACTGTTCCAGCAGGCGATTGTAGCGGCATCCCGCGTATTTGAGCTGTTAGATAATGAAGAACTTGAACCAGTGCAACAGAACAAGCCGGTTCAAGTTTCAAAAGGTCATATCGAATTTAAAAATGTGTCGTTTAGCTATGACGGCAAGCAAGATGTACTGAAAAATATTTCATTCACAGTCAATCCTGGGGAAACAGTTGCGTTAGTCGGTCATACCGGCAGTGGAAAGAGTTCAATTATCAATCTTCTAATGCGTTTTTACGAGTTTAAGCGCGGTGAAATATTAATTGACGGCCAGTCGATTAAAGATTACGAACAACAGGAGCTACGTGCAAAAATGGGGTTAGTACTACAAGACCCATTTCTGTTTTACGGAACGATTGATTCGAACATCAGACTATATAATGAAAATCTCACTTTACAGAAGGTGAAGGAAGCGGCAGAGTTTGTGCAGGCAAATGATTTCATTGAATCGCTTCCGGATGGTTATGGAAGCCACGTAACAGAGCGTGGTTCGACATTTTCAAGCGGGCAGCGTCAACTGGTGGCATTTGCGCGGACAATTGCGACAAACCCGAAAATCCTTGTCCTTGACGAAGCAACGGCAGCGATTGATACGGAAACGGAAGTCGGCATCCAGCAATCATTGGAAAAAATGCGGAAAGGCCGTACAACGATAGCAATTGCCCACAGACTTTCAACAATCCAGGATGCAGAGCAAATACTAGTATTGCATAAAGGCGAAATTGTCGAACGCGGTACACACCAACAACTCATCGCACAAAAAGGGTTATATCACAAAATGTACTTACTGCAAAATGGTATAGTGGAATAATTTAATGGGTCTATGAAGCTACAATTATTTACTTCTCAAATATGGACATCTATAATGAGGGTATCAAAAATTAGAAGGTGCACCAATGTCAGAACAAAAAAAGGGCGTCTTTTTAGCAATCGGCGCCTATTTAATGTGGGGGATCATTCCCCTGTACTGGAAGCAGCTGCAGCATGTCGGCAGTGTAGAAATATTAGTAGGACGTGTAATTTGGTCCTTTGTATTCACCGTCCTGTTTGTATTGCTGATCCGTCAGTATAAACAAATGATCGTAGATATCAAAATGCTATGGAAAAATAAGAAACAGTTTATTCTACTGTTCGTAGCATCGGTTTTCGTTTCGCTGAATTGGGGAATATTCATTTGGGCAGTAAACAATGGACATTTACTTCAAACGAGTTTAGGTTATTATATTAACCCGCTTATATCGGTATTGTTTGGGATGATCTTTTTTAAAGAGAAAATTTCCCGGGCAACTGCGGTAGCTGTCATCATTGCGGCAATAGGCGTAGGGTATCAGGCTATATTAGGAGGAACAATTCCTTGGGTATCACTGGCGCTGGCGCTAACTTTTGCTTTTTATGGGGTAATTAAAAAGCAAATTCCACTCGATGCGACACGCGGACTCGCAATCGAAACATTGTTTGTTTTACCGATTGCTGTGTCTATATATATTTACTTAATGAACACATCGGAAATTGCTTTTATGCATGTGGACTGGAAAACTAACCTATTGTTAATGGGCGGCGGGATCGTAACAGCCTTGCCACTTGTCCTATTTGCAAAAAGTGCGCAAAAAATCCCGCTTTATTTAATGGGCTTTATTCAATTTTTGGCACCAACGATTAGTTTAATGCTCGGCATTTTTTTATACAAGGAGCCGTTTACACTGACAGAATTCATCACTTTCGTATGTATATGGCTGGCGGTATTCATCTTTTCGGCATCCAAAGTGCTCGAAGCGAGAAAAAATCATGCAACGTATAATAAAGAACATGAAGTTAAAGTATAATCAATCGATCAAAATAAAAATCGACCAATCTGCAATTGGTCGATTTTTTTATTAATCCCAAGTAAATACTTGACACCGATTATTTTTCCTCCAATACGGAAGTAATAATATACCCGCTCACATTATCACCAGATACCTTGATATTGTTTGATTCAAGTGTGTTAACAGATGTCTTGTTATCCGTATATTGTACGAAATAAGTTGTATCATTTACTTTCATTTTATAAAATTGCTTCTCTTTAAGATAAGAGATATATTCCTCAAAAGCGAAAACGTGCTGCTGCATTTTTATGCTATGGGGCAAGCCTATGTAACGGAAATGCCAAGGTTCATACTCAATCCCGGTAATATCGACTTTGTCTTTAGGATAACGCAGAATGTAGCCGAATTCCGCTGCATGTTGTTCCATCCATTTACCTTCTGCCACATTTTCCATTTTGCCGACAGTCGAACCAATATCGATTGATAAGCCTGTCTGATGTTCACTATAGCCGGCAGGCAGCGAGTAATCAGCACCATATTGATCGAAAAGCTGTTTCTGAAGTGTTCCGCTGCGATAGGCACTATTAATAATAAAGTGCTCGATTCCAGCATCCGCTGCAGCATCGAATAATTGCTTGAGAGGTGCAATAGCCTGTTCTTCAAGAAAATACTCCGAATTTACGATTACATTTTTAGCAATATCATAAGGAATAGTGGCTAAATTGTCAGGTTCCTCCTGTAATGCAACATCCCGGTTAACAAGGACAAGATCCCCGTCTGAAACGGAATACGATGCAAGTGAAAGCTGCTGAGGTAAGTCAGGAGCATTAACTTGTTCATTCGTAAAAACTTGGAAGCCAATTACGGCAAAAATAAGTAAAAATATAATCTTTTTCATTAAATAACGCTCCTTCAATCTAAGCATAGCAAATAAAACGGAATTTTGATGGTTTAAATTGTGAAGAAATTCTGAAGAACGATGATATCATGTAGTGTACCGAAGTATTTTCAGGAAATCACATAAAAACTTATCGGGTTAGCGTTCTATTTAGAATATTTTCCGTAAGAAAGTATAAACAAAAATAGAAACCATCTCATACAATAATGTTGGAGAGGTTTCTATCATTTTTAATAAATATATTAAGGTTTGGATATTGGTGTGAATTTATTCGCAGTACAAACGTTTTGCTTATTTTCAACAATCATCCAAACTAACGTAATACTTGCTGCAATGATAACCATTAAAAATCCGTATAGGGGCGTATTGTCCAGTGATTGATAATGAACAATTAAACCGCCGATATATGAACCGAGGAAAATCCCGATATTGAATGCTGAAATATTTAAAGCGGAAGCCATTGCAGTGGCTGCCGGCACATATTTTTCGGATAGCTGAACGGCATACAGTTGTAAGCCCGGCACATTCATAAACATAAAAAGCCCCATTGCTAACACCATTATGAACCCCATAACTTTAGAATCAAATGTGAAATATACACCAAGTAACGTTAACGCCAGTCCAATAAAGAAAATAAATATCGCACGCAATGGTTTAGTGTTTGCAAAATGACCACCGATTGTATTTCCTATTGCGACACATATACCATATACAACCAATATTACGACAATCGCATGAGGGGAATAACCCATTTGATTTTCAAGAATAGGGGACACATATGTGTAGACAACAAATACGCCTCCGTAACCCATTGCTGTAATAAATAAAATTAACAGCATACGAAAATTGCTTAATACTTTTCCGATATCACTTAATGAAATCGGGTCACTCTTTGTTAAATTATTTGGTACAAGGAACGCATTGCTGATTAACCCAATTATGCCAATGATGACGATGAAAATGAATGACAGACGCCAATCCGTTACTTGGCCAATGAATGTTCCTAAAGGCACTCCACTAACAGTTGCCAAAGTTAATCCGGAAAACATAAAAGCTATGGCACTTGCCCGTTTGTTAGGTGCCACAACATCAGCAGCAATAACCGCCGCAATCGACATAAATACCCCATGGGCAAATGCCGAAATAATGCGTCCGATCAACAGTAAAGTAAATGTGGGTGCAATCGCTACCCATAAATTACCGACGATAAAAAGAACCATTACGAGCAGAAGCACTTTTTTACGATCAAGCCGGGATGTTAAAACTGTTAAAATGGGTGCTCCGATTGTAACGCCTAATGCATAAATTGATACTGTTAATCCGGCAGTACTTAAAGTAATCCCAAACTCATTTGTGATGAGCGGGAGCAATCCAACACTGATAAATTCTGTGGAACCGATACCAAACGAACTGATTGCTAACGCAAGAAGTGTTAATCTGGCGTTTGGTGTTTTTGATGTAGACATATTAAAAATAACTCCTTTGATTTATTTTATAGGGTATAGTATTATTCATACATACTATAAAAGCATGTACAGTACTTTTAGTTACTTTTGATAATACTGGGGGTTTCAAAATGAAAAAAGTTTATAATATTGGTGTCGAAGCAACACTCGAAGTCATTGGCGGTAAATGGAAACCAGTCATTCTTTGTCACCTCAATCACCATGGTCAAATCCGAACAAATGAATTTCGCCGATTAATTCCCGGCATTTCACAAAAAATGCTGACGTCCCAATTACGCGAACTTGAGCAATGCGGTTTAATTAATCGTAAGGTGTATAACCAAGTACCACCGAAAGTTGAATATTCTTTAACCCCATATGGACACGAGATGGAGCCGGTGCTCAACTTACTTTGTACATGGGGAGAGAAACATATTGAAAAATTAAAAGAGAATGGTGAAGAAGTTCTTCTTATGCAGCGAGATGATGATATTGCTGTGCAAAAACTATCTTAATAAAAATAATGAAAGCCTCAAGTACTAAAATCTTGAGGCTTTTCGTCTCTGCAATTTTCAATTCTTCAATTTAAATTAGAAATCAAAAACTTCCGGATCTGGACCGACACGTTTATCTAAATTCATCGCATTAATTAACTGCATTTCTTCATCTGTGAGACTAAAGTCAAAAATGTCGGCATTTTGCGCCATCCGTTCTTTACGAACTGATTTAGGAATCGTGATTACTCCATTTTCAATATCCCATCGTATAATAACTTGTGAATTTGATTTTCCATACTTTTTAGCAATATTTGCAATTGTCGGATCTTCGAGTAGCCCGCCTTGCATTAATGGAGCCCAAGCTTCCAATTGAATATTGTGTTCTGTGCAAAATGCACGTAATGATTGTTGTTGTAAACGCGGGTGAAACTCTACTTGGTTAATGACTGGTGTTACACGAGCAGTTTTCAATAAAACCTGAAGATGCGAGATATTGAAATTGCAAACCCCGATTGCTCTAATTTTACCCTCTAGGTACAGATCCTCTAAAGCGGTCCAAGATTCGGCAAATTTATTTTGACCCGGCCAGTGAATTAAATATAGATCCAAATAATCCAGCCCTAATTTTTCCAGGCTCTCTTCGTAAGCTGAAACAGTTTCCTCATAATTTAAACCGGCGTTCCAAACTTTAGAAGTGATGAATAAGTCCTCTCTATTTAATCCGGTAGAGGCCAGTGCTAATTTAATGCCCTCGCCAACACCCGCCTCGTTGCCGTAAATAGCAGCTGTATCAATGCTGCGATAACCTAGCTCAATCGCATTTTTAACGATTTCTGCCGTTGTATCGTTTTCTACCTGAAAGACGCCAAGGCCCATTGCCGGCATTTCTACCCCATTATTTAATTTGATTGTATCCTGTAAACTAGTAATCATTTATTGATCCTCCAATTGAATAAGTATTTTGTTGCTTTTTTATTATGGATCCACTCGAAAATTAAAAAAAGTACGCACTTTTTCGTTTCATAGCAACGTGGAGGTTCCTATTGAGTCAAATCAACAGTTTAAAGAGAAAGTTTTTTTAGAAAAATAACAGGGTGGGAAATAGAGGAGGGGGGTGAAACACTTTTACTAGGTATGAATTTTTATTTTCCCTCATTTACAGTAATTAAATAACCTTTAATAATGATGAAAAGTAACTTTTTTAATACTTTTAATATTGAAAATAATGAAGGGGATTTTTAATATAAAATACACAAAATTAAGCTAAATACATAAAAATTAAATTTTTTTAAATAATAAAATTACAGAATATTCTTGAATTAAGTTTTTCGGTCGTTTATTTCCGTTTTCTAATTGTAACAAACGAATCTTTGTGCTATCGTTGCTTATTGAATGGTATATGAAAGTTTTTACAATCGGGTATGAAATTTTCGAAAAAAATAATATTAAGTGATGGCAAAGGAGAGTTATTATGTCAGAAATGAATAATCAGCAGGTAGAAAAAGTGGCTGTTACACAAGAGCAATTAGATGTTTTAGATCAGTTACTAAAGCCAGAGGTACAAGCTTCATTAACTACTTTAGTAGATAACTTACCAAAATTGGCTGAGATGACTACATTATTAACAAAAACTTATGATTTTGCGACTAGTGTTGCTACAGACGAAACATTAAAAAATGATACAGTTGCGGCTGTAACAGAAATGGCTAGCCCAGTTGTTGGTACTGCAAAATCATTGGCACAGACAGCGATTGAAGCGAAAGACCGTGCTGAAGTCAGCAATGAAACAGTAGGTGTATTCGGCTTATTAAAAATGTTAAAAGACCCACAAGTTCAAGGGGCATTACGTTTTGCTAATGCATTTTTACAAGTAGCATCTGAACGTAAACAAATGAAATAATTTGTATAATCTAATTTTATTGGAGGATTTTTAATATGGTAACTAAAGAAATCGTTATTTTAGGTGCTGGATTTGCTGGTGTATTAGCAGCACAAACAGCTCGTAAATATTTAAATAAAGACGAAGCGCGTATTACAGTTGTAAACCAATTCCCAACACATCAAATCATTACTGAATTACACCGTTTAGCTGGCGGTACAATTGCTGAAGGTGCTGTATCATTACCACTTGAAAAGATTTTCAAAGGTTATGACATCAACTTGGAAATCGCAAAAGTAAACAGCTTTAACGTTGAAAGCAAAAATGTAGTACTTTCAAACGGCAAAACATTACAATACGATACATTAGTTGTTGCTCTAGGTAGCCAAACTGGTTTCTTCGGAATCCCAGGTTTAGAGGAAAACTCTTTCGTATTAAAATCAGTAGATGAAGCAAATGCAATTCGCGAGCATATTGAAGCACGCATTAAAGCATATGCAACAACAAAAGACGAAGCAGATGCTACAATCGTTATCGGCGGTGGCGGTTTAACAGGCGTTGAGCTTGTTGGTGAAATCGTAGACCACTTCCCTAAAGTTGCTGCGAAATACGGTGTTAAATTTGAAGACCTTAAAATCAAACTAGTTGAAGCAGGTCCAAAAATCTTGCCAGTATTCCCGGAAAACTTAATCGATCGTGCAACTAAGTCATTATCGAAGCGCGGTGTAGAATTCATTACATCAACACCTGTTACTGGCGTAGAAGGCAATGTCATTCAATTAAAAGACCGTGAGCCAATCGTTGCAAACACATTAGTATGGACAGGCGGAGTTGCTCCGCTTCCATTAGTCGCTGAATCTGGTTTAGCTGCAGATCGCGGTAAAGCAACAATCAATGACTTCTTGCAATCTACTTCACATCCTGAAGTATTTGTTATTGGTGATGCATCAGCACATATTCCAAACCCAGGTGACCGCCCAACTTATGCGCCAACTGCTCAAGTAGCATGGCAGCAAGGTGAAACTGCAGGTTACAACATTTTTGCACAAATTAAAGGTGCCGACTTAAAAGAATTCAAATTTACTAACTCAGGTACTTTAGGTTCTTTAGGTCGTAAAGATGGTATTGCTACAGTTGGGGCAAACAACACTCAATTAGTAGGTTTACCAGCTTCATTAATGAAAGAAGCTTCAAATATCCGCTATATGACTCATATTAAAGCGTTATTTGGCCTAGCATATTAATTCATATTAATTAGTTTAGACATGCCCGAAAGTCACTTTCTTTCGGGTATGTCTTTTTATTTTACAAAATACAACAAAATTTAACAAATAACTATTATAATGGTAGTAAAGGTTGTAAATGAGGTGTGGAGATGAAGGATTTTGATACATCGAATTCGTTATTTATATTAACTGAGCAACAGGTGGAACAATTTAAACAGCTTGAGCATTTTGAATACTTTTTCCATTTAATCCGCCATGACTTTACACACTTATCTTTTGCAAAAGACAGTGTAAGTGATGTTTGGATTTACTTTTATTTTGAGGAAGAGCCGGTCATCAATTCCGAGTATGCCCTCATTTTTTTGTTGCGAAATTTTATATTGAATGAGATCCTTGTCAGTTCGAAATTAAAACGACTGAAAAAAACAACGGTTGGATCTTATATGAATGCTTTAATGGCTTCGGTAATGACAGTCAATTTATTTTTGGATCTTTTGCGTGATGTACTCGAATCATTATCAAAAGAACAATATGATTTATATATGAAATTTGAAAACAGCTCAAAGCAATTATTTAATGATCGCTTCTATGAATACGAGCATTATCCAAAAAAACTCGTCCAAATCGAAACGATAATAATAAAAGATCTGCGCCAGTATTTAGAGGAGAATGCAGCAATATATAATAATTTTAAACAGAAAGTCATTCGTTTTATGGACCAATTTTCAATTATTAAAAGAGAACTTTACGAGCCATTATCTTTGGAAAAATAGGAGGTGTATATAACGATGGGGGAGCAACTTAAAACATTGCAGCTTGACCATTATCGATCACAAACATTTACATCATTGGATGCACATTATGAGGCGTATAGAGTAATGTTCAAATTATTACTAGAAGAGGGGAACTTTGAAAAGATGAGTGACTTTCTACGTTTTGATAGTGAACCTTTTGTTTTAGCTAATAGCAATCTGAAGATTTTACAACTGTTGTTGGATCAGGAAGAGCATTTTAAAGAAAATCTTAAGGAGTGCTTAGCTCAACTCTATATAATTATTGGACACTGCTATTTTTTCAGTATTGAATTTGTTCAGGCAAAAAAATATTACAGACTTGCGAGCAGCCTGGCATTGGAAGAAGAAAATTATGCATTGCTGTCACTTGCGATGCATAATTATTTTGCAACCCAAATGGACCAATTACCGAAAGAAATCTTTTGGGATATCAGCAAAATACCTGCTGTCTTTTTAAAGATGGGGAAGCCGGAAGATGATCGGTTCTTGCTTGTCCGTTTTATAACACATATTGAAATGTCATTGCAGCTTGGAAAAGTAGATTATGCGGAGAAATTATTTAATGATTATTTTAAAGAGTATCCATTTGAAAAGTTTTCCCGAATCGATCTCCATGTGCGTGTCCTGAGAGGTAAAATTCTATTTGAAAATGGCCGATATGAATGTGCAATTGAAGTAATGCATAAAGTTCTCCTGCTTTCCATGAAAGCGAATAGCCATAAGGACTTAGTGCAGGAATGCTATAAATATATTACCCGTTCCTACAAGCTGATTAATGAAGAAATCCTCTTAAAAAAGATGGAGCAGTACCAGTCACGTTTTTACCGTAAAATTGAAACCGATAAACGCTATATGGAAAAATATATTAAAACATCCACGACGAACGATTTTGAACTGGATAAAAGCTTTATATCGCCATTACAACAGTTTCATCTCACGGGTACATACCTATTGAACTCAGTGAAAGATGAGGGGTATACGCTCGTTCTAGTTGATTGTAAAGTGGTGGCGACTGAAAAAGAGAAGTTGAATGAAATTATTCATTTAATCAATGAAGAAATGATGAGAGTGATGAAAGATGTCATCATCACGAGTACCCGCCTTGATGAATCGACAATCGGCTATATTATTCAGCTGTCTGAAAACTGTACCGATACACTATGTGCAAAGGTTTTCTATAAAATCCGTGAATATTATCCGAAAAACAGCAGTGAACTGGAGGCCATCTATTTTGCCTCAGTAAATAATAAAGAAAATGGTTTAACTAGCTATCAAAAATGCCTGGATTTAGCGTATGCGTATATTTATTATGAAATTTACAAATAGGAAATACGAAATATTCTAAAAATTGCTTTCGTATTTGAATCACTACCCTTAAAATAAGAGTAGTACATCAAGGAGGTAATGCCATGTTAGTTAAACAAAGGTATGTAAAGAAAAAAGATGTAAGCTATGTAAAAGAGACGGATCCGATCAAAGACGTGCTCGGTCAGTTAAATGATAACGGCTACAGATGCATCCCGGTATTGGATGAAGCAGGTGAAAAATTCGTCGGAAATATTTATAAAATTGAAGTGCTCGAATATAAATTAAAGGAAGGCGATATGAAAGCTCCGGTAAAAGCACTGACTGAAGAAGCAGATGCATTCGTCCACGAAAACAGTTCTTTTTTTGAAGTATTCCATTCGATTAAACAGTTGCCTTATTTGGCGGTTGTTGATACAAAAGGGAACTTTGCCGGCATTTTACCTCATTCTAAAGTATTTGAGCTATTGGAAGAGGCGTGGGGTTACCGAACAGGGAGCTGTGCCATTACAATTGCATTACCAGATACGGACGGAATTTTAATAAGAGTTCTGACGGCGGTCAAAAAGGTGTGGCCTCTGCACTGTGTGTTCTCGCTTGATGATGACACGACCTATTTACGTCGAGTAGTTATTACTCTGGAAAAAGGCGCGAAACAATCGACAGTGGACGAGCTAGAAGCCGCCATCTTAAAACAAGGGGCACGCATTATTGATTTGGAAGTATTTGATAAAGTAAATTTTTAATAGTAAAGCGTTTCGTTCAATAGAGCGAATCGCTTTTTTTTGCAAGCAAGCAATGTTTAATTGTGTACTAATACAGAATTTGAAAAATAAAGAGGGTTTTAATCTTTTATATCGAAATTGTTGTAAAAAGGGGATTTATTGAAAGGAGAATATTAATGTTTATCCAAATAAATGAAGAAAAAATAGAATTCACTAAAGTAGAGATAGTTGTACTAGAACAGGGTATTGCCGACTTATTTGAGAGTTTTGATAAAAAAACGTTGGGCGAGCTTACGAAACAAAAGAAATACGAGCATTTAAAAGACTGTGTAAACAAACAGAATTATTTATTGGATATGCCAGCAGGGGCTGCATTAAAATCTCTGAAAGATGAAGGCAACCCTATTTACAGACAGTTTTTAAATAATTACGGTGACTTGGTTTACTCGCGCTTTATTGTCAGTGGAGATGAGAATTTATTGAAACAGCGAGGCATTTATACGATTATTGCAAACAATGAACTGAAGTTTTGTGGTGTTTGCGCAAGAACATTTAAAGAGCGTTTTAATCAGCATATTGGCAGCATATATGCAAAAGGTTGCTATCGGGATGGAACGTCTACACATTGTCATGTAAACGCAAAGATAACACAGCTTTTGCCGACGAGCGATGTGCATTTTGCAATATATCCAATGGGAAATGAAAAAGCAATGAATAAACTGAAAAATGCAATTGTGAAACGCTTCGAACCTGAATGGAATTTACGGTCCAACAGAGAAATTTTCGAATTATCTTCATCATTTTAAAAAACTCTGCCTTAATCTTAAGAGATAAAGGCAGAATTTTTCTATTTACTATATTTTCCCGGTTTCATTTTCGACAAAAAGCGGGAATAGTAAGTGAAAAAAGTAGGTGATTTATCATGCAGGCAGCATTAAAACATTACAGGCAAACACACAGTGAATATTTATGGCTGCATATTTTGGCAGCTGTCGTATTAGTATTTACATCCGTATTCTGGTTCGTACTCCCATACTTCATGATTCATTACGGAAAATATACGACAAACGTATTCCAACAATCTTTGTTGTTGATCGCATTGTATACCATTCCTTCCATCTTTATCACATTGCATTGCTGGTTTATTAACTTTAAGGCAGCTCTCCGATGGAAAAAAAGCTATCCAAAGGAATGTGTATGGCGCTGGTCGCTGAAGTTCCAATTAATTACGATTTCAATTGTGGTCCTATTTACCTCGTTCATTTATTCCAGTCTTTTTATTATTGATATGATTCGATAATAAAACACGCCCTTCTTTTCTCAAATGTGCTAAAGTGTCAGTCCAATCATGCAGACAGAGCATTTATTTTTAAATCATTAGCGCGGCACTTTCGCACATTTACCTTTCAAATCAACCACAAAATGCTGTCAAAAAATTTTCATTTAAAAAAGCAAGTAATGTATGGGGAAATTTGGTACGATGAAGGTATCAATGTTAAGGAGAATGAAGCAGCATGAATACAGATTTAAATATCCTTTTAGCGTTCGGTGCCGGGTTTTTAAGTTTTATTTCACCATGTACGCTACCGCTCTATCCTGCATTTTTGTCCTACATAACCGGTATGACACTCGATGAGCTGAAAGCCGAAAAAGGGATGATGCAAAAACGCGCAATTTTACATACTTTATTTTTCTTGCTTGGATTTTCGATTATATTTATCGCCATTGGATTTGGAACATCGTTAGCGAAAGATTTCTTTTTTCAGTACCAGGACTTACTGCGTCAAATTGGAGCCATTTTAATTGTCGCATTCGGTTTAATGATTGTTGGTCTGCTGCAAATTGACTTTTTAATGAAAGACCGCAAGTTCCAGTTCAAAAACCGACCATCCGGATATTTAGGTTCGGTGCTGATCGGTCTAGCTTTTGCAGCGGGATGGACACCTTGTACAGGACCAATACTGGCAGCGATTATTACCCTTGGTGGAACGAATCCCGACTCTGCAATGTGGTATATGCTAGCATACTACTTAGGCTTTGCTATCCCATTCTTTACATTGTCATTCTTCATTTCACGAATGAACTGGATTCGCACACATAGCCAAAAAATCATAGTAGTTGGCGGCTATATTATGATTGCGGTCGGCATTTTATTGTTCTTTGACGGATTGACGTATATCATTAATCTTCTCTTGCCGATTTTCGATGGTTTTAAAGGATTCTAACAGTTCCCTGCTTAATAAGACCGTGCTATACTAAGGAAAGTAATATAAGGTAAAAAGGGTGCATGAATCGTATATACGTTAACTTTACACTCGTTCATGCAAGAGGAGGAATATGATGTTTGACAGTATACCTTCTCACTATTTATTAATTGGTTCGACGATTATGGCAGTCTTAATGGGTTCATTTGTAATGTTCATTAGACTACGTGCACAAAAAAAGCCGGTATCCACAAAAAAAATACTCATCCCGCCTTTTGCGATGTCAACAGGTGCACTGATGTTTATCTTTGAGGAATTTCGTGTAGCGCCAATTCAAATAGTAGAAGCGGCCGCACTAGGCTTGTTATTTTCATCTGTATTAATCTTAACGTCGAAGTTTGAAGTGCGAGACGGCGCAATTTATATGAAGCAATCTAAAGCATTTCCATTCATATTAGTGGGATTACTAGTACTACGTATTATTTTGAAATTAATATTTGCCGATACATTTGATGTCGGTGAACTGGCCGGTATGTTCTTTATCTTGGCGTTCTCTATGATTTTGCCGTGGCGAATCGGTATGCTTATTAAATATAAGAAGCTTGAAAAATCGCATATTATCGCATAAAAAAGACTGTCTCTAAAAGTTTTATACTTTTAAAGACAGTCTTTTTCGTTTTACGTCTCAAATAAATGATCATAATTCGTCGTATCAATTCTCATTTCATCGAGCTTTTTACGTAAAAACTTATGGTCGCGCTTTGGCGAAGCGATAATATAGCCACGAATAATTAAGTCCAAGTCGATTTTTGTGGCACGTTCATTCAGGGCGATTTCACCGATTTTACCGGCAATCTTTTCTTTGGCAACTTGCCGGAATAACTCTGGTACAGGACTAACAAGCTCGGTAAGTAATTGTTTTTCATCTTCACCCCATAGATGAATCGTTTTATCTAAGTATATGTTTTGCCAATCTAAATCCGATTTACCATCCTGTTTCGGCAGGGCCTTCAAAAACTTGCGGAACATAAAAAAGCCGCCAATCCCCATAAGCGAAATCAATACTACAACCCAAAATAAAATAAACCATAAAAACCAGCCATCTAAGCCCACAATGTTCACCTCATTACTTAATATTGTCTACGAAATTTCTTCTACTAATCTATTGGTGATAAACCTCATTATTGTCTATTATATAAGTTTTTGTAATTTTTTTCATCGTCATTGTCCCTTTTTTCTGTAAATCATGACATATATAGGGCAAGGAGGTGAGAAACATGAATGAATTCGGATTTTTATCTGCGACGTTGACAGTTTATTATCAGATAGGGCTTGATGAATTTAATGAGCCGATGATTAAAAGTTCCACATTCCGTAACTTGGAAAGAAACGCAACAGCCCAGCAGCTATACACAGTTGGGACAACAATCGTCGGCTTAACAGATTACGATTATATCGAATCTGTGAAAACGCAGAAAGAAACGATTACAGCTTAATCAAGTGTAGTAAAGAAAAGGAGGTGAGCTTATGGCACAAGTTTTACAATTAACATTTGCCAACATTGCAGGAAGCACGATGACGATCAATATTAATGATCCGAAGCCGAATTTAACGGAGGCTGAAGTGAATGCAGCGATGCAAACAATTATTGATCAGGCGGTATTTTCGAAAGACGGATTTTTGTTCAATGTAAAAAAATCTGCGCGTATCGTTGAGCGTAATGTAACAGCAATTGAACTGATCAGCTAATAGCAAGGCCGGCGAAGTGTGATGCTTTGCCGGCTTCTTTAAATAAAAATGGAGGGATTATAATGGACCAGTGGATTGCCATTCTTCAGGAAGTAACGTTTCCGATCTTTATATCTTTTTATTTACTGTATCGGATAGAAACAAAACTTGAAGCGATTCATACAGCACTCGTATCATTACATCATCCTGCAGATAGAGCGTGAGAAACTCTTCACAATGTTGACACACGTCCTTTCTTCCAATAACTATTGAGAATATACTAAATATTGGGTAAGATGAGAGTAATGTTCAAAGAGTGGAGAGAGAGAAATGAAAACGAAAAACATAGTATTCGCACTTATGCTCTTGGCAGCAACTGTACTTACAGCATGCAGCAATTATCAGTTTAAACCGACGACCAACTTTGAAATTAGCGAGTTTACGATGACCGATCACCGGAACAATGAAGTGACACTGGACAGCCTAAAAGGGGAACCATGGCTTGCAATGTTCATCTTCACAAGCTGTACAACAATTTGCTCGCCAATGACAATGAATATGACCCGTGTCCAGGATCATCTCGAGAAAAAAGGGCTGGAAGATTATAAAATTGTCGCGTTTTCCGTTGATCCGGACTACGACACACCGGCGCGTTTGACAGAATATTTATCGCGCCATACACCAGTGGATGAATCAAAATGGCATATGCTGACAGGATACGATCAAAAATTTATTGAGCAGTTTGGCAGAAACTCATTTAAAACACCTGTCCAGTCGATTGAAGGGAACGATCAAGTTATCCATGCCGATACATTTTTCCTAGTTGATGAAAAAGGAATCGCCGTGAAAAACTATTCAGGCTATGGCACAGGCGAAGATGGTGTTCCATATGAAACGATTGCAAGTGATATGGAAGCACTCATTGAAGAACGTCTAAAATAATAGTGAAATGTTAGATTAACTTGCGAAAAAAGTGCAGCTGCTTTTTGAGCAAGTTTTTTGCTGAGTGAGGGCTTTTCTAATAAAAATTTAAATGTGCTAATAAATCCACCGATTTTCTAATAAGTTGCTGATTTTCTAATAAAGGAGCAGGATATGCTAAAATCAGTTCCAGATTAGCTAATAAGTATGTCAACTTTTCTAAAATCATCCGAAGAAGTGCTAAAATAAACAAATTTCTTCTAATAAAAAGCACACAGCATCCACTGAAATCATTTCAACCCCGCATATCCTCGTATAGGACGCTAAATAAAAAGAATTTTCAAAACTCAAATTCTATGATATAGTATACGAAATTGCATACTGTGTAAGTTACGGTGCTTGTGAGAACAAGCTTAAAAGGGAAACCAGTGAAAGTCTGGTGCTGTCCCGCAACTGTAAATCGGAGTTCGTGATATTCAACCACTGTCTATTGATGGGAAGGGTCACAAGAACGTTGATGATGAGCCAGGAGACCTGCCGGAAACTAGTACACGCCAATACCTACGTGGAAATAGGTGGTGATTTTGTGCGAAAGTGAGACAGAACTCCTTTGATTATGCAAAGGTTTTTATTGTCAATCTCTTAAACATTCACACCCCTCTTTCATTTTGAAAGAGGGGTTTTGGTTTTTATGTAACAAATTTAAGGAGGAATTGTTTATGAAAACAGCAGTAATTGGCTATCCGTATATTGGACAAAATCGTGAATGGAAGCGTATAACAGAGGCGTTTTGGAAAGAACAATTGTCTTTAGGAAGTTTTGAACAGGAAATGAAAAACTTACGCATCGCTCAACTTCAGCAGCAACAGGATTTAGGGCTGGATATTTTAACGGTAGGAGATTTTACATACTATGACCGTATGCTTGACTTAGCCTTTATGTTTAATATGATTCCATCTAGATACGACCATCTATCATTGCAGCATCATTTAACAGCGTATTTTGCAATGGCGCGCGGTGCTGAAAATGTGGTGGCAAGTGAAATGACGAAATGGTTCAACACGAATTATCACTATATTGTACCTGAATACGAAGGACAGCAACTGGCATTGCAACACAATGTTTACGCGCAATATATTCAGGAGGCAATCGAAACATTCGGCATAATCCCTCGTGTGACTATTATCGGTCCATTTACATTTTATAAACTGACGAAAGGTATTGGCCAAGAACAAAAACAACACTATATTCAGCAGCTGGTAATGGTATATAAAGAGTTGCTTCAGTCGTTGGAAGCAAGTGGTGCAACGTCGATCCAGCTTGAAGAACCAAGCCTTACAAAAGACCTTACGTCCGAAGAAATAGCATTAGTTCAGCATTTCTATCATCAAGTATTAAACGGACTGACAGTTGAAACGATCTGCACAACTTATTTTGAAGCGTTATCCGACTATGAAACATTGATTGATTTGCCTGTTGATGGCTTTGGACTGGACTTTGTTCATGGGAAAAATGAAAATCTAGCAGCGTTAAAGAAGTTTGGTTTTCCAAAAGATAAAGTTCTATATGCAGGTATTATTAATGGTCGGGACATATGGAGAGCCGAGCTGCAGAAGCAGTTGGCACTAATAGCGGAAATACGTTCCTATGTACCATTTTCACCAATCTATCTACAAACATCGTGCAGTCTTCAGCATGTGCCAGTTACAACAGCAGGAGAGGATGGCATTGTGCCAGAGCTGCTAAATGCTTTAGCATTCGCCAATGAAAAAATAACGGAACTGCAAATGATCAAAGGGAAAATTCTTCAGCCCGAAGTCCCTCATATCCAGGCATTTTTAGAAAGCGAAAAAGCAATCCGCACATTGGCACTTCATGAATCGAGAAAAAAGAAAGCTGTACATGCACAAGTAAACGAATTAACACCGGAAGCATTTAAACGAACTGATAACTACGACAAGCGCAGTAAGCTACAACGTGCCTTTTTACAGTTACCAGACTATCCGACAACAACAATCGGGAGCTTCCCGCAATCTGCAGAAGTTAAGAAAAACCGTAGTTTATGGCGAAAAGGGGAAATTACAACAACAGAGTATGAAGCATTCAACGCGAATGAAACGGCACGTTGGATTGCGATTCAGGAGCAACTTGGCCTTGATGTCTTTGTTCATGGGGAATTCGAGCGAACAGACATGGTGGAATTTTTTGGTGAAAAATTAAACGGATTTGCGTTTACGAAAAATGGATGGGTAGTTTCGTACGGATCGCGTTGTGTAAAACCTCCAATTATTTACGGAGATGTTGAATGGATAGAACCGATGACAGTTAAGGAAGTAAGTGCGGCACAATTACTTACGGAAAAACCGGTCAAAGGGATGCTGACAGGACCCGTTACAATTTTAAACTGGTCATTTGTAAGAAATGATTTAGCGCGCTCAGAAGTTGCTTATCAAATCGGCCTGGCATTAAGAGAAGAAGTAAGGGCACTTGAAAATGCGGGAATCAATATTATTCAAGTAGATGAACCTGCTTTGAAAGAAGGCATGCCAATCCGTAAAAGTCTGCATAAGGCTTATATCGATGCGAGTGTAGCTGCATTTAAATTAGCGACAAGCGGTGTGCGTGAAACGACCCAGATTCATACACATATGTGTTATTGCGAATTTAACGATTTTATTGATGTTATAGAAGCATTGGATGCGGATGTAATTTCAATTGAAACGTCACGAAGTCATGGGGAGCTGATAAAAGTACTAAAAGAAACACCATATGGACTTGGAATTGGCTTAGGTGTATATGATATTCATAGCCCGCGTATTCCAACTGTGGAAGAAATGGCAACTATTATAGAAAATAGTAAAAAAGTAATCGCAAAAGAACAATTTTGGATCAATCCCGATTGTGGTCTGAAAACTCGTACGGAACAAGAGACCATTGCATCATTGAAAAATATGGTTGCCGCAAAAGAGCGACTAAAACAGTTGAATTAGGGGTGGTTACTATGAGTCGAATGAAAAGAAATTACAGCCCTGTGTTTTTGACAGCGATAATGAATAGCTTTACAGGAAGTTATACAAAAAGCCTTAAAGAGTTACGTGATGAGTTGATGACGACATACCCAGCGGATGCAAAGGAGATTCAAAAGGCATATTATTTTGTAAAAGCTGAGTTAGTAGGATGAAGGAATTTTTTATAAACAAATAGAAAATACAATGCCCATTGCAATATGCAATGGGCTATTTGTAATCGTGGTATCGAATTAAAAAGTTCCTTTAAATTTCTCGGGCTTTACGACATAGCCTTCTATAATATACCCGCAATCGGTACAAATAATGTACTCGATATTGCATCCTAAACTTAATTTATTAACAGGTGACATTACACTGTACCCGCTGTGTTTTCCTCTACCTAATTCCGTGCTGCGACATTTTGGGCATTCTTTAATGTTTGTCATCTCCATCATCCTTTCAGAAAAAATTAATCCGCCACAATGTCAGGTTCCGGCAGCTTTTCATCCTTCTTCTCCTGTAATCGATTTGTATACTTTTGAACAATTACGTTGATGTAAAAGAACATCCCCATGACAATTCCGGAAAATACCCAACTTGCTCCTCGTTTATAAATCAGCATGTCACCATAGCTGTCAATTCCATATTTCCGTAAAAGATAGACCGTAATTCCTGCCATAACAAGTCCTCGAATAATGAAAACAATCTGAATCAGCTGAAACCATCTAAAAATCCCTTTTTGAAAGAATAATGTTTTACTGTCCTTTCGAGGATAGCCTTGCAAATAGGCAAAATCAACTGCAACATACAAAGGAAAAGGCTTTTTTATAATAAATAAAATTACATAGAGAAATGTGTAAAAAAGTCCTAAATAAACATTATTCCAAATCATTTGCTCCGCTGAACCTGACAATAAATCTACCGTAGTACCTATAAGCATCGAGCCTAAAATAAACAAGCCCGTCACATTAAACTGCCGATCTTTTGCAAAGCGGTAAACAGTATAAATTATTCCGGGAACAGTGGACATCAGCATCGCGGCATAATCACCAAAAGGTTCTCGGCCAAACTTCCATATTGCATAGGGTAAAGCTGCATAAAACAGTAGTTCTATAAAGATAAGATATTTATTCGACTGTGAATTATTAGCCATAAAAGCCTCCATTACCGTAAAAAATGTTTTGTTATATTACTGAAGATTATCCGACGCTATATTTTATAAAAATAAAACCTAAAAAAGCAACCAAGCAAATGAAAGACACTTAAAATCAGCTTTAATAACTCCTTTCTATTTTCTGTAATATTATGTATATTCTTCTACGCATTACCTTGAGTAAAGTTTCAAAATTTTAATAATAGAGGGGTAGAGGTAAAAGGATTGAAGGAACAAAAAGTAAGTAGGTGCTAAAATACTATTAGCTTTTTAAAATATTTATGTTACAATAACTTTCAAATAAAATAATTTCCTTCGGGGTCGGGTGAAATTCCCAATCGACGGTGATGAGTTAATCTCTAAGCCCGTGAGCCACTTTTTGTGTGCAGGATTTTGGTGCAAATCCAAAGCCGACAGTTATAGTCTGGATGGGAGAAGGAATGGCAACACATTTTTTAAAAATTTGATTTTAAATGTGATTTTTTGCTATACACTTTTCCTGTCGCGCCTTTGTGACGGGATTTTTTATTTTATTGAAAAAAATAATTTCCTTCGGGGTCGGGTGAAATTCCCAATCGACGGTGATGAGTTTAACTCTAAGCCCGTGAGCCACTTTTGTGTGCAGGATTTGGTGCAAGTCCAAAGCCGACAGTTATAGTCTGGATGGGAGAAGGAAGCAATGTCAGCAGTTTTTTGAAAAATAACTTCAAAAAGCTTATTTGATGATGCTCAATTTTCCTCTCATCGAACTCCGAATCCAATCGGGGTTCTTTTTTAATTTTAAAAAGAGGTGAGCAGGATGTTTACAGGAATCATTGAAGAACTAGGGACGGTTGAATCGATCAGCCAGTCCACACAAGCGATGGAACTAGCCATTCGCGCAAACAAAATTCTAGACGATGTTCAACTCGGGGACAGCATTGCCGTTAACGGTGTCTGTCTGACAGTGAAACAATTCTCGTCATCCGTATTTTTAGCGGATGTTATGCCAGAAACCGTCAAAGCAACGAGCCTCCAGCAATTAGCAGCAGGTATGCCTGTCAATCTGGAACGGGCAATGTCGGCGAATGGACGTTTCGGCGGGCATATTGTTTCGGGCCATGTTGATGGAATTGCAACAATTCAACGGAAAAGACCCGTCGCCAATGCAGTTTATATTGATCTGGCGATGGAAAAGCATTTGATTGCAGAATGCATCAAGAAAGGCTCAATTACAGTGGACGGCACGAGTTTAACAATTTTTGATGTGACAGACACATTCATTACCATTTCCTTAATCCCTCATACGTATGAGCAGACTGTATTAGGCTATAAAAAGCCGGGAGATGTTGTAAACATTGAAACAGATCTAATCGGAAAATATGTAAAAAAACATTTACAAAATCAAACGGAAAGTACAATTACAATGGACTTTTTGCAACGTACAGGATTTTAGAGGAGTGGTGACAAAATGAATACAATTGAAGAAGCAATTCATGCATTGAAAAACGGTGAGATTATTATTGTATCAGATGACGAGAACCGTGAAAATGAAGGAGATTTTCTAGTTTTAGGAGAATTCGCTACACCGGAAAATATTAATTTCATGGCGCTTTATGGAAGAGGGTTAATTTGTACACCAATTTCATCTGCAATTGCAGAAAAGCTTTCCCTTCATCCAATGGTGCAAAGCAATACCGATACATATCAAACAGCTTTTACGATTAGTATCGATCATATCCATACAACAACAGGTATAAGTGCATTTGAGCGTTCTAAAACGATGTTAGCATTACTTGATCCTGCAACAAAACCGGAGCATTTTCATCGTCCGGGCCATGTGTTCCCGCTCATTGCAAAACAGGGAGGCGTGTTGGAGCGTCGCGGGCATACGGAAGCAGGCGTCGATCTGGCGAAGCTATGCGGTTCGAATGAAGTCGCAGTTATCTGTGAAATTATGAACGAAGATGGTTCAATGGCCCGCATGCCGCAGCTCAAAAAGATAGCACAAAAACATAACCTGAAATTTATTACTATCGAAGACTTAGTTCAATATATAAAATTAACTACCGTACTGGTATAAAAAGGAGTAATTAAAATGGGAAAAACATTTGAAGCACAATTATTCGGAACAGATTTGAAAATCGGAATTGTCGTAGGGCGATTCAATGAATTTATTAATGATAAATTATTAAGTGGTGCAATTGACGGCTTAAAACGTCATGGTGTTGACGAAGCAAACATTGATACAGCATGGGTTCCAGGTGCTTTTGAAGTACCGTTTGTAGCAAAAAAAATGGCTGAAACAAATAATTATGATGCAGTTATCGGTTTAGGTACGGTCATTCGCGGCTCTACAACTCATTATGATTATGTATGTAACGAAGCAGCAAAAGGAATTGCAAAAGCGGGCTTGGATACAGGAGTTCCGGTAATTTTCGGTATTGTTACGACTGAAAATATCGAACAGGCAATTGAACGTGCTGGTACGAAAGCAGGCAATAAAGGCTACGACAGCGCAATGTCTGCAATTGAAATGGCAAACTTGAATAAAATGTTTTAATAAATATTAGTGCATGCCACTCCAAAAAATTTGGGGTGGTTTTTTCTTTGCTTTCAATAACAAGTTTACAAATAATTTCATGTAGATTATTATTACGTTATACGATATATCGCGTGACATAATAGTTGGAGGAATGTATATGTCTTATAATGGCGGACCGATGACTGAAGCAATGTATTACGTATTATTGACTTTAATGCGTCCAAATCATGGTTATCAGTTAATGCAATCCATTACAGAAGTATCAAAAGGCCGTTTAACAATGGGGCCCGGAACGTTATATGGTGTCCTATCACGAATGCAAAAAGACGGATTAATCGCATTGGCAAAAGACGATGGGCGGCGAAAAATATATGAAATTACGAAAGAAGGCGAGCATGCATTAAGAATAGAATATGCTCGTCTAAAATCTCTAATTTTCGACAGCAGTATATTAGAGGAGGGAAACGATGACTAAAATGGTGCGCAAAATCCGACCAACCAACTACTGGCGAATTGGAGAACACGAAAGCTGGTTTTCGGATATGTCGTTACAGGGGCTCCACCTTCATAAAATGGGAACAAATTTAGCCCATTTTAAAAAAGGTGACCCGAAGCGAATTGAATACCGGATTGAGGTGACAGATAGGAAATTAATTACCTATGAGCAAATTGATCTGTACGAGGAAAACGGCTGGAAGTATGTCACAAGCTATCAATGGTTTCATGTTTTCTCTTCGCCAACTGAAAACAATGCACCCGAAATCCATACAGATCCTGCAGAACAGGCATTTACGTTACAGCGGCTAAGTAAAAAACTCGTATTTTATTTAATATGGATTTCTCTTGGAGTAGCCTTGATTCTAGGCATGCTTTTGGCGATGTGGTTTTTGGATGGAACCCCGGTCTTACGGTTAGTTGAAGGATATGTCGTTCAGCAAAGTATCCTTTCTCTCGTCTATATTCACTATGTTTTTTACGCGATAAGAGCTATACTGGCGATTCAAGAATTGAAAAAAAGTTTAAAAGAAGGCAAAGCCATCAATCACCATGCCCCATGGAAAAAAAGTTTGAAAAAAAATAGTGTATTTTCGGTTGTCCTTATAGGAATTATTCTTTTAAGCGGCCTAATGCCATTTTACCAATTGAAAAAGATGGATACCTTTATGATGCCAAACAATGACGAAAACTTGCCGTTTGTCCGTTTAGCCGATATCGAACAAAATCCACAGCTAACTCGGGAGGATTCTTATAGCGATGAAGTTGATTGGGCGAACCGCTATACAACAAATTGGAGTATCTTTGCACCCGTGCAGTTTGAAACGGACGAAAATGGAATAATTAAGGGTGAAATGTGGTTGGATAAAAGTGGTGCATACTCACCGAGCGTTTCTACTGAAATATACAATTTAACATTTCAGGCGTTCGCTAAACCATTGATGTCTGACTTGATGGAGTGGCATACATACGGGGATGAAAGGGAAAGTTTCATAGAAAGGAAACACCCTGGCTTTGATCATCTTATTACTCGCGAGGATGAAGAATGGAAACAATTAGTTGCATCAAAAGATAAAGTGGTAATGTATATCCGTTATTACGGATATGCAGAGTTGGATGTGATAGTGGAAAATACAGCTCAGAAAATATTGCTGCTTGCGGATAGTTAGATCCAAGCGGTGTAAAAGGCAATCCTGCATAGTCAGGATTGCCTTTTTGCTGTGAACATTTTCAATTTTTTTATTGCGTCAGGGAGTGCTGAAATGGTTTCCTGGTCTTAATTATTTATTTACAAACATTCCCTTCTATTTTATTGTTAGGTCATATAGGTGAGGAGGTGGAGCAATGGCAGAAATAGTACGCAGAATAAGACCCGGGCAATCTTGGCGTATCAAGGAACATGAAAGCTGGTTTTCCGATATGTCCGAACAAGGGCTGCATTTTTTTGAGATCGGCACATATTTTGCCAAGTTTAAAAAAGGTGATCGCAAACGAATGGATTACCGGCTGGAACTTGCAAAAAGCAAATACATATCAAGTGAAAAAATTCGGTTATACGAAGAAAGCGGCTGGGACTATATTGCGAGTGACCGCAATTTTCACGTATTTGCAGCACCGACTGAACGTAAAGCAAATGAACCTCCAATAAATCGAGAAGAGCAAATCTCAATAGCAAAAAAAGCTTTTAATAAAACATTATTTAATTTTATAGTTAATTTTATTGCAATTATTTTAATCACTACGGTCTTCGTCAAATCTTTCGAAAACGGAAATATTTCTGTTTTACAACTGATAGATGGATATACACTTGCTCCGTTGTTAGTATTATTCGTTAATTTTATACAAATACTTCCGATAGGTAAAAGCTTATTTGGAATCAATTGTTTGCGTAATGAACTTAAAGCTGGGATATTAGACGATCAACAAAAACCATGGGAAAACTTTTACCGGTCAGGTATTGTCTACAGTTTCATAGTATTAGTAATTACATTAACTCTTGTGTTTATACCGATTTACCAAATATGGAGTATGAAAACAACCTCTTTACCAGAAGAAGATACAGGGCTGCCAATTGTCCGACTTGCTTCAATTGAAAATCAGCCGCATCTTAAAAGGAAGCCATTTTACTTCGATGGCGAGGATTTGGGAAGCACCTACTCATCACAGTGGAATATTTTTGCTTCTGTTCAATATGATTCAACAGAAATGGGCGTTATTCAGGAAGGGGAATGGTACGATCCAAATCATGCATATCAACCATCAATCTCATCGGAAGTTTATAAGCTACGTTTCCATTCCCATGTTAGCTCACTAGTTAATGAGTTAATAATCAAGCATACATATGGAAGTGATCCTGCAAGTTTTAAAGAAAGAAAACACACAGCTTTTGATCGTCTGCTGATTAGGGATAATTCTTTTCATAAAGATTTTCTTTTTGTAAGGGGTCGAACTGTGATGTATATCAATTATAGGGGTCAGGTTAAAGATGATGTAATCATAGAGAAAGCTGCCGAGAAAATGGCATTGCTTGCTGACGATTGAAGGAATCGCTAGTAATATTCTAATAAATATTTAAATCATCTAATATCAATTTGACATCTTCTAATAAGTTACCGATTTTCTAATATATAAGGCAATTGTTCTAATAATGCTCTTAGATCTTCAAATAAACATTCGGAAAATGCTAATAAACCTTTGAAGTTTTCTAATAAATATAAAAGACTTCTAATAAAATCAGTCACATCAGAATGTATACAAGTAACGTCACACTAGCAATCCATTAAAATTAAAATTCCCCTAGCTTCATTTCGATGAATTATGTTAACATATTTAAAAATTCAGAAAATGAAGGTGATTAAATGGAGAATGTTCTGTTCTTTATAATTGCGTGTATACTGCTCATTATTTTACCGGGTCCTGATACAGCGATCGTTACGAAAAATACGATTGTTAACGGACAAAAGGGCGGATTTCAAACAATGGTCGGCTCTTGCGCGGGATTAACCGTCCACACAATTGCAGCGGTTGCGGGGCTATCGGCGATTATTGTAAAATCTGCCGTGGCATTTACAGTGCTGAAATATGTTGGAGCAGCCTACTTATGCTATTTAGGTATCAAAACATTAATGAGCATGCGTGCGAAAAAAGCAGATACGGAGGAAATGACGGACATTCCGGAAATTGAAGCTAAAGGCAATTCCTATTTTAAGCAGGGCCTCATTACAAATATCACAAACCCTAAAGTAGCAGTATTTTTCCTGACTTTTTTACCGCAATTCCTATCAAAAGGCGCAGAACCGTTTTGGCCATTTTTGACAATGGGAATTATCTATATTGTTTTAACATTTATTTGGTTTGCGCTCTATGTATTTTTATTAAACAAAATCCGCAATTTCATGAAAAAACCTGCTACACAATCGGTGATCGAAACGTTAACTGGAGCGGTTCTAATCGGTTTTGGCATCAAACTTGCACTTGAAAAACAGACGTGATAGTCAACATATGCGTAATTCACAACCACATTGCCCTTAAAACGCAATAGCCTTTCACCGCTTATTCTTTTTTAAAAAAGGGTATAGTTCCCTAATTCTAGAAAAAAGGATGATGAAAAATGGGCTTGTATATTACAATGTGGATAGCCATGATTGCTGTAATCGTAGTAAATGCGCTATCCAATACCCTGCCATTAAACGGGCAAACGGCATCAGAAATTACGAATCGATTAGAAGTGTTATTTACACCGGCAGGCTACGTATTTTCAATTTGGTCGTTAATTTATTTACTGCTTGTCATATGGCTGATTACGATATACCGCAAAGTGAAAGACAATCGTTTTAAAGGAAAAGTGGGTATTTTATTTATCATCAGCTGTATATTTAATATTGCTTGGCTGTTCAGTTGGCATTATGAACAGTTTATACTGTCCATTATCGTTATGTTCTTTTTGTTATTTACACTGATAGCGATTTACCTGCAGTATAAAAATACAGAAAAAGGTCTTTCAGAGCGTTTTCCGTTTTCATTTTACTTAGCTTGGATATCCGTAGCGACAATTGCTAATGTAAGTTATGTTTTAAAATATCATGGTGTCGATTTGGGGATTTCAGAGGTGGTCGGTTCGCTCGTACTTGTAGGAGTTGCGGTTATTCTCGGTTATTTGGCCGTTGCCATCTCGCAGGATATTTTCTTTCCACTAGTCATCGTTTGGGCACTAATCGGTATTGCTGTAAAAACAGATAATTCGACAATGCAGTACGGTACAATCGTATTAACGGTGATATTAATTATCGCGGCACTCATTCGCTATGTTGGGATGAAGACGAAAAAGTTCGCATAATGAATAAGGGTTGTAGTATAAGTCGTAACAGACTTGATACTACAACCCTTTATTTTGGACACTATTTGAAAAATACAATTGACATAAAGCCCATGTAAAAACATAGTGTCACCGCAAAAGTCATAGCAGCCGATACAATGACCGGCAACTGTTTAATATAACTTACGATGACAAGACCGATGAACAGTGCAGTCAACAGGAAAAATCCTAAGCCAATACCTGTCATTTGGAAATACCCGCGCATACCGGCTTCAATTGAGCTACGGTAGAACAATTCAAAAAACGGCGAAATTTCCTGTACATAAAAACTAGGTGGCTGTTGCTCACTATACAGTGCGGTAATGAATAAAATCAATATGAGCAAAATCGTTTCAATCCGTACCCATGTACGCGGTTCAAACAATGGCTTGTTCAACTTCAATTTAATGAGCAGACTGTTTGCCAAAATAATAACAGTCAACGGTACGAGCAAAACATGTTTAATGAATAGCAATTGTCCATAATTGCTCGACCAGCTTGTCACATAGCCAGGAACGATTGTGTCAGTCATCAGGACACCAGTTAAAGCAACGGCTGTAAAAGCTACGAGCGCAACAGGGGAGAACCATTTTAAAAAGGCTTCCCAGTTAAGTGCATCTTTTGAGAAAAAACTCATCATGAGTAAAATACCGAGCCAAACACTGACAGCAAGAAGGTGAACAAAATCCAGTGCCGATCCGACAATGCCTGTCATTGAACCTGCATGACTAATATAGCCAGTTGCCGCCATAATGGCGATTAAAATAAAAATTGACATGACCGCTAAAAGCTTCGTAGGTTTCTTCATAAATTGGCGAATCATTATAAGCAAAATAAACGTAAAGCCAATGACCGCGAGCCATGAATGGCCAACTTTAAATTTTATAAGCAGCATAACCACTGATTCCATGAAGCCAAACTGTGGTGTCAAAATTGTTAGCAATTGAATATTCGGTACAAATGTGACAACCGGCAAGATGACCGCGCTAACAATGAGCCACTTTGCAGAAATATCAATTTTCGGACGAACTGTTTCTGGGATACAGTACAAGATAAATGAGCCCATAAGAAGAGCTAAACTAACATAGAGTAAAAATTGACTAAAAATGGTCAATGCCATCATTTTACATTTTTCCGTTTAGCAATCGTGAAAATACTTACTATTATAATAAGAAGTAAAAGGGCTCCAACGATATATAGTAATGTATTGTTTGATGATTCTTCCTCATCTGCCGCAGTCGTTTCCGCTGCATTATTTTCTACCGTTTCGTTTACTTCTACTTGCTCTTCATTTTCTTCTGTAACTTTTTCTTCGACCGGTTCTTCAGCTACAGGTGCATCAACCGTAAATGAGAATTTACCTGACAATGGATGGCCATCAGAACTAATACTATTCCACTCAACAGTATAGTCATCATTTGGTAATGGGGAATCAAAAGTACCCGTTAATACACCATCGACTAAATCCATCGAAACTGTTTCTATTTCTTCACCGTTACTTGAAATGACTTTAAATGTACTGCCTACTTCAATTTTCCCGGCGTATGTAAGTTCGATCGCCTGCAATGTTTCTGTTACAACTGCTCCATCTTCTGGGTTAGTCGTGTCTAAATACGTATGTGCTGCTACGTTCGGTACAGCTAAAAATAACGCAGCAAGAATCGATAATAATATTGTTCTCATATTAATATGATTCTCCTTTCATAGGTTTTTTTACTCAATCCATATTGTAGCCGAACAATAAAACATTTGCACTGTTTCCGCTTTTTAAACTTGAGGAAATGTCAGTAAGAGAGAATTGTTATGCTATAATATTGTCACAAATGAAAAGGGGACCAACATGAAATATTTTGTAGAGGATATTTTTTTAAATGGACATAAACAGGCCGTCCTGCTTTTACATAGTTTTACGAGCAATGCGAAAGAGATGCACTATGTGGCAAAAATGCTTCATAATAAAGGATATACAAGTTATGCGCCAAATCTGGCAGGGCACGGAGCATCACCGGAACAATTATTTGCAAGTTCTATGGAGCAGATATGGAAACATAGCAGACAGGCAGTTCAATTTTTAATCGATGAAAAATATGAAGCGATTACGGTAATTGGTCAGTCATTAGGTGGTGTACTAGGAATAAGACTGGCAAATGAATTCCCTGAAGTGAAGGCTTTATGTATTATTTCTTCACCAGTATTGGAGCGGCCTGTGGAAGGTTTGGAACAGCGTGTTGTCTATTATTCCAAGAGGTATTTACAAAATAGAGGAAGTTCTGAACAGGAACTGCAAGATTTTTTAGACGATCACTTTCCAAGACCTGCCGAAAAACTGATTGCACTGCAGCAGTTTATCGTTAAAACAGGAAAACAGCTTCATTTACTGAAACAACCGCTTTTCCTGGCAAAAGGTATGCTCGATGAACCGGTTTTCCACCAAAGCATTGATATAATTGAAAAGACTGCAATTAGCAAATCTATTACGAAAAAAAAATACGACAACAGCGGTCATCTAATTACATTAGGAAAAGAACGCGAATTACTGACGGATGATATCATTCGATTTATCGAGGGAATAGAAAAAGGAACTGTCTAATTATTGTAGACAGTTCCTCCTGTTATTCTTCTTCGCTGTTAAACCATAACGGGTCATTATCATCAACATCGCCATTATAATTAATAAAAATCTCTTCGCCTGCTTCAATATCTTTATAGGCAAAGAAATCGAATGTTTCGTTGTCGAAATTGATTTCATATGTGGCATTCGGCTCATACGAATGGTTAAATAGCATCCCGTAGCCTAAAAGGATTGCAGAGCGTCCAATGCCAAATTCAAACGCATAATCCGCAAGATTCGTTTTTTCAATATGTTCATGCTGCTCATTTGGATAGCTTAGTACCGGTGCTTGGTGGAATAACGTTCCTTCAGGAATTGCGTTAATCGCAAAAATACCGCGATTATATTCCCCTTCACTTATCGGGGAATTCTTTACTTCGATCATATTTTTCGCCTTCTAACTTTTAAGATTCTTTCCTACTGTAACATGTATTATAGAAGAAAGGTTGTTTAATTACTTATTTACGTAAATAATTTATTGGAAGGATGAAGTTCATGCAAAAACTGCAATATGAACCCGCCTGGGATAAAGCAATTTCAGCTCAGGATCGATTATTAATAGAACAAGTTTTTCAACAAACTAAAGAACAGGACAAGAGAATTTCCTGTTGCCTTATACGAACAGCTATTAATCATAAACAACAAAAGCTCATTATTACACTTATTCATAACCGAACAGATCAGCAATTGAAATTCCGAAATACGGAAATAAGTATTATAACAGAAACGGGGAAAATTACTCAAAATTTTACAATTGATGCACTCCAAATTCCTCCTTTTTGTTCAATGCCATGGACGTTTATTTTCGACGAAAGTATTGATTTTCAATTCACAGAAATAAAACAGATAGATATTGAAATATAATGGGATTGAGGTGAAGGAATCGATGCATGAAATGAATGCAGGAATTTGGCTCACATTCGTAACCCCTATCTTTTTAGTCAGTGCATTATATTTTACACTGTCATTTTTACTACACTTGAAAAGCGACAATATTCGTTTAATGACACAATCGAAGTGGGGAGCAGTCATCTCACTGGCGATTGCTTTAATTGTGCCAGCGATCTATCAAATCGTTGTTTATTATCAAGTCATGAGTTATTAAAAATGTAAAACCAAAAGACCGCTATGTAAATAGTGGTTTTTTCTTCTTATAACCTCGAATTCATCCTTAAATCACATAATTAATTTCTAAATAAATACAAATAAATATGTTTTTTTACGTTAATCCGCTAAAAGCATACTATTCCAGTAAGAATTGTTTAAATTGGCTATTGACTTTAAATAATTGCATCTGTAAACTAACGAATTAAGAATACTGAATTGCAAGAAAATTCTATAACTAGTAAAGGAGAGGTGTTATGGGAGCAGTTGCACATATTGATGAAATCGCTGAAAAGCTTGCCGAACAGTTTAAACAGACAGCCGTAGAGAGGGATAAAATTGGAGGCAATGCTAAAACAGAGCGGGATTTAATACGAGAAAGCGGACTTTTAAAACTTTTAATTCCGATAGAATACGGTGGTTTAGGTGGAAATTGGCATGATGTATTTCAAGTTGTCCGAACGATTGCACGTGCGGATAGTTCACTTGCACATGTTTTAGGCTATCATTTTATCAATCTCGTTACACCGCATTTATGCGGGTCACATGAGCAAAAGGAATTTTATTACCGTGAAACGGCCAAACATAATTACTTTTGGGGCAATGCGTTCAACCCGGTCGCAATTCAACTGAAAGCTGAAAAGACAATGACAGGCTATGTATTAAACGGAGTAAAAACGTTCTGTTCTGGCAGTGTCGATTCGGATGTTCTATTAGTATCGACGCTAGTGGAAGGGCAGGATGAGCCATTATTGGTCGTTATTCCTAGTAAACGGATAGGTATAGATATAAAAGGCGATTGGAACAATATGGGTCAGCGTCAAACTGACAGCGGAACAATCCTGTTCGATCATGTGGAAGTACATGATGAAGAAGTGTTGGAGCAAGGCTTTTATGCAAGCGAGTTTTCACAGCTGCGTCTGAATATTGCTACATTTATTTTAAACCATGTCTATTTAGGGATTTCAGAAGGTGCTCTTCAATCAGCGCTTACATATACAAGAGAACAAACTAGACCGCGTGCCATTACACAGACATCGGCGATTGAAGATCCAATTATCCAGCATCATTACGGCCAGTTTTATGTACAGATTGAAGCAGCGAACTTGGTTGTAAAAAAAGCGGATCAAATATTACAGGAACTTTGGGATCAACCTGAAAAAATTACACCGGAACATCGCAGTAATTTGGATGATGCACTGCAAACAGCAAAAATTTTTACGACTCAAATAGGGCTTGAAATTACATCAAAAATTTTCGAAGTGATGGGCAGTCGTGCTACTGCTAGCCATTATGGTTTTGATCGCTATTGGCGTAATTTAAGAACAATGACATTGCATGTTCCGGTAGATACTTCGATCCAATCATTAGGTAAAAAATTTCTGTTAGGAGAGTGAGTACATGGTTCAATTATTGGAACGTCCAGTGCCACAACAAAACCCTATATCTGCGGAAGACAGTACCGAATACAAAACAAAGATTAAAGTCCAGCATATCGATTTCAGTTATGATGCGACGACAAAAATTCTGAACAATATTCAGCTTGAAGTAAAAGAAGGCGAGTTTCTCGTATTTATGGGACCTTCCGGATGCGGAAAAAGTACATTGCTCAGAATGATGGCAGGGCTTGAACCATTTTCAAATGGCAATATCGAAATAAACGATAAATCCGTAAAGGAAACGCACCCTGACTGTGGTGTCGTTTTCCAGGATTATTCTTTATTCCCATGGCTGACGGCACAGGCGAATGTCATGCTTGCATTAAAACAGCGAAATAAAAAAATGCCGAAAAAAGAGCTTGCGCATATCGCAGAGCAATATTTGACCCTTGTCCATTTAGGGCATGCCGTAAAAAAATATCCAGGTCAAATGTCCGGTGGTATGAAACAACGTGCAGCGATTGCACGGGCATTAAGCTACGGCTCGGATTTACTGCTGATGGATGAACCATTTGGCGCATTGGATCCTGTAACACGTATTCAACTGCAAGATCTGCTTGTTCAAATTAGTGCCGAACAAAAACGTACAGTAGTATTTGTTACACATGATGTTGACGAAGCGATTTATTTGGCGGATCGGATTGTCATCTTTGCTCCCGGGAAAAACGGGGCGGTGACGAAAAGCATTCAAGTACCGATTGAGAAAAAAGGGACGGATCGTAAAAAACTATTTGAAAACATGGAGTTCCGTGCATTTCGAGAATCTCTTTTAAACGAGATGAACGAACAGATCGTCAATAGTTTAAGAACTGAGATAGCAGATGGAGCAGGAATATAGGAGGATCGTTAAATGAAAAAAACAAATCAAAAATGGATCGTTTCACTTGCTTTATCAGTAGGCTTACTCGCAGCATGTGGAAATGATGAACAAACTTCAAAAGGGGAAGCATCTGGCGATTATGAAATAACGGTCGGTTTAAGTCAATCTGCTGGTGGAACACTTGTCGACATTGCTCATCAGGAAGGCTATTTTGAAGAAGAAAATATTTCTGTCAATCGTGTAGGCTTTGCTAACTCGGCAGATGGTCTGAATGCACTCCAGGCGGGTAAAATTGATGTCGGTTTAACATTCGGTACAGCTGGCCCATTAACATTTATCGCAAACGGCTCGGATTTCTCCATTATCGGAGGCCATTTGGAAGGCGGACACCCGATTTTAACGAAAAAGGAAAATGCGGGGCAATATACTTCACTTGAAAGCTATAAAGGAAAAAAAGTAGGAACAATTCGGATCTTTACATCGGATATTGTTTTCAGATCTGCACTTGAAGATGCAGGTATCGACTGGAAAAACGATTTGGAAATTGTTGAATTTAAAACAGGCAGCATGTTGCTGGAAGCGGTAGCGTCAGGAAAAGTGGACGTTGCAGTATCAGCAAACTCATTCTACGCACAGGCGGTCGATATGGGTCTTGAAGCAGTTGCATGGAGCAATGATTTACAGGAAGGGCATGTATGCTGTCGTGTTGTAACGCGCTCAGAACTGTTGGCGGAAGAAGATGGGGAAGCATATAAACGTTTCTTAAAAGCGCTTATTCGCGCGGAACGTAAAAAGATTGAAGATCCGCAATCAGCAGTAACTGCAGCGAAAGAGTATATGAAAGTCGATGAGAAAGTAATTAATACGATTGTAAACGATAGCCATTCGAATTATTCTTCTGATCCAAGCAGAGAGAAAGTAGTTCAAATGTGGGAACAGATGAAAGAAATTGGCTATGTTGAAAATGTGGATGATATTGATGTAAATGATTACGTAAATATCGATCTATACGAAAAAGCATTAAATGAGTTAATCGAACAATATCCGGATGATGTTTATTACAAAGATCAGCTCGTTCGATTTAATGAACAAAACATTTAAGGGGTGGGATGGAATGCTCACATTTTTTAAACGCTATAATCTTACTATTTTGATAGGAATTATATTTATTGTCATCTGGGCACTTGTCACAAAATATGCGACATGGATTAACCCGGTTATATTCCCGCAGCCGCTAACGGTCATTGAATCCTTTTCAGCAAAAATAGGGGAGCTTGTAACTGGTGTAGTAAGCTCGATGAAATTGCTGATTCCTGGATTCTTCGGAGCATTGGTGACAGGTATTGTAGGGGGACTGTTTTTCGGATTGAACAAACGGTCACGTGAAATATTAATGCCTTACTTTCATGCACTAAGTCCAATTCCGCCAACACTGTTCATTCCATATGTCATTGCGATTTTGCCGACTTTCCAAACGGCATCGATGTCCCTTATTTTTATCGGCGCATTTTGGCCCGTATTTTTAGGGACGATCCATGGCGTACTGCTGATTGAAAAGCACTATCTCGACAATGCTAAATCACTAGGCTTAAAAGGACCGACGTTTTTGCTGAAAGTCGTGTTGCCTGCGAGTGCACCTCATATTTTAAGCGGTGCCAGTACTTCACTCGGTATGAGCTTTCTGATTTTAACGATTGCCGAAATGTTCGGAGCTTCATCAGGAATGGGCTTTTTCATCCAGTATTACAGTGACTTCTCCCAATATCATTATGTACTGGCGGGCATTATTTTTAACAGTATCATTATTGTCGCTGTCATGATTGCATTTGAAAAGTTAAAAAAACGCCTGCTGTTCTGGACAAATTTAAAGGCTGATGGCAAATGAAAAAATTTTTACTTACTGTGCTGCTGCTTGCCGGCTGTAGCGCACAAGCAAACGAAACACTCGATGTAACAATAAATGCCAGTAATACTGAACTCGCAGCATTTGAACCCGTCACGATTTCTGCAACCGTAACCTACAACGGGAAACCGATAGAAAACGATGTTGAAATAGAATTCGAATTGATCAATCCAACCGGCAATTCCATTGGTTCAGTGAAACCAGTCCCGATCGGGGATGGTAAGTATGCGATTGAAACGAGCTTTGACGGTACCGGTACTTATAAAGTAATTTCCCATGTCAGCTATGGCCAACTACATGAAATGCCTGAAATCGAGGTGGAGCTAAAATGAAAAAATGGATTCAGCTATCACTATTTTCTGTACTAATTGTCGCACTAAGCTACGCCATTATTTCAAATACTTCCAAACAGAAGGCAGAAGCAAAATCCGAAGAAATTGTACTTCAAACTTCTTCCGGGGAGCAATTGATCATCCCAGATGAAGGAAGTTACATCATCAACTTCTGGGCAACTTACTGCCCTCCTTGTGAACGGGAAATGCCCGCGTTCAAAGCGGCGTATGAAACGCTTCAGTCTCATAACATTGAACTTTATGCAGTCAATGTGGAAGAACCGACAAGACTGGTCAATCAATATTTAACGAAATTCGATTTACCGTTTCCAGTTCTTTTAGATCGTCAAGGGCAGCTGAAAGAAAACTATAACATTATAACATTGCCGACGACATTGTTTTTACAGGACGGAAAAGTCGTACACACCGTAATAGGTGAACTGACAGAACAGGAATTGCTTACACTCACGCAAAAATTTCTTTATTAAAGGAGAATCTTTTATATGACATTTTTCAATCAGGAAACAATCGCTCTCCATACAGGTCAAACAGTTGACCCAGTAACACGCTCACGTGCAGTTCCGCTGTATCAGACAACTTCATATGTATTTGATGACACAGAACATGCAGCGAACCTCTTCAAATTACAGGAAAGCGGCTACTTATATTCGCGAAATGCCAATCCGACAAATGCAGTATTTGAAGAGCGTCTTGCCGCACTGGAGGGCGGTGTCGGAGGATTTGCAGTCGCTTCAGGACAGGCGGCAATCTTAATTGCTGTATTGACTGTCGCACAAGCAGGAGATGAGATTGTAGCAACGAATGCCCTTTATGGCGGGACGTATACATTGTTCTCTAAAACATTCCCTCGCTTCGGTGTAACAGTACGCTTTGTAGAAGGATCTGACTTACAGGAAGTTGAAGCAGCAATCAATAATAAAACACGCGCCGTATTCACTGAAACAATCGGCAATCCGAGCTTGCAAATTGCGGATATTGAAGGATTGGCACAAGTAGCCCACCGTCATGATGTACCGCTTATTGTCGATAATACATTTGCGACACCTTACTTATCAAAACCGATTGAATTTGGAGCAGATATTGTTGTGCATTCCACAACGAAATTTATCGGAGGTCACGGAACATCATTAGGCGGTGCGATAATTGATGGCGGTAAATTTGAATGGAAAGCGCCTCGATTCACAAGCTTTGTTGAACCGAATGAATTAATCGGCAACCGTTCATTTGTTGAAGCAGCTGGAGAAAAAGCATTCATTACGAAAGCACGCTTCGAGCTGGGGCATGATCTAGGTGCAACATTATCGCCGTTCAATGCATGGCTTTTCATTCAAGGACTTGAATCACTGGCAGTGCGCGTTCGACAGCATGTTGTAAACGCGCAGGCAGTAGCTGAATTTTTAGCGGAACATGATTTAGTGGAATGGGTAAATTATCCGACACTACCTGGCAATGATCCAAATAATTTAATTGAGAAGTATTTACCAAAAGGGGCAGGTTCGATTTTCAGTTTCGGCATTAAAGGTGGTCTAGAGGCGGCGAAGGCATTTATTAATAATGTTCAGCTCCTTTCACATGTTGCCAATGTTGGCGATTCGAAGTCACTTGTCATCCATCCTGCAAGCACTTCGCATTCTCGTCTATCACCGGAACAGCAGATGGCAAGTGGGGTAACACCTGGTCTGATTCGTTTATCAATCGGTCTGGAAGATATTGAAGATATTAAAAACGACTTGGCGCAAAGCTTACAGAAAGCGGCCGAAGTTGCTCAAATAATAAAATAACAGGGGGATTTTAACATGGCGATTGCAGTTGTAGTAAATGATGAAGGTATTGTAACACCGATTGTGGAAGGAACGATTTTACGTATTATTCAGCAGGATCATTCTGTAGAAGACTTGCGTAATCCGGCACTCGATTTAACTGAAGGACGCCGTGGCGCTACATTACGTAAGGCAATTGAACTGGGAGTGACAACTTTTGTAGCACCACCTGAAACTTTCTGCGAATTATCTTACAAAAAAGCACAGGAAGAGCAAATTTCGTTTATTAACATTCCGGCAAAACAAACTTTTTCACAAGTGGCAGAGCAGTTGAAATCAGGCACTATTCAACAAACAAACGAATTACCGGCTGATGAAGTAGTAGCTAGTGCACCGGTTACAAAATAAGGAGGAATTAAAATGACAAAAGTAGAGTTTATTACGATGGCACCAACTTCTGGTGATAGTGAATATGTAGGAAACCAAACGTCAAACAAAGGTGCACAAACATGGTCAGGCGTCGGCGTTGATTCTGATCGTGAACCTTCTGTGGAGTATATTACAAAAGTTGCACAGGCCGCTGAAAAAGCGGGCTTTTCAACATTACTGTTACCGATTGGCGGAAGCTGTGTGGATTCATTGGTTGCGGCATCGCATTTGACAGCGAACACAAAAAACTTGAACTTCCTGATTGCGGTTCGACCTGGTTCTACTGCCCCTACACAACTGGCAAAACAGTATTCATCAGTCAACTACTGGTCGAATAACCGTGTATTTGTCAATGTCGTAACAGGCGGCGCACCAAAAGAACTTGAAAATGACGGGGATTTCTTATCACATTCAGATCGTTACAAGCGTACACGTGAGTATATTGAAATTTTAAAACGCCTGTTTAACGGGGAAACGTTTGATTATAATGGCGAGTTTTACACATTAAAAGGAGCGAACTTACCATTGCCTGTTAAAAATGCACCACCAATTTTCTTCGGTGGTTCATCACCAATTGCAAAAGAAGTTGCAACAGATGTGGCTGACGTATATATGCTTTGGGGTGAAACATTGGAAACGACAAAACAAGAGCTTGATTCGGTTGTTAAATTGGCAAAAGAAAAAAATCGCGCTCTTTCTTACAGCGTTTCATTCCAAGTCGTATTAGGTGAAACAGAAGAAGCTGCATTCGAAAATGCGAACAAAATTATTAGCCAAGTCGACCCTGAAGTATTGGAAGCAAAACATGCCAACACAGTAAACAATGGAGCGGTCGGTGTAAGCCGTCTTCATCAGTTAATGCTTGAGTCTAAAGGCAATAATTTTGTGATTGCCCCGAATATTTGGGCAGGGTTAACGCAAGTTTTATCAGGCAATTCGATTGCGCTGGTCGGGACACCACAGCAAGTAGCTGAGCGCATTGTGGAGTTTGTCGATTTAGGTTTTGATAAAGTACTTCTGCGTGGTTTCCCTCATTTGGAGGTCATTGAAGAGATTGGTGAAAAGGTCATTCCACTTGTTCATGAAATATTAGCTAAACGCGAAGAACAGTTAGTGTAGGAGGTACGCAAATGACAAAAAAACAAATGAAATTAGGCGTATTTTTAATGGGTACAGGGCATCACATCGCTTCATGGCGTCATCCGGATGCACAGGCTGACGCAAGCGAGAATGTAGAATTTTTTAAAGAAGTTGCTGTCAAAGCCGAGCAAGGTAAATTAGATATGCTGTTTTTAAGTGATGGTTTATCATTTAATGAACTTTCACACCCGGCAGAGCAAGTTCGCTTTGAACCACTTACATTACTAAGTGTTTTATCAACGGTGACTAAAAATATCGGTTTAACCGCTACTGCTTCAACAACGTACAATGAGCCATTTCACATTGCACGTAAGTTTTCATCGCTTGACCATTTAAGCGGGGGGCGTGCTGCATGGAATATTGTAACAAGTTACTATTCAGCAGAAGCGAGCAACTTTAACAAGGACCAGCATTTGGATCATTCTCTGCGTTATGATCGGGCAGACGAATTTGTGGAAGTAGTAAAAGGTCTATGGGATTCTTATGAAGATGATGCATTGGCACGTAATAAACAGACAGGTGAATATATTACAAAAGGGAAGCTGCACACGTTAAACCATAAAGGTGAATATTACGCAGTTCGTGGTCCGTTAAATTCATCGCGTCCACCTCAAGGAAGACCGGTTTTAGTACAGGCTGGATCATCGGAAGCCGGTACCACACTTGCGGCACAGCAAGCAGATGTTATTTTTACTGCACAGCAGACGCTTGAAGATGCACGACAATTTTATAAAATACTGAAAGACAAGGCAATTGCTGCAGGACGTGACCGCGATGATATCAAAATCATGCCGGGCGTGTCGATTTATGTAGCGGAAACGAAAGAAAAAGCTTATGCCAAATATGAAGAACTGCAACAGTTAATTACACCGGTAATAGGCTTGGACTTTTTAGCAGACTACTTAGGGGTGGATCTGTCGAAACATGACCTGGATGGCCCATTGCCGAAAGATATCCCTCCGACAAATGGTAACCGCAGCCGTCAGAAGCTGATCATCGAACTGGCGGAACGTGAAAACCTGACAATTCGTGAATTGTATTTGCGTATCGCCGGATCACGCGGTCATCGCATTATATTCGGTTCGCCAAGTGAAATAGCCGATCAGTTAATTGAGTGGGTAGATCAGGAAGCGGCAGATGGCTTTAACTTAATGCCTCCGTATTTCCCGGGCGGCTTTACCGATTTTATTGATTTAGTCATTCCTGTGCTTCAAAAGCGCGGGGTATTCCGTAAAGAATACGAAGGCAAAACGCTACGTGAAAACTTAGGCTTAAAACAAGTTCCATCCCGTTATACTTTACAAAATATTTAGGAGGAGTGAATCATGACAAAAGCGATTTTAATTAATGGTGGAAACAGTGTGACATCCCGATTAACAGGCGTACAGCAATCGATTGAATCATTGCTTGAGAAGTATAATATTTCGCATGAAACAATTCAGGTTCATCAGTTGCCTGCGGAAGATTTAATCACTGCGAATTATGCGAGTGAAGCTATTGCAAAAGAAATTGTCAAAGTAGGGGAGGCTGATATCGTATTTTTCCTCACACCGATCTATAAAGGCTCCTATACTGGCATTTTAAAAACATTTATTGATTTGCTGCCGCAAAAAGGCCTGGAAAACAAAGCGGTCGTACCAGTTGCAATCGGCGGATCAATCGCACATTTATTGGCTTTGGAATATTCCTTGAAGCCGGTACTTTCTATTTTAGGAGCGACAACTATTTCAAGTCCAATTTATATCGTTGATTCACAAGTAACAAAAACGGACACTGGCTTTATAGTGGAAGAAGCAGCAAAAGAACGCATCGAAAAGGTATGGGAAAGTGTTGCACCTAAAAGTAAAGTAACTGTATAATTTGAAACCCGCGAAGGAGTCATTCCCTTCGCGGTTTTTTTATTGCATGAATAACTCTAACTCATTGTCAATATATGAAGTAATCCTTTTCATTTCCTGTAAATATGGGAATACTCTCAATGGATTACGTTCATTTTAAATGGAACAGATTAAAAGTAATTGAGCTTATTACAAAGGAGAGGTCCATATGAATTATAAAAAGGTTACAATTGCGGGCAGCGGTGTATTAGGAAGCCAAATCGCTTTCCAGTCTGCATTTTTCGGATTTGAAGTAAGTGTTTATGATATTAATGAAGACGCAATTACTAAAGCAAAACAGCGGATGGGAACATTAAAAACAACATATGGCGAATATTTTCAAGACGTTGACCGTGCAGAAAAAGCATCTAACAGTCTTAAGTTTTACTCGGATTTAGGAGAGGCGACAAAAGATGCAGATCTTGTTATTGAAGCAGTGCCGGAACGTATTGAGATCAAACAGAACTTTTATGAAAAGCTCGGGAAAGTGGCACCTGAAAAAACAGTCTTTGCTTCCAATTCCTCAACATTATTACCGAGTCAATTTGCTGAGTTTACTGGCCGTCCGGAAAAGTTCCTGGCCCTGCATTTTGCGAACTCGATTTGGCAAAACAATACTGCGGAAGTAATGGGGCATCCCGGAACAGATAGGCAGTATGTGGAACAAGTGGCAGATTTCGCACGGAATATCGGTATGATTCCGTTTGTACTGAAAAAAGAGCAGCCAGGCTACATTCTTAATTCTTTATTAGTACCGTTTTTATCTGCTGCAATGGAACTTTGGGTGAAAGATATAGCAGATCCCCAAACGATAGATAAAAACTGGATGGTTTCAACTGGCTCGCCACGCGGACCATTTGCAATATATGACATTGTAGGAATGGAAACACCATATAACTTAAACTTAATGCGTGCAGAACACGATCCTGGAGCTAAATTAGTAGCTGAAAAAATTAAACGTGAAATGATCGATCAAGGGAAAATGGGTGTTTCAACAGGCGAAGGCTTCTACAAATACCCGAATCCGGCCTACATGGATCCTGACTTTTTAAAATCGAATTAATGTATAGTGAAAAATTGCCACTTTTCTCCGAGAGACAAGTGGCAATTTTGGATTATGAGCCAACCGCTTCATTTTATTTCGCAGTATACTTTTTAATCGCAGGGATGATCTCGTTACCGATCAGTTCAATATTTTTCATTACTTTATCAAACGGCACACCGCCAAAATCGATTTGGGCCATGAAACGCTGCATGCCGAACAATTCATATTGGTACAGGATCTTTTCGATAATTTGGTTCGGACTACCGACCATGAGTGCATCTTCCACTTGAGGTGCCTGTTCCACTTGCCAGCGCGGATAGCCTTGACCGCGAATTGCCTGGAATCCGCCGCTTAAATGCGGGTGCATCCCGTCAACCGCTTCTTTTTCCGTTTCCGCAACATAGAACAGACTCGTCGTTGCAATCGGTAATGATGCAGCATCAAATCCGTTGCGATCTGCCGCTTCACGGTATGCATCAACAGAAGCTTTAAAGTTAATTGAAGGTCCGCCTAATGTTGTCAGCATCATTGGAATTCCCATATAGCCAGCTTTAATCGCACTTCCGGGAGGTCCGCCAACAGCACGCCAAATCGGAATCGAGCCATTTAAAGGTTGAGGTAAAATATGTGCATCTTTTAAAGCAGGACGGAATTTTCCGTTATAGTTCACAACCGTATTGTCATTTAACTGTTTAAGCAAAGCGAGCTTTTCCTCAAATATTTCTTCGTAGTCACGCAGACTAACCCCGAACAGCTCATGTGCGCCAACCCTTGAGCCGCGTCCTGCAACAATTTCTGCACGGCCATTTGAAAGTAAATCGATTGTCGCAAAATCCTCGTAAACACGAACTGGATCCGCCACACTTAATACCGTCGCAGAGCTTGCCAGTTTGATGCTTTTTGTTGCCTGGGCGATCGCACCAAGTACGACTGTATGCGCCTGTGTTGTAAAATATTGCTGATGACTTTCACCGACTGCAAATACTTCGATTCCTGCCTGTTCTGCTAATTGACTTGCTTCGATAATTTCCTGAATTCGCTGCTGTGCAGAAATGCGTGAACCTTTTAAAGGATTCGGAATGTGGTCACCTAATGTATAAAGACCAAATTCCATCCCGTTTTTTTCATTGATTCGATATTGTTCCATTTCATTTGCCTCCTTATAAAATTGGCTTTAATTTTGCTGTAATTTCCGCACGCTGAAGTTCTAAAAAATCCGGTAAATCCAATTGTTCCCCGAGCGACTCCACATCGCCGTCGCGTAAAAAGCCTGGTCCATCTGTCGCAATCTCAAATAAAATTCCGTTCGACTCACGGAAATATAAGCTTTTAAAATAGAAACGGTCAACAATGCCGGATGAGATAAATCCTCTCGCTTTTACTTGTTCATCCCAAAACGCCAATTCTTCATCATTTTTTACGCGGATGGCTAAATGGTGAATACTGCCGCGACCAGGTTTTTCTGATGATCCGTCCTGTTCAATAATGTAAATTTCCCCAAATATTTCACCATTGATTGATTGGAGAATGGCAGTCGTTTCATCCTTTGTTTTCAATTCATAGCCAAAGATTTCAGTTAATGTTCGAACCAGTTTCCCTTTATTTTTCACAGTTATTTCAACAGTACCCATTCCTTGAATTTGATGTTCAACCGGAATCGGGGATTTTTCATACGTTTCCCAATGTTCCATCTTTGTATTGGGGGCAGCCATAAGTGCCAAACGCAAACCTTCCTCATCTTCAAAAAGGAGGGAAGGACGGTTCGCATAAGTTGTAATACCATCATTTTTTACACCCAATTCATCCAATCGATTTACCCAATAGAGCAGGCTGTCAACACTTGGTACAATCAGACCAATTTTTGTAATGGCATTTGTGCCTCGGTGTGTCCGCCCGACTAAAGGAATCTCGAAAAATGAAAGCTCTGTACCCGGACTGCCTGTTTTATCACCATAAAAGAGATGGTACATTGATGTGTCATCCTGATTGACTGTCACTTTAACACGGCGTAATCCTAAAATATCACGGTAAAATTTGTTGTTTTGCTGTGCATTCTTCGTAATCATCGAAATATGATGATGTCCTGGAATTGTATACATTGTTCATTCCTCCAATTATTATTTACTGCGCTTTTCGCTATTTTTTTGGACACGAGAGATTAATTTATATAGGGTTTTTTGCTCTTCCTTCGTTAATGTTTCATCGAAAAAAGAGGTCTGGAAGGCGAGTTGGGCGTCAAACGCATTGTTTAAAAGTTCAGTACCTTTTTCAGTTAATGAAATATATTTTGTTTTCCAGTCTTGCTGTCTAATAATCAGTTGTTCTTGCTCAAGTCGTGCCAGCATACGGGAAATTCCACCTTGTGTTACTGTCACTTTTTGTGCAAGCTCCGATTGGGGAATCGGTTCAAATAAAGAGATTTGCATTAGGACATCGAATTTCGCCGTAGTTAAATCAAATTGCTTTAAAAATTCATTCGAAAGGGTATTACTTTCATGGGTAAAGCGCATCATTCGCAGCCAAATGAGAGAGCCTAATGTATTACTTTTCATCTGAACACGTCCTTTCTTAGTTATCACTTTACTACTCAACTGACAAAATGACAAGAATAATGTCTCGAATTCAAAATAAAATATCATTGTAACTATTTTCCTTTTTTTACGTCAACTTTAGAAAGGGGATGAAGGATGAATGAAAAAAATACTTGTATTTAGTTTGTTGCTACTATTAGCTGGTTGTAATGATAACGTGCAGCATTTCGAAACAATGGAACGGGCGGAAATCGAATCTATAGATAATGATCGAGTGATTGATCAACATGGACAGCTTGAGAATTCGGATTTATTACATCAGTTTTTGAAGGATGTTGAAGATAAGGAACAAAAGACACTTAAAGTAACTCGCTATACAATCGAGGGTGCACCAATTTATTGGGCTGTAAAATTTAATGGCGAGCATTTTAACATTGAAATTGATAACAGGGAAGACGAATGGGGAAGTAAAAATATTGAAAACTATCAATGTGATAAATTGACGGAGGAAGTAACCGGTTCATTAACAGATTATAACTTTACGTCTTGTGACGGCGGCTTTGAAATCAATTTATTATCGGTAATTAACGAATAAGCGACATTATAAAAGGCCGATAAAATCTGCTTTAAGAGATTTTACCGACCAAAAATTTACTTGATTTTATTTGCGATCTCCAATGCTTGTGTAAAGTCTTCAATTAGATCATCTTCATTTTCCAAACCGACTGAAAAGCGCAGCAAACCGTCTGTTATTCCGCGTTTTGAGCGTTCTTCCGGTTCCATTGCCGCATGACTCATTTTGGCTGGGTACGATAAGATCGATTCAACACCACCAAGACTAACCGCAAATACCGGGATTTTCATCGCTTCAACAAAAGCTTTAGCAATGTCATAGGTCGGTAAACTAAACGATAATACCGCTCCCGCTGAAGTTGCCTGTGCCGCATGAATTTCAAAACCTGGGTGAGTGGGGAGACCAGGGTAATATACTTTTTCCACTAACGGATGTGCGTGTAAAAATTGGGCGATCCGCATTGCAACACGTGATTCTTCATTAAAACGTACAGCAGTCGTTTTCATATTTTGAATGAGTGTGTAGCAATCCTGTACACCGAGTACAGAACCGAATGAATTTTGCACGAAATAAATTTCATTACCGAGCGCTTCATCTTTCGTTACAACAAGACCAGCTACTATATCGGAATGCCCCGATAAAAACTTTGTTGCAGAATGAATGACAACGTCTACACCTAACTCCAGCGGCTTTTGATGCAACGGTGTCATAAACGTATTATCTAAAAACGTTAGCGCACCATGTTGTTTCGCGATTTCTACCACAGCACGGATATCGGTAATACCTAATGTAGGATTCGAAGGTGTTTCCATATAAATTAATTTCGTTTCCGGTCGTACTGCTGCTTTTACTGCTTCCGTGTCAGTGAAGTCGACAAATGTATGCGTAATGCCGTAACGTGGCAATACTTTTGTAACGAAACGGTACGTACCACCGTAGACGTCTTCGGTAATAACAATATGGTCGCCTGCAGATAAAATCATAAAGCAGGCAGAGACAGCAGCCATACCTGTGGCAAATGCAAACCCTCGATTACCGCCTTCAAGTTCGGCAATGGCCTTTTCCAATGCGGCACGTGTCGGGTTTCCTGAACGCGCATAATCATATTCACCAAATTCATCAATCGATTCCTGATGGAAAGTCGATGATAAATACATCGGTACGTTGACAGCGCCTTTTTTATCGGAATAGCCTTCACGGATTGCCCCGTGTATTAATGCTGTTTCAATGCGGTTTGTCATGCAAATTCACCTCGTAACGAATCGAAAACTTGCTGTAAGTCTGCGATTAAATCATCTGCTTCTTCAATACCTACTGAGAAACGAAGTAACCGGTCACATACACCTCGTGCAACACGTTCCTCATATGGCATATCGGCATGCGTTTGCGTAGCAGGGTAAGTAATAAAACTCTCCACGCCTCCAAGACTTTCGGCAAAAGTTATCAGCTTGATTCCTTTTAAAAACGGGTTGACCATTGATCGATCTTTGACGCGGAAGGAAAGCATACCGCCTTTTCCTGTATACAGTACATCTGTCACAAGAGGTTCATTCGCTAAGTATTCCGCAACTTTTTTTGCATTCGCATCATGCTGTTTTAAACGTAAATGCAATGTTTTCAGTCCGCGAATCAGCAACCATGAATCCATCGGTGAAAGCACCATACCAATCCCATTATGGTAAAATGCTAACTTTTCACATAGTTCAGCACCTTTTGCTACGACTAGACCTGCCAATACATCATTATGTCCACCAATATATTTCGTTGCACTATGTAAAACAATATGTGCACCTAATTCAAGGGGACGCTGAAAATACGGAGTGTAAAATGTATTGTCTACGATTAGCAATAAGTTATGTTTTTCCGCTAGTGCCGCATATGCAACAAGATCGATTTCCTGCATTAACGGGTTTGTCGGAGTTTCGATAAACAATGCTTTCGTATTATCATTGATTAAACTTTCAACCTCTTCAATGTTAGTAAATGGGTTATATACCGGTTTAATATTGTAGTTTTCCGCAAATGTTTTGAATAGACGATATGTTCCGCCATATAAATCTTCCGGAACGATTAATTCATCGTTCGGTTTAAATAATGACATGACAAGCTGTACTGCCGCCATTCCTGAGCTGCATGCAAATCCCGCATCGCCGTTTTCCAGATCTGCGATTCCTTGTTCAAGGATTGTACGAGTAGGATTTTTAGTTCGTGTATAATCATAGCCTGTCGATTCACCTATACCCGTATGCTGATAAGCTGTCGACATATAGATCGGTGGATTGATCGCACCTGTTTTGGCATCACTTAAATTTCCGAGCTGTACTAATTTTGTTTCAATTGAACGTTGTGACATGGATTACACTTCCTTACATGAATTTACTAAACATTTCGAATGAATCGAGTATTACATCAATTTATCATGAACAGATGAAAGGAACAATAGGAGAAACGAGTATTAAGTAGAATAGGGGAATAATTGAATTAAAAAACAAAAAATCCCGGAATACGTTCGCTTCGTACTCCAGGATAAAAATTATTATTTGCCTTGTTCATTTTTTAATAAGTCACGGATTTCTTTTAACAGTTCTTCTTTTGTATCGAGTTCCGGTGTCGATTCTTCCACAACTTCCGCTTCTTTTTTACGGTTTAATTTAGTCAGTAATCGTAATGCCATGAAAATAGCAAATGCGATAATAATGAAATCGATAATCGATTGAACGAACACACCTAACGCTATTTGTGCTTCGCCTGATCCAAACTTCCATTCGTTTGTCAGATCGATTCCGCCTGTAAGCATCCCGACAAGCGGCATAATAATATTTTCAACTAATGATGTGACAATTTTACCGAATGCTGCACCAATAACAACTGCAACAGCTAAATCGATAACATTGCCCTTCATCGCAAATTCTTTAAAATCTTTCCACATAATATAGCAACTCCTCTAATAATATTACACAATTTCTAATTCTAGCGATTGCCACTTTAATTTTCAACAGTGAAAATTACCTGCTTTTTTAGTAGAATGAGAGATAATGAATTCATTATGTATAATAGATTGGTGGCATTTATGGCTAAAAGTAAGAAAAAGAAACCTATTCTCTCCCCGAAAACAAAAATATTAACAATTATTCTGCTTATCCCCATCACTTTAACAATTTATATTGTGGCTTATTTTAGTTGGCAGCAAATTCGTGGTTGGCCTTTTACGGAAAAAACGGTGTATCAGCAAATCCAGGAACAGTTTGATTTGGAAATTCCAATCGAATATATCCCTGTATATGTTGCAGCAGAACAAAAATACGGTGTTCCATGGACGCTTCTTGCCGCACATCATCGCGTAGAAACCCGGTTTTCCACAATGTCTACACTTATATCACCGGTTGGCGCAGAAGGCCATCTACAGTTTATGCCTTGTACATTTGTAGGCTGGCAACACCCATCATGCAAAGACTTAGGGCAGGGGGAAATTCCGGAACATGATAAAACGAATCCTGCCGTTATTAAAAAATATGGCGGATATGGGGTTGATGCAAACGGTGACGGTATAGCTGATCCTTTTGATATTGAAGATGCCGTGTTCAGTGCAGCTAAATTTTTATCAATCGCCGGTGTAAATGATGGGCAATTGAAAAAAGCGATATTTCAATATAATCATAGTGATGAATACGTAGAAAATATCTTATTCTACTATAAACAGTACCGTGATTACGGGAATCAGTTGAAACAAATTGCGCTTGATGAAAACAAATAAAAAAAGTGTGACGTCAAGTCACACTTTTGGAAATTATTCTAGATGCAGAAATATTTAATTTGTTGCTTTACGCATTGAGCGTAGGATAAAGCTTACAATAAAGATTAAGACGATGGCACCGATTAATGCAGGGAATACATAGAAGTCTGATACTTTCCAGCCCCAGTTACCTAAAATCATGCTACCGATCCATGAACCGACAATACCTGCAATAATATTACCGATAATGCCTCCTGGTACATCCTTACCTAAAATTACTCCTGCTAACCAACCTAAAATACCACCGATAATTAAAAACCAAATGAAACTCATCATTCTTTCCAACTCCTTTGTTTAAGATTATGAATTATAATTGCATCTAGTTATTTATTTCCTATCATGCAAAAGCTTAAACATTTTTTTAGCTGGAAGTTTTTATGCAGTTCCGTAAATTATGGTAGTAAAATCATTTTATAGAGAATAATAAAATAATGTTACTTTTTAATTAAATAATGGAAGCACCTAAACAAGATTTGAAATGGTCAAGCGCCCATTTATGACCGATTTCATTAAAACTTGCTACGGCATGTTCAGGAATTGTGATTTTATAGCCTAAATTATAACTGTCTACCGCTGTGTGCAAAATGCAAATATCAGTGCATACACCGACCAGTACAACTTCTTCCACGCCGCGTTCCCTTAGCAAAATATCTAAATTTGTTCCTGCAAAGGCACTATAACGCGTTTTATCAAATGAAATAACACAATCTTTGTATGTTTCATATAGATCTTTTACCGAACCATACAGTTCCCGGCCTTTTGTTCCTGCAATATTATGCGGCGGAAACAATTTAGATTCAGGATGATACGGATCGTTTTCATCATGTAAATCATTGGCGAAAACAACTAAATCATTTTGTTGAATAAATTGCTCTATTAGAGTACTAATATTGTTTTCTATTGCCTGTCCCGGCTTACCGCAAGTTAATTTACCATCATCCGCTACAAAATCATACGTATAATCAATGACAATCAATGCTTTTTTCATCTTTAATTCACTCCTTTTCAATTGTAAGCTTATTATGCCATGGCTAAAGAAAAAATGTGATCGATATTATAACTCTAAATATTCAAAATATTTTGATTTATTATGCCGGATGTTGTATAGTTAGGATATTAAAAAAATGGGGTGATTAATATGGATATGGCATTAAAGAAGAAACTGGATCGACAAGGATTAATTTTTGCAGGAATCCACAGTTTAATCATATTGAACTTTGCTATTGAATTATTATTACTCTAATAGATTACGATACTTATAGAATCTAGCCTAATATTGCGCTAGGTTCTTTTTTGTGGCGAAAAAAGACGAGGCTCAATTAATATGTACAAAAAATTTTAAAAATTCAATTTTTGTAAAAACTGTGACGAAAGAGTTAAAAGGTAACACCAATGAGGATGAAAGCGATTGCAATAAATCTGTACTTTCTGAATTGTATAAAAAATTCAAAAAATAGTGTTGACGTTCTAGTTCGTTTCGTACTATGATAACAACAATTTAGTACACCACATCACTCAAGCGACATTTTGATGTGAGCTTACAAGGTGTAAAACTTTCGATACTTTCTAATTATAAAATTTCGAATATTTGAAATTTAAATTGAAAATCGAACATATAAAAACAACTAGAGTAAAAGCATTACGTTGAGGGGCGTTTAAAAATGAGAAGTGATATGATTAAAATGGGAGTTGACCGAGCTCCACACCGTAGTCTTTTATATGCTACAGGTAAAGTAAAGGCAAGAGATTTAGAGAAGCCATTTATCGGTGTATGTAATTCTTATATTGATATTATTCCAGGCCATGTCCATTTACGAGAATTTGCGGACGTAGTAAAAGAGGCCATTATTGAAGCAGGCGGAATTCCATTCGAGTTCAATACTATTGGAGTCGATGACGGAATTGCAATGGGGCATATCGGGATGCGCTACTCTTTGCCATCACGTGAAATCATAGCCGATTCAGCTGAAACGGTTATTAATGCACACTGGTTTGACGGAGTATTCTACATACCAAACTGTGACAAAATTACACCAGGTATGTTAATGGCAGCTGTTCGTACAAATGTTCCTTCTGTATTCGTATCTGGAGGACCAATGGAAGCAGGTACTTCTTCTTCAGGGAAAACATTATCGTTAACGAGTGTTTTTGAAGGAGTCGGTGCACATAAAGCAGGTACGATGACTGCTGAAGAGCTGCTTGATATTGAAAACAATGCGTGTCCAACATGCGGCTCTTGTTCAGGAATGTTCACAGCTAACTCAATGAACTGCTTAATGGAAATGTTAGGTTTAGCATTACCGGGCAACGGTACAATTGTTGCAACAAGCGAAAAACGTAAAGAATTAATTTACGAAGCAGCGAAGCATTTAGTACGCATGATTAAAGAAGATGTAAAACCACGTGACATTGTTACAAAAGAAGCGATTGATGATGCTTTTGCTCTTGATATGGCAATGGGCGGTTCTACAAATACAGTACTTCATACATTGGCGATTGCCAATGAAGCAGAAATTGACTACAACATTGAAGACATTAATAAAGTAGCAGAACGTGTTCCGTATATTGCAAAAATAATGCCGGCATCGGATATTTCGATGGATGACATTGCAAAAGCGGGCGGTGTTCAGGCGATTATTAATGAATTAACAAAAATTCCAGGGGCAATTCACCCTGACAGACCAACAATCGCAGGTGTTTCTATGAGAGAGCTTGTGAAAGACTATGAAATTACGAATGATCGTGTCATTCGCACAAAAGATAATCCATATAGTGCTGTAGGCGGACTTTCCGTATTGTTCGGAAATATTGCCCCTGAAGGCTCGGTAATTAAGGTCGGTGCGGTTGATCCTTCTATTAAAACCTTTACAGGCGAAGCGATCGTATTCGAATCACAGGAAGAAGCACAGCAGGCAATCGATGACGGCATAGTACGTGAAGGACATGTAGTTGTCATTCGCTATGAAGGTCCAAAAGGCGGGCCAGGTATGCCGGAAATGCTGGCACCAACTTCTGCAATTCAAGGACGTGGGTTAGGAACGAAAGTCGCACTCATTACAGATGGCCGTTTCTCAGGTGCATCTCGCGGTATTTCAATCGGCCATATTTCTCCGGAAGCTGCTGAAGGCGGTCCAATCGCATTAGTCGAAAATGGCGATACAATTATAATTGATTTGCCAAGCAGAACAATTAATTTACAGGTTTCCGACGAACTTCTTGAAAAGCGTCGTCAAAACTTAAAACCATTTGAACCAAAAATTAAGCGCGGCTGGTTGGCACGTTACTCAGCGTTAGTAACAAATGCTTCCCAAGGCGGCGTAATGAAAATATAATCTGAATACTTTAAAACGTTGATGAGGTTAAAGGATATAGAGTCTTGTATTTACCAGAGAGCCGGTATTGGTGGAAGCCGGCGGTACAACTATATCCGACATCCCCTCGGAGTGGGCTATTAAACGCATTTGTCATTAGATAGCTCCGGGCATATTCGAATTGCTCGTTATTAATGAACCGTTCTCTTTGTTTAGTTGCGCAAATTTCCAGTAGGAACTTTGAAATAAAGAGGCTCAGGCGGTTCGCGAGGTAACTAGGTGAACACTGTTTCTTTTAGAAGCGCATGTTCATCGATGTTATAAATGAGGGTGGTACCATGAAAAGTCTTTTTCATCCCTACGTAAGAGGTTTTCTTTTGCGTGCGGAGAAAGAGGCTTTTTCTTTTTATAAATTTATAAAAAATAACTTCACATACAAAGTTTTAAAAAAGGAAGGAGAAATTACTATGAGTGCAAACGTTTCAGTAAATCAAGAAATCGAAAAGCCCGAAGAACAACAGCAAGTAACAAAACCGAGAGACGGTGCGGATATTTTAGTGCAGGCACTGCACGAACAAGATGTAGATATTATTTTCGGTTACCCGGGTGGGGCAGTTTTACAAATTTATGATGCTCTTTACCGCAATCCGATCCGTCACATTTTGACACGCCACGAACAAGGTGCTATCCATGCGGCAGAAGGCTACGCACGTGTTATGAATAAACCGGGTGTAGTAATTGCGACATCTGGACCTGGAGCGACAAACCTCGTAACCGGTATTGCCGATGCGATGATTGACTCGATCCCGTTAGTAATTTTTACAGGGCAAGTAGCTACATCAGTAATCGGTACAGATGCATTCCAGGAAGCTGACATTATGGGTATCACAACACCGATCACAAAACATAACTACCAAGTTCAGGACGTAGCTGATATTCCTCGTATTGTTAAAGAAGCATTCCATATTGCCAATACAGGACGTAAAGGACCGGTTGTCATTGACTTCCCGAAAAATATCTCGCAAACAGTATTCCTGGATGAAATCAAAGCTCCTGATGATATTTATTTACCGGGTTACCAGCCGACAACGAAACCGAATTACCTGCAGATTCAAAAGGCGATCCAAGCATTAAGTTTAGCTAAAAAACCTTTAGTACTGGCAGGTGCAGGTGTATTATTCGCCGATGCGCGTGAACAATTGACTGAATTTATTGAAAAATATAATTTACCGGTTGTTAATACATTACTAGGATTAGGAAGTATACACGGACAGCATAAACAATTCTACGGAATGGCCGGGATGCACGGTTATGCAACTGCCAATGACGCCATTACAAAATGCGACTTATTAATTAATATTGGTGCACGTTTTGATGACCGTTTAACAGGTAATTTAGCAACATTTGCACCGAACGCTACGATTATCCATATCGATATCGACCCGGCAGAAATCGGTAAAAATGTACCGACTGATATTCCGATTGTTGCAGATGCGAAAGAAGCATTATATGCCCTGTTGAAAAAAGATTTCCCTGGACCGGATACGACGGAATGGACTCATTACTTAAATGATAGCCGTGATAAATATCCGCTTTGGTATGAAGAAGCGGGAGAAGAAATTTTACCGCAGCAAGCAGTTGAAATCCTTCATAAGCTGACAGATGGAGAAGCGATTATCACAACAGATGTTGGACAGCATCAAATGTGGGCAGCCCAATATTATCATCTGAATAATCCGCATAACTGGGTAACATCAGGCGGTTTAGGAACGATGGGCTTCGGTTTCCCGGCAGCAATCGGTGCCCAGTTTGCGAAGCCTGAGAAAAAGGTTATCTCAATTGTAGGAGATGCTGGTTTCCAAATGACAAATCAGGAACTTGCATTACTAAAGGAATTTAACTTACCAGTAAAAGTAGTAATCCTTAACAACAGTTGTTTAGGAATGGTACGTCAATGGCAGGAAACATTCTATGAGGAGCGTTATTCACAAAGCTTAATGCCAATCCAGCCGGACTTCGTTAAACTTGCCGATGCATATGGCATTAAAGGCTACCGCATTGACAATTTATCAGAAGCGGAAGCAATCTTTGACGAAGCGATCAATTCTGATGAGCCGGTTGTCATTGATTGTCGAGTGAAGCAACTTGTTAGCGTATTCCCGATGGTTGCGCCTGGTAAAGGATTACATGAAATGATTGGAGTGAAAAAGCCATGAAACGAGTGCTGACAGTAACAGTAATTAACCAAAGCGGCGTATTGAACCGAGTGACTGGCTTATTAATGAAACGTCAATTCAATATTGAATCGATTACAGTAGGTCATACGGAACAGCCGAATTTTTCGAAAATGACGTTCATCGTCCATGTTGAAGATGAAAATAAAATCGAACAGTTAATCAAGCAGCTTTCGAAGCAAATCGATGTATTAAAAGTAAACGATATTACAGAAAAAGCGATCGTCCTTCGTGAGTTGGCTCTTATAAAAGTAGTTTCACCACCCAACTTGCGCCTGGAGATGAATGCAATCGTTGAGCCATTCCGTCCGCAGGTTGTCGATACTTCGAAAAATGTTGTGACATATGAAGTAGTTGGCCATCCGGAAAAAATCGATGCTTTTATCGAGTTACTTCGTCCATATGGCATTAAAGAGTTAACACGTACTGGTGCAACAGCAGCAATCCGTGAAGCACAAAAAATCGAGAGCCCACAATTATCGATTTTAAAATAAGCGTTAAAAGCATTACCGAGAAGCTATACAACATTGGATTTACAAACAGGGTGGAAGATGTCATCTGAAGCCCGTATTTCAAAAATAAAAAAACATTCACTTAATTGGAGGAAATGAAAATGTCAAAAATGTATTATGAAAACGAAATTAACGAGCAAGTATTACAAGGGAAGAAAATTGCGATCATCGGTTATGGTTCACAAGGCCATGCTCATGCGCTTAACTTAAAAGAATCAGGTTTTGATGTAGTAGTAGGTATCCGTCCAGGTAAATCATACGATGCAGCAAAAGAAGATGGCGTAGAAGTAAAATCTGTAGCAGAAGCGGCTGCAGAAGCAGATGTAATTCAAATCCTACTTCCGGATGAGCGTCAAAAAGCAGTATATGAAGCAGAAATCGCACCACATTTAACACCTGGTAAAGCGTTAATGTTCGCACACGGTTTCAACGTACACTTCGATCAAATTCAACCACCAGCAGATGTTGACGTATTCCTAGTAGCCCCAAAAGGCCCAGGTCACTTAGTACGTCGTCAATTCACTGAAGGCGCTGGCGTACCAGGCTTATTCGCAATCCACCAAGATGCGACAGGTCAAGCGCGTGATTTAGCTCTGGCATATGGTAAAGGTATCGGTTCAGCACGTGGCGGATTACTTGAAACTACTTTTGCTGAAGAAACAGTAACTGACCTATTCGGTGAGCAAGCAGTACTTTGCGGTGGTACAACTGAACTTGTTAAAGCAGGTTTCGAGACATTAGTTGAAGCAGGTTACCAACCAGAATTAGCTTACTTTGAAACATTACACGAACTTAAATTAATCGTTGACTTAATGTTTGAAGGCGGTATGGCGACAATGCGCTACTCAATTTCAGATACAGCAGAGTGGGGCGACTACGTTTCAGGTCCCCGTATTATCGACGCATCAGTAAAAGCGCGTATGAAAGACGTATTAACTGATATCCAAGACGGTACATTTGCGAAGCGCTGGATCGCTGAAAACGAAAACGGCCGCCCTGAATACACAAAATTTAAAGAAGCTGGCGCAAACCACCAAATTGAAGAAGTTGGCGAAAAATTACGTGCTATGATGCCATTCATCAACCAAGGAAAACAAAAGGTAACAGTGAAATAATATGAGAAAAATTGACATTTTTGATACAACATTGCGCGACGGAGAACAATCGGCCGGTATTAACTTAAATACTGCAGAGAAAGTAGAAATCGCAAAACAACTAGAGCGTTTAGGTGTCACAATTATTGAGGCGGGATTCCCTGCCTCATCTCCAGGTGACTTGGAGGCGGTATCATTAATCGCGAAAACAGTGAAAAATTCAATCGTCACAGGTTTAGCACGTGCAGTGAAAAGTGATATTGATGCCGTGTGGGAAGCAATTCGCCATGCTGAACAGCCACATGTCCATACATTTATTGCAACAAGCCCGATTCATATGGAATATAAGCTAAAGAAAAATCCGGATGAAGTAATCGAACAAGCCGTAACAGCTGTAAAGTATGCAAAGGAAAAATTCTCACTTGTTGAATTTTCTGCTGAAGACGGGTTCCGTTCAGATAAAGAATTTTTAGTTCGAATTTGCCAGGAAGTTATTAAAGCTGGTGCAACAACGATAAATATTCCGGATACAGTTGGTTACGCTTCACCGCAAGAATACGGCGCTTTATTCCGTTATTTACGTGAAAACGTCATCGGTGCAGAAAAGATTAAATTTTCGGCACATTGTCATGACGATTTAGGAATGGCAGTTGCTAACTCTATGGCAGCTATCGAAAACGGTGCAGACCAAGTAGAATGTACGATTAACGGACTAGGCGAACGTGCAGGAAATGCCGCATTGGAAGAAATCGGTGTTGCCCTACATATCCGTAAAGACTTCTATGGTTTTGAAACAGGACTGAATTTAAAAGAAATTAAACGTACATCACAGATGGTAAGCCGTTTAACAAATGTAGTCATTCAACCAAACAAAGCAGTTGTCGGTAAAAATGCATTTGCACATGAATCAGGAATTCACCAGGATGGTGTATTAAAAAATCCTGAGACATATGAAATCATCTCTCCAGCACTTATCGGAGAAGATGATATCCCGTTAGTTTTAGGAAAACATTCAGGCCGCGCAGCATTCCGTGATCGTGCGGAAACAATGGGATTCCAGTTGTCGGATGAAAAACTGAACAAAGCTTTCGCTGAGTTTAAAAAATTGGCCGACCGCAAAAAAGAAGTGACAGAAGAAGATTTAACAACAATCTTAACTGAGCAGCAAGTTTCAATAGAAGATGTTCCATTATTTGAACTTAAATCAGTCCAAGTTCAGTACGGTACAGAAAATATTCCAACTGCCACTGCATCAGTCATTACTCCTGAAGGGGAGTTGAAAACACTTGCTTCAACAGGATCGGGTTCAGTCGAAGCTATTTTTAATACACTTGAGCAGCTTGTTGGAGGTAAAGTTAATATTTTGGACTACCGAGTACAATCAGTTGGAAAAGGTCGCGATGCACTTGGGGAAGCGGTCATTAATTTAAAATATAATGGCTACACATCAACAGGACGCGATTCTGCACAGGATGTGCTGGAAGCAAGCGCAAAAGCATATTTAAATGCAGTGAACCGACAGTTGATTCAACAGCAAGTACGCGAAAAACAGGCAATTACGATTTAACAGATTGTACTAACTAATTGCAATCTCTTTATATTATCATTAGCGCCATCCTATTTGGTGGCGCTTCTACATCAAGTTACTTCACGTAGAAAGAAAGGTGTTTTACAAATGGAAAAGATAATTACAGTACTACCAGGTGACGGCATTGGTCCAGAGGTTGTTGCAAGTGCAGTAAAAGTATTACAAGTAATCGGGAAACGTTTTAACCATACATTTCATTTAAACTACGCGGCAATCGGCGGAGCTGCAATTGATCAGTACAATAACCCGTTACCGGAAGAGACAATTGCGATGTGTGAAGCAAGTGATGCCATTTTATTAGGCGCGGTAGGTGGCCCTAAATGGGATAACAACCCGCCAGCATTGCGTCCGGAAAAAGGTTTACTAAAAATCCGCAAGCACTTTGATTTATTTGCGAATTTACGTCCTGTGAAAGCATTCCCAAGTTTACTTGCATCTTCTCCATTAAAGCGTGAAGTTGCGGAAAATGTAGACTTAATGATCGTCCGTGAATTAACAGGAGGGCTATACTTCGGAGAACCACGTAAAAAAACAGACGCAGGTGCTATTGATACATGTGTGTATTCCCGTGAAGAAATCGAACGTATTGTCGAAAATGCATTCGAATTAGCACGATTACGCCGAGGAAAACTTTGCTCAGTAGATAAAGCAAATGTACTGGATACATCCCGTTTATGGCGTGAGATTGTAGAAGAGAAGAAAAAGCAGTACCCAGATGTAGAAACAGAACACAACTTAGTTGACTCAGTGGCAATGAAACTGATTACTAACCCGGGTCATTATGATGTCATCGTTACAGAAAACTTATTCGGCGACATTTTAAGTGATGAAGCTTCTGTAATTACGGGTTCATTAGGTGTATTACCTTCTGCATCAATTCGCGGCGATAATTTTGGACTTTATGAGCCTGTACATGGTTCAGCACCTGAAATTGCTGGCCAAGGTGTTGCAAACCCGGCAGCAACAATTCTTTCAGTAGCAATGATGCTTCAATATTCATTTGGCTTAAAAGAAGAAGCAGCTGAAATCGAGCGTGCTGTTGCAGCCGTATTCGAAGATGGCTACTACACAGCCGATTTAGCCCAGGAACATACACGTACATTAACAACAGTAGAATGGACAGAAAAAGTACTAAACGAAATCGATGCAAGCTTCGTCTCAGACAGCATTATGATTTCATATAACTAATAATTCAGATAAAGAGAAAAATAGTTGGTTTTGAATCAACACTATATATGGTTAAGGAACGGTGAGAACTATGGGGAAAAATATTATAGAAAAAGTGTGGGAACAGCATGTCGTACATCGTGAAGAAGGAAAGCCGGACTTACTTTATATTGACCTGCATTTAATACACGAAGTTACAAGTCCTCAAGCATTCGAAGGACTTCGCCTGGCAGGACGAAAAGTGCGTCGTACAGATCTTTCGTTCGCAACTATGGATCATAACGTACCGACTAAAAACCTGCCGACGATTAACGATCCGATCGCAAAAAAACAAATTATGACACTTGCGGAAAACGCAAAAGAATTCGGTATAGAATTAGCTGATATCGGCCATCCGGATCAAGGGATCGTTCACGTAATTGGACCGGAATTAGGACTGACGCAACCTGGTAAAACAATCGTTTGCGGTGATTCCCATACAGCGACACACGGTGCATTCGGCGCAATCGCATTCGGAATCGGTACATCGGAAGTAGAACATGTATTATCGACTCAAACATTATGGCAATTAAAGCCTCCAACAATGGAAATCCGTGTAAACGGTGAACTTGGTGTTGGTGTAACAGCGAAAGACATCATTTTAGCGATTATTGCAAAATGGGGAATCGGTGTTGGTACTGGACATATCGTGGAGTATACAGGTGAAGCAATCGGCAAGCTCTCTATGGAAGAGCGCATGACAATCTGTAATATGTCGATTGAAGCAGGAGCAAAAGCAGGCTTGATTTCTCCAGATGAGACGACGGTTGAATTTTTACGCGGTCGCCGTCACGTACCTCAAGGAGATAAATTTGAGGAAGCGGCAAAATATTGGTTAAGTCTTGCGTCGGATGCAGATGCAACATATGATGTTGTCCTTGAAATTGACGCACAGGAAATCGAGCCGATTGTAACATGGGGCACAAATCCAGCGATGGGTGTCGGCGTTTCAAAAACAGTTCCTACTGCTGCTGATTATAACAATGAAACAGATAGATCAGCTTTAAACAAAGCACTGAAGTATATGGATTTACAAGAAGGCCAAAAAATTACGGATATTGAAATTCAACATGTATTTATCGGATCTTGTACGAACTCCCGTATTAATGACTTACGTGCAGCAGCTGAAATTGTAAAAGGTGAAAAGCTTGCACCGGGGGTTAACGGGATTGTTGTTCCTGGTTCTTGGTCGACAAAACGCCAGGCAGAAGAAGAGGGTCTACATCTAATATTCCTTGATGCTGGCTTTGAATGGCGTGAATCAGGATGTTCTGCTTGCTTAGGGATGAATGAAGATGTAATTCCAGCGGGTGAACGTTGTGCTTCTACATCTAACCGTAACTTTGAAGGACGTCAAGGTGCAGGTGCACGCACACATCTTGTATCACCAGCGATGGCAGCAGCAGCTGCGATTCACGGACGTTTTGTCGATGTTCGTAAGCTACAAAAGCAGGAAGCATAAGGAGAGATCAGCATGAAACCGATTAATATTGTAAATAGTATCTATGCACCACTTGATCGTAAAAACGTCGATACAGACCAGATTATTTCGAAGGAATTTTTAAAGCGCATCGAACGTACAGGATTCGGACAATTCGTATTTTATCACTGGCGTTTTGATGAAAACGGCAATCCAATCGAGGATTTCGTATTAAATAAACCGGAATATAAAAACGCTGAAATTTTAGTGGCACAAGATAACTTTGGCTGTGGCTCATCACGTGAGCACGCTCCATGGGCTATCCTTGATTACGGATTCCGAGTTGTCATCGCACCAAGTTTTGCGGATATCTTCCATAATAACTGCTTCAAAAACGGTATTTTACCGATTAAATTAACGGAAAGCGAATGTGACGAACTTTTAGAAAAAGGTTTAGCAGAAGCACAGGCAATTGAAGTTAATTTAGAACAGCAAAAGGTTACTACAGGTTACGGCAAAACGTATTCATTTGAAATTGATCCATACTATAAACAAATGTTATTGAATGGATGGGACGAAATTTCTCTTACATTCCAATATGAAGAGCAAATTGCTGCTTACGAGAAAAATCGCGTAGCATACTAATAGATGAGCCTGTTACTTTGGGAACCCCCTTAGTAGCAGGCTCTGTCTTATTTTACCGGTTGTTGCGCTATTTTGGCGATGCTATAATTTAATTCATTGTAGTAAGTATCGGGAGTGTAATTATGAATAAATTATGGGTTTGGATCGGGATTATTTTAGTTATTGGGTTTATCATCAATTACTGGATGTTAATCGTTGGAGCCGTTGCTCTGTATTATGGAATTAAGAAACTTGTAAAATATTCTAAAGAGAAACAGCAACAAAAAGCTCTAGTAGCAGAACAACAGCAAATAATAGAAAATCAATCAACGATCGAGTATAAAATGGAAAGATTGCTAGTTTTAACAAATAATATTGATCCAAATGGATATAAGCGCCAATTGTATAAAAACAAGCAGCAAATGGATTTAAGGGATTACTGGTATAAATATTTGGATTTACGCGCAAAACTTATTTTGAATGACACGCCTACATACCGTGAAGAGGAAGTTTTGCACATAATGTGTGATGAACTGCTAATTCGAATGGATAACTTGGAAATAGAAGTAACAGATGCGGTCAAAAAAGAATTTATTGAAGAAAACCTAATGCCATTGCTGAAAGATATTGTTGAAATTATGGGAGATATAAGTCCAATAAAAACAATTAATATGGATGCATACCGTTTATTAAAAAAGAATAAACAATAAGTTATGGAAACCCTTCTCACCAGAGAGGGTTTTTTTCGTTGGGTTTAAGCCAAAATTAACCTTAGTTGAATAGTATTTCTCGTTTTGGGCACTCTATAAAAAAGTTTAGCTAAGATTGGAGAAATACTATGTCTTCGGCAGAGAACATTAAATGGATTAATGAACAATTCAAAGATACAAATGAATTAACAACGAAGACATTGGAAGATGACGATAAAAAAGCAGAGCTATTTTATATTAAGCCGCTCATCGATGTGGAGTTACTTCAAAAAATTGTCATTAAACCCTATTTTGAAATGCAATCTGAAACTAAATTTATCCGGTATCTGAAAGCTTTGCCTCAATTTCAGGACAGTAAGTCGAAAGAACAGCTGACTGTGGAAGTTTTAAACGGCAATGTGCTAATTTTCATACAAAATAAGTTTTATCTGCTCGATTTGAAATTTTCTTTCAATGATCAGGCCAATACGGCATCCGTTGAAACGACAATACATGGTTCGCAGCTGGCACTAAGCGACAATATCGCAACCAATATCAATCTGATTCGTTCCGATTACCATCAGCCAACATTGTATGTTGAATATACCACGACGGGACAAGTAAACAACCATAAATTGGCTATCATATATGATAAAGATAAAGTAAATGAAAATGTGCTGAACATCATTACCGAAAAGCTGCAGCAAGTGGATAAGCAAGTTATTACATCTACCGTTCAGCTGAGTAACTATTTAAACAATAAAATGTTTTCATTATTCCCTCAAATGATTGTGACCGAACGTCCGGATCGGATTGTCTATAATTTGTCTGGAGGGAAGGTGATATTAATGGTGGATGGAAATCCCCAGGCTTTGATTGCTCCTGTATATTTCTTCGATTTCATGACGTCGATGGAAGATAATTACCATTCATTCTTTATTTCATTTTTTCTTAAATTTCTCCGATATACAGGGCTATTCATAAGTCTCCTTTTACCCGGTCTATATATTGGGATTACTTCTTTCGCGCCGGAAGTATTCAGGACTGAGCTCGCGCTGACGATAGCCGGAAGTCGTACGGGTGTTCCATTTTCTTCATTCGTGGAAGTATTGTTCATGCTGTTTTTTATGGAAATGCTGCTGGAAGCGAGTATCCGTCTTCCGAAAACGATCAGTGCGACTGCTACAACTGTTGGAGGATTAATTTTAGGGTCTGCGGTAACAGAAGCATCTCTTGCATCGGATATTATGATTATTATCGTTTCCGCAGTAGCGATCTCTACCTTCGTCATTCCGATCAATGAAATGGCATTTTCCATCAGGGTGATCCGACTTATATTTATCCTTGCAGCGACCATCTTCGGTTTGGCTGGATTAACATTGGGTCTGTATGCATTTATTATGTATTTAGTAAGCATCGACAGCTTCGGGGAGCCTTATCTGAAATTCAATCGGAAGAAGAAAAACAAGGTGGAGGCGGGTGAGAAAACGTGAGCCGGTTTTATTACTATTTGATTATCATCAATATGATGGCAAACATTATTGCATCTGTTCCTGCCATTCTTTTACATTATCATAAAGAAGGTACGGTCATTTCGATGATTTTATCGATTGGAGCAGGAGTTGTCCTTGTAACGATCTATACAAGATTTTTCCTTTCATATCCCGGTAAGACATTACCTGAACTGCTGGAAAAAACGACTTCAAAATGGTTTTACCTGCCCTTCGTATTTGCTCTTGCAGTCCTCTGGTTTATAGCCGGGCTCATTACACTCATTACATTTACATTTTTGCTGATTCGCTACTTAAGCCCAGAAATGCCGATTGTTCAAATTTGCTTGACGCTTATATTAGCAGTGATTTTTGGGGCATTAATGAAAACTGATCGCGTGCTGTATACGGTGGAGATGATTTTAATTATCACCAGCCCCTTGATTCTTTTCATATTTTATAAGGCATATAGCAGCCCGAGCCTTAATTGGGATTTTGTTATGGAAGCTGTCTTATATATTAACCAACTTCCAAACTGGCATTCATTTTCCGCTTGCTTCTTTTTATTTTTGGGTGCCGCGAATTTGTTTATCTTCAATCGGTATTTTACGGATAAACAGACATTTGGTTTTAAGCAGATAATGGTGATTATCTTTATATGTGTGAGTACATTATTTACAACTTATTTTGTACCGATTGGTTTTAATGGTTTTGAAGGAATTAATGAACTTGTCTATCCATGGATTTCGACGACCGATTCGATTAAAATGGATTATTTTATTATTGAACGGGTATTGTTTATGTTTTTACTTTTTTATCTAGGAATCGCCTTTTTAAGTATTCTGATCCACTGGCATGCATCAATGGAGTTTCTGAAATTTGTGTTCAAGCTGGAAAAAATTAAATTTAAAAATATAAGCATTGGCAAATTTTTACCGCTTCCCATTTTTACTGCCATTTCTATATTTCTAGCGAAGGAATTGACTGAATACCAGCTGTTTCGGTATACGAGTTATTTTTATGATGCACTGGTCTTTATATTCCCCAGTATGATTCTGGTGTTTATGTACATTAAGAGGAGGATGAAAAATGAAATACCTACCTCCAAAAATTAATGCAAGCATGGTAATTTTGATATTTTGTACATTTTTTTTGTCGGGCTGTGCCTTTAAAGATATTGACAAAAGTGTATTTGTAGCAATGATTGCCATTGATACTTCAGACGATGAGGAAAAACCGTACAAAGTTACATTAAAGCTCTATGAACCAACTGGCTCATTCAAAGAGGCAACAGAACCTGAGTACTCCTATTTAGTGGAAAATGGCAAATCATTATCTGAAGCGATTCGAAAAATGGAATCCTATTCAGATAAGGAGCTCGAATTTGGGCATTCCAAGCTCATCGTTCTAGGTGAAGAACTTGTAAAAGAAAATAAAAATAAAGAGATTTTGGACTTTTTGGTGAGAAGAGCCGATATACAAATGATTTCCTGGATTACTGTGGGTAGGCCGACCGCAGAAGAAGTAATTAAAATGGTTCCGCAAGGGGAATCAGCGGCATACCCAGAGCTCTTTAATTATTTTGAAAATAACGGAACAAATACTCCCTATATTGTAACAACCCACTTATTTAAATTTAGAAGAAATATGAAGGAAAATGGTATTGATTCCGTATTACCCATTATTGAAATGAATAAGGAAGCAGAGCATTTTGAAATAAATAAATCTTTACTTATCGCACGAAATAAAGAACCCTATGAATTGAATCCATTGAATACAATGATTTATAATATGCTGACTAGGAATACGGATGCTAACTTACTGATAAACGAAGACGGTGATTATTTTATCGCCTATATTGATACAATTAAATCAAAATATAAAGTAAATATAAAAGATCAGCATGATATAAAACTCGATTTGCAAATAAATTTAAACGGTTCGATATCAGAGTCGAAAAAGCCCATGAAAAATAAGGATTTGCCATTATATAATAAGGAATTAAAAAAAGAATCAGAAGAAAAAATTACACAATTTGTTATGGAAATGAAAAATCTCGGCTACGATCCGCTTGGTTTTGGCATTGATTACAAAGCAAAGGTATTTCATAATCGGCGAATGACCGATGCGGAATGGATGGAAGCATACAAAAAAGCTAAAGTAAACGTAACTGTTGTACCAGGATTGAAAAGTACCGGATCAATTCAATAAACAAAAATTTTGGGAATACAATGATAAACAAAAGACTTCAAACACCTTGTTTGAAGTCTTTTTAATATTTATATAGCTACCCAGTGACCTTTCGAAACTTCGGTAAGTTCAGTGTTCTCTACATCGAACCGATTCGCTGCCAGTTCTTCGTCGGTCATAACACGACGCTTTTTCTGTTTTTCAATTGCCGGGTCCGGAATCGGAATCGAATCGAGCAGCATTTTCGTATAAGGATGCTGCGGATTGGCGTAAAGCTCTTCACTCTCTGCCAGCTCTACAATTTTCCCGCCATACATAACAGCTACTCGGTCACTAATATGTTTCACCATCGACAGGTCATGTGCAATAAACAAATATGTTAATCCTAATCGCTGCTGCAAATCCTTCAATAAATCAACGACTTGCTTTTGAATGGACACATCAAGCGCGGATAACGGCTCATCACAAACGATGAATTGAGGTTCCACAGCAAGTGCCCGTGCAATTCCGATACGCTGACGCTGACCGCCGCTGAACTCATGCGGATAACGAAGCGCATGTTCTTTTTTTAAACCGACGAGCTCCAATAATTCTTCTACCCGTGCCCGGCGTGCTTCCTTGGAAGGGGACAGTTTATGAACATCCAGTGCTTCTCCGATAATATCCAATATTTTTTTTCGGGGATTTAAACTTGAATAAGGATCCTGGAAAATAATTTGCATATGACGACGCATACTTTTCAGCTCATTTTTCGTTAAGCGACTAACCGGTACGCCTTTATAAAGTACTTCACCGTCTGTTGGCTCGTGCAGTTGCAACAATGTTCGGCCGGTTGTCGATTTACCGGAACCTGATTCACCAACAAGCCCTAATGTTTCACCCGGATAAATCTGAAATGATAAATCATTCACCGCTTTTAATACATTGCCTTTTGCTAATTCAAAATGTTTGGATATATTTTTAACTTCGACTAACGGCACATTAATATTCAAATCAGGCGACAAGTTTGGCAGTTCTTTCGGCTGTTTCGGTTCATGTAGCTTCGGCAAAGCGTTCAACAGTCGTTTCGTATAAGGATGCTGCGGATTGGCAAAAATCTCTTCCGTAGTACCTTGTTCGACGACCTCGCCTTCCTTCATAACAACGACACGATCACACATACCCGCTACGACACCTAAATCATGTGTAATCAATATAATAGATGTACCAAATCGCTGCTGCATATCCTTCATCAATGATAAAATCTGTGCTTGGATTGTTACGTCAAGCGCTGTTGTCGGTTCATCGGCAATAAGAAGGGAAGGGTTACATGCTAAAGCCATGGCAATCATAACTCGTTGTCGCATCCCGCCGCTAAATTCATGAGGGTACTGATTATAACGTTCTTCACTATTTTTTATTCCTACTAATTTTAATAGTTCAATTGTTTTTAAATGTGCTTCCTTTTTCGAGAGCCCTTGATGTTTCATTATACCTTCTGCAATTTGGTCACCAATACGAATAGTTGGGTTCGTAGAGGTCATCGGATCCTGGAAAATCATACTAATGTCTTTTCCGCGAATCGCTTCCATTTGGTTTTCCGTTTGGGTAATTAGATTTTTCCCTTGGAATTCAATCGTTCCATCTTTTAAGAAAGAAGGAGGAGAGGGAAGTAAACGCATAATTGAACGGGCCGTTACACTTTTTCCGCTACCGGATTCTCCTACAATTCCGACTGTTTCACCCTCATTTACATGAAAATTTACGCCTTTAACGGCTTCGAATTCTTGCTCGCCAGTTATAAAAGATACACGTAAATCCTTTACTTGAAGCAACTTTTTACTCATAACATGCTCATCCTTTAATAAAAATAAAATAATTTCATTGACTTCTGAATGTTCGTTCTACATAATACATTACTATACAGGTAGGAATTATACAATATTTAAAGTTTGAAAATTCTTTACACATTAAGGGTGGAGAGAATTGGTAAGAAAGGAGCTGCTTTTGTTTCATGCAGCATTTATTTTTTGAAAGCTTTCAAAAAAATGCTTCGAAAAAGAGTTATTATTTTGCTTTTGTATTGCTCGGCCTGCTCGTACACATTTTCACATTTCCGCTCTATTTAGTGAATCGTTCTAAATCAACGTATGCGGAAAAGGCTATGAATGTGAAGAGACAAATAATAGAAGACGAGAAAGTATTCGAGTGGCATAGGCAATATGAAGTAGAAGAGCGGACGAAAGCTCAGTTTTTCAATCGAAAGGTCGATGAGCAAACTATTATTCAAGCTGCAAAAGCGCTTGCCCAGCAAAAATTGGAGCGAGAAATAAAAAAAAGGCTTGAGGCAAATGGAGTAGTGGAAAACTCCTACAAAAATTATTTTAGTAGACTATTAGAACGTCCGAACTTTTTACTGATTACTATAATTCCTGGTATTTTGATGTATGCTTTACTACTCATTACGAGTAATCCATTTACTCGCTTTATTTTTGAGCGCTTATTACAAAGTGTGTTCGTTATCATTGGGGTAGCAACGCTTGTGTTTACGATTTTGTATATTTCACCGTTTGACCCTGCCCGTAATTTACTGGGGGTAGAGGCAACTCCTGCACAAGTCGAAAACTTTAATAAGCTATACGGGTTGGATCAGCCCTACTTAGTACAGCTTTGGCATTCACTGTCAGGTCTGTTTACATTTGATTTAGGAACATCTTTTGCAGGGAAAGAAGATGTCACACAAAGCATATTAAACAAATTTCCTGTAACACTTGAAATCGCAATGTTCTCATTACTGATGGCGATTGCAATAGCGATTCCGGTCGGTATTGTTTCTGCAGTGCGTCCGAATTCATTTATTGATTATGTATTTATGCTAATCGCATTAATCGGACTATCCATTCCAAGTTTCTGGCAAGGGCTGATTTTTATATTGACGTTCTCGCTGGAATTAAAATGGTTCCCTGCAACGTATAATCCGAGCAACTGGATGTCACTCGTTCTGCCAATTGTTGTACTTGGAACATCAATAACAGCATCAATTGCGCGTATGACAAGGTCCAGTATGCTCGAAGTAATCCATGAAGATTATATTATTACAGCAAAAGCAAAAGGGTTAAGTGAACGAAAAGTAATTACTAAGCACGCGATCCGTAATGCGATGATTCCGATTATTACAGTTATTGGCCTGCTGTTTGGCGGAATGCTTGGCGGTGCTGCAGTAACAGAGAAAGTATTTAATATTAGCGGTATTGGAAGTTATATTGTCGACAAGCAATTTATTCCGGATATCCCGGCAATTTTGGGTGGGGTTGTTTATATTGCGATCACCATTTCCATTGTGAATATGCTGATCGATATTTTATACGCTTTCTTTGACCCAAGAATTCGTTCGAAAATGAAAAAATCTTAGGAGAGGGTAACGACGTGAAATTTATATCAGACGTAAAACTGCTGTTGAAAATAACACAAGAGTATGTAAATGCACAGTTTACCATTGCTTTTTCTGCGATTTTTTCATTGCTGTTTTTACTTTATAGTTTTAATTTTTCAGAAGGTGTATGGCGGCCTTATGTACTTGCATTTTTTGCGATTTATATTGGTACAACAATATACGTATGGCTCATATCACTGCTTATTAAAAAGGATTTAGCGGAGCACCGAGAACTGACAAAGCTTACACGACTTCTCGGTATCCCATTGATTTTAACCATTTTCGTCGGGAATGTATTTGCTGCTGGATTCGGCTTTATGCTCGCAACGAAAAACAAAACGGCAGAATATACTTTTGCTGTTTATGCATTTATGACACAAATATTCATTATCCTGATTTCAGGATTAAATTTGTTCAAACCATATGTAGTCGATACTTTTGTTCTTGCTATGGGCGGATTTATCTTACTAGCATTGCTGTATTTAGCAACAGCTGTGTTAATTGCGAAGTTTGTCACGGTTGATACAGCGCCTAAATGGATGCTGCCGCTTGGAATTGTACTGCTTATTCCAACAGTGACAGGCAATTTTTTCTCGCTGTTGCTAGGCATTACACTAATTCGCAAAGCGCGGAATTCAGATCCGTCCGCTGTGGAGAAATGGCAAAAAACGTGGAATAAAATATTACGTAATACGATGGCGGTTTTTGGCCTGTTTTTCATCGTTTTCATGTTCAGTTTATCGGTTGTCAGCTCATGGACCTTTGATTATGACTTTGCAGTTGAAAACAATTATGCGGTATTGCTGCAAACACCGACACTTGAATATCCGTTAGGTACCGATAATTTTGGCCGGGATTTATTTTCCCGCATTGTATTCGGTGCGCAAATTTCATTAATTGTTGGTTTTTGTGCAACGATAATACCGGCAATCATAGGCGGGGCGCTCGGTGCGATTTCAGGCTATTACGGAAAAAATACAGACAATATTATTATGCGTGCATTGGATATTTTATATGCAATTCCTGGTATTCTGTTGGCGATTGCGATTATTGCCGCATTTGGCGCAAATACGACCAACTTGATTATCGCATTAAGTGTAGGGGCAATTCCGACCTATGCGAGGACAATGCGGGCAAATGTACTTCAAATTTCAAACTATGAATTTGTGGAATCCGCCCGCGCATTAGGGGCAAATGACCGCTCGATTATTTTTAGGCATATCGTCCCTAATGCGTTAGCACCGATGATTGTAAAAGCAACATTAACAATCGGAGGAGCCGTTATTTCAACTAGTAGTTTAAGTTTCCTCGGGTTAGGTATTGAACCGCATATACCGGAGTGGGGAAATATCTTAAAAGTTGGAAGTACTTATTTAGAGTCACATTCATATTTAGCGATTTTCCCGGGACTATGTATTATGATGCTTGTTTTATCGTTTAACTTTTTCGGCGATGGACTTCGTGACGCACTGGACCCAAAATCTAATTAACTTTTTTGGAGGAATTTTTCATGAATAAAAAATTATTTACGTTAGCATCAACAGCAACAGTGGCAGCAGTAGCATTAGCAGGCTGTGTCGAAACAAAATCGGATGTAAAAGAAAATGATTCAGCAACTACTGAAACGGCTGGGGCAAAGCCGGTCATCGAATTACTTGGTATGGCTTCTTCTGAGCAGGACATGAACATCGTACGTGACCAGTTAGTGAAGAACGGTTTCGATGTGAAACTGAATATCCAACCGGATTACGGTTCATTCACAGCACAGCAAGATGCGGGCAACTTTGACATTGCCATTTCAAGCTGGACGACTGTAACAGGTAACCCTGACTATGCAGTACGCGGATTATTCAAAACTGGCGGGGACTACAGCCGTACTTCAGATGAAACAGTCGACAAATTAATCGATGAAGCGAGTACGCTAACAGGTGATGAAGCAAAGGAAAAATATAAAGAGCTGGAACAAGCTTTAGTATTCGACAATGCCTATATTGCACCATTATATATTTCTCAAAAGTTCCAAGGTATTTATAAAGCAGAAGTAAATCCTGACACAGTACGGCTGCCAAAATCACGTGCTCAAGCATGGGAAACAATTTCATTCAATGATGAAGGGAAAAATGCTTCAGAAACGTTGGTCCTTCACCAAGCATTGGCTTCATTAACATCCCTTGATCCAGTTAAAGCAAACGATGGCTCGATTAATACATTAAACACAAATATGTATGTTCGTTTAGTAAACTTATCGGATACAGATGAAGTCGTATCAGAAGGCTCACTTTCTTATGACCACGCAGTAGCCGAAAACAATGAAGAGTATTATTTCGTGCTGCGCGATGATATTAACTTCGCAAAAGTGGAAGGGGAAAAAGCAGTCGATACAGGGGATTTAGTTTCAGCAGAAGATGTTGTATTCTCATTAAACCGTGCAAAAGACGAAACATCAGTTCCGGATCACCGCACATATTCAATCCATGAAAATATAGATACAGTTGAAATCGTATCGGATATTACTTCATTGGAATCAGTGAAAACAGCAGATGGCAAGTCTGTTTTAGAAGAATTATCAGATGAACTGCCTGCAGCAATTTCTGAAGTTGTGACAGATGAAAAAGATGTAGACAATGCAGCAGGGAAATACCAAGTTGTAAAACTAACAACGCCAAATCCATTCCCGCAAGTATTAAACTACTTAGCGCACCAATCTGGCGGAATTGTATCTGAAGCGGCAGTATCTGCAGTGAACACATTTGATGTAGCAAGCTATGACCCGAACACGGATATCGCATACGGTGATCAATCGACTGTAACGGAAGGCGCAAGCTATGCAAATCATTTAGCGGCATCAGGTCCATACATTTTAGTGAAGAAAAATGACTATGAAGCAACATTCGTGAAAAACCCTGCATACCAGGCAGGAACTGAAAATGAACCGAAAATTGAAAACATCAGCGTTCGTTTCATTCAGGATAATGACAGTGCACTATCAGCATTGCGTAATGGTGAAATCCACGTATTACAATCAGTTCCTGAAACGAAAACAGATGTAGTTGAAGGCGATGAAAACTTACAATTAAAAACAGCCGACAGCAACGCAGTATCGTACTTATTGTTCAATACAAGCGGTCGTGAAACAGCAAAATCTGCAGACTTACGTAAAGCAGTCCTTCACTCGATCAATCAAGATGAGTTCATCAGCTACTACCAAGGTAAGAAAAAACCAGCTGTATCAACAGTTTCACCTTTAATTGACACTGGTTTAAAACTGGAAGCAGACAGCAAAAAAGTTAAAGAATTCTTAAAAGCATATAACGAGTCAAAATAAGATCATAAAAAACCGAAGCAGCTATTAAAAGTTGCTTCGGTTTATTTGTTTTAATGGATGGAACTAAAGATTATGAAACTTGCGGTGATAAATAACCTGCTTTCATGATGTGTTCAAACATTTCCTTCCTAACGGGTTTGGAAAATAGATAGCCTTGAATTACATCGCAGTCATTCTTCTTGAGGAATTTAAGCTGTTCAAACTCTTCCACACCTTCAGCGACAACATTCATCTCCAACGATTTTGCTAAATTCAATGTAGCACAAATAATACCGTTATCTACTTTGTCCTCATTATTAATATTATCAATAAATATTTTATCGATTTTAATTTTATTCGGTTTAAACTTTCGAATCGAAGCTAAAGATGCATAGCCAGTACCAAAATCGTCAACCGCGATTCGAATCCCGAGGTCTTTTAAGCTTTGAATCGTTGAATACACACTCGATTCTATATTCAGCAATGTATCTTCTGTAATTTCGAATTCCAAATAGAACGGATCAATGCCGTAATGTTCCAACTGTGTTTTCACATGTTGAAACAATCCTTTTTTCATAAATCGGATAGGGGGTACATTAATTGCTATCGGAATGATCGGCAGTCCTTTTTCTTTCCATTCTTTAAGAAGCTGGCACACCTTTTCAATGACCCAATCAGTAATCCCGTTGATCATATGGTTTTCTTCCGCCAATGGAATAAATTCTCCAGGGGAAACTAATCCCCATTCTTTATGGTTCCAGCGAATTAACGCTTCAGCTCCGCAAAGAGAACCATTGCCTGTTTCCACTTGAGGCTGGAAGTGTAATTCGAATTCCTCATTTGAAATAGCCTTTCGCATATCTCGATCCAATGCATACTTTTTATAAGATGATAAATCTCCTTCATCTGAAGAAAGCTTATAAGTACTTTTCCCATCCTTTTTGGCTTTATAAAGTGCGGTATGAGCATTTTTTAAAAGGGTTAATTTTTCACGGCCTTCTTCTGGATAAAAGGTAATGCCAATACTGGTCGAGATATTCAATTCGTAATCCTGAATAGTAAAAGGTTCTCTTATTTTTTTGATTACTTTTTTGGCATACTGAAGTACTTCTTTTTTATTATTGTAATTTTTTATTATCATAATAAAATCATTGCTGCTCAAACGAGCTAGATAGCTATCTTTTGGCATTACTTTTTCAAGACGTTGTGCAATAAACTTTAATGTTTCATCCCCGATAAAATAGCCGAGTGAATCATTGATGATATTAAAGCGGTCAAGGTCAAAATAAAGAATGGCATAAGGATCATCACTCTCGCACATTAAGTCCATTTTTTTAAATAAACTTTGCTGATTTGGCAGTCCTGTAAGGTTATCGTAGTTGGATAAATAGTTTATTGTATGTTCTTTTTCGATTTCATAAGTAATATCAGTGACTAATCCGAATATATTCGTTATCTGGCCATGATCATCTAGGCGGGGGATAACTTCTTCAAGCAGCCACTTTGTTGTGCCGCTTCCAGAATTAATCCGATAAATCCACTGGAAACTTTGCCCGTTTATCATTTTCTTTTTACCGTTTTCCAATTCCGGAAGATGGACAGGTTGGATCATGTTATACCACGCTTTTGAATCCTCATAAAGAGTAGAGAGGGGGATCTCCAATATACTCTCCAACCCTTTCGATGCAAAGAGGAATTTACCTCCTATTTTTTCACGCATCCATATACCTGATGTGAGATTATCAAAAATCGATTTATAGTCTTCATTTTGCTCTATTAGCTTCTTTTTAAGCAAAGTTTGGTATGTTTCATCCTTAATAATACCGAAGATTTTAGCTGGTTTTCCCTCCTCAAAAAATACTTCAGCATGTACTTTTATATGTTTTAATTCCTTAGTTTTCCTATGGTATACTCGAACTTTATGCGTATAGTTTTCACCATCATAGATGGCTTTTTTTAAATATTGTAAAGATATGTCCAAATCTTCTGGATGTATTTGCTTGAATGGCTTATTGATACTTATATATTTTTGATAATCCAGCCCTAACATATTATAAAAGTTTTTGGAACAGATCAGTTTATCTTCATTGAAAACATATTCCCAGCTTCCGATTTCTGCTATTTGCTGTGCATAGTTTAAATGATTTTCCCACAGCATTAATTCTTGTTTCAACTCCGTCTTATCCGTATTGTCGGTAATGATCATATAAATACCGACAATATCTTCTTCTATGAGGATTGGAATGAAAGTTAACTCGAGAAATAATGTTTGATTATGGATATTTTTTATTTGCATATTACATTTTTCAGTATGGCCTTGTAATGTTTTATTAAATGTATCTTCGAATAAATCTATGTTATCACCGAATATAAACTGTTGAAAATCATCGTCATTTATTATCGGTTTACCGAGTAATGCTTGTAGTTTTTTATAATTTAATGAAAGTACTTTACCGAATTTAGACAATACAATAACAATATTCGGATGATTATTCGTAAGAGATGTGAAATAATTGAAAAAGTCTTTATTCACTTCTTGATTGAGTTTTCGATCTGTAAATAATTGGTTAAATTTATGATAGTTCATATCGTTTCCCATTAAATTTCCACCATCCCTCTATAAAATCCACTTCATTGATCCGTAAGAATTCGTAACAGCAATTTGTAAACCGAATTTTACACTATATGATAAAAAAATACTATTTTCGATATTATAATATATTTAAATATAAAACTTAATGAAAATGTAGGCAATGAGAGTATTTATTAAAAATGGAAAAATATACAATGAATAGGTAATTTGTGCTAAACTGATTGTATCAGTTTACAATAGGAAGGTAGTTTAAACGTATGAAAAAAACAACATTATACTTGGCTCTCTTTACAACTCCAGCTGTCATCATAACCGCACCTGCATACATCGATGCTGCAAATGACTGGCAGGTTGAAAATGTGGAAAACCTCATAGATCAGATTAATCCATTTAGCACTACATACGAATATTATTTAATAGAGGCAAAAAATGCGTATTATTCATTATCGACATATCAGCAAAGTTATGTTCGTAATTCGACAACACTATTTTATTATTTAGGAAGTACTGATAACCATCAAACTTATCTGAAGACGTTCTCGGATAAAATGGCTGCCATTTCTGCACGAAACAGTACTTTTCTGCGTGATATTGAGGAAGCGTATCGTTATTACCATTCTCTGACGACATCACAGCAAGCGATAATCCCGAATTATTTATACTTACAGCTTCAAAATTATATGGAAAACATAGCAAAAATGAAAGCAGTACAACTTGATTTTGAAAAATTATCCGTACTGGACAGCAGTTATATTTACAGTTATGAAACTGCCATGAAGGCGTATCAATTATTGCCATATGATTTTCGTATGTTGCTCACACCAGTAATGAGTGAGAAAAAGCGTGAGTTCGAAACGTATATATCACCAGCAAACAATCGTTCAGTCGCACAACAAGTAATAAATGAAATTTCCAAACTGTCGACAAGCTCTTCAATGGAAGAAGTAGCATCCGTGCGTGCTAAATACAACGGTTTGACGATCTTACAGCAAAACTATGTAGCCAATTATCGAGATTTACTTTATATCGAAGAAGTACAACGCAAAACTTCATATGGATGGGATCCTTATTATATTGATGAAAAGGAAAAGTCAACCGATTATCCGACAAACATAGAAGTTTCAAAAAAAGATCAATTGTATACGGTAGTAATGCCTGTTACCGAAATGAAACAGTATATGAACACAAAAATAGCTGTATCGGATACTATTACACTTTCAATCCCTTATGATTCGGTGCCAAAAACAAATAATAATGATATTGTGACAATGACAATTGAAGAAATTAATGAAGATTCTATACTGTTTACGGCAAGTATGTATGATGAAAACTTCGAATTTTCTTCCTATATTGATATAGAAGTAAAGGGATTGCCTTCTTCAACTACCATTGTTCGCCTAGATAACGATGGGGAGTATATAGCAACGCCATACAGAAAAATTGCATATAAAAATATAATAAAAACGAAAACATCCGCACAATTTAAAGTTGTAAATAGTCGAGTGCAATTTTTTGATACTCATGCTGATGGGCATCAATATGAAATTGAACAGTTAGCGAAACGTAAAATCGTTAGTGGGGTAGAAAACGGCTATTACAAACCGAATACCCAAGTAACTTTGGCCCAATATGCGGCAATGATTGCCCGTTCGATGAATATTACGACAAACGAAAGTTATACGTATCTAGATATCAGTGGAAAATGGTATGAAACTTCTATAGTGGCACTGTTGGAAACCGGTATACTTGAGCATCCAAATAGTAACTATTTCAATGCAGGGAAAGTTGTCACACGGCAGGAAGCGGCTGTTTTATCAATACGGATGCTGCAATATGCGGGGGTCCAAATTTCAGATCCTGATTATAAAAAAATTCCATTTACTGATTTTAAACAGCTTTCTTCGTCTGACCGTTATTTTGTAGCGACAGCGTATGAGTTTGGAATTTTTGATGGTAAGAAAAACGGCGAATTTGACCCGAATGGAAAACTGACACGCTCGCAAATGGCAAAAGTATTATATAAAACATTGCAAATCGCAAAGATGATTTAATTCAGCTTGGCAAGAAAAAATGAATAGGGTCGCACATAACACAAAAATGCCATTTTTCCGTGGGAAGAAAAATGGCATTTTTTAGCTGGCCGTAAAAATTGACTGGTATATTTACTTCAGTTCCAGCTGCATTATCATTATTGCTGTGCTACACGGTGGTACTCTTTTACTGTACCATCTGCATATTTAATTTCTATTTCCACTTCCAAATAGCTGTCCGGTTGTTCAAATTTTTGCAGCACATCATCAATTACTGCATCTTTTTCTGAATTGATATCGAATGTGAAGCTTTCAAAAATCGGAACCAATTTGTTCGTTGCTTCATTACCTTCAATTTTTGTTTTGTTCACTTCATCTTCGATTTGTGCTTCTGCGCGAGATGCTTCATTTTCATAACTCACTTCATAACTCTTATCATCCGCATACTGGATATCCAAATCAAAGTGAGTAAAGTTAAATGGGGCATCCGGAGTTTCGGTTACAGTACTTGTCTGATTCATTGTATTTTGTTCTGTCGGCGCATTTTCAGGCAAATTGGTTGCTTCCTCGCTGTCACCACAGCCTACTAACAATGCAGTTGTACTTAATGCGCAAATTAATGCAAATTTCTTCATGAATGGAAACCACCTTTCTTGTAACTATTGTTAAAATACCCGATTTATTAAAAATTAATCAGCTTCATATTATTTAGAAAAATAAAGTTATTTTTATTTAAGTCAAATTATCTATATCAAACAATAGTTACAGCTTTTGTTGTACATAGACGAACAATTTAAATGTAAAAATATTCTATAATTAAGTAAATTTATGTTACACTTATTTTGTGAATTAGATTTTAATGGAAAATGAATTTACCTTGAATCTCTCCATTATCTATAATTTATTTCAAAAAACCAATTGGAAATGACTTTCTAATGCAGGAGGATGTTTAAATGAAAAAGATGACTAAAACTGTTTTGGCTACAACGCTGGGGGCTTCATTGATGCTTACATCGATTATGCCTGCCGTTAAAGCGGAGCAAGTAACACCGGATATAAGCAGCTGGGCAATCGGTACATTAAATGAAGGCGAAAAATTCGGTATTTTTCCGATCGAATGGTACTATGACGGCTTCCGTTCTACTATTACAGCTGAACGTTTGGATTCATTAATTAAGCTAACTGCTCAAAAAATTGCAAGTTTAAATTTGGATAAAAACGAAAAATTTAAACCGGTTGCTGTAAAAGGCGATGGCACACGCGGTGATATTATTAACCGTCTTTATAATATTGTCGGACAATACAAGTTAGATACAGCAGAAGATGCCGTTACATATATGCAGAAACATAAAGTATTACAAGGCTCGGAAAAAGGCTTGATGCTCGACAAAAAAGCTACAACACAACATGCGGTTATTTTTGCAGTACGCTTAATACAGAATACATTTGAGCAGGCGAACGCCGGCGCAAAAGGTGTTGCATGGGTAGTGGAAGACGAAGATACAAAAGTGTATTTGCTTGGTTCCATTCATGTAGGAACACCTGATTTATATCCTATGCATAAACAATTAACGAAAGCCTTCGATGATTCGGACGGCCTTTTCGTTGAAGCGAACTTATTAGATCCAATCGGTATGGATTACTATATTGAAAAAGCAATGTTTAAAGATGGACGAACGATTAAAGATGTTGTAAGTCAAGAAACGTATGCGAAACTTCAAAAAGTCGCAACTCAACTTGAAGTGCCTATGGAAGAACTGGAAATGCAAAAGCCTTGGTTGCTTTCAAATAATTTTTCGATAATGATGATGGATGGAGCATTTGGTTTAACAGCAGAAGAAATGGCGATGCACGGGGTAGATATGCAATTTTTATTAGGTGCTTACTTACAGCAAAAGCCTATTTATGAGCTAGAAGGTGTTAATGCACAAGTCGATATGTTTGAAGCTTTATCTCCAGAAGCCCAGGAAGAATCATTGGTAGCCGCTCTTGACGGTATTTTGGAGCCTACTGAACAATCAGAAGAAGATGTACAGTTAATGGCAGACTGGTTCACGAATTGGGTCAAAGGTGATGTGGAAAAGTTTGCGGCAAGCTTAACTGAAATGGAAGGAGACACATCCGAATTCAATCAGATGCTGTTTGGTAAACGTGATGAAGAAATGGCCGCAAAGCTTGTTGATGTTTTGGAAGAACAGCAAGGGACATTCTTTGTCGTTGTCGGCGCAGGTCACTTCTTAGTCGATAAAAATATTCGCTATCATTTAGAGCAAAGCGGTTATGAAGTAAAACCATTTTATCAATAAAATTAAAAGCGCATGGGGCTGGTTACGAAAGTAACTGCTCCATGCGTTTTATTTTTAAGGAATTCATAACAATACTGTTACTAAGCGTTTAACAACGCAAGCACAGGTCTACCGGCAACCATGAAAACGATATAAACCGAAAGTGCTCCTAAAATAGCATAACTAGGCTTCCATAAACCGGACAAGTAAAAAACAAGTACAGTAAATAACACCATGCCGACAGCACCAAAAATGGCGTTTTGCTGCACAATATGAAAAGTATCTTCCGTCATATTTTTCATTTGCAACCGCATATTGAGCAACGTTAAGATCGGAAGCAATGTTATAATACCGGACAAAAAGTGCAAATTCGATTTACTTAACCATGAAGCTAACAGCATAACTGTACCGCCAAGAATAAACTGGATTACATAAAACACGGACCCAATACCTCTATTCCATTAAAATACAATAACTATAAATCAAAGTGTATTAACTATCAACTACATTTTCGGAAAATAGAATTAATTAAGTAAATTGAGATTTCTTTGGGTTATTTTAAGTAAGAATTATATGATAAATTGCATAAATTCACTCAAGTAGTAAAAATATGTTGAATTTATAAGTCATAGTAGTGTACCTTTATTGAAAATGATTATCATTCCCATGGTATTGAAAGATAAAGAGGGTGAGGAACATTCAAACAAATGATTTAATAAAATATTTTGCCAACTCAACGATTCAATATGCAGATTTATTTGTAACAAGTTTAGGTCCTAATGTACATGATCACAATCGTACTACGGCTCCATGTTTCAACGGACTCGTTATTACTCTTTCGGGTAGTGCAAATTTTTCGCTAAATGGAGAAGTATACGCTATACATAAAGGGGTTATCCTGCATGCCGGACCTAATATGGCGATTGATATTACGGTAACGAGTGAAGAACCATGGTATTATACGGTACTGCATTATGAAATGATAAACAGCCCCTTTCCAGTGGAAATAGGTCATTTTAAAATTGAAACAGGTCATCATCATAAATTGGATTATTTAGTCCACCAATTAATCCGTTTCGAAAAAATTCCGGGCGATATAAACAGACTGAAATGCAAATCCCTTTTTATGCAACTGATGGAATTTCTCGTCATTTATGCAAAAATACAAACATCAAATAATGTGGTGGACCAAGCCATTACATTTATGACCGAACATTATACATTACCTATTACGATAGCAGAAATTGCGGAAGAGGTAGGGTGTGACCGTCGACGCCTTGCCTATTTGTTCGATAAGCAAACCGGCATGTCACCCATTCAATTTTTAACGGAAATCCGGTTAAAACAATCGAGGGAATTACTTCGTACGACAACAATTCCAATTAAGGACATTGCTGAACTAATCGGTTACCAGGATGCGTTCTATTTTTGCCGAGTTTTTAAAAAGCAATATCATCTGACACCGACAAATTTTCGAAAGCAATATTTAACTGTTTGAGCAAAAGTCCATTCCTTTTGTAAAAAACTCTATGTACTTAAAAATATTCTTTTGATATTATCGACATTGTACATAAGGTGATAATGATAATCGTTATCGATTGAATTAGGAGGAAAGAATAATGAAAAAACATCGTGCATTAATCTGTGCAGGGGCATTGGCTTTAATGCTTGCTGCTTGCAATACAGATGAAGAGGTGGATACGTCATCTGCCGCTGAAACGGAACAAGTATCAAAGGATGAAAAACCTGTTGCAGATGAAGCTATAGCACAAAAAGTATCCTATTTAGGCAGCGACTACGAAGTACCGGCAAAAGTAGAAACGATTATTGCAGCAAGTCTGGAAGCAATGGAAGATGCAGCTGTGCTTGGTGTAAAACCTGCGGGTGTCATTTCTACGGATGGGACGGCTGTTCCTAAATACTTAGAAAAGGATTTAGCAGGAGCAACAGTTGTCGGATCAAAAAAAGAACCAAATACAGAGGCGATGCTTTCTTTGAATCCTGATGTGATTTTAGGAACAAGCAAATGGGATGAAGCGCAAATATCGAATTATAACAAAATAGCAACGACATTCCCTTATTCGCATATTTCTACAAACTGGAAAGAAAATTTATTACTGTTTGGACAATTAGCCGGTAAAGAACCAGAAGCCCAAAAAGCATTGAAAGACTATGATACAAAATTAGCTAGTACGAAGGAATCGATTGCCAACAGTGAACTGAAAGATAAAAAGGTTTTAATCATCCGCGTACGTGGAGGTTTGACGGTCTATCCGGCAGGAGTTTATTTAAACCCTTCACTTTATGAAGATTTTGGTTTTACCGTACCGAAAGAATTAAATTCTATTGAAGCCCAAACAACGATTACATATGAAACATTGGCTGAATGGAACCCGGATATGATTTTCCTTCAATTTGCTGATGACGAAAATAAAGAGACACCTGAATTATTACAGGAGATTTTAGATAATCCGATATTCAACAGTACAACTGCTGCCAAAACAAATAATGTGCACGTTAATCTAATTGATGCAATGGCACAGGGCGGGACAGCATGGTCAAAAATTAACTTCCTGGACGCGTTTAATGAAAACGTATTGAAATAATAAGGATGAATTATCCAATCGATAGCTTCAGAGAAGTCAGAACAGACTCTACTACATTTCTGTGAAAGAGCTGTCCCGGAATGGTTTCGGGGCAGTCTCTTTCTTTTTCAATAAAAGGAGGCCTTTATTTTTGAACTTTTCATATCGGCATTTCATTTTATTTTCAATAATAATGCCAGTTCTGATTGTTGTTGTTTTAATCATGTCGATTTCAATGGGTACAAAATCGATCCCCATTGAAACGATTATTGATGCATTTATCCGGTACGACAAAGAAAATATAGATCACCAAATAATATGGTCTGGTCGAGTACCAAGAGCGCTTGCTGTATTATTTGTTGGAGCATTTTTAGCAACAGCAGGTGCACTTATGCAAGGAGTTACACGAAATTTCCTTGCTTCTCCATCCATTATGGGGGTAACGGACGGCTCAGCCTTATTTATTACGGTGGCCTTTGTTTTTTTACCGGGGATTTCAAGTTTTAATTTAGTCCTCCTATCCATGCTAGGTTCACTTTTTGGCGGTGCAGTTGTATTTGGTTTCGCAACCATTATTAGAAACGGACTTTCTCCGGTAAGACTGGCAATAATCGGTACGGTAGTCGGGACATTCATCAGCAGTATCGGAACAGCAGTCGCGATGTATCACCAAATTTCACAAACGGTTACGATGTGGTATAACTCGAAAGTACATATGGTGGAAATGGAATTAATCTATTTATGTGTTCCCATTGGAATGATCGGGCTGCTGCTGGCCATTTCCTTGGCTCGCGCTGTAACAATTACAGCACTTGGTCAAGATGTTGCTGTCGGATTGGGTCAAAAAACTAGAATTGTAAAAGTATTAAGCATGTTAGCTGTTGCTATGTTGACAGGTACTGCTGTAGCTCTTGTCGGGAAAATTGCATTTGTCGGATTAGTCGTACCTCATATTGTAAGAATGCTCATGGGTGTTGACTATCGTGTCATCATTCCTTGTTCGGCTGTAATGGGTGCATTTTTCCTGGCAGGCTGTGATCTCGTAAGCCGTTACATCAATTTCCCGTTTGAAACACCGATTGGAGTAGTAACTGCACTTATTGGAGTGCCGTTCTTTCTATACTTAATACGACGAAAAGGCGGTGAAAAATATGCCGCATAAAAAGATGAAATGGCTATTAATGATCGGAACGTTATTTTTTTTACTTCTTTTAACTATGTACATACATTTAACGAGCGGCGCCTTTACAATGACGGCACTAGAAGTATTTAAGACTTTACTGCGGATTGATTCTACTGAACAATTTGATTTAGTCATATTTGATTTCAGGCTGCCACGTATCATTACTGCTGCACTTGTCGGTATGGGCCTTGCGATGGCGGGCGTTGTACTGCAGGGGATTACGAAAAATGCACTTGCAGATCCGGGAATTATCGGGATTAATGCGGGTGCTGGCTGTGCAATCGTCATTTTCATGTTTTTCTTTCATGTCGAATTGATTGACGTAGAGGTAAACAGCCTTATTAAAATATTGTTTGTTCCGATTTTTGGGTTTGTAGGAGGAGTAATAGCGGCAGCGATTATACTGGTCATTTCATTTAAGCATGGACGTATGGATATGCAAAAGCTGATATTAACCGGAATTGCTATTAATACAGGCTTTAGTGCCATGACCCTTTTTTGGTCATTGAAAATGGATGAAGGGGATTATCAGGCGGCCGCTATATGGATGAATGGCTCCATCTATAATTCCAACTGGTATTTCGTAAGTGCGATGATGCCATGGCTGATTATTCTAGGTATTTATATTTACCGGAAATCCTATTTGCTCGACTACTTTCAATTGGAGGAAGAGACGATTATAAGTCTGGGTATACCGCTTGAAAGAGAAAAAATTAAACTATTGCTTGCAAGTGTCGGACTTGTCAGTGCCTGTGTTTCCGTTTCCGGCAGCATTGGATTCATTGGTTTAATGGCACCGCATATTGCTAGACAGCTAGTCGGTATTCATCATCGCAATATGATGCCGGTAAGTCTGTTAATAGGGGCAATTTTACTTGTATTTTCAGATTATGTAGCAAAAACGGTTTTTTCACCGGTAGAACTCTCTGTTGGGATCGTCGTATCGCTTGTCGGTATTCCGTATTTCCTTTATTTACTTGTGAAATCGAAAGGATGAGAAAAATTGTATGCATTTGAAGTAGAAAATTTGACAACAGGCTATGAAAATACACGAATTATCGAAAATCTAAATGTGAAGATTCAAACTGGCAAGGTCACAACGATTATTGGACCTAATGGCTGCGGAAAGTCTACTTTACTAAAAACAATCGGCAGGATTTTAAAAAAAGAGTGCGGTGAAATTTTTCTGCTGGAAGAAAATATGAATACGATGTCGACGAAGGAAATCGCGAAAAAAATGGCATTACTAGTACAGTCACCCGCAGCACCCGGACAGCTGAAAGTACATGAGCTTATTGCATATGGCCGCTATCCACACCGAAAAAGTGTCGGACGTCTTATAAAAGAAGACATTGAAAAAATCAATTGGGCTATGGAAGTAACAAATACGGTAGAGTTTCGCAATCGTGAAATCGCGGCACTTTCAGGAGGGCAACGTCAGCGTGTCTGGCTGGCGATGGCTTTGGCGCAAGAGACGGATATTTTACTGCTGGATGAACCGACAACATACTTGGATATGGCACATCAACTGGAAGTGCTTGAAATAGTCCGCCAGCTCAATATAACTTTGGGCTGTACCATTATAATGGTGCTTCATGATTTGAACCATGCAGCAAGGTTTTCCGATGAACTGATCGCGATGAAAAATGGGGAAGTGCTTCATACAGGAACACCCGAACAAATAATGAAAGCCGACGTATTAAAAAAAATTTTCCAAATTGACGCTAAGATTATGATTGATCAGGAGCATCATGTACCCGTCTGTTTTTCTTACAATTTAATGAAATAGGTGAATTAAATGCAATCAAACTATAATGACTATTCTTATATTGTGGACATTTACCAACCGGAAGAAACTCCTCCGACAGAAGGGTTTCCGGTAATCATAGTTTTGGATGGGACACGCTACAGTAAACTGCTGTATGAAACACTGGCAAATCAGTTGCGAAACCGGAAAAAAACAAAAGTGGAGCCTGCCATTATAGTCGGGATCGGTCATCTCGAAAAGGATATTCCAAAACAGCGGTTCTATGATTTCACGGCACCGGCAGATCACTATCATTTTCCTGTTCGAAGAGGGAAAGTGATGCAGGAGTTTCCGGCTGGGGGAGCAGTAGAATTTATGGATTATATAATGCATCAAATTATGCCGATGCTTCAGGAAAAATATAAAATAGATGATAAAAAAATCTCGCTATATGGTCATTCTCTAGGTGGATTATTCGTGCTTTGGAGCTACTTAACTTATCCGGATTGCTTCTATAAATATATAGCCATAAGCCCGTCGATTTGGTGGAATGACCATGAACTTATCCGGACAATTCAACAAGTTGAAAAACCTATTGCAGCTCCCCTTTATATAGGAGTTGGAGGAGAAGAGGGGGATATGGTTGATGATGCGCAGAAATTTGTTGCATTGGCTTCGGAGAAATGGGTGTCATGCGAGTTTTATATAGCGGAATGCGAAAATCACGCATCCGTCATTCCAACTACGATGAGCCGTGTTATACGATTTTTAAAATCAGATGAAAGAACTGGGCATATGGAAAAAACAGGATGCTTTTTAGATAAAGTAAATACGTTAAATTCCCTTTAATTTCATTTCATATTTATGCTCCAGCCAATCACAAAATCGCCTTTTACTGTTGGAAAAGGCGGTTTTTAGTATGAATTTTAACTTTTATTCTGTAAATGGTTTAATACTAGGACAATAGCTCAACATGTTTTTATGTAGTTAATTAGGGGAAGAGATGACTATCACGCTTCTAAAATTGTCAGCGACATTGATTTAGCAGGAGGAATGTAAAATGGGAAACAAAGAATCTGAAACAAATAAAAAATCATATAACCGCTTGCCTGATGAACGTAAAGATGAGAAAGTAGAAAAATTTGATGAAACAAACCACGTAAATGTGCAAAACGAATCAATGAAAGATGATTTATTGCTTAAAACAAATAAAGAATCGTATAACCGTTTAACGGATGAGCGTGATGATAAGAAAATGGAGAAATATAATGAACGAAGTCATGTTGAAGGAAACGAGGAAAAAAAAAGCCTAAAAACGAATAAAGAATCATATAACCGCTTACCGGATGAGCGTGATGAAACAAAAATGAAAGACTACAATGAACGCAGCCATGTAGATGATAACACAAAACATGAAAAAACTGTTGAGACGGTGAAAGAGTCCTATAACCGTTTACCGGATGAACGTAATGACGAAGAGATGAAGAATTACAATGAGAGAAGTCATGTGGAAGTGAACGGTCAAACAGACAAATCTGTTGAAACCGTAAAAGAGTCCTATAACCGGTTACCGGATGAACGTAATGACGAAGAGATGAAATCTTATAATGAACGCAGTCACGTGGAAGGCAATCAGCAACAGGAATCGAATGTTGATACCGAGAAAGAATCGTACAACCGTATTCCTGACGAACCTGTTCAGGAAACATCCGTACATGAAAAATATAAAAGTAATAACAAATAAAATGTCATCTCTATCTACAAAAAAAAGCATCGACTTAAATCGATGCTTTTTTCGTGTAACCTATTATTAACTTCTAAGCTGATACCAGCTGAAAAGCATTGCAATTAAACTGATGCTCAAAAATATCCCGCCAATTACAAGTGATGCATGAGAATAACTCGTTTTTATAAATATGTATTCATTTGTATCGGACATTCCCCCGAGAGATTGTATCCAAATAGTGCCGAGTGAGTTGGCAATAGATCCGTTAAAAACAATTAATATCAGCCCAATGATCGCAAATATGCTGCTTAATTTAAGTAAATCTGAGTTTTTGGTCGAATTATTCATGTTCTCCCTCCAATATTCGATTGTTGTTCAAAATGTCAATTAGTTGCGGAAATTCGGCAATGATATAATGGGCTTTTTTGATTTCTTCATGTTGGGCAAAATCAAAGTTCACTGCAATAGCTAGCAGATTGTTATCAATTGCAGCGGTAATATCTGATGCGCGGTCACCAACGACAAAACCACTGACTATATTCTGTTCCTGCTTTATTTGTTCAACAAGATGGGACTTATTTCTTGATGGAATAATGTCGATACTATAGCACTTTTGTATCCACCGATTTAACTTAAAAGTAGACATAATCGCTTGTAAATAAGCGGTTTCACCATTACTTGCAATAAATAAGGGATACGATTTACTTAATATTTGTAGTGTCGACATTACATTTTCGTATAGTGCACCGTTTCCTTGGCGGATTTCTTCAATAAGTGCCGACTGAAAATAATAATTGCTCTTTTCACGAATTTTATCCGAATGATTCGGACACAACGTCTTCCATACAACATCAAGAGGAACACCCATTATTTCTCGGTATTCATCGATAGGGGTAGCACCTGTCCAAAGATTATTTTGGCGTAAATACTCAAAGGTACGCTCGAGTGCCGGTTCTAAAATAAGATTAGTTTGAAATAAAGTGCCGTCCATATCAAAAATTATTGCCGATTGCATTACCTTCACCTCGTTTTGATTTTATAACCTAATGTTTCCCCGTTTTTTAGATTGATTTTGTGTCCATTAATAATGACAATCTCATCGGTCAGCCATTGAATATTTGCATTTTCGGCATATCTTTCGTAATAAAGCTGTTTTTTAAATCCTAATGGGCCATCAAGTTCTCCCCGAATTCCAAACGATCCCATCGCTCGCAAACGCCGATAAAGGCCAAACATAAAGTGAATAAGGTAATGGCAGACCAAAAATTTCGCAAAATAGCACCCCACACCTAAATGGAAAATAATGTTTTCTAACTTGACGCTATAAAATATGTAAAGTTGCACAAAAAAATCAGCCGTATACATAATAGCTACGGCTGCTTCTTACTAATTATTGTGCTGGGTTTAATTCAAGTTCTACTTTAATTTTAATATCTTTTCCGACTAATACGCCACCTGTTTCAAGTGCTGCGTTCCATGTAAGACCAAATTCTTCACGGTCAATTTTCGTTTCCGCTTCAAAACCGTAAACTTCAACACCCCATGGATTTGTTCCTTTACCGCCATATTCTACATCGAATACGACTGGTTTCGTTACATCTTTAATCGTCAAATCGCCTGAAACTTTATAGTCATCACCATCTTTTGTGATGCTTGTCGATTTAAATTTAATGTCAGGGAATTGCTCAGTATCAAAAAATTCCGCTGATTTTAAATGGTTGTCACGATCTTCATTGTTTGTATTAATACTTGTCGTATCGATCGTAATTTCAATTTGTGCCGATGTTAAATCTTCTAAATTATCCACTTCTACATCCGCTGAATAGTTAGTGAACTGACCTTTAACTTTCGATACCATCATATGCTTGACTTCAAAACCAATTGTTGAGTGTGCCTGATCGATTTGCCATTTTACCATGATAAATTCCTCCCAACTATTATGAAACCCAAGAAGTTCTATACCTTGAATTCGAGATAAATTTACCATATTAGGATATGGGTGTCAATTAAAATATAAGACTATTTAAACAATTCAAACATTTTACAATCCATTAATTTTCCATCATTAATTTTGCGATTTCTTCATCAAAACTGTCATTCCGTTTTAGTAATTCATCGATGACAAGTTTTTGGCGTTCCTTAGAATGGCCTTGGCTTAATTTTGCCGTAGCTTCAACTGAACTAATCCGAATTTTAAATGGCACAATGCCTTTTAATAAGCCGTTCATATATTTCGGATCAACAGCATTTACATCATAGGAACTATTATGCACTTCATATTTATCAATCAAATGGTGAAGGGATAGGCGGATTTCCTCTTCATCCTCCATCAGTTCGATAAATCCCTTTACATGAACCGCCACATAATTCCACGTAGGTACAGAATCTTTCGTTTCATACCAGGAAGAAGAGATATAGCTATGCGGGCCATTGAAAACGGCGAGCACCTGCTGATCGATAATATCTTTCCATTGGGTGTTAGCGCGTGCAAAATGACCGTAAATAAACTTCCCGTCTTCACTTAAATAGAGCGGTAAATGCGTGGCAGTCGGTACACCTTGGTGAAGGGAAACAACTGTCGCAAAACTATACTCATTAATAATCTGACGAATCCTTTGTTCATCTGTTAATTGATACTGCTTTGGAATGTACATTATTTTCCCTCACAAATGTTTAGTCATAATAAAATCTTTTTGTTCTTCTTCACCCATGAAAAATGAGTGAGAGCCTGTTTTTTCAAAGCCAGCCTTCTCATAGAACGCAATGGCATTCAGATTTTTTTCCCATACGCCGAGCCAAATTTTGTTTTTGTTCTTTTCATGGGCCAGTTTGATCGCTTCGTTCATTAATACTTTCCCTAAACCAAGTTTCTGAAAACGGTTTAAAATATAAATTCGTTCCACTTCCAGAGTTTCTTGCCCCAATTGTTCGGACTGTGCTTCGTCTGTATTGATTTTTAAATAACCTGCCAGCTCTTCATTTACATACAGTAACTTAAATAGAGAGTGTTTATTTTTGATCTCAGCTGTCAGTTTTTCTACTGAAAAAGCATCATTCAAATAAGCAGTCATACTCTCTTCACTATTTTGCTCATGAAATGTTTCGTAAAACGTATCACGGCTGATTGTTTGTAAAGCGTCTAAACTTTCGGTAGTACATTGTATTAATCGAATGTTCATCTAGAATCCCTCTTTTTAATAATTTCTATTTATTGTTATGATCATAACGAATAAAATAATTGTTTCATAATATTCGAGAAGATTCAATAATGAATGGAATCATCAGCTAATGCAGCAGAGTAGAACGAACTGTTAATTATTTTGTAATAGACCGTCGAACTGTATTGACAAAACATTCTATCTATTGTTATAGTTGGAATAACTAATGGAGAAAGATGGTGATGAATATGACTAAATTACATGAGATTGAAACAATGCAATTATGCTTGTCATATGACATTCGCCACAATAGTGCCTTCTAATATAGAAGAGTCACGCTTCTTTACTGTGCGTATGAAACCTTATGACGAGCAAAATTGCTGGTCATAAGGTTTTTTGTTTGCCTGAAAACAAAATATCATACGCCATTAGGAGGCAATTCTATTGAATTTACAACAATTAGGTTTCACCACTTTTTTTGATACACAACTACAAACTTTATCCATTGATACGTCCACAAAACTTGTTGGACGCGTCATACTCGAACATAAACATTCCTATCGTGTCCTGACAGAACAGGGAGAGTTTTTGGCAACGGTATCCGGAAACTTTGCATACCATGCCTTTTCAAGAAAAGATTACCCGGCTGTAGGCGATTTCGTCATTATTGAACAAATGCCGGGAGAAGACCGTGCCATAATTCATCATTTATTTGAGCGGAAATCAAAATTCACAAGAAAAATGGCCGGTCTGGAAATCGATGAACAAATCGTGGCGACAAATATAGATCTCATTTTACTTGTCATGAGTTTAAATGATGACTTCAATATACGCCGTTTAGAACGTTATTTAGTAGCTGCATGGGATTCGGGGGCAACACCGGTTATTGTATTAACAAAATCGGATTTGTGTAAGGAAGTCACACCATTTTTGAGTGAAATCGAATCGGTCGCATTTGGTGTGGATATTTTAACGGTAAGTGCACAGACAGGTGAAGGAATGGCTCCATTACATGCGCTACTAACGGAAGGGAAAACAGCGGCATTACTCGGTTCTTCTGGTGCCGGAAAGTCAACGCTTACGAATGCTTTATTAAACTCAGAACAAATGAAAGTGTCTACAATCCGTGAAGATGATGCAAAAGGCCGCCATACGACAACACATCGGGAACTTGTTGTGTTACCATCCGGAGCTTGCCTGATCGATACTCCAGGAATGCGGGAGTTACAGCTATGGGATCAGGGAGACAGTCTGAATGCAAGTTTTTCTGATATTGAACAGCTTACGGAAAACTGCCGATTCCGGGATTGCCAGCATAAAAATGAACCCGGTTGTGCTGTCTTGCAGGCAGTTGAAGAAGGGGAACTTGATGCTGCACGTTTAACAAGCTATTTTAAACTACAGCGGGAGCTTGCTTATATCGAGAAAAAGGCGAATACGGATGCACAGCTTGCAGAAAAACGTAAGTGGAAGCAAGTATCGAAAAGCTTAAAGAAAATGAGATAAAGTGAAACTTCAATCAGTGGGGGGTACATTCCCCAATAAATGAAGGAACACAAGCTAAAACCGTCACGTCCTGTGACAACGCTTGTGTGACCAACAACGTGTTGGCCCGAACCAATCGGGCTTTTACGGGTAGTTGATTTCCCGCCTGCCTTTTCGCCATGTTTAAGTCTAGAGTGGGAGTCTTGCCTCTACCCTTACACTTTTGAGGTAAATAAATTACTACCCGTTAATGCGGGATAAATCACAAGTAGATGTACAGATATTGTGCATCTGCTTTTTTATTCGATCTGTTAATTAGAACAGTCATTGATTGTAAGGAAGTTTGAGCTATAATGAATGAAGTGAAGAGATTACAGCGCTATGAACGTTTCAAAATGGCAAAAATGGAGACTAGTATCAAATTATCGCTTACTTTTGAGGTAAGCGGTATTTTCATTTTTACGCTAAAAGCAAATACTCACTCGATTAATGAGTGAATTCCTTTAAAATATGCATTTCTGTGTCTTAAATATATATTTACAGGGAATAGTAAAATAGTAGAAAAAACTAGTAATTTATAACATTTAGTAGTTGCTTTCTCTTATAATTAATTATGAAAAGAGATGAATTTCATGACAGTCACTGGTATTTTAACCGTCACCTTGTTTGCTTTGAACATTGTGTTTGCCCTCGTATTAATATTCATCAGCCGGAAAAGCGCCTCATCTACATGGGCGTGGTTATTTGTACTCTTTTTCTTACCGATTTTTGGTTTTATTTTATATTTACTGATCGGTAGGAATTTACAGAAAAAACATTTTGTGCGGTGGCATGCAGTACAGCAGGAGGAAACATTGGAAATATTCCAGGAACAAAAGAATGCGCTGGAAGATGGAACATATGAATTTCCCAATGCCATTACAAAAAAGCATGAAGCGTTAATCAAGATGAACGTTGATTATAACCATTCTTTATTAAGTTCGAAAAATGATGTCAAAATAATGTCAGAAGGGAAAGAGAAATTCCGTTCGGTTATTGAAGATATCGAAAATGCAAAACAGACCATTCATATTCAATACTACATATATAAAATGGATGATGTCGGAAAAAGTATATTTAACGCACTTGTGAAAAAAGCAAAAGAAGGTATCGAAGTACAGATGATGTACGATGATTTAGGGTCGCGCACATTACGCAAAAAGGATCTGAAAAAGTTAACGGATGCCGGTGGACAGGTAGAAGCATATTTTTCATCCTATTTTAAACTCTTTAATCCGCGTATCAATTTCCGAAATCACCGGAAGCTCATTATTATTGATGGGAGGATCGGGTATATCGGTGGATTTAATGTCGGAAATGAATATGCCTGTCTGGATGATGAAATCGGGTATTGGCGCGATACCCATTTGAGAATAGAAGGCAATTCGGTCTACAACATGCAGGCACATTTTTTATTCGACTGGTACCAGGCGAAAAAAGAAGAGCTGACTGAAATCGAACAAAGATATTTCCCGTCATTTACAGTAGATTCGGATACACCTGTTCAAATTGTGTCGAGCGGCCCAGATACGGATTTTGAATCGATTAAAAACAGCTATATTCGGATGATTTTAAGTGCCAAAAAGTATGTTTATATTCAATCCCCGTATTTTGTTCCGGATGAGCCATTTATGCATGCGGTACAAATTGCTGCTTCATCAGGTGTTGATGTGCGTATCATGACGCCTGAAGTAACCGATCATGCTTTTGTATATGGAGCCAATTCAGCATACAGCGGCGATTTATTGGAGGTTGGCGGTCGAGTGTATCGTTATAAAAAAGGCTTCCTTCATGCAAAAATGATTGTCATTGATGATGAAGTGGCGACAATTGGAACCGCAAATATTGATGTACGAAGTTTTAGCCTGAATTTTGAAATTAACGCCATTCTATATGATGCCGATTTGGCGATACAATGCAGGAAGCTGTTTGAAGCCGATATTGAGGAGAGTTTTGAATTAACGAAGGAGCAATATGATGAACGCAAAACATGGACGAAAGTTCGAGAATCCGTTTCGCGTTTATTATCACCGATATTATAATCTTGTAGCTAGCCGACATACAGGCTAGCTTTTTTATTTCAAAAACCGAAATATTTTCGAGCATTTTAACTAACTTTTTAGTAAAATAAGAATTGAACTACAATTCAGAAAGTGGGTAATGAAATGGTGAATGTAAAATATCCTGAAGTTTGGGATTTGGATGTGTTTTTCCCTGGTGGTAGTGCTTCTCCACAATTAATCGAGCATATTGAAAGTTTGACTCCTAAACTAGAAGTATTAAAAGAGAAAGTTGACAAATTTGAAGTTCCACAAAATAGTGATGCTGCATTAGAAATCCAATCGATATTGGAAAGCATCAAAGAGGTAATGCTGCACATTTCTCAGGCAGGGGCAGTGCTTTCTTGCTTGACTGCACAAGATACAACTGATCGCGAGGCACTATTATTGCAAGGCCAATTATCTGGTATAGCCGCAAATTCATCACCGATTTTAGAAAGTTTTAATCAAAAATTGGGTAAGATCGATCAGGCAACTTTTAAAGCATTATTGGAAACAGCTGAATTAGCTCAATTCGAGTTCATCTTGACGGAATGGCGCGAAAAATCGAAAGAGTCCTTATCTGAAGAAGAAGAAGCGCTAATTTCCGCTTTAGGTGTTGATGGGTACAGTTCTTGGGGCCAGCTTTACAACATGCTGATCGGCGATATTAAAGTGGAAGTTGAAGTGGATGGCGAAAAGAAATTACTTTCTGTTGGACAAGCGAATAATTTAAGTTCTCATAAAGACCGAACTGTCCGTAAAGCGGCATTTGATGCATTGGAAAAAGTGTTTACAGAGCGTGAAGAATTCTTCGCGAAAACATTGAACCATTTAGCTGGTTTCCGATTAGCCGTCTATAAAAAGCGCGGCTGGGACTCGGTAACAAAAGAGCCGCTTCAAATTAACCGTATGAAGCAGGAAACAATCGATGCTATGTGGGGTGCCATTACATCTCGTAAGGCGACATTTGCCGGTTATTTGCAGCATAAAGCAAACCTGTTAGGTACAGAACAATTGGACTGGTTTGACTTTGATGCGCCGGTTACGGATTCAACAGCTACAATGTCTTATCATGATGGTGCCGAATTTATTCTGAAGCATTTCGGACGCTTTGGTTCTGAAATGGAAAGCTTTGCACGCACAGCATTTGAAGATGGCTGGATTGAAGCGGAAGACCGTGACAATAAACGTCCAGGCGGTTTCTGTACAGGAATGCCATTATCTGAGCAATCACGTATTTTCATGACTTACTCGGGTTCGATGTCCAATGTTTCAACATTGGCACATGAATTGGGACATGCTTTCCATACTTATGCACTGCGTCCTGTTCATCCATTGAACCGCCGCTATGCAATGAATGTTGCTGAAACGGCTTCAACGTTTGCTGAAATGATCGTGGCAGATGCAGCGGTCGAAGAAGCAACAACTGAACAAGAAAAGATTGCATTACTGGAAGATAAAATTCAGCGTTCTGTCGCATTCTTTATGAATATCCATGCGCGTTACTTGTTTGAAACTCGATTTTATGAGGAACGCAAAAAAGGGATTGTATCAACGAAACGCTTGAACGAACTTATGGAAGAAGCGCAAATTGAAGCACATGCAGGCGGGTTAGGCGAAACACATCCGCACTTCTGGGCCTCTAAAATGCACTTCTATATTACTGGTGTACCTTTCTATAACTTCCCGTACACGTTCGGTTATTTATTCTCATTAAGCATTTATGCGAAAGCAAAAGAAGAAGGGAAAGGCTTTGAAGAAAAGTATATGGCCTTATTGCGTGATACGGCTGTCATGACAGTTGAAGAGTTGGCGATGAAGCACTTAGGTGAAGACATAACAAAAGAAGATTTCTGGTTAAAAGGAATCGCACTTTGTGAAAAAGATGTTGCGGAGTTTATTGCATTAACATCGAAGTAATATACGAAAAGGGCCGTGTGAAAAATTCACACAGCCCTTTAATGTTTTAAAAAAAGTTTATAGCGGTTTTTTGTGGAGCGTAAATCCAAATGTATCCGCGTCACGTACAGTAATCGTATACGTACCACTCACTTGATCGTGCTTAACATCAATATTGTCCAATCCTTTATCGTAACGGAAGAAGATTTCACCTTCTACTGATTTATAGACAACATGCAAATCATCGCGTTTTACTTCAAAAGTAGGCGTGAAGTCGGGATTGCGGTCGGTGAACTCATTGATAAATAGCTTGGCTCCTTGCTCAACAAAATCTTCCCGATTCTCAGGAGGTGCAATCGCTTCATAAATATTATGCACTGATGCGTCGAGTTCAATATATTTGCCGTGTTCAAATTCCTCGTCAATCGCTCTTTGAAGGTGGGGAGTCTGCTCTTCGTTAAGTGATTCCGCAATTTTCTCATACAATTCCTTCATGAGCATTTTTGTTTTCTTTTTGTCGGATGCGATTGGAGTAGCCTGCAAGAAAGTTTCCATGAAAAACTTCGCCGGTTCGCCATCTGATTGCTTATCCAGTACATAAACATTTTCTTCAAGCGGATCATAGTCCATTCGAATAAGTGCACACTTTTGTACACGGCTTGATACGTCAGGTAAAATATTTTCGATCGTTTTCAAATGTAATGTTTCCAAGTCGATCTGAACAGCATCTTTAGGATCCAGCTTTAACAGCAGAATATAATCTTCGCCAATCAGCTCAATATGCGCGACAAATACCGAACCGTTACTGTTCGATACCGTCTGCATAATTTGATACAGTTTATTTGATAAATCATTGGCCAGTGATAAGAAGTGTGTGTCATCCGGATATTCTACATAACGGTTCATTTTTGTAACAATATCATTGTCACGGTCTAAAAATTTACATGCAACAGATTTAGGACTATTCAATGTAGCATCTATGTATGATTCAAAGAACTGATTATACACTTCAGATTGGAGTGCGGATAAATCCATTGTCTCACTTGCAGATACAAAACGGCTATGCTGCATATCCAGCAGTGTAACAGCCATCCGTTTCATTTGGATTGATAATGTTGTTTCAACTTCATTCATCTATACATAACTCCTTTTAAATTCCGATTTTTCAAGTATAGCGGACATTATGAAAATTTGCACGGGCCCAAATAAATTTTACAAACACGAACATATGTGTTATGATTATTTTTGTGCTATTTTAGATAGTGCTATAAATGAATTGGCATTTCTGCTAGTGTTTTTGAAGATACTTATTCACACTGGCGCAAGCTTCAGGGCTGCAAGGACATAGTAGCAGGTTGGGACTATGTTGCTTAAGTTAGAAGAGATTAGTAGAATTTTACCGCGGTTAAAACTGGAGTTATGCACTCCGAATAAAATAAAAATTCCCCGGAAGATCGGGTTGAGACTTTCATTTATTTATAAATCTATCTATTAAATACTAAAGGGGTCCCCAATAATTGGGGGCCCCTTGTCCAATTTTCCAATTAAAAACCATCCAAATCTTATTGGATGGCACATAAAAAATTATTAGTCCGTGAAGCATAAAGAAGTCATATACCCAAGCATTAGTAATAATCCAAGACCCATAACAATGTCCATTTTTTAGAACCTCCCTTAATATAACCTACAATATCTTCCTTTTTTATTGTACAATGATTACAATAAAGATGAAACTATTTGTTATAATATTCGTATATATTAGTAAGAGCGTTTTAAAATTATACATAATAAAAGTGGGTGATAGACTTGAAGAAATGGATCTACAAATCTCTCGTTGTTTCCGTCGCGTTATTATCGTTTGGTTTAATTACACCAAAGCATGAAATTTGGGCAAATTTTGATGAAGACCGTCTTGATAAATCTGTATTGGATCGTCCAAGCGACAACCATATTTCAGCTGCCTATCAGTTGGATGATATTATCGTTGATGAAAAACCGCTGCCAACGACCGATGACTTTGTGTCAGCTGCAAAAGAACAATCATACATAAAATTTGGCACAAAAGTCGGACCGGTTATTGAACAACAATTTGAAACGAATATTTTCCCGAAAATCGAGGAAGCTATTGCAATGACAGTGGAACGAGTTGGCGATGAAAAACTGCGTAACTTAACGGTTTCCGAAAAACCGAGTGGAGATTATTCAGAAAAAATCTTCCACATTGTTGACGGTCAATCGAAAACAGACGTAATTCGATTTCATGTACGAACAGAGAATCGTCCTTTTGATGGCTATTATTACAATTTCCACTACCATACGTTTGAAGACAACTATTCAAAGCATTATGACCTTGGCGAGATTTACTGGTCGAAAAACACACCGCCTAAGTGGTTATCATAGCAAAAAGCTGCACCCGTCATATATTGCCGGGTGTTTTTTTTGACTTAAAACATTGGAGCATATCTTACAGTAGGGGTTAGCAATCATCTTTTGAAGAGTCAGACGAAGAGGTAGCATCTTACAAAATAATTCACGTACCGATAAATGTAATAGACTTTGTGAATTTTTTATTGCCGTTAAAACGCCTACTTAGTTAGTTTGTCATTGATACTTCTAAGAACTCTTAGTTTTTCTTGCTGTATTTTAAGAATTCTAAGTAAGAACCAAATTACAAATACACATGGTGCTATTTAGAAAAAAATGCTTAAGATCGGTAACGATTACTCTGTTTGACCGAAAAATACACAGCTTAAATGGTAGTCCTAGAAAATTGCAGTCAAATCAAATTGTTGGGATATTCATTTCCATCCATTACCAACAGAAACCAAACGATTAAAAGCTTAAATAAACCGTGATTTGCCAACCTTTAATTTAAGGGGAGTGGTGATCTTGGAAAACAGATTTTTTTAGGTTTATTTAATGGCTTGATCTTAAGTATTATATTATGGATCTCTATATTTGGATGGATAAAGATCATAACGGGTTTATTATAAATTGCAAAAGAATATGCGGAGAGAAGGTAAATGCAAAAGACCAGGTACTCTTTAAAGAGCCTGGTCTTTTGCATTTGTTGAGTTATTTCTCGTTATTGTTGTCTTTATTTTTTTGCTTAGAATATTCTGAGAAATCTGCTTCTTTTCCTGCTTCCATGTTATAGTTCGGTCTGTTGGAAGTTCTTGTATGCGTAACGGTTGCAGTGTCCTCTTCATCAAGGTTTTTCATTAGCAATGGAATACAAGCAAGACCTGCTAGACCAACGAGTGCGTAAATAATTCGTGATAATCCGGCAGTTTGGCCGCCAAATAACGATGCGACTAAATCAAATTTGAAAAAGCCAATAAGTCCCCAGTTAATTGCCCCAATAATTACAAGTACAAGGGCAATTCTATATAATGTTCCCATGTAAAACATCTCCTTTATTTTAGATAAAGAAATTCTTTTGTATGCAAAATACTCATACGAAAGAAATTCAAGTATCTATTTCTGTTCGTATTTTTCCCGGTAACCGTTTGTTTATACTCTTTTTTTGTAAAAGAAAATGTATCAAAATACGAATAAAATTGTCCTTTTGAAAATAAAAATAATTAAAAAAGGAATTAATATCAGGAGAATTAACGTGGGAAATATATAGTTCTGTTTTCGTAATAAATACAGTGAAAGTTATTTATTTAAGGTTGGTAATAGAGTATCCGACAATTAATCATATTATTACTATGCAACAAAAAGGTGTCCCTTTATTTTTTTGATCTGTTTACAAAAAATTTAAAATTTAAAGGTGAATTTTTATGTAACTCGAGGTATAATATTTGTATACTATAGTAAAAAGGAGGACTGCCGATGATAACCGGTCAGTTAGGGCGAGCATTCCAATTAGCGGAAAAACATAAGCTCGACGTAAATACAATTTTAGAGTTAACAAAAATTATTGCGAAAGAAGTAAATGGTACTCAAAAAATTGAGGAAAAAATTTTACTTCAAATGATTCAAATTCTGGAAAACAACAAAACAATTCTTAGGGAGGCAACATAAAAATTGACGCAAACGATTGAGCTATACGATGACTTAGACACATTTGACTAAAGGCGCTACTCAGCAGACGAAAGACGAGTAGCGCCTTTTATTGTACTCTTTTTTATACATATTGTTTTATTTGAATCAGTAAGTATTCTCTAAGTAGGCTTTTCGAGCGATTTTGCAGATTGGCGTGTTTTTCTCAACATAACTCTATATAATATACGAAGAACATTCTTTAGGAGTGAAAACAATGACACATGCAGATCATACATATTTAAATTTATTGCAATATATTTTGGACAACGGTACCGACAAATCTGACCGTACAGGAACAGGGACACGCAGTGTTTTCGGCTATCAGATGCGGTTTAATTTACAAGAAGGCTTTCCGCTCTTAACGACTAAGCGTGTACCATTCAAACTTGTAGCAAGTGAGCTTCTCTGGTTTATAAAAGGGGATACAAATATTCGCTATTTACTGCAGAATAATAACCATATTTGGGACGAATGGGCATTTAAAAAATGGGTAGAATCAGAAGAGTACGGCGGACCTGATATGAGCGATTTTGGACGACGCTCACTTGTTGATGAAGCGTTTAATGTACAGTATCAAACAGAGCTTTCTACATTTTGCGAACGCGTGCTGCATGATGATGAATTTGCTTCAAAATACGGGGATTTGGGTAATGTTTACGGGAAACAATGGCGCAATTGGACAACTTCAGAGGGTGAATCAATCGATCAGTTACAAGATGCAATTGATTTAATTAAACATAATCCGGATTCGCGTCGAATTATCGTGAATGCCTGGAATCCGGAAGATGTAATCGATGCGGGAGGAAAAGGCAGTAAAGCGGCTTTACCACCATGTCACGCGATGTTCCAGTTTTACGTGGCAGACGGTAAATTAAGCTGTATGCTGACACAGCGCAGTGCTGATACATTCCTAGGTGTACCTTTTAATATTGCGAGCTATGCATTGCTGACGCATTTAATTGCCCATGAATGTGGTTTGGAGGTAGGCGAGTTTGTGCACAGTATGGCTGATACACATATTTATTCAAACCACTTTGAACAAGTAAAAGAACAGCTTGCACGTGAACCGAAGCAATTGCCGGCCTTAAAGCTTAATTTAGAAAAGCAATCGATCTTTGATTTTGAAATGGAAGATATTTCGCTGGAAGGCTATCATCCGCATCCGTCAATTAAAGCACCGATTGCGGTATAAAGGGGGATTACGATGATTTCATTAATCGTTGCACATGATGAAAAACGGGTTATTGGCTATCAAAACGATTTGCCGTGGTATTTACCGGGAGACTTGAAATACTTTAAAGAAATGACAATGGGAAAACCGATGATTATGGGCCGTAAAACATATGATTCAATTGGCCGACCGTTACCGGGACGTAGAAATATTGTCATTACAAGAAATAAAGACTTTGCAGCAGAAGGTATTGAAATAGTAGGTAGTCTGGAAGAAGCTTTGGTGCTTGTTGAAGGTGAAGCGGAAGTGATGATCATTGGTGGTGCTCAAATTTTTGAGCAGTCCATGGCCATTGCCGATCGGTTATATATTACATTCATCAACCATAGTTTTAAAGGGGACACTTATTTTCCGTCATACGATAACTGGAAACAAATCTCATGCCTCGACCCAATCGAGTCTGATGAAGGATATACATTCCAGTATTGTATTTATGAAAAATAAATTTATAAAAAAGGACGATGTGACAGAAGTAAAAAATTGATTGGAATGTAGGGCGATTCCTGCAGGAACAGCACGAAGCCTGAGACTACAGGCTCAGGCAGTGCCCGCGGAAAGCGTCCCGGAATGGAAATCAATTTTTAAGCATAGCGAAAAAACGGCACTTTTCTCCATGAGAAAAGTGCCGTTTTTGAATTATGCCCAAAGTACTTTTCTTTTAAATCAAGTAGATATATATACAAGCCACCATACATCCGCAGCCTGCGATAACGAATAAATGCCATATTGCATGATTGTAAGGAAGGCGTGTCCAAGCGTAAAAAATCGCGCCAAATGTAAATAGCAGCCCCCCAATGAGCATTAGCATAAAACCATCAAACGTCAAAAATTCATATAATGGTCGAATGGCGAAAATGATTAGCCACCCCATGAAAATATATAGGACCAACGATAATTTTTCGAATCGATGAATGAACAGACATTTGAACACAACGCCTAGTATTGCAATAAACCAGATAATGCATAGCATGACAATGCCTGTCACGCCCCCGATTGCTATAAGTAAAAACGGGGTATAGGTACCAGCAATCAATATATATATTGAAGAATGGTCCAGTATAGAAAAGAACCGTTTATATTTTTCCGGAACACTATGTAATAATGTCGACATTAGAAACAGCAAAATCAATGAAGAGCCAAAAATAGCGTAGGAAGTTATATGTATCGCAGTGCCGTTTACAGCTGAATGGACAATTAATAGGATGCAAATAGGTATACTGATGGCAAGGCCTATACCATGAGTTATGGCATTCCAAAGTTCTTCTTTCCAGTTTTTATAGTCAAATGCGTCTAAATTGTGCATGTGTCATCACGCTCCTTTATATTAGTATAGTTCCTATCCAAAATATTCGTGATAGATGGATGTCATGATGTTATACTGCTATATGTCATATGTAAATCGTGATAAACGGGGTCATTCTTCAATGACAAATGTCATATTGGTAAACAAATATGATTTCTTTATAATAGTAAGGAAGATAGAAAAAGGATGTGTTTTCTTTGAGTCAAATTCATATCGTAACAGATTCAACTTGCGATTTAACAGACGCGGAAATTCAGGAACATGGAATTCATGTAGTACCACTAACAGTACAAATTGATGAAAAAACGTATACAGATCGCGTAAATTTGCAACCGGATACATTTATTAAATTATTAAAAACAGCAAAAGAACTTCCAAAAAGTTCTCAACCGTCACCTGGTGCATTTAAAGAACTATATGACGAGCTCGGTAAAGATGGATCTAGAATTATATCAATCCATATGACAGGCAGTATGAGCGGTACATATCAGTCAGCGAATCAGGCTTCTCAAATGAGTGATTCTGACGTAACTGTAATTGATTCACGTTATATTGCTTTTGGATTGGCATTCCAGCTTCGTGAAGCAATCCGATTACGTAATGCAGGGGCTACAGTGGAGGAAATTGTTGCCGGAGTGAATCGTGTACGTGAAAACACACGTCTTTTTGTTGCATTGGATACGTTAGAAAATATGGTAAAGGGCGGCCGAATCGGAAAAGGTAAGGCAGTTGTTAGTTCTTTACTGAATATTAAGCCAATTGGTCACTTGGATATTGGGGAAGTGACGATTTGTGCGAAACCACGCAGCTATAAGCAAGTAGTGAAATATTTGATGAGTGAATTTGAAAAGGATACTCAAGGTAAAAAAGTAGCAGGTGTCGGCATCTCACATGCGAATTCAATGGATACTCTAGTGAATCCGCTGATCGAACAAGTAAAAGCAGCAGGCTATACAGGACAAGTGGAAGTTGCCTTTACTTCTCCGGTTATCAGTACACATACGGGTGAAGGTGCAATCGGCTTTATTTATTATACAGAATAGGTAAAAGGTAATTCTAAAGAATTTTAACTTTAGAATTACCTTTTTTGTAAAGCAATAAAAAGTATTTTCTGATATATCACTATTTTTATAGGCATATCATTCCTAAAGATAAGGAAAATATTTTATAATGAAATAACAAAGTAAAAAGGGGGAAGTTGCATGTGGCGGTTATTACTCACATCATTAGCTGTCATTTTCTTGTCCGCATGCTCCGTTACAATTGACCCACAAATAGAAGAAGCACAACAGTCCGACAAGTCATCCGGTGAACAAAATGATTTGTCTATATCAGAAACAGAAGCCGAAAACGAAGAAACAATTAATACGAGCTTTTTTGATATTATCAATGATGTATTTCAACTAGACTGGTCTGATCGTAAGGAAGAAAATGCACAACCGGTTTTTTATTTAGCATTAGGTGATTCGCTAACAAGGGGTGTTGGAGATGAAACCCAAGATTATGGCTATACGATTCGTCTGCAGCAGGAGCTGGAAAAATGGCCGATGGTAGAAGAAGTAGAGCTTGATAATCGCGGTAAAAATGGGAGACGCAGTAATCAACTATTGAATTTACTTAAGCATGGCCATTATGATGAAGAGCTGGAAAAAGCAAATTTGGTAACGATTACGCTCGGCGGTAATGATGTGATGAAAATTGTAAAAAAGAATTTGTTTTCAATGAAAAAGTCTATGTTTGATAAGGAATTACCAAAATTCGCTAAACGTTACGAGCAGGTTATTGCAGAAATTCGTAAAGTAAATCCTGAGGTACCGATTATATTAGTTGGGTTCTATAATCCTTTTTCGATCGTAGTAGATGAGATTACACCTTTCGATCCGATTATATCGGAGTGGAATGATGAAATTGAAAAGCTTGCTGCAACAGATGAAAATGCATGTTTTGTCTCTGTAGAGGATTTATTTGTATCAAATGAGGATATGGTATATCATGTAGACTTCTTTCATCCGAATAGCACGGGATATGATCGTATGACAAAACGCATCATTGAATCAATGCAACAATGTGATATTGAGCAGATGTCAGACGGTTTATTAGGATTTGAGGAGTGAGAAGATGAACAAATGGAAAATCGCATTTTTATTATTGGCTGGAGCAGTACTCATTTCATTCGCCACATTGCTCTACTTTATAACTGCTGATGTAGAACAAGCAACAGAACAGCCGCCACTCCCAATTGAGGGTAATATATTGACTGTGGAAACGACAGCTAAAGAATTCGAAGCAATCGCAAAACAATATTTATCGGAAGCTATGAACCAGTCACCGGTTCCGGTAGAGCTGACAGTGGACGATAAAATTTATTTATACAGTACATTAACTGTCTTTAATATCGATTTGCCGATTCAGATGGACTTCATTCCTGTTGTTAATAACGGGAATATCACTCTGAGTCAAGAAGCTGTCCACGTCGGCAAGGTAAATATCCCTCCGAAAACCGTTCTGAAAATGATTGATGATGCGGTTAATTTTCCTAATTGGATTACGGTGAAGCCAAACGACGAAGAAATTTATGTGGACCTGTCACGAATCAATATCGCAAGTGGTTCCCGGGTGCGCGCGAAGGAAATCGATTTAGCGAATGATAAAATAGAATTGGAAGTAGTTATTCCAAACCAAACGAAGTAAAACAGGAGGTAATTTTAATGGCGTATGAAAAAGCAACATTTGCAGGGGGCTGCTTTTGGTGTATGGTAAAGCCGTTTGATCAACAGCCCGGTATTATAGAAGTCATTTCCGGTTACACTGGCGGGCATGTTGAAAACCCGACATACGAGCAAGTATGCAGTGAAACAACAGGCCATCTTGAGGCAGTCCAAATTACGTTTGATCCGGAAATTTATCCGTATGAAAAACTGGTTGAACTTTATTGGACACTGATCGATCCTACAGATGCGGGCGGTCAATTTTATGATCGAGGCGAATCATACACAACGGCGATTTTTTACCATGATGATGTACAAAAGCAGATTGCCGAATTATCCAAGTCAAAACTGGATGCTAGCGGAAAATTCAAATCACCAATTGCCGTTAAAATTCTGGAAGCAAAGCCATTTTACGCAGCAGAAGATTATCATCAGCACTACTTTAAGAAGAACCCGGCACATTATGAACGCTATTCGGTTGGTTCTGGACGTGCAGGATTTATTGAAAAACACTGGGGGTCGAAATAAATGAATAAAGAACAACGATTAAAAGAGTTAACAGAGATGCAGTATCATGTTACACAAAATCAAGGTACGGAACCACCATTCCGTAATGAATACAATGACGTGTTTGAAGATGGTATCTATGTGGATATTGTATCAGGAAAGCCGCTTTTCAGCTCGAAAGACAAATATGATGCTGGCTGTGGCTGGCCATCATTTTCAAAGCCGATTGAACAAGTTGAAGTTACCGAGCATTTTGATACATCACACGGTATGCGTCGTGTGGAAGTACGCAGTAAAACAGCTGATTCACATTTAGGGCACGTATTCCCGGATGGTCCGCAACAATTGGGCGGATTGCGTTATTGCATCAACTCAGCAGCATTGCGCTTTATTCCGGTTGAAGACCTTGAAAAAGAAGGCTACGGTGAATATAAATCATTGTTTGAATAAAAGCAACTCGCTTATGGAATTTCATAAGCGAGTTGTATTTTTTTAATTTATCAATTAGATTTTGAATTCATTGACAACGCTTCGCAGCTGATCCGCTTGAGCAGCTAGTTCAACGGCGGATGCATTGATTTCTTCCATGGAAGCGGAACCTTTAGATGCGGCAGCTGCACTGCGTTCTGTATTGACAGCAGTATTATCCGCAATAGCGGCAACATGTACAAATGAAGTTGTCACACCATGGCTATTATTTAATGTTTGTTCGATTTGAGCAACCATCTGTGTTAAGATATCAGAAGTTTTGTCTGTTTGCATTAATATATTTTGTAAAGAACCGGTCGTCTCATTTGTCACTTCCACTCCACGAATTACTTTTTGAACACCCGTGTGGTTTTGTTCGATAATCGACTTCACCTCTGTTTGAATCGAACCTACAATTGCCGATACTTCCTTTGCAGCCTTTTGGGATTGTTCGGCAAGTTTTCGAACTTCCGCTGCAACAACTGCAAATCCTCGTCCATGTTCACCGGCCCGTGCAGCCTCAATCGCCGCATTTAATGCAAGTAAATTTGTTTGTTCAGAAATCGCTGTAATTGTACTTATAATAGAGGTGATATCTTTCGATTTTTCCCCCAATTTTTCCACCGTATCCGAGGTCGATGCCATTGTTTCTTCGATTTCGAGCATGACGGTTGATGAATGGGTGACCGATTTGCTTCCTTGATACGCGGCTTCTTTCATTTCATAGGCAGCCTGCTGAACCTCTCGTGCTTTTTCGTCTAATACGTGCATCGATTGTTCCAATTTTTGCATTTCATTGCCGGCACTTCCAATACTGTTTAGAATGTCGCTGCTGTCGCTCGCGATTTTCATCGTAGAATCAGCAATGAAATCAATTGTTCGAGCATTTTCATCTGCGAGTGCCATTAATTCCTGTGAACTCCCGGATACATTCTCAGCAAGGTTTGAAACCCGTTTAACCAATGTCGAAATTGATTCGATTAGAATATTCGTAGAATTTCCGATAATTGAAAATTCATCCTTTGTTTTAACATTTACGCGACGTGTTAAGTCACCGCCAGCCTGTGCAATTTCCAGAATCGATTCATTGATCTTTTTCGTATTTCTTCGAATCGATTTAGATAATATATAGCCTAATGAAATGGTTAAAATTACAGCAAAACCTGATAAGGCAAAAATTGATATTTTAGAGGCGGAAGCAAATTGTTCCAATTCCGAAATTGTTTTTTCGTTACGCTGTTCGAGTATTTGTATCAGTTTCCCTGTGTTTTCATCAATATATCCTTTAAAATTTTGGCTTCCGCTATTCGCAAAAAGTTTAGCGGCATTTTCAAAGCCATATTTTTGACGGATTTCTATTGTCGATTTAGAAAAGGATAAATAATTGGTGTAAAACTGTTGTATTAAGCCTAAGATTTTCAGTTCTTCGTCCTGATTTTTAAATGAAGTTTCAATAGAAGTTAAGTTTGTATGTATTCGTTCCTTCGACTCTTCATATAATTGAAGAAATTTTTCATCGCCTGTAATTAAGTAAGTTTGCTCATGGCTTGATAGCTTTGCAATATCGGAAGCTAAATTATTAATATGCATCTGCTGTTTTAAATTTTCTGCAGCAAATTCTCGCAAGTTTTTTTCCAAGTTTGTTATATTGATATACGATAAAATTTGCATAGAAATAATAATTGCCATTAAAATAGTGAAAGCAATTAAAATTTTCCCTCGTATGAGATGAAAGAAGTGAAATAGGGCTTTCGGTTTACTAGGGTTTTTCCTTAGTTTTTCTTTAATAGGTTTAGTTTTATTGTTATTTCGCAAATAATTCACCACTTTCTGAAAATTCTATATTTAACTATTTTACTACATGTATGGTAAATTTTCACTATATATTGAGAAAAAATGTATAAAGGAGGGGAAATTTTGAAAAAATCTTTTTATCATTTTGCACTAACATATAGAGGGGGAGAATGGTCGGATGAAAAGGTGCGTTTTGCTGAAAGCATGTTTCTGGATCACGCCTTTCCTAAAATGTCCGATAGCTTTGAAGAACTTACGAATTATATTGAATTTCAATCCGACGAATATTTGACTATCGGTGCTTTTGATCAATTATGGGATTTATATGAAAATAAATTTTCGATATAAGTGATGTTTTGCATGTAATACGCCAGATGGGGTATAGTGAAATTATGATGCATCATAGTAAAAAATTCGTTATTTTGTCCAAATATTGTTTTGTATGCAAATTTTTTTGTGAAGCAAGACGTCTAACGATTGAATGTTTATACGAAAACGTTTACAATTTAGAAGAATTATGATGAAAAGAGGTTTTTTGATGAGCGTTCATATTAATGCCAAAAAAGGCGAAATTGCAGAAATTGTACTATTACCAGGAGATCCATTACGTGCAAAATATATTGCCGAAACATTTTTAGAAGATGTTGTACAATACAACGAAGTACGTAATATTCTTGGCTACACAGGTACGTATAAAGGAAAACGCATTTCTGTACAAGGGACAGGCATGGGTGTACCATCGATTTCAATTTACGCGACTGAATTAATTCAAGAATACGGTGTACAAAAATTAATCCGTGTAGGTACTTGTGGTGCAATTCAAAAAGACGTGAAAGTACGTGACGTTATTATTGCACAAACATCATCTACAGACTCAAACATGAATCGAGTTGTGTTCGGCGGAACTATCGATTATGCACCAACTGCAGACTTTGATTTATTACTAAAAGCATATAATGCAGCAAAAGAAGCGAATTTAAACGTACGTGTAGGGAATATCTTCACGGCAGATATGTTCTATTCTGATGAAGCACAAAACGAAAAATTAGCACAATATGGCGTATTAGCTGTTGAAATGGAAACTTCAGCACTATACACATTAGCAGCGAAATTCGGTCGTCAGGCTTTAACAGTTTTAACTGTATCTGACCACATCCTAACTGGTGAAGTAACAACTTCAGAAGAACGTCAAACTACGTTCAATGACATGATGGTTATTGCGTTGGAAGCGGCAATCCAGGATTAAAATAACAACGTATTGTAAGTTAATTTATAACGTTAAGTGCCTAACAGGTTATAACTTGTTAGGCACTTTTTCTATATAAAGGTAATTGAAAAGCACCGTACATCATTTCAGTAAAGGAAAATGATTATAATACTGGACAAATTAATGGGTAGACTAATGCTAAAAGTAAACATTATTAAGCAGGTGCTCATCATGATGTATTTATTAGCTATTTTCTTTCCACCGTTAGCTGTATTAATTTGCGGTAAACCAATACAAGCATTAATCAACTTTTTTCTATGTTTTTTAATATGGATTCCGGCAGTTATACATGCAATTTTGGTAGTTCGTGATCATAAAGCAGATAAAAGAATGGAACGCCAGATTAAATTGTTGAGGAAATAGACGAATGTAGATGTACACGAAATAATGAATTATTCTTGCACATCACAATTGTGGTGTGTTTTTTTATGTATACCTATAAAGCACATTAGTACTTAACGAATGGCGTATAAAAATTCCAAAAAATTTTCTTAGCGAATCTTTGGCATATGGAATTTGTGTTGTGGGCAAACTGAGATACCGACAATTTTAAAGCACATAAGATGACGGCCAAAAAAGTAAAAAGGAGTGAGGGGATGAGTCAGGAAGTAGCAAAGAAATTTATTGATCGAATCTCAAGCACAGTGGATCCGTTAGCGAATATTGTCACGGTTAGTCTGTTTTGTGAAAATGCCATTAACCATTTGATTCAGGAAAAGCTGCCGAAAGTACGAAGCTTCAAGGATCAGTCAACTTATATCCCGATGGCGAGTTCTAATTACAGCACTAAAGTATATGCTGTTTATGCATTAGGCTTAATCGAACAAAAATTGTTCGAAAACTTATGGTTGCTGAATTATTGGCGCAACAAAGCCGCACATAACATTAGTGTGGATATTAGAGCTTTGCCGATGAACTTTCACATTTTTGATAACAACCTCAAAATCGAAAAAGACATGAATGAAAACGAAATTGTCATCGGCATTGCCCTTTGCACTTACAAAGAATTGCATGTGTTCTTAAATGAACAATACGGTATTAAGTTAAATTGGTGAAGAATAAAAAGTGTCTATGCCTGTAGACACTTTTTATTTTATCCGTCATTCCTTAAAAAATGCACTCTATCCATACAATATTTTCAATTCATAATAAAATTCATTTAATCTTATTTCCAAATTAAAGATATTAATAAACCAAATTAGGGTATGGATAGGAGAAGTTTATCTAGGAAGGGTTGAAATCATTTGAAAAAACAATACGTATTCGCGATGTCTACATTATCGATTGCACTAGTTGCAGGCTGCGGAGATACAGCAGAACCGGTTGAAGGTACAGATAGCGAAGCCAATTTAACATTACAGCAAGTATATGAGAATGCCATGCAGCGCCAGCAAAATTTGAAAAGTGTTCATGCTGAAACAACGATGGATCAGGTGACGAGCTTCGTTATGGAAGGTCAAACGATGGAAATTACAAGCAATTCAAACTTGGCAATGGATATACAGCAAAAACCGATGGCGATGTATTCAAAAGGAACCGTTAAGATGGATATGGGCGATGAAAAAATGGATATGCCGATAGAAATGTATATGACCGAAGAAGACGGCTTTTACATGTTGAACGGCGATACGAATGAATGGCTGAAAATGCCGGATGAGCAGTATGAACAATTAATAGCGCAAACCGGTGCCCAGGCAGATGCATCAGAACAACTTGAACAGCTTGAGCAATTTATCGATGATTTCAGCTTTGAACAGGACGATGAGAATTATTTGTTAACACTGAACATTGAAGGGGATGAGTTCAAACAGTTCATAGTTTCACAAATGGGGGCAAGCTTAGGTGAATCAATGGAGGTTAATGGTGAAATTCTTGAGAACATGACCTTTGAAGATTCACAATATAATATTGTCGTTGCAAAAGATACATTTGATATAAAAGAAATGGATATGGACCTCAAGATTGTCACAAATATCGAAGGCCAGGAAACAACGATTGAAAATGATGCGAACATTGTCTATTCGAAATTTGATGAAGTAAAAGAGATCAATATACCAAATGAAGTTATAAATGAAGCTAAAACAGAATAATAAATCAAGCAGCGATGCCGCGTTATGGCGAAAATCGCTGCTTTTTTCTATTAAATATGAAACGAAATAAAAAAATTAACGTCTATCCTTTTCTAGTCGCTTGTAAACTGATATTATTGGTATAGTGTGACATCAGACAGTGTAAAAATGAGAGTGGTGAAATTGAAATGGATGAACAAAAAAGAGATGAGGATCAAAACGGTTTAAACGAAGAGCAAATTACTAAACCGGCAGGAAAATATTTACGCATGAAACCATTTGCATTCATAATGGTCATTTTCCTGACAATTTTATGTACAGCCGGTTTAACAATTTTTGCGTTAACATTCGGTGAAAACAAAGTTGTAGAAGTTAAAGAACCGGTGGAACGGGCGGAATTCAAAAAACTATATGATGCGTATGATGCACTTCAGCAAAAATATTATGAAGACATAAATGAAGAAGAAGTGGTATATGGTGCAATCAACGGGATGTTTGATGCATTGGGAGACCCTTATTCTGATTATATGAATAAAGATGAGGCTAGTTCATTTAATGAAAGCCTGTCTTCTAGTTTTCAAGGAATTGGTGCGGAAATCCAAGAACGAAATGGTTATATAATGATTGTTTCCCCAATTAAAAATACGCCTGCCGAAAAAGCCGGTTTACAACCGAAAGATATGGTATTGGCGGTTGACGGGAAAAGCGTCAAAGGCATGAGCTCTACAGAAGCTGTGTTGCTGATTCGTGGTGAAAAAGGTTCTGAAGTCACTTTGACAATTCAACGCGGAGATGCTGAGAGCTTTGATATGACGATCGTGCGTGATGATATCCCGGTAGAAACGGTGTATGGCGATATTGATGAAGAAGGTATTGCACACTTCCAAATCACTTCTTTCAGTGAAAACACAGCAGTAGAACTGGAAAAGTTGCTAATTGAATATGAAAAACAAGGTATGAAAGGGATTGTTTTAGATGTTCGTCAAAATCCAGGCGGCTATTTAAAGGCGGCAATCGACATTTCAAACTTGTTTGTTGAGGAAGGAAAAACAATCGTTCAAATTCAAGAACGAGATGCAGCACCTCAAATTGTGACTGCGGATAATCGTTCTAAGTATAATCTTCCGGTAACGGTATTAATCGATGAAGGAAGTGCTTCTGCATCTGAAATTTTAGCAGGTGCACTAAAAGAATCTGCAGGTGCCCAAATTGTAGGATTGAATTCCTTTGGTAAAGGGACAATGCAGGAAATCATTTATATGGAAGACGGGGCAAACTTAAAATTCACAACAGGTAAATGGTTAACTCCAGACGGCAATTGGGTGAATGAAAAAGGTATTGCACCAGATGTAAAAGTTGACTACCCGGATTATGCTTCTTTACCTTATATCGATCCGAACCAGCAATATGAAAAAGCAGCAAATCATGCTTCCATCAAAACAGCTGAACGTATCCTGGAAGTATTGGGATATGAGCCAGGTAAAGTTGATACACAATTTGATGGAGCAACTGAAGCTGCATTAAAAGCATATCAGCAAGATAATAAATTAGAAGTTACGGGTATTTTAACAGGTGATACAACATATGCCTTAATGGATGCAATTAGCGAAAAGCTAAAAACAGAAGATCCTCAAATCTTAAAAGCGAAAGAATTATTGGATATTAAACCTGAAGAAACGACAAACGAATAAAAAAAAGCGGGCTGGTAAAAAGTGAAAAACACTTTATTGCCAGCCCATTATTATAGGAAGTGAACTTATGAAGGATGTATATTTATTTAGCGGATTTTTAGGGAGCGGCAAAACGTCCATGTTAACCAATGTCATTCGCCAGTTGAAGGAGGCCAATTTAAAGCCGGCTGTTATTATGAACGAATTAGGCAAGCTTCCATTTGATTCACAGGCGGTAGAAGAGGATGTGCCATTGAAGGAAATGTTGGAAGGCTGTATTTGCTGCAGTGGAGCAGAAAAAACAGAAGCGCAAATCCAGTCCCTTTTACACGATCAGGAATTTGATGTCCTTATTATAGAAACAACAGGCGCTGCACACCCTGTAGAAGCACTGGATGCGGTTTATTCGCCTTTATTTGCGGATAAGTTGAATATTAAAGGAATTGTGACGGTGGCGGACAGTCGGTTATGGTTGGACAGATCAAACCTTACTCCACAAGTACGTTCTCTTTTTATGGAACAAATTCGTCATGCTCATCTGTTACTGGCAAATAAAACGGACTTACTAACGGAATCGGAACAAGCGCAAGTTGTCTATGAATTGCAAGGGTTTAATGCAAATGCATTCATCCTCCAAACGACAAATGGCCGTGTTCCATTAAAGTTATTGCAAAATATCCAGTCAACTGCCCGTGTATCCAAAGATGATATTGTGACAGCACGTATTGGCGAAAGCTTCAATTTAGGCTCGCGACTTGTACGATTTGATACAAGCTTTACACAGGAAGAGTTTGAAAACTGGGTTCGTTCATTACCGGATACCGTTTATCGTATGAAAGGCTATGTTCCGATTGAGGGAATCAAAAATCCAATGCTGTTCCAGTATGCTTACGGAATGGTCCAATGGCTGCCGGAATATATTAAAATGGAACCGAATTTAGTCATCATTGGGGAGAACATTAACACTCTGGAAATTATCTAACTATCATAATACGTCAATAGCTTTTCAGATGAAATGTTTGAGGAAATTGGATAAATTTATCGCAAATTATGAGTAAAATATAAGATTTTAAGGCTAATAAGTTGGTAGGTGGACAGTTTACCAATTTATAGGCCTTTTTTTTTTCGTTTTTTCATTTACGATGAAATCACGAGAGGAGGCGTACAAAATGAAAAAATTAGTTCTACCATTTTGTGCAGTAATACTTTTTGCAACTCAAGCACCCGTTGCTAATGCAAGCTCTAATGCAATTGAAGGGGGCAAATCAACAACAACTACTAATCATGTTCAATCAACATATAACTATAAAATAAAGCTTAATAATTATTTTAAACTTGTAAAAACGACACCTCAAAAAGGGACAATCGTTAAACAGGAAGTGTCGACAAATACAGTTAAAAAACCGGCTTCAACAGAAGATGTCAGCAAAGAGTCTTCTAAAGAGGTTAACAAGAAAGTAGAAAAAGAGCCAACAAACGTTGTAAACAACGAAACGCCAAAAGTTGTTGCTCCAACAACGACAGAAACACAGTCACAAACACCTGCAACACAACCTAAAACTGAACAGGCTCCAGTTCAAGAACAAAAAGAATTGACAGCTACAGATCAAATTTTAGCGATTGAAGAAAAAGTTGTTGCATTAACAAATGCAGAACGTGCTAAAAATGGTTTAAGTGCACTACAAATTGACCGCCCATTAATGGCAGCGGCACGTGAAAAATCTCAGGATATGAAAGATAAAAATTACTTCTCACATACTTCACCAACATTCGGCAGCCCGTTTGACCGCTTAAAAGCATTGGGCATTGCTTATAAATCAGCTGGTGAAAATATCGCCAAAGGCCAAAGAACACCGGAAGAAGTTGTGCAAGCATGGATGAACTCTGAAGGTCACCGCGCTAATATTTTAAATAAAGACTTCACTCATATTGGTGTTGGCTATGTGAAGGACGGTAATATCTGGACGCAACAATTTATAAAAAAGTAATTTGATGAAGATACTATCCTTTTCAACATGAGAAGGGTAGTTTTTTTATTTCGGGTATTATTTTATTATTGAGCGAATACTTAAAACAATAGAAATATTTTTAGGGAAATTTATTATTTCTTTTGGCCTTTATAATTTTGTATGTGAAAACACCCATTTTTAGAGAAATGCTTTATAAAGTGCCAAAATGTGCTACAATATACGGTATACTTTTAAAAGCCTTATAAAAAAAGGTGTATAATTCGCATGAATAGAAGTGATAAACAGTAAAATTATTTTTTTAGAATAACAAAACAGGAACAAATATTAAATAATATAAAAGGAACTATAAAAAGAGTAGTAAAAATAATCATTGAAAATAAAATGTTACATCAAATAAATAAGATATATATCGAAGCATGTTGAAATGTCTTGTTGCATAAAATAGATGCAATGACATTTGCTTTGTTAGGAGAAGTTTATGAACGAAAAAACAATTATTTTAACAGGCGGGGGTACGGCCGGTCACGTATCATTAAATGAAGCGATTATCCCTTCATTGCAGGAAGCGGGGTATAATGTGCATTATATAGGCTCTCATGATGGGATTGAAAAGGAGCTTATTACAAATGCATTTCCCTCATTGCCTTATCACAGTATTTCGAGCGGAAAGCTGCGCCGATACTTTTCAGTACAGAATTTTACAGATCCGTTTAAAGTGATGGCAGGTGTTACACAAGCCTTTTCGATCATCAAAAAAATTAAGCCGACTGTAATTTTTTCTAAAGGTGGCTTTGTCTCAGTGCCAGTCGTTATTGCGGCAAAATTGGCAAATATTCCGGTTGTTGTCCATGAATCGGATGTGACACCTGGCTTAGCAAATAAAATTTCACTGCCATTCGCGTCCCATATCTTTACGGTTTTCAAAGAAACGATGAAACATTTACCGAACGACAAATCAACTTGCACTGGCTCGATTATCCGTCAGCAGCTATTTGAAGGAAATCGTGAGCGTGGTTTGGCGTTATGTGGATTTACAGCCGAAAAAAAAGTTCTGCTTGTAATGGGTGGAAGCTTAGGATCTGTTATTATTAATGATGCGCTTCGTGAAAATTTGCCATCACTATTAGAGAAGTATCAGATTATCCATTTGTGCGGTAAAGGGAACGCCGACAAAAAATTGGAAAATCTGCAAGGCTACTGTCAGTTTGAATATGTGACAACAGAATTACCGGATTTACTGTATGCAACCGATTTTGTTGTATCGCGTGCTGGTTCGAACTCGATTTTCGAATTTTTGGCGTTGCATAAACCGATGCTGCTCATTCCTCTTTCTGCAGCAAAAAGCCGTGGTGATCAGATATTAAATGCCAACTTGTTTAAAAAACAAGGCTTTGCACATGTATTGGACGAGGAACAATTGACAAAAGAATCATTCATGGAAGCAATACAAATGCTTGAACAGAAAGCGGAAGAAATGATTGATCAGATGCTCGAAGTCGAACATCCGAAAACTCCAAAAGAAATGGTTGCCTTAATTACTCAATATGAAAAATAATCAATAAAAAGGGGTTACCTAAAAGTTCATACTTTTAAGGTAGCCCCTTGTTTCGTTCTGGAATATTTATGACGCCTTTATCATATAAGCGTAAAGATGATGTTCACGTCACAAATGTAAGTTTCCTTTTTACATTGCCTGTTCTTCTGCTTGCTCGAGCGTATTGGCAGTTGTTAAATAGAACAGATCTTTAGGAATTTTAAAAAGACGGAATTTATTAACACCTTGATTAATTTCATTGTAAAGAGACGGATTTGTTTGCTCGGCATCTACTACATAAGGTAATTTCAATGCGGCTGCTTGTGAGCGTGCATTTTCTTCCCGGATGCGTAAGAAAACGGTATGGAAATCATAGTCGAAAAATAGTTCATTTAAAAACGCTAATTTCGCTTTCTGATTATAACCGATGCCTTGATATGGTTTGCCGATCCATGTTCCTAAGAAGCCGGCGCCATCTTGGATATCAAAAATACTGATTGTTCCGATTGGAGCACCCCAATCATCTACAATTGTACGTGAAATCGTTAATCCGTTTTGCTCTTCTTCTATCAATTGTTTAGTCATAAATAAGTACTCTTCTGCTGAAGTCGCTTTCTGACGTACGAATGGAAACACAGACGGATGACGTAATAATTCGTATAATTCTGCTGTTTCATGAAGTTCTCTCTGTTTTAACATGTGAAACGCCTCCTTTTAAGAAGAAAATGGTAGAGCCTGTTGTTAAAGAAATGGTGCAAATAATCTTCTAATGCTAAAAGGTTCTTTATCATAAGGCAGTAGTCATTTCGAGCTTGATCTTACCTAAAAGAATTTGACGTTAAACTATTATGCATAATTCGTATGTCTCGCTCTATCCTAGACAATTAATAACAATATCGAAATAAGAAATATATCTACAGTTTATTATAATATATTCTCTTGTCGCAACTTTCAAGCTCGAAAAAAACATTTTTTTCTGCTAAAAGTCGATATATTCAGAAAAATGCGTCAATAAAAACTATTAATGACAAGATGAATTTTTTGACAGTATAATATAATAAAATAAGAGAGAACGTGGAGGCACAAAATATGAGTATCCAATTAACGAAAGTACATGGTTCGGGAAATACATTTTATTTATACGAAGCATTATATGATGAACAATTTAATTTTGTGAATATCGCGAAACAGCTTTGTCATCACTCCAATGATGGGGGAGCGGATGGCTTATTAATCGTGCTCCCATCTTCCGTTGCAGATGCAAAAATGCGTGTCATTAATGCGGACGGCTCGGAAGCTTCGATGTGCGGGAACGGGTTACGCTGTGTCGCGCGGTATGTTTGCGAAAAATTAAATGTAGATGAAGCGGTTATCGAAACAATGCATGCCTGTCTGAAAGTAAAACGAGAAGCATCCATTTTTGAACAACTACCTACATATTCTGTAGAAATCTCACCCATTTCATTTGAACTAGTATCATTGCCAATGAAGGTAGACAATAGACAACAATTGCGCCATGAAATTATTCCTGCTTTTTCAATGGATATTCCTTTTACAGCGATATCTGTACCAAATCCGCATCTAATCGGAATCGTTGATCATAAATATATGGAAAATACGTTACACCAAGAACAGCTCGCTGCCTATTTGAACAGTGAAAATGAATATTGCCCGGATGGAGTGAATGTCAGCTATGTCCAGCCGTTATCTCCTGATGAAATATTCGTCCGAACTTTTGAACGGGGGGTAGGCTTTACAAATGCCTGCGGTACGGCAATGACTGCCTCTGCACTTATTGCTTCTATTGAAGGATTTATTACGAACAGTAAAGTAACCGTCTATAATCCCGGAGGTTTTGTTCAGTGTGAAGTTAAGAACTATGGTGACAGATGGGAATTGGCACTAATCGGAAATGCAACGGTACTGGGGGATTATGAATATGAACTTCAAGACGAAAAAATTCAATTGGTTCATTTTCAGCTAGCAGAAGAGCAAATTCAATATGAGAAATGCAAACTTTTTGTGAAAGATAAAATAGAAAGCTTTCTGTAAACATCAGTATAGTGGGGGGACAAGGATGATGAGTTCCATTTATTCAATGGATTTATTGAATTTGTTATTCAAAAAAAGTAATGATGCGGTATTCTTCATGGAAAAAATAGATGGAAAGTATCGTTATATTTTTGTCAACGATGCTGCAGTAAATCTGATTAATACGAATCCCTGCGGCAAAACGATCGAACAGGTAATCCCGTCCCATTTAGCAAAGACGATTATTCACTATTATGATTTAACAATCGAACAAAACAGACAAGTTGAATTTGAAGATTTTACTTATGAAAAAATGAATGTTCGAAAACAAAGAACGACAACTATTCCAGTAATACAAGACGGGAAAAATTATATTTTGGCCATGACGAAAGAAGTATCGATGAGCCTTGATTTAGAAGATAAATATTTATTTATGCGTTCCATATTTTCTAATTCATTTTTATCCACGATATTAGTTTCCAATGAACTGCAATTACTTGAAGCAAACCCAACATTTTTGGAAGAGTTTAATATTCAAGTGAAAGATGCTTCCCGGATCACTATGTTAGACATGCCTTTTATAGACAGAAAAACGGCAAAAAAATTGAATAGTTATATAAAACGGGCTCTGCTGGGAGAAAATGTTCAATCGAAAATGCTGTTTTTCATCGATAAACATAATGAGCGGCGTTGTTTTACTGCTTCCTTTTCCTCGTTGACAAGCAATGGTGAAAATATCGCAGTATTTATCATATTGCAGGAAATTACAGAATTTATTAAACAAGGACAGGCATTGCGCACAGCTTCACATGGTCTGGAAATGTTCAAAAATGCGATTAATTCATTGGCTGACGTTATATTTACAGATGTAGATGGAAATATAATCGATATTAATGAGCGGGTTATTGAAAATACAGGCTTTACGCATGATGAATTAATTGGTAAACCGCATCATATTCTTCACTCAACGTATCTATCCGATTCAGCTTCGATGAGTTTTTGGCAAAAAGCAAGTAAAGAAGAAATCTGGCGTGAGGAAGTGTGCAATCGTAAAAAGAATGGTGAGATATATTGGGTGGACTCTACTATGATTCCCCTGAAAAATGAACTCGGGGAAGTGGAGCAGTTTTTAATGGTTCAATATAATATTTCATCTGAAAAACAATTAATGTCCGAGCTATATATAATTGAACGAAATTTCAGAGCGATTACTGAAAACACAAATGATTTTATTGTCGTAACAGACCGCTACGGCAAAATTAAATATGCTTCACCTTCCTATTCAAGGAAACTTGGCTACCGGGAAGAAGAGCTTATCGGTTTACCGTACGATCGATTGCTGAAGCCGGAAAGTGTTGAACTGTGGCACGAAGCATTGAACCCGGAAACAGTTGATGTAGTACAAGAACAAAAAATTGAATTGCTTTTGTATAAAAAAGATAATAGTACGATTTGGACGGAAGGGAATTACACGTTAACGTTCGCTTTGTCACATCATGAAATTACGGAAATTGTCATGGTTTCAAGAGAAATTACCGAGCGCAAGGAACTGGAAGATAAATTAACTTATTTAGCCTATCATGATAGTTTGACGCAGCTCGGTAATCGCCGGAAACTGTACAAGGACTTTCCGCTTCTTAAAAAGGAGGCAGACGAGACAGGTACTTGCCTGGCAATTTTATATCTTGACGGAGATAATTTTAAAGAAGTAAATGATATATACGGACATGATGTTGGGGATGAGTTTTTAATTCAATTCGGGAATTCGCTCGTTCGCAGTGTACGAAATGAAGACCTTGTTATAAGGTTGGGTGGTGACGAATTTCTCATTGTTTTAACAGGGTTGTCCATATTCGAAAAAGAACGTTCCGTCCAACTTGTTCACATTATGGACAGGATTAAAGAAAATCTGCAAATCGGATGGTTGATTAGAGGTAGCCATTTTTCACCTACAGCCTCGATGGGGATTTCGATTTATCCAAAACACAGTATAAGTTTAGACGTTCTTATCGATTTAGCGGATCAAGCATTATACAAGGCAAAGCAGTCTTCCAATTAGCACTTGCAAGAATACGGAAATATACTCCGTATTCTTTTTTTTTGTAAAATACAAATGGTACACTAATTATGATATATATTGCTGATAGAGAGGGAAGCTGATGAAACAGAAGATTTTAATAATTGAAGACGAAAAAAATATAGCACGTTTCCTTGAACTGGAGCTTAAGCACGAGCAATTTGAAACGGTTGTTGCATATGATGGGAGAACTGGTCTGGAATTGGCTGTAAGTGAACAATTCGACTGTATTTTGCTCGATGTAATGCTACCGCAATTAAATGGGATTGAAGTATGTAGAAGAATACGAAAAACAAGCAATGTACCGATTCTCCTTATTACAGCACGTGATGAAGTAATGGACCGCGTTTCAGGATTGGATGCGGGAGCAGATGATTATGTTGTGAAGCCTTTTGCGATAGAAGAATTATTGGCGCGGATCCGTTCAATCTTAAGGAGAGTGCAGCCTGCCCAAAAATCAAAACAACTCATTTTAAGGGAGTTGGAAATCGACGTAGATGCTTATGAAGTAATATTTGAAAACAATAAAATCGAACTTACAAGAAAAGAATTCGATCTATTGAAATTGCTTGTGGAAAACAGAAACCTTGTATGTACACGGGAACGTATTTTAGAAGAGGTTTGGGGATTTGATACTGAGGTAGAAACTAATGTAGTCGATGTATATATTCGCCATTTGCGTACAAAACTGCAAACAGATCATACTCCGTACATTGAAACCGTACGTGGGGTTGGCTATGTGATGCGCGGGTGAGGATGATGAAAAACAAACTTTTGAACCTTTCTTTAAAATCAAAGTGGATGCTTGCGGTAGGTGTAACGATCTTTGTAAGCTATGCCCTAATATCTGTTGTACTGTATATCGCTTTGCAAACTTGGCTTATTCATAATGAAGAGAAAAATGCATTGCGGACGGTCGATGATATGACAACCTACTTTGAATCACAGGGCAACACTGTTACAGTACAGGCACTGCAGAATAACACGGCTCTGATGAAAGCCATTTTAAATCAGGAACAAACGGTACGCGTATTTAATCTGGATGGTATCGAAGTAATGCGAATTAATGATGCGGCACCGGCTGCACAGCTGCCACAAAATCAAAATTACTTTTCGACGATGATCGAAAAACAGACGATTGCTGGATCTGAAAGCTTTATCATCCACCGAGTCGTTCAAATCGGACAATTTCAAGGGATTATGCAATTAATTCATCCGTTGGCAGCATTTCAATCGATGATGAATTATATTTTGACGACGATTTTTATTATTGGTTTTGGTGCCATTTTATTTTCGGTTATGATCAGCTACTACTTGGCGAATATGCTAATGAAACCGCTTGTCCAGTTACGTGACGCAATGAGCTTTGTCAGAAAAAACGGTTTTACTGAACAGCCTAAATTTGATTATACGGCAAAAGATGAGATTGGCGATTTACTTCATATGTACCGTACATTAATGAATGAACTTGAAATTTCATTTACAAAGCAACAGCAATTTGTTGCAGACGCCTCGCATGAACTGCGAACACCGATTCAAGTAATTGAAGGCCATCTATCATTAATCAAACGATGGGGTAAAGATGAACCGGAAGTAATGGAAGAATCATTAAATACTTCTATTACTGAAATTGCACGTATGAGAAAAATGATAGAAGAACTATTGCAATTGGCACGTAGGGAGCAAGCGGATGAACATGCTTCTGCTGATATAGAACAAGTATACGAACAAGTAAAAGAAGAATTATTGCAGCTGTATCCTGCCGCTGAATTTCATTTGACAGTTACCGGTGAAAAGTCGGCAGCCGCCATTACTGAGCATGCCTTAGCGCAAATCTTTAGAAATATTTTGAGTAATAGTATACGATATAATAGCAATGTTCCGAATCTTAATGTGAATATCAATTATAATGATTCACAATCGACAATCTTAGTTACGTTAGAAGACAATGGGATCGGTATCTCAGAACAGCATTTACCGCATATTTTCGACCGGTTTTACCGGGTGGATGCATCACGTACAAACAAAGTTGCAGGTACTGGACTTGGGTTGAGTATTACAAAAATGCTTGCAGATAAATATGAAGTGGAAATTGATGTAGAAAGTAAATTGCAGAAAGGTACCTTTTTTTACCTAAAACTTCTTAAAAAATGAATAATTTTAGTCAATCTAATTACTATTTCAATAGTTCACGAAAAAAATTGCTTAATTTGATAAAAAGAGTTGTATTTTTTGTGAAGAGTAGTAAGATTGAGATGGAAAAAATGTTCTTCCGACGTTTATAAATGTGCTTTTAGTCCGTGTGGAAGAATGATAAAATATTATTTGCTTTGATTTAGTAGATAAAAAGAGAATACTTAATTTATCTACTTACAAAAGAAGGAAATTTTTGTATTGTAATATACAATATTATCCTTTTTTGAGTAAATTATTGGAACAGCCATAAGGCAAAATTTGGAGGTTATTTTCATGTCGAACAATGTATTACCTGCAGGTTCTCCATGGTCAGCGTTTTCTGGTCCTAACTTAGGTTATGTACTAGAGCAATATGACTTATTCCTGCAATCTCCTGAAGAAGTAGAACCGGAACTAGTAGAATTATTCCAAGCATACGGTGGTCCTGTATTTGCAGATGGTCAACAACCGGTTGCAACTGCAGCAGTAACAGGTACTGGAGACTACAAAAAAGTATTAGCAGCAGTTAAATTGGCAGAATCAATTCGTGAAAACGGCCATTTAGCAGCAGATTTATACCCACTAAAAAATCGTCAATTAGACACTTCACGCATTGAAGAAAGCGTATTCAATTTAACAGCGGCCGATCTTCAAGCTATTCCTGCATCAGTATTTTTTGCAAATGTTCCTGCAGGTGTTACAAACGGTAAGGAAGCAATTGATTATTTAAAATCTGTATATACAGATAAAATAGGTGTAGAAGTTGCACATTTACAAAATGCGGAAGAACGTGCATGGATCGAAGCTCAAGTTGAAGGCGGAGCGTTTAAAGCAACGTTATCACCTGAAGAAAAGAAAGCAGTTTTAGAGCGATTAACACGCATTGAAAACTTTGAAAAATTCATTCATAAAACATTTGTTGGTCAAAAACGTTTCTCTGGAGAAGGTTTAGACACACAAATCATCCTTTTAGATGAAATTATTAAATCATCTGAAACTAAAGGTGTAAAAAATGTTCGAATTGGTATGGCCCACCGTGGACGTTTAAACGTATTAACACACGTTTTAAACAAACCATACGATATGATGTTCTCTGATTTCGCCCACGTTTCAAATGATCTATTCTTCCCTGAAGATGGTAAATTAGAAATTACAAAAGGCTGGACTGGAGACGTTAAATACCATATGGGTGCATCTTACACTCATGATTCTGGATTGAACGTTAAATTAGCCTATAACCCATCACACTTAGAAGTAGGGAACCCGCTTGTAATCGGTTCTGTTCGTGCAGCTCAAGATGATGTATCTGCAGCAGGAACGGCTAAACATGATCCATCAAATGCATTCGGTATCATTTTACATGGTGACGCGGCATTTGCTGGTCAAGGGATTGTGACAGAAGGATTCAACTTCTCTCAAACAGAAGGATTTACAACAGGTGGTACAGTTCAGATTATCGCGAACAACATGATCGGTTTCACGACTGAGTTGCATGATTCACGTTCATCTATTTATTCATCTGACCCTGCAAAAGGCTATGATATTCCGGTTATTCATGTAAATGCTGACAGCCCTGAAACAGTGGCAGCTGTTGGTCGCTTTGTAGCGGAATACCGTGCGAAATTTAAAAAGGATATCGTTATCGACTTAATCGGTTACCGCCGTTACGGTCATAATGAAACGGATGATCCGACAGTAACAAACCCTGAAACATATAAATTAGTATCAAAACATGAACCGATTCGTGCATTGTATGGTGCAGAACTAGCAGAAGCCGGCATTTTATCTGCTGATGAAGTAAAAGCTCTAGATACTGCTATTTATGCGGAAATGCAAGCTGCGTATGATCATGTTAAAGAAATGGCAGAAAAAGACGAGCATGTAACGCCTAATATGCCGGAAGAACTAAAAATCGAATTCCCTGAAATCGATACTAAAGTAGATGCTGAGCGTTTAGCTAAAGTAAATGAAGATTTACTTGTCTTTGCAGATGGTTTTGAGCCGCAAAACAAGTTAGGTAAAATTTTAGCAAAACGTCGTGATGCGTTTACTGAAGGTAAAATTGACTGGGGTCATGCTGAAACTTTAGCATATGCAACAATTACGCAAGATGGCACACCGGTTCGTTTCACTGGTCAGGATGCACAGCGTGGTACGTTCTCTCAACGTCACTTAGTATTACATGACAAAAATAACGGTGCTGAATTTACACCATTACATCATATTGAAGGTGCAAACGCTTCATTTACAGTTTACAACTCACCACTTACAGAAGCAGGTGTAGTAGGTTTTGAATATGGGTACAATTTAGAAAACCAAAATGTACTAACTGTATGGGAAGCACAATTCGGTGACTTTGCAAACATGGCGCAAGTAATGTTTGATAACTTCATCTCAAGTGCACGTGCTAAATGGGGTCAAAAATCTGGATTCGTACTTCTTTTACCACATGGTTATGAAGGTCAAGGTCCAGAGCACTCATCAAGCCGTATGGAGCGATTCCTGCAATTATCTGCAGAAAATAACTGGTTCGTAGCAAACTGTTCAAATGCAGGCAACTACTACCACTTATTACGCCGTCAAGCTGCTTTATTAGGTACAGAAGGTGTACGTCCATTAGTAGTGGTTTCTCCAAAATCACTTTTACGTCATCCACTTGCTGCAGCTACTGCTGAACAACTTGCAAATGGTCGCTTCCAGGAAGTAATCGAGCAAGAAGGTTTAGGCAAAAACACAGAAGCGGTTGAAAAAGTAGTACTTGGTACAGGTAAAGTAATGATCGATTTAGCAGAACGTGTGAAAGACGGCGAAGGGCTTGATCACTTACACATTATTCGTGTGGAACAAATTTACCCATTCCCTGCACAACAAGTGAAAGATATTATCGCTCGCTTCCCGAATGTTAAAGAAATCGTTTGGGTACAAGAAGAACCAAAAAACCAAGGTTCATGGACATATGTTCTTGAAACATTATATGATATCGCTGAAGGAAAAAAAGTACGCTATGTAGGACGTCCTGCAATGAGCTCTACTTCTGAAGGCGATGGCGATTCACATAAAGCAGCACAAGCTAAATTAGTGAACGAAGCACTTGAAAAGTAATAAATGATTTGTTTAAAAAGAGCTGCTTCTATTTAAAATAGAAGTGGCTTGCTATACAATGAATGTGTAGCGTAATTAAAGGAGGATATGAACGTGGCTGAAATTAAAGTCCCTGAATTAGCAGAATCAATTACTGAAGGAACAATTGCCCAATGGGTGAAAAAAGTTGGAGATCGCGTAGAAAAAGGCGAATTCATCGTTGAGTTAGAAACTGATAAAGTTAATGCTGAAATTATCTCTGAAGAAGCAGGCGTTTTAAAACAAATTTTAGCTGAAGAAGGCGATACTGTATTAGTTGGACAAGTAATCGCAGTAGTTGAAGCAGGCGAAGGCGAAGCACCAGCACCAGCTGCAAAAGAAGAAGCTCCAGCAGCAGCTCCAGCAAAAGAAGAAGCTCCTAAAGCAGCAGCACCAGCACCAGTTGCAGTTGAAGAAACTTCAGGTGAGCGTGTAATCGCTTCACCAGCAGCACGTAAATTAGCTCGTGAAAAAGGTATCGACTTAGCAGCAATTTCACCAGTTGATCCACAAGGTCGTGTACGTGTACAAGACGTTGCAGCACATGGTACAGCTCCAGCGGCTCCAGCAGCAGCTCCAGCACCAGCAGCAGGCAATGGTCCAATGATCTTTACACCAGCAGCTGATACAGACCGTGTAACAGTTGAAAAAATGAGCCGTCGTCGTCAAACAATTGCAAAACGTTTATTAGAAGTTAAACAATCAACTGCAATGTTAACTACTTTCAACGAAATTGATATGACGAACATTATGGCATTACGTAAGCGTAAACAAGATGAGTTCGTGAAAGCTAACGATATTAAATTAGGCTTCATGTCATTCTTCACAAAAGCTGTAGTAGCAGCATTAAAGAAATATCCATATGTAAATGCACAAATTAACGGTGATGAAATTCACTTAAACAACTTCTTCGATATCGGTATTGCTGTATCAACAGAAGAAGGTTTAGTAGTACCAGTAGTTCGTGATGCAAATGCGAAAAACTTTGCTGAAATCGAGAAAAACATTGCGGAATTAGCTGGTAAAGCACGCGACAAAAAATTAGGCTTAAACGACATGGCTGGCGGATCATTCACAATCACTAACGGTGGTGTATTCGGTTCATTAATGTCTACACCAATCATGAACGGTACTCAAGCTGGTATTTTAGGTATGCACTCAATCGTAAACCGTCCAGTAGCTGTTAATGGTGAAGTTCAAATTCGTCCAATGATGTATGTAGCATTATCTTATGACCACCGTATCATCGATGGTAAAGATTCTGTTGGCTTCTTAAAAACAGTTAAAGAAATGATCGAAAACCCAGAAGATTTATTATTAAATTCTTAATAGTATCTTCTATGCTAATGCGCAGTATGTTATATATTGCGCATTAGCTTTTTTTACAGCTAACTTTCAGAAAAATGATTGTTGACGGAAATGTCGCAATAATGTAATATAAACATATCAATTTCATATCAAAACCTCACTTTCTCGTGAGGTAGAGGCGCGATACTTAACAGTCTTATATGGAGCCATGAGCTGGCTGTGAAATATAAGAGAAGGAAATATCGCCGAAGTGTTGTAAATGCTCAATTTTACAATGCTGGGTCTGCAGTGAACAATTGCAGAACTGTCTCAATCATCTATATCCCTGATGGTTGAGTTGTGCTATCTCAAAATGGGAACTGTAGAGGATTCGGGCTAATTATAATTTAAACGACCTAAAGTTCTTCTTTTAGGTCGTTTTTTGTATACGTTAACCCCGAAATTTAACAAAAAAGGAGAGATTTTCTATGAAAAAAAGACTATTAATTTTACTGACTGCTATGACAATGCTATTGTTAGCAGCGTGTGGTTCAAGCGATGAAGGTACTACAAGCGGTTCTGATTCAGACAAAAAAGTTATTAAAATTGGTATGGAAGCAGCGTATGCCCCTTTTAACTGGTCACAAAAAGATGATGCCAATGGCGGAGTTCAAATTGCAAGTTCAAAGGAATATGCAGCAGGCTATGATGTGGAAATTGCGAAAAAAATTGCAGAAGGTCTGGACATGGAATTACAAATTGTTAAAACAGACTGGGATGGCTTAATTCCATCATTACAATCAGGTGCCATTGATCTGGTAATCGCAGGTATGTCACCAATGCCTGAACGTAAGGAAGTAATTGATTTCACAGAAAACTATTACACAAGTGACTATGTCATTGTTGTAAAAGAAGACGGTCCATATGCAAATGCAACTTCGTTATCTGACTTTGCAGGTGCAAAAATTACAGGTCAGCAAGCGACAACACATTATAATGTAATCGACCAAATCGAAGGTGTTCAAAAACAAGTAGCGGCAACTGATTTTGGTGCTATGCGAGTGCAATTACAGTCAGGTGCGATTGATGGATATGTTTCAGAACGTCCAGAAGGTATTTCTGCTGAAATGGCACTGAATAATATTAAATACATCGTGCCTGAGCCAAACTTCGAAGCAGACGAAGCGTCAACAGCTGTAGCAGTAGGTTTGAAAAAGGGATCAGATTTACGTGAACAAATTAACAAAGTATTAGCTGAAATTTCGGAAGAAGAGCGTCAACAACTAATGGAAGACGCAATTGCAAATCAACCAGCAGCACAATAATTTGTGTCGCATTAACAGTTTTGATGAGGTTGTCTTGCCGGCAAACGGAAGACAACCTTTTTCTATTAAAATTATGGTTTCATACATAAATAGTAGAAACAAAGAAAGAAATGGAGGACAAGGCGATGGCATTTTTAGAATCATCATGGAACTTGTTTACGAACAACTGGGATTTATTCGTACGTGGTGCTTGGACTGCACTTCTATTGGCAATTATCGGGACAATTTGCGGAACTCTGATCGGATTTTTTATTGGAATTATACACACAATTCCACAACGCAAAAAAAATATTAAAACGGCGCTTCTCAAAGTAGTTAATTTTATTTTAACGGCTTATGTGGAAATTTTCAGAGGCACGCCTATGATGGTACAGGCAATGGTCGTATTTTACGGTCTCGTTTATTTAGGAATTGATATTGACCGCTTTCTAGCAGCTTCCATCGTAATCAGCTTAAACACAGGAGCCTATATGGCCGAGTATGTGCGTGGTGGTATCGTCTCAATAGATAAAGGCCAATTTGAGGCTGCACAGGCGATTGGAATGAATCACCTGCAAACGATGATTCATATTGTCCTGCCGCAAGTAGCACGCAATATTTTGCCTGCCACAGGGAATCAGTTCGTTATGAATATTAAAGATTCATCTGTATTAAGTGTCATTTCGGTTGTGGAACTGTTCTTTACTGCAAACTCAATTGCGGGCAGTAATTATAAATATATTGAAGCATTCTTTATCGCGACAATTTTATACTTTATAATGACATTTACTGTAACTCGCTTCTTACTATTATTCGAGAAGAAGATGGACGGTCCGTCTTCTTATAAAGTGGAGCTCATTACAGGCAACAAGCTAGATAAGGATGGTGAATAAAATGACAATTGTAATTGATATTAACCATTTAAATAAAAAATTCGGTGATCATGAAGTATTGAAAGATGTAAATTTCCAGGTAAACAAAGGGGAAGTCGTAACATTGATCGGCTCTTCAGGTTCAGGGAAATCTACCTTGTTACGCTGCATTAATCTACTCGAAACACCAACAGCAGGGGAAATTATCTATAACGGTGAAAATATTTTAAATGACGTTCATCAAATTGAAAAGTACCGTACACATTTAGGGATGGTATTTCAGCAGTTCAATTTATTCAATAATTTGGATGTACTTAATAACTGTATTGTTGGCCAAATGAAAGTGTTGAAGCGTTCAAAAGAGGAAGCAGAACGAAATGCGATGAAATATTTGGAGCTTGTCGGTATGAGTGCCTATAAAAATGCGAAACCGAAACATTTATCCGGTGGACAGAAACAACGTGTCGCTATCGCCCGTGCATTAGCGATGGATCCCGATGTAATGCTGTTTGATGAGCCGACATCAGCGCTTGATCCTGAAATGGTGGGGGAAGTATTAAAGGTAATGCGCCACCTGGCGGACCAAGGAAATACAATGCTGATCGTTACACATGAAATGGAGTTTGCCAAGGAAGTCTCTGACCGCATTGTCTTCATGGATAAAGGGGTTATCGTAGAAGAAGGCACTCCTGAACAATTGCTTGTAAACCCAAAACACGACCGGACAAAAGAGTTTTTGAAACGAACATTAAGGTAATAGCAAAAAGCTCGCAGTCAAATGCGAGCTTATTTTCGTGAATTCCATTCGCTTATTAAAATAAATACAATTGCAAAAGCAATTACAATTGCGAAAAACCACATTGGAATACTACCAAATGCCATAAATTCCACCTCTGTTTGAAAGTTTAACATGGAATAGTAGTTCAATCAAATACCGGAAACAGCGATAAATTAAATCAATTTCTAATGTGTACGGCGCCTATGTATTTAAATAAGAAACAAGAAAAGTTGATTTTTACTACAACGCGCTTTCCACTGGCAGGAAAATCATATAAAATAGGAGAGTATCGATATTAGTTAAAAGTGAGGGAACAACATGCTACATTTAAAATGGAAAGATGCACCGACAATTCGCACAGTAAAGTGTGTACATACAGACGCATCAAAATATTTAGTATCAAACGTATTAACAGTAGGTAAAGAATATGAAGTGAAAAACGAAACAGAAGAATTCATTTTTGTAATCGACAACACGGGTGAAGTTGGCGGATTTTACAAAGACTACTTCGCTTAAAAATAAAAAGGTGTGTGAAAAGTCATTATGGCTTTTCACACACCTTTTTTATTTCTGTTCTAATATTGTATGCTCAATTTCATGGCGCTTTTCGTCTGTCTCTACATGTACACGTAATGTATCTTCAATATCGTGCAGTAATTGCATCTGGGTCTGTTTAAACCTGTCAATGTCACTATGGGATAATGCAGGGCGATTCGCCGCTTTTTTGGACACTTCCAGCATTTTACCGTTTTTACGCATCAATTGTTCCGAAGCATCCATTAGCCGTTCCTGAGATCGTATTGCACGACGCTGATTGTTCATATTTAATAACATCGCAATTTGGGACTGCCATAGAGGGATAGTCGTCATAATCGAACTTTGAATTTTTTCGATTAACATTTGATTCGTTTGCTGAATCATTCGAATTTGCGGTGCATATTGGATTGCCACTTCCCGCGATAGTTCCAGATCATACATACGGCGGTCAATCCACTCGATTTGCATTTCAATGTCTTTCAATTCATGCTGTTTAAAAGGATTTTGACCTTCTACAATTTCTTTTTGCATTGAAGGTAGGACGATATCCCGCATATGCTGTTTTTTTATTTCCAATGTCGCGATATAAACATTAATTTCCTGGAAATAGTCTTCATTTATTGCATATAGTTTATTCAAAAACTGGTAATCGTTTAATAACGCATTTTGGTTATATTCCAATTGGATGCTCAAGCGGTCGATGCGTTTACTCAATTTGTTATAATGGGTCATAATCTCTTGAATAGACTGTGTCGGACGGCTGAAGAGTTTTGCAAAGAACCCTTTTTCCTGTTCGATTAATGCATCCGGGTCAATCATTTCTAAATGCTGCATTAAATCGGATAATACTTCACCGACTTTCCGGACATCTTTGCGCTGAATATACTGCAGCATTTGTGTTGTAAATTTTTTCAATGCTTCTTGTGCAGGTAAACCAAATGAAAGAACTGTTTCGTAATTTTTCGGCTCTAAATTTTGGGCTAATTGCAATACCCGTTGTTTCATATCATTGGATAATGATGCGAAAAGCGGTGAGGCTGCATTGTTTGCAACGTTCACCGCAAATTGTTCTTTACTTACTTGCAAGTCAACATTTTCACTTGCTGTAAAGGCATCAAATGGATTATTTGTCATATTCATTTGTTACTCACCGCCGATTTTTAATCGATCTTTACGCTTTTCATTCGACAATTTAGCAAAGTCGAGTTCAATTTTTAAGTTTTCGATATCCGAAGATAAAGCACTTTTTAAATCCGATTCCATTGTTATTTGGAGATCTTTCAGCGTTCTGCGTGTATCCTCCAACGCTAAATGTACATCCGTACCAGGTACTTGTTCCTTTGTCAGTAACGTATATTTATCAGACAGCTGTACGGCTGAAGGAAGATGTGCATAGAAGAAATCTTCCACTGCATAAAACTTTTGAGGGTTTGTTTGCACAATATTGATAATACGTTTTGCTAGTTTGGACATTTCATTTATTTGCTTAAAAGCACGTACCGAACGCACTCTGACATATTGCTGATTTAATGCCTGAATATGTGAACGGGCCTGTTTTAATTGTGCTTCGATTAAATTGTATTCCGATTTAGAAAGCCCAATTTTTTTACTTTGTGTTGTTTTCTGAATAGCGTATGTTATTTTATTACTGATGAAATATGCTGCTGCTCCAAGAGGTAATGCCAGCATCGTTGTTATGCCGGTAAAATTAACAAACGTTAGTGTGGCAGCTGTCGAAAAAACCAATACATTAATTAGATGGCGTGTTAGAAAATTTATAGGACCAAGCATTGTCATACCTCCTTTACTCGATACTATTGATACGTATGAAACGTAAAAAAGTTTCACTGTTTCTTACAATATCGCAGAAATATTAGCGGAATTATTATTTTAAGCCACATATATTACCTGAACTTATTATGGCGGCTTTTTATTAATCGTAACAAGTTTTGGCTCTATTAAAAAGTAAAAAGATTTGAAAAGCGGAACAAATATTATCATTTCCAATCTTCCCCTAATTATGATGAGCATTATTAGACAATGGGGGTAAATGTGTATAAAATATAGAGAAAGAAAGGATAATGTATATGTATAAAATTATTTATATGAAGGCAGATTATGAGCCTTGGTGGCAATTTGACGGTTGGGAAGAGTATATTGTATCAACGAAACAATTTGATACAGAGCAGCAATTCCAAATGGCATTGAATCATTTGCTTGCTCAGTTTCGTAACAAATATGAGTTTGAAGCACATAAAAATGAACGATTTTATGCATTTTGGTCAGAGGATGAATGTGAATTTTGTGAAGCCTGTGATGATGATGCCCAAATATATCATGGCATTATTGTACTAACGCCAGAAGCGATTACACGATAACTACATTAAATTGAAAATTTGCTTAATTTGCCAAATGGTAATTGACAGTCATTATTATGATCTATATACTATATTTAACAATTGAAAGATTGACCGAATACAATGGCTTCACATATTACAAACAGTAATCGAGTTAGTTGATCGGTACTCTTGTAATATGTGTTTTTTTATTTGGTTTTTTAATTGTTAACTTTTATTTTTGGAGGTATTAAGTGATGAAACAAGGTACAGTAAAATGGTTTAACTCAGAAAAAGGTTTTGGCTTCATTGAATTAGAAGGGGAAGACGATGTATTCGTGCACTTCTCTGCAATTCAAGGTGAAGGTTTCAAAACATTGGAAGAAGGACAAAAAGTTGAGTTCGAAGTTGTTGATGGCAACCGCGGACCACAAGCATCGAATGTAATCAAACTATAATAGTAAAAATTCCGAAGCTGCGTATAGAAGTACGCAGTTTTTTTGTTTTTACATAATTTTTCCAAATTATTTATAAAGATAAGATTACTGAATAAGTAGCTAAATAAAAAGAAGGATGGCAGATTAACTGCATCCTTCTTTCTCATTTATTAATTTAAACCTTGTGCATCTTTCCACTCTAGATACTCATCATAGGTTAATGGTTTATCTAAAATAGAACCGTCTTCACGGATTTCGATTACGCGGTTTGCAATTGTTTGAATGAATTGGTGGTCATGTGATGTAAAGATCATCGCACCTTTAAAGCGGATTAAACCTTCATTCAGTGCTTGAATTGATTCTAAGTCTAAGTGGTTTGTTGGTTCATCCAATAATAATACGTTCGAGTTTGAAAGCATCATTTTTGAAAGCATACAGCGAACTTTCTCTCCACCTGAAAGTACAGCAGGAGATTTCTTCACTTCTTCACCAGAGAATAGCATACGGCCTAAGAAACCACGTAAGAACGATTCAGTTTCATCTTCCGGAGAATAAGGGCGTAACCATTCAACTAATGACTTTTCGTTACCGCCAAAGTATTGGTCGTGATCCATTTCGAAGTAGCTTTGAGATGTTGTAACTCCCCATTTATACGTACCGGCATCTGCTTGTTTACGACCCATTAAAATATCCATAAATGCAGATTTTGCATTTGGTGAACCTAAAAGGATAATTTTATCTTCTTTGTTCATTGAGAAGCGGATGTCTTTGAATAATGTTTCGCCATCTTGTGAAGCTGTTAAGCCATCAACTGTTAATACGTCATTCCCGATTTCACGACCAGTTTGGAAGTTGATGAACGGGTACTTACGGCTTGAAGGACGGATGTCATCCAGCTCAATCTTATCAAGCATTTTTTTACGAGACGTTGCTTGAGAAGATTTCGATGCGTTTGCAGAGAAACGTGCAACGAATTCTTTTAATTCTTTAATTTTCTCTTCTTTTTTCTTGTTTTGGTCTGCCATCATTTTTTGCGCTAATTGACTTGACTCATACCAGAAATCGTAGTTACCAACATAAAGCTGAATTTTACCAAAGTCTAAGTCAGCGATATGTGTACATACTTTATTTAAGAAGTGACGGTCATGGGATACAACGATTACTGTGTTTTCAAAGTTAATTAAAAACTCTTCCAGCCATTTAATCGCTTTTAAGTCCAAGTGGTTCGTAGGCTCATCCAGTAGTAATACGTCCGGCTTACCGAATAAAGCTTGCGCTAGTAATACTTTTACTTTGTCAGAACCTTCTAAGTCAGCCATCATCATGTAGTGCAAGTCATCGCCGATACCTAAACCGTTTAAAAGTGTGGCAGCATCAGATTCAGCTTCCCAACCGTTCATGTCAGCGAATTCGCCTTCAAGTTCAGCAGCACGCATACCATCTTCGTCTGTCATTTCCGGTTTCATATAGATTGCATCTTTTTCAGCTTTTACTTCCCAAAGACGTTTGTTACCCATTACAACTGTATCTAATACGTTGAATTCATCGTATTCGAAGTGGTTTTGCTTTAATACTGAAAGACGCTCATCTTTACCCATTGATACGTGGCCTTCTTGTGCCTCGATATCACCAGATAAGATTTTTAAGAATGTCGATTTACCAGCACCGTTTGCTCCGATTAGACCATAACAGTTACCTGGAGTGAATTTAATATTTACATCGTCAAATAATTTACGGTCACCATAACGTAGACCTACACCTGATACTTGAATCATGCAAGTACCTCCTTGAATTGTTTCGTTGTATTTTCGATTGCTTAAAAAAGAGAATTCTCTTTTGCACACAATGTTTCTATTATAGCATGTCTTAGTGCTAAATTAAATAACAGCGTATCGGAAATAAATGAATCTCACTAAACGTGATTAATTAGTTGTCACACATTTTTAATGGGTTTTGCTTTCCAGATAGTAAAAGAGAAACGAGGCATAATTCCCAATTGGTTTAATCCTTCCAATAGATGAAGCAAAAACTAAGGCTGAAGCGAATGAATGGAGTTCAATGGTATTATCGGGTGATTTTATGATGCGTACGATCGTCCGCCTCATCATTGGTATTGTGTATGATATGACCGGTACTCATTACATTAAGAAATGGTTTACCGTCATATTATTCGCTTTTATGTCATTTTCGATCATCGGGATGCAAAAGCGAAAGAAAACAGTATAATGGAAAAGTGTCTGAATCCGTTCAGTCACTTTTTTTATTCAAGTAAGTAAATTTAGTTTACATAATACAATTATGGTAAGGGTTAAATACATACGGAAATTATTTACCCCGCTTCGGATGATGGGGTACAAGCGCTGCACAAAATATAGGAACACATTAAAGGTTATTAAGTAAAGGATGCGCGAAAAGAAGGGGTCTATTATTTTGTAAATGGGGAGGACGGACAAAAAAAGAGGTGCGGGCGTCTCACATTTGTACAAGAACAGCAGCATTTTAAAGTAATCGGTGAAAATTTTTTAAAAGGCGAGCAACGACTGGAAGTAAAGGTACCAAAAGTTCACCTTTCCAATAAGCAGGGAATAGAAACAGTACCTCCATTCCATTTATTTTTAATAGGTCAGCTCCCGGCTATTCAATGAACTGTAGGCAAAATTTATGGAATTTAAAACATGAAGACAAAGGTATTGCTGTTGAAAACGGAGCAATTTACATGCAGTTCTATAGGGTTCGAAGAAAATCATCTTGTTTTAGACGGCTGTACCAACTCGAAAAGTAAAAATTATATTATCGCCATATTTGGAAAATGAGAATTGCAATTCGGCAATTCTCATTTTCATTATACATATTATCCGACAGTATATATTAAATTTATAAAACAAAAAAAGTCACTAAGAAATAAAGGAAAGAAGAAAATCATGCAAATAATTTGTTTGCCTATTTAGAAAGGGTTTTATTCTAAATATATCGAAAACAATTGAAAAAGGGGACTGAAGATTTTATTATGTTCACCAACATTATCTAAAATACTATAAATATATTATGTTAACTTGAAGTCCTTTTACGAATTTTTATTTGCATGTATAATAGAGAAATTGAAGTTATTGAGGAGGGATTATGATTTCACTAGCATTACAACATTTAAAAACAAATTTTGGTTATGACTCTTTTCGTCCTGGTCAAACTCAAATTATCGATAATGTATTAAATAATAACGATACGCTTGTTATTATGCCTACAGGCGGCGGTAAATCCCTTTGCTATCAGATTCCAGCACTATGTATGGAAGGAACGACACTTGTTATTTCACCACTGATTTCTCTTATGAAAGACCAGGTAGATATGCTTGTATCCAGCGGAATTTCAGCGGCTTATATAAATAGTTCGCTCAGTTATGAAGAAGTGCAAAATGTTATGTATGGGGTGCAAAGCGGAAAAATCAAGTTGCTGTACATTGCACCGGAACGACTTGAAAATGAGCGCTTTTGCAATGAACTAGCACAAATAAATGTACCATTATTAGCCATTGATGAAGCCCATTGTATATCACAGTGGGGGCATGATTTTCGTCCAAGTTACCGTTCAATTCAGCAACTGCTACATTTATGGGATAAGAAACCAACCGTTATTGCATTGACTGCAACGGCTACTGAAGAGGTGAGTGCCGACATTCAACAGCTTCTTTCCATTGAAAAGGAAAATACTTTCATTACCGGCTTTGCACGTGAAAATTTATCGTTTTCTGTTTTACTTGGAGAAAACAAAGAAGCCTATATAAAAAAATATGTGAAGGCAAATGAAAATGAAGCGGGTATTATTTATGCGGCAACTCGAAAATCGGTGGAATCGGTCTATGAAATGCTGAATAAAGCAGGATTTTCAGCAGGAAAATACCATGGCGGGATGTTTGAGGAAGATCGTACATATGAACAAAATCGCTTTTTAAATGATGAAGTTCAAATAATGGTCGCAACAAATGCTTTTGGAATGGGAATCAACAAAACAAATGTGCGCTATGTGCTTCATTATAATATGCCTCGTAATATGGAGAGCTATTATCAGGAGGCCGGCCGTGCAGGACGTGATGGACTGGATAGTGAGTGTATATTACTTTACAGCTCTTCCGACGAACAAACGCAGCGTTTTTTAATCGATCAGGCACAAGATCGCTCTCGAATTCCTTTTGAACTGCAAAAGCTGCATGCCATGATTGATTACTGTCATACAGAGCGTTGTCTACAAAGTTATATTATCGAATATTTTGGAGACGAAGCAGGGCAAGATTGCGGCAGATGTGCAAATTGTACAGATAACCGTCCGCAACTGGATGTGACAACTGATGCCCAAAAAGTATTATCCTGTATCGTTAGAATGGGGCAAAAATTCGGGAAGCAGCTAACAGCTTCAGTATTAGCAGGGTCGCGCAGCAAAAAAGTACTTGAATTCAACTTCCAAAAGTTGCCGACATATGGCATTTTACGGGCAATGAATGCGAAAGAAATCGCCAATTTTATCGAATTTTTAATTTCAGAAAAACTGATTGTTGTAAATAATGGACAGTTCCCTACGTTATCCATTTCTGATTCGGGAAAAGAAGTATTACTTGGGCAAAAAAAGGTATTACGTAAGGAAGCACGGATTATTGAATCAACCGTCGAGCCTAATGATCCACTATTTGAAGTGCTTCGTAAAATACGGAAAGAAATCGCCGACCATGAGAAAGTGCCTCCATTTGTTGTTTTTTCAGATAAATCATTAAAAGATATGTGTGTACGAAAACCTAAAAACAGCACTCAATTTATAGAGGTTAGCGGTGTTGGGGAAAGCAAACTGGAAAAGTACGGGAAAACCTTTATTGAGGCGATTATTGCAAATTCATAATAGTTTGTTAAATAGTAACAGAGCTAATGTTATTTAAAATTAAACTTTTTCCAAAAATTTTAAAGATATAATGTTTATACCGAAAAATACTTTTAACGAATAAATTCAATTTACTCATTGAAATTGCTATCTCACTATACTAAAGGAATGTATTGCCAAGTGCAGTACATTCTTTTTTAACTATTTTGGCGTTTAAATCATTAAACTTTAAGTTAAGATATTGTAAAAATTCTGTATTCATAGTTTAATAAGAATATTCAGTTAAGAAGTGTAGGTGAAATATTGAATATACTAGGTGAACGCATCAAAAAGCTGAGAAAACAGAAGAAATTAACTCAAACAGAGGTAGTAGGGGAACGTTTAACGAAAGGTATGCTAAGTTTAATTGAGAATGGTAAAGCACAACCTTCAATGGAAAGCCTTCGTTTTATTGCCAATCAATTAAATGTCGATGTCGATTATCTGATAGATGACGGGACACTCACAATGCTCAGAAATTTGTATACCACAATCGAAGAAGATGTAGAGCGTAGAAAGCTCATTCGCGACCCTGAAGAACTCCAATCACTTACGATAAAAATAATCGAAAAAATCGAACCGTATTTATCGGAAATTCAAGGTACAAACTATGAACAAATTCGATTAAGAGAAGTTTATTTTTTAATGAACCGTACGATTAACAAAGCCAAATCACTTGATGAATATTGGAAGTTTATCGATCAATACGAAGAGATTCATGCATATAGTCGAATGCTTCGCTGTTATTTTTATTTATGCCAGGCTGCGATCGAACAGCGTAACTACAATGAAACATTAGCTATATTAAAGCAAGGAGAAAAACGGATTGAACCTTTTGAACTGATGATGGACCCGATGGTAATCCTTGATTTATACTATAATTTAACGATTTCCTATTCGGCAGTAGATAATACCAGAATGTCAGATCATTATTTACAAAAGGCATTAAATATGGCAAAAAAGAAGCAAATATTTTATCGCATGGACCGCTTTTATCATTTGTTGTTTATTCAATCCATTGCAAATGAGGATATTAATAAATGTAAAGAGTACATAGAAAAATTAATGCTTTTATCAGAGTTTGCTGACGATCCGGCGATATCTGTACGTTATTTATACAGCAAGCTGCATTATATGAACATTGTTGAAAAGAAATACACACAAATCGTTCCGGAAATTGACCATTATAAAACAAAACTGCAGGATTACTTATTTTTATTTAAAAATCCTATCTTCATCGGTGAAGAGATGTATGCGGAATTTAAATTACAAAACTACTCGAAAGCACTCCAAATCGGTACTGCTTTAACCATTCCTGACTACTTACACCATCCCATTGATCTAGCCAAATATTATCAATTCTTTGCTGTACGGGCATTAGCTTCTTACTATGAGAAAGATGAAGTTGCCGCGAAACGTGATATCATTTTTGCCAAAAATGGTGTAGAAGACTTTCCCGAGACAATTTACAAAAAATTTATTTATAAAGCTTTCAATGAGATTTTTATTTAATTCAATCAAAATTAACTTAAAAAGAACGTACCGTTCGAAATTTCGAGTGGTACGTTCCTTTTTATGCTGAAATTTTAACTTTCCTTCCAGTGAGTATCAATAAACTCATCGCGTCCTGATTTAGCCCGGTCTTCTTGATAATGTGCTTCTTCTTTTTTGTAATAGTCTTGATGGTAATCTTCCGCTGGCCAAAAAGTTTGTGCCTGTTGAATTTCAGTGACAATCGGTTTTTTGAAACGTCCACTTTCCGCCAAGTCTTTCTTTGACTTCTGTGCAGCCTTATATTGATCATCGCTATGCGTAAAAATAACTGTTTTGTACGACTCACCGCGATCTTGGAACTGACCGCCAGCATCTGTTGGATCAATTTGCATCCAATATATATCCAATAATTTTTCATAGCTGAAAAGCTCTGGATTAAATTCAATCTCGACAACTTCAACATGTCCAGAGTCTCCACGCTTTACATCTTCATATGTAGGATTTTCCACATGACCACCCATATAACCGCTTGTTACTTTTTCGATGCCTTCCCATTGATCAAAAGGTTTGACCATACACCAAAAACAACCACCTGCAAATGTAGCCTTTTCCATTCTGTATCACTCCTCATAAACCAGTAAAAACATATTCAACCTTAAACTTTAAATTTCTATAAAGCAGTTAAATATGCTGTATTCTACCATGGATAAGAATGACATTCAATTTATTAAACTTCCTGTAAGCGCATATAATATTCTATAGCAAAAAATTGAAAAAAAGATATGCTGACATTTCATTAATTAGGAAGAAAATGTGCATAAAATGGTATACTATAAGTAATTTGCAACTAAATTTAATGTAAATCGTCTAAACTTCACAGAAATAGAAAGGAAGTTGTAGGAATGGAAGAACAGACGCGTCAAACCCGCTATCGAAAGAAAAAAATGCGCAAAGGCCGGTTACTCTTCGTAGTGGTATTTCTTTTGCTTATTAGTGCAATTGGATATAGCTATATCCAATTTAATAAGGGGAAGGAATTGGCAAGCGGTAATAAAATTGAAGTAGAAGGCTTTGAACCAGATGACAATCATCCGACTATAGAAAATTATTTAATCTTAGGTGTAGATACCCGAGGTGAAGAAAAATCGCGTTCCGATACGATGATGGTTCTTTCATGGAACCATAAAACGAACGATATGAAGCTCGTATCGTTTATGCGTGATATTTATGCGGAAATTCCCGGTTATCAATCGTATAAACTGAATACGGCCTATTATTTAGGTGGGGTACCGTTACTTCAGGAAACGTTAAATAATATGTTCGATATACCGATCCACCATTATGCAATGATTGATTTTAAAAGCTTTGAAACATTGATTGATATTTTGGCTCCAAACGGTATCGAAATCGATGTTGAAAAAAAGATGGGTGGATTAATCTATGTAGAGATTGAAAAGGGCCTTCAAAACTTAAACGGTAAAGAACTGCTTGGCTATGCCCGTTTCCGTGGGGATGCTGAAGGTGATTTTGGCCGTGTAGCACGTCAGCAAAAAGTAATCGAAGCATTGAAAAATGAATTCTTATCACCAAAAAATGTTGCGAATCTGCCAAAATTTATCGGTGCTACCCAAGGTTATATTACGACTGATTTAACAAGTAAAGACCAGCTGAAAACAGCATTAAAAGCAGTTTCGAGCGGTGAAATCAATGTTGAAAAAATGACGATTCCAGCAGAAGGTACCTATAAAATTAACAACTACCGACATGCTGGGGAAGTACTGGAAATTGATGTGGCGAAAAATTCGCAAATTTTACATGATTTTTTAAATTTAAACGAGTAAGCATTACGTGTGCATCCGTTTTTCATGATAAAATAAATTATAAATTAAATATAGTTGAAATATTGAGGTGGTCTTTTGGAGAGAAAAAATGAAATGAATAAAGTGAATTCTTTACCCCAGGAAACGTCTAGATTTTTCTCTTCTAAATTTATTCGATTTTTAGGTGGTAAAAATTTATTATTCTTATTAGTGATCATCTTATTGGTTGGCTGTACGGTATTCGTTTACGATAAAATTTCCTTTATATTCGAGCCGTTACATGTATTATTTGAAGTCATCATATTGCCTGGTGTATTAGGGGTTATCTTGTTTTACTTATTACGCCCGCCATTGAAGCTTTTAGTAAGATGGAAAGTGCCGCGTGCCTTAGCGATTCTAATTTTGTATATTGTAGTTATTGCTTTGATCACATTGCTTGTCTTACTGGTTTTCCCGTTTTTACGTGATCAGTTTACAAACTTAGTACAGGAATTTCCTGTTGTTTTAATGGCACTTGCAAATGATTTATTAGCATTTTTAAACAACTCTCACTTCAGCGAGTATTTTGAAAAGATTAACTTTGACTACAATCAGATTTTAACGGACTTTACTGATAGTTTTATTACAACAGTAAAGGTAACTTTAGGTAGTTTAGCGACTGGAGTTGCGACTGGTATTACAGGATTCCTGTCAACAGTTACAGGTATCATTTTATCGCTCGTAATCGTGCCGTTTATTACATTTTATTTATTATATGAAGGGGATAAAATGCCGCGCTTCATCTTACTCCTATTTCCGCCGCTTATGCGTAAGCGAATTGGAGATGTATTGCATGATATGGACAAGCAGATTAGCTCTTACATACAAGGCCAGATTTTAGTATCGTTTTGTATTGGTGTCATGATGACAATCGGCTTTTTAATTATTGGAATGCCATATGCTTTACTACTTGGCTTCCTCGCAATGATCACAAGTGTTGTTCCCTATTTGGGACCAGCTATTGCCGCAACTCCTGCAGCAATTATTGCGATTGTAAATTCACCATGGCTGTTAGTAAAGTTAGCTATTGTATGGACAATTGTACAATTAATCGAAGGGAAGTTTATTTCCCCTCAAATTATGGGTAAATCATTAAGTATCCATCCTATTACGATTATTTTTGTATTATTAACAGCTGGTTCTTTATTTGGAGTTCCAGGTGTCGTGCTAGGTATTCCTGGTTATGCTTTAATCAAAGTTCTCATTTCACATACGTATCGACTCTTTAAACAACGTTACAATCGTTTCCAATCTGACGAGACGAACCTGTATGAAGAATTGAAATAAGAAAACAGGAAATTGTAAAGATGGGGTGTGTTAAAAGCGAAAACTTTTAACACGCTCCCTTTTTAAAATCTTTTATCAATTACATATTTAAATGGAGGAGTATACATGTTAAGCAAATGGCTAACATCACTTGAAGAAAATGGCGTGAAGGTTGAAACTGTCATCGAAAAGACAGAGCTTGTAGAAGGTGACATATTAAACGGTTCCGTTTATGTTACATCTCTTACAGAAGATGAAGAGGATAAAATTGATTACATTTCATTATTAGTCCTTTGTGAAGAGATGGATGGTGAATTTTCAATTGTCGGAAAGCACTCGTTTCAGTTAGTTGGGGGGATTCGATCAAAAGATGGGGAAATAATCCCATTTGAGATTATTCCAGACGAACGCTGGGTATGCGGTAAAGATGAGCAGCTGATTTTCCAAACGACCGTTGTATTTTTAGACGGTGTAGAAATCGAAGAAAAAGGTGTTATTACGTATAGCGCTATGGAATAATTAAAAAGGCGTTGCTGATTATTACATACAGCAACGCCTTTTTGTTTATAATTTTATTGTAGACAGTCGTTTAACCGCTTCCTGGAGTTGTTCGACAGGCTGTACTAATGCGAGTCGCATATAACCTTCACCGGCTGTGCCAAACACTGTACCCGGTACCATAACGACACCAGTTTGTTCGATCGCTTTATAGGCAAAGTCGATACATGTAATATCATAAGGATATTTTGCCCATACAAACATCCCGCCATCACTTGGTGCAACTTCCCAGCCGATCGATGTTAAGCCTTCCATAAGTGTTTTATGGCGTACAGAGAAAGTTTCTCTCAGTACACTTGTAACTTGTTCGGCATTGTCCAATGCTAAAGCCGCTACTTGCTGAATCGGTTCGAAAATACCAAAGTCCAAGTTCGATTTCAGTTGCTTCATAATCGCCACTAATTCGGCATTTCCAACTATGTAGGCAATACGAGTCCCAGCAAGACTGAAGCTTTTCGATAAAGAGTTAATTTCCAATCCGACTTCTTTCGCACCAGGTGTGGCAAGGAAGCTGATTGGGGCATCCCCCTTAAAGTAAAATTCAGAGTAAGCCGCATCGTGCAAAACAATAATATTATACTTTTTCGCAAAGGCCACCACTTCTTCAAAATACGCGATTGATGGCATGGCCGGTACTGGGTTACCCGGCAAGTTTAAAATTAGTAATTTTGCTTTTTGACGAATATCTTCTGGAATGGCTTTTAAATCAGGCAAATACTGATTTTCCTTTGTTAATGGCATATAATAAGGTGTTGCGCCTGCCAAGTGAATCCCCGCATCATAAGCAACATAGGCAGGATTTGTAGTAAGTACAATATCACCGGGATCACAGAATGCGACTGGAAGATGGACTAAACCTTCCTGAGAACCAATTGTTTGGACAACTTCTGTTTCCGGATCCAAATCTACATTGTTTACTCGTTTATAATAACGACATACCGCTTCATTAAATGTTTGAATACCCGTTAAAGTATAGCCGTAAGAAGACGAGAGCGCAGTAAGCTCGGACATTTTTTGTCGTAAATTCTCTGCAGGAGCGATATCAGGACTCCCAAGGCTTAAATCAATGAGTTCCGTTCCTTTTTGCTCTTGTAATTTAGCATGTTTTTTTAAGTCACCAAATATAGCCGGCACAAATAATGACATTTTTTTAGACGGTTGGATATTCAATTTTAACACTCCTTAAAACTTTCAATTGTAAGCACCATTTTATCATACACATCACGTATAATGGGGAGGAAATCAGAAAAGAGAATTAATTCACTACATAAAGCACGAAACCGTAGTGGAATAGCAATATAGGTACAGGAAATATTATTAACAGCATAATAATTGATTAAGAGGTGCAGCATGAAAATCTATTCTTTAAGCGGGCCAAGCGGGACAGGTAAAAGTACGAGCGCTTTGCAATTTGCATATGACAATGAAATCGAGGCCATTATTGATGACGGCATACTTATTATTAACGGTGAAAAAGTCGCGGGAACGTCGGCAAAATTTGAGAAAAATACATTAAAAGCAGTACGCCGGGCCATTTTGGATGATGATATACATAAAGCTGAAATCGTACAGGCAATTATGTCCCATGAAGTGAAGTCCATTTTACTGATCGGTACTTCCGACAAAATGACAAAAAGAATTGCAAGCCGGTTACAACTTGGTGAAATCGATGAATTCCATTATGTTCATAATATCCGTACAGAAAAGGAAATTCGCATTGCCAAATATGTGCGGGAAATTCAGGGCAAACATGTGATGCCTGTTCCATACCGCCAAGTAGAACAGAACTTTTTTAAACGCCTGATTCAGCGGGGAAAGGAAATCTTCTCCTCTTCACAAGTAAAGCTCGGAGAAACGACGATCGTACAACCTGATTTTCATCAAAACAGTGTCTATATTTCCCGTACTGTATTTACAGATGTATTGGATCATGTACTTGTAAAGCAGGAAAGACTGGCAAAATTCGAAATAGCGCAGATTCATACAGATGGCGTACCCCAAATGACAATCGGTGTTTATTTAAAATCGCCTGTTTCCTATGATGTGCCTAGCTATATCTATGAACTTCAAAAGGAAATTGCTGAAGAATTTTCATTGCATTTCGGTATTGAGCCCGAAACGATTCACGTACAAATTAAAGGTATGAAATAAGAAGGGAAAACAGGAGCTGACATTTAAACGTCAGCTCTTTTTTTATGGAAAATACAGTATAAAAAATAAATAGTTTGTATTTTTAGAAAAATAAATATATTCTAATTATTAAGAGTTGGTTGGACCAAAGCTCCAAAGGTCCGACAACAAAAGTGAGGAGGAATTGGTTTGAATTACATTGAACAATTGCAGCAACTTTTATCACATGAGCAGGTCACAACGAATGAAGTATTACGTACCCAACACGGGAAGGATGAATCTTATCATGAACCGCATTTACCGGATGTTGTAGTATTTCCGAAGACAGCAGAGGAAGTCAGCAAAATTGTAGCACTGGCAAATGATCAGCGAATTCCGGTAGTACCATTTGGTCTTGGTACGAGTTTAGAAGGTCATGTAATTCCTTATAAGGGAGGAATCTCTCTTGATTTATCGATGATGAATGCTGTATTAGAAGTACGTCCCGATGATTTTCTAGTAAAGGTCCAACCAGGGGTAACCCGCAGCCAGCTCAATAAAGAATTAAAAAAATACGGCTTATTCTTTTCTGTCGATCCAGGTGCAGATGCGACATTAGGAGGAATGGCAGCGACAAATGCGAGCGGCACAACTTCTGTCCGATACGGCATTATGCGAGACCAAGTCCGTGATTTAGAGGTGGTGTTGGCAAATGGTGATGTGATCCATACCGGCGGATTGGCCGCAAAATCATCATCAGGCTATCACTTGAATGGTTTAATGGTAGGTTCAGAGGGGACACTTGGGGTCATCACGGAATTAACATTACGTGTTTACGGGATACCGGAAAAAATTATTGCGGGCCGCGCTACATTTGAAACGATCCAGCAGGCAGTGGATGCTGTTGTTTCATTAAAACAAGCGGGAATTCCAATGGCACGAATTGAACTTGTCGACAAACGCAGTATCGAACAAGTAAACTTTGCTTCCGGTACAAATTTCCCCGAAACACCGACATTATTTTTGGAGTTTCATGGAAATGAAGCAGGATTGAAGTCAGATGTCATTTTTGCGACTGAATTATTGAATGACAATGGCTGTATCGAGCTGGCATTTGAACAGGATGAACGTGCGCGTAATCAATTATGGGAGCTTCGCCACAACTTGGCCTATACATATATTCATTCCGCACCGGGAAAAAAACTGATGTCCACAGATGTCGTTGTTCCGATCAATTCCTTGCCTGATGCCATTCAAAATTCCCGTGAAAAAATTGAAAGTTTGCAAATCGACGCGGGGATTGTCGGCCATGTTGGAGACGGCAATTACCATATTTTGCTGATGGTTGATATGGAAAGCCAGAAAGAGATTGCAAGAGCAAAAGAATTAAATGAACATGTTGTTGAATACGCACTGTCGCTTGGAGGAACTTGCACCGGAGAACATGGTGTAGGGGTCGGCAAGGCCAAGTATCAGCAACAGGAACACGGAGCTGCCTACATTTGGATGAAAGAAATCAAACGGGTACTCGATCCGAACAACATTATGAATCCTGGCAAAATTTTTATTGATTAGGGGATTAAAAGATGAAAAAAATACTATACATCGCAGGATTGATCCTTGGGAGCATGCTGTTAACTGCATGCTCCACTTCCGATGAAAAAGAGCAGTATGTTTTATATGCGGGACATTCACTTGCTGCTGATCATCCATTTGAATTGGCGATGCAAGAGTTAAAAGAACGAGTGGAAGAACGTACAGACGGGCGGGTAATTATCGAGACTTTTCCATTAAGTCAGCTCGGTGCTGAGCGTGAATTAATCGAAGGGGCCATGCTCGGTTCAGTTGACCTTGTCGTTTCAACATCAGGACCTATCATGAACTTTGTCAAAGATTTTGCGGTACTCGATTTACCGTTTTTATTTAATGACCGTGATGCGGCCGTCAATATTTTAGAGGGAGATATTGGCGAAGATCTATTTGCTCAACTGCGTGAAATCGGAATCATAGGCCTGTCTTGGGGAGAAAATGGTTTCCGTCATGTCACGAATAGCATAAAACCTGTTGCGACACCTGAAGATCTGGAAGGATTATCATTACGCGTACAGGAAAATAAAGTTTTCATCTCCGCATTTAATGAACTAGGTGTAACCCCTTCTCCGATGGCTTGGACAGAAGCATTGACAGCACTCCAATCCGGAGTAGTGGATGGACAGGAAAATCCTATTCTAGTAATTGACAGCTATAAACTGTACGATGCCAATCAGAAGTATATGACGTTAACAAGTCATGCCTATTCGTCAGCGGTATTCATGATGAGTGAACATGCCTATAATCGCCTGCCGGAGGATCTGCGTGATATCGTCATGGAAGAAGGCGAAAAAATCGGTGCCTATGAACGTCAACTCGTTGTCGATATGGAGGAAAAGGCACTTCAGCGACTTAAGGAAAACGGAATGGAAGTTGTTGAAGAAGTTGATACAGGGGCATTCCGAGACAAGATTATGAAAGTTTATGATAGTTCGGAAAATCAGCAATTATTGCAGCGTATTTTAAGTGAGCAGTAGGATGGGAGAAAAAATATGGTGAAATTAGTAGAAGGGATTAATAAAGTTGTACATATTGCATTGATTGCCTTAATGGTCGTACTTGTAGTATCTGTATTTTGTCAAATTACTTTGCGCTTTTTCAACTATTCCATTGCATGGACCGAGGAATTGTCCAGGTACTCGATGATCTGGATGACCTTTTTAGGTGCTGCGTATGCATTGGCGAAACGAGCACATATCGGGATGGAACTTTTCGTTGATCGCACAGAAGGTTTGTTGAAACAGGTTTTAATTGTGATAGCGGCAGCAGTATGTTTAGTGTTTTTCGTGCTCATGGTCGTAAAAGGGTATGAACTGTCGATGAGGGTAATGGATCAGCCATCAGCTGTAATGCAGGTTCCAATGGGGATTGTCTATTCTGTTATTCCGATCAGCGGCATAATTCTCGTTGTGAATCTGTTTTATGTAACCGTCAAACAATTGAAAGGAGAATTATCGTAATGGCAGATATGATTCTTTTCATTGTTTTACTCTTGTTGATTTTTATTAATGTTCCGATTGCGATTGCACTTGCAATGGCCGCAACACTGTTTTTTGTCACACAAAGTGAAATGCCTATTGTAGCGATTTTTCAGCGTATGTTTAATTCCATTGATTCTTTTCCATTACTGGCGGTACCATTTTTCCTGTTAGCAGGTAAGTTAATGGAATCAGGCGGAATTTCACGTCGTCTAATCCACTTGGCAGAAGTAATGCTCGGTCGGGTTCGCGGAGGATTGGCGCTCGTTTCCATTGTTGCCTGTGCCTTTTTTGCGGCATTATCCGGAAGTGCTGCTGCAACAACGGCAGCTGTCGGGGCGATTATGATACCTGCAATGGTCAAAAAAGGGTACGATAAAAATTTTTCCACAGCGATACAGGCTGCCGGGGGAACGATTGGTGTTATTATCCCTCCAAGTGTACCGCTCGTATTATTTGGTGTAACTGCAGGTGTTTCGATTAGTGACCTGTTTTTGGCCGGTATCATTCCGGGTATCTTAGTTACGGCTGCGCTAATGATTCTAGTTTATGTTATTTCGATTATACAAGGATATGGTGGTGGTGAAAAACATAATTTCAAAGAATTTTTCATTGCATTTAAAGATTCAATTTTGGCACTTTTGATGCCAGTAATTATATTAGGCGGCATTTACAGCGGTATTTTTACGGCAACGGAAGCAGCCCTTGTTGCGGTTGTTTACGGATTGATTGTCGGAGTATTTATATACCGTGAAATTACATTGAAAGATTTATATCATATATTTTCATCGGCAACGATTATGAGTGCAACGATTCTTTTCATTATTGCCGGCGCCTCTATTTTTGCCTACTATTTGACACGCGAGCGTATACCTATGCAAATTACTGAATCATTACTTGGTATTACAGATAACTGGATTTTTGCATTGCTCATCATCAACGTCATTTTGCTAATTGTCGGTACCTTTATGGAAACAGCGGCGGCGATCTTAATATTGACGCCTATTTTAGCACCGGTTGCTGCGGCACTTGGACTGGACTTAGTTCACTTCGGTATTATTATGATTGTGAATTTGGCAATTGGTTACATTACGCCGCCAGTCGGGTTAAATTTATTTGTGGCAAATAAAATTGCCGGAACGAAATTTGAAGGAATCATGCGGGCCATCGTTCCATTTATTATTGTGATGGTTGTATGTGTATTCATTATTTCGTTTGTTCCAGCCTTAAGTTTATTTTTAGTAAAATAGTAAAGGTGTGAAGAACGTGACTTCGGCAAACAAACAAAAAGTGTATGAGATTATAATTCAAAAGATCCAGACTGAAATCTCTACCGGAATATTAAAAGCGGGGGAGAAACTGCCGCCGGAACGCGAGCTTGCAGTAAAATACGGTGTAAGTCGGACATCGATACGCGAAGCACTCCGACTACTGGAACTAAGTGATTTTGTCGAAATTCGCCATGGTGATGGAACTTTCATAAAAACCAATGAGCAACAGATTATTCAACAGCAATTGACAAGCGTCGCGCTAAAAACAGACCAAACGACTTTGTATGAGATGCTCGAATTACGTCTAATCCTGGAATCTCAATGTGCTGCACTTGCTGCATTACGTGCAACAGGACAAGATATCGAAAAAATTGCGCGCACATTGGAAGCGATGAAAAATACCGATGATGAAGAAATCGGAATACAAGCTGATTTGGATTTCCATATGGCAATTGCGGCAGCAGCGAATAACAGTGTGCTTGCTCAATTAATTTCATCCTTTGCATCGCATATGCGAAGTACAATCGAAGTAACAAGAAAGCATCGATTATCTTCAAAAAAAAATTATGCCCGGACTTTAGAAGAACACCGCGCGATATTTATAGCGATTAGCCGGGGAGAAAGCGACCGAGCAAAAGGATTGATGGAAGACCATATTCGTACAATCAGACAAGAACTATCCGAATTAACGATATAAAAACTGTGTGGATTTGATTAAAGTTAATTTGTTTTATAAAAAAGTCGTACCGTTTTGAAAAAAGTTTAAACGTGTATAAAAAAGATGAACCGGAATTTCCTCTCTCTGTCTATAAAGAAGGATTTCGGTTTTCCTTGTGGATTAAACCTGATAAGGGATAATAAAGTTATTCCATTAAGGGCCAGATTGTGGAATAACTCTCAATAAGAAACATTTGGTTATTTATGTTAATTTTGTGAAGCAATGTACTTGAACTAACGGGGCAGGTTAGTGCAACAGATGCAGCGAATTTATATTTTCGGAAGTAGGGAAGAAAAATGATTGAATTAAGAAAAATTACCCACGATAATTTTGAGGCAGTGTTGAAGTTAAGCATAACAGACGAGCAGAAAGGAAATGTCGATTCCAGTATATATTGTTTGGCTAAAGCCTATGTAAAGATACTCAACGACGAAAAACCTCCTATGATTTTCGCTATATGCAACAATGATGAAGTCATAGGATATGTCGATATTGGATTTTTCGAACTGGCGGAAAGTGCATTTTTATGTGAAAAATATGGAGATAAATCTACTTATGGACTTAATCGCTTTATGATTGATAAAAAGCATCAAGGCAAAGGATTTGGCAAACAAGCAATGATAAAAGTTATTGATTACATAAAGTCGTTTCCACAAGGAAAAGCCGATGCAGTTGCTACATCATATTGGATGGTAAACGAAGTCGCTCGGAAGTTGTTTGCGTCTGTCGGTTTCGTTGAAACAGGAGCGATATGGGACGGACAAACAGGGGATAATTGGAATGCAGAAAGAAAAGATATAGAGTATGCAGAAGTAGGTGCCAGACTCGGATTATCAAGCTAACCAGTCTGGGATTAAAGGTAGATAATTTACTTACAGAGGGCTTAAAACAAAAACAAATAGCCAATGAGTTAAACCTTACAGCAGCTAGGGTTTCACAAATTGTGAAGGGGATTCGCGAAAAAAAAGTTAAATGGTGTGTGCCCTTAAATCAATATATTATATTAAATCTTAATAATGTTCTTAAATGCCACTATTGGTGACTTTATGAGCAAAGGTGGGATAAAGATTGAGTAATAAAAAAAATCTAAACTTGAGAAATGGCGCAAAAATTATGCGGCCTTAACTGTTGCAATAGCCTGTTTATATAGTGTTGTTGTAAGTTGGGGAGATAATTGGTTTATGTCTGCATTGCTATCTTGTGGAACAATTGGCTTTTTTAATTTAAAGCGTTTTTTAAAAAAGGATATTTAAATTAAAATTTGCTTAAATTATCCCGTACTTTATTGCAATAAAGATCTATAAAGCATACAACATCATACAAAATAACGTTCCCAAATCAAAGTAAGAATTGCTATACAGTTTTTATGCAATTTAAAGATTATGCCCAGCAAGTATAAAAGCTGCTTTAGTAAGCTTCATTGACTTGCATAAAATCCCGTTTAAACAATGTTTCAATAAAAAATCGGTAAACACTGCTACAACAACGTTTACCGATTTTCTTTTGACACCATACTTTGATTTAGGAACTTTATTAAGATTTAGTTTATATATATAATCTTTACAATTTAAAGATTGCTGAGAACAAAATAAATAATTTTTAACGAGTCTCCGTTGTTAATAGTTCAAGTGTTTTCCATACAACAATTTTTTCAACTTCTTCTCCGTTACTATCAAATTTAATTTTTAATCTGCGTGCATTATCTACTTTTACATCACCAAGCAAAAATTTTATAACAATTTTTCCTTCACCATTAATTTCTAAACCGTTTATGTTTTTTAATTCTCTTCCATACGATTCATCATATAAACCAGTTTTCATAGATGGTTCTGCTCCGAAAATCTCATACTTTATACCATCTTCTTCGTATGTAGTAAGCGAGTCGGGATAATCTTTAACGAATTCAATCGATTTTAGTGTTATCGGGGATTCACCTGTCCATTGAATTGGTGCTACCAAATAAAAAGTTTCTTTTTTCCAATCAGTACCGAATTGCCCTAATAAAAATTCACCGTCCACCTCCTTAACCTGTTTGATACACCCAACTAGTGAAGCTAAACAAAATAAAGAAATTAAACCTAATAATATTTTTTTCATAAAACACCTCTTCAAAATTTTACCATGAAACTATTGGTTATTAGGTAATATTCGTTGGAAAAGTTTTGTATCTTTTCAATCTGATTCTATTTATATGTTACTCCATTCAAATCGAGTGAATTGAGAAGTTCTTTTTAAAATGATATCTCAGAGCGTTATTTTCTAATAAAAACAGCGACAAACACTGATTTAACAGTGCTTGTCGCTGTTTGAAATGTTAACAAACTTTCATTTGCGAACGTTTTTTTAATGAGCTTGTATAGCCTAACTTAAATGTGCCAAATAAAGCGATAAGTTGCTGCTATCTGTATCTCTCAAAATCATTGTATTAATTCAAGGTGATTTATTGGTAATTTATTTTTTGTTTTTTAAATCGAAAAGTACAGGTGCTATATTTAATAAAATAGAAACAATTGTTAAAAACCAAAATGCCCTAGACATACCTGGTACTACATCAGATAAAGCTGCCCAATCCTCCACTTTTATCCATGTATTCAGATAACTGTAATCAGCACAAACTGTTAATGCTGTAAATGATAACCCCATTGCCATCGCAAGTTTGTAATCTTTGCCTGTTGCATACATATAAAGGTTAATAAAAGTTGCTATTATTGCGATAAGACCTAATATGACCCACATAATGATGCCCCCATTAAACTTTCAATTTTCAATATAGACATAAAATGGAATAATAAAGTTCCCTAAGCGATGTTTGGAATTTTCTTGTACTTAACTTTGTGAACGCATAGATTTAATACTCCTAATTATTCCACAAGCGATTCTTCAATAAGAAGATCGCGTTTTTCCGTTATAGGGCCATATTGTTGAATAACTTCTTAAAAGGTATCTGGATATTTATGTTAAAATTTTATGTGGGATTGTGAAACAAGGTACTTAAGCTCATGGGGCAGGTTAATACAACAACAGGAGCTGATAAATTGACTAATTTATATTTTGTTAGGCACGCACATTCTATATATACACCAAATGAATTAAATAGACCTTTATCGGAAAGAGGTTTTGATGGTGCAACAATTGTTACAAAATTATTAAAAACAGAGGAAATTGGTATTGTTGTTTCAAGTCCGTATAAACGAGCTGTTCAAACTGTCAAAGGCATAGCAGAATACATAAATACAGAAGTTGAAATTTTAGATGGTTTTAAAGAACGTACCTTAACCACAGTCCCAGCCAACGATTTTAATCTTGCAATAACAAAAGTATGGGAGGACTACAGTTTTTCATGGGAAGGTGGAGAGTCTAACATCGTCGCTCAAAAAAGAGGTGTAGAAACCACTTTGAATATATTAGAGAAATACAAAGGTGAAAATGTTGTTATAGGAACACATGGAAATATAATGGTTTTAATCATGAATTTCTTTGATAGCCAGTATGATTTTTCTTTTTGGCAAAATCTCGATATGCCAGATATATATAAATTAACTTTTAATGGTAAAGTGCTAAGAAACGTAGAGAAAATATGGGAAAGAATATAATATAATATAATATAATTCTTCAACTAACGGGTGCGATTCTTGAAAAAGAATTGTGCCTTTCCAGTAATAGGATCATATTTTTGAATTAAAAAATATATATCTACTGTAGGAAAATGATAGGTGGACCTTGAATATTTAGAGTAACGAAATTTTAGCGGGGGTATGTATATGTTATCTGATTTAGAGTTGATGAGGTATCATGTGGATGTGTTATTTAACCACAATACTGATAATAGAATAACGGTGATAAATGAACCACCATTTGATGTTGCACCACTAATATTTATTGGTGCTACCAGAGATGGTAGTGTAGTAAGGTATTTAAATTCGTTAAATGCAGAAATTATAGAGAGAATAGAACATGTTATAAGGAAAAATCCCACTAATATAGCAGAAGTAATAAAGATTATAACCTTAGATCAGACATTAAATGATTTATCTTTTGGACCAACATATGCGTTTCCTGATCTTAAGGACAAGACTTCTACAAAAGCAATTAAAGTAACAACTGAAAACAAAGAACTTTTAAAACCCTATTTCCCATATACCTTTGAGGACTTTGCTTATAAGCAACCTTGTTTTATTATTGTTGAAGACAACAAAGTTGTTTCAATTTGTTGTAGTGCAAGACAGACCTCAAAAGCAGACGAAGCAAGTGTATATACTAATGAAGATTATCGTGGA
>NZ_NHNT01000020.1:0-32769 GCF_002174535.1 Solibacillus kalamii | reverse complement strand
AGTGATGATGGCAAAGAGGTCACACCCGTTCCCATACCGAACACGGAAGTTAAGCTCTTTAGCGCCGATGGTAGTTGGGGGCTTCCCCCTGTGAGAGTAGGACGTCGCTTCGCACAACGCAAACCCACTGAGTAATCAGTGGGTTTTTTGTTATAAACTACTTATTTTTTGTACATACGAAGGAAAAACCAAATAATATAATATTCCGAATTATTTTATTTTTTAAAGATTCTTGACAGTGATGTCCCTCGGAGGTAACCTTACAATAATATTCTTTTATAAATAGGAGGCATTCTTAACAATGTGGGAAACAAAATTTGCTAAAGAAGGTTTAACTTTTGATGATGTACTATTAGTGCCAGGACACTCTGAAGTGTTACCGAAAGATGTTAATTTGTCTGTAAATCTGACTGACAACATTAAGTTAAACATTCCGCTAATCTCTGCAGGTATGGATACTGTAACCGAATCAAAAATGGCAATTGCCATGGCTCGTCAAGGTGGAATTGGTATTATTCATAAAAATATGAGTATTGATGAACAAGCAGAAGAAGTCGAAAAAGTAAAACGCTCTGAAAATGGCGTTATTACAAATCCTTTCTTCCTTACACCAGAACATCAAGTATTCGATGCAGAGCATTTGATGGGCAAATACCGCATTTCAGGTGTCCCTATTGTAAATAACATGGAAGATCAGAAGTTAGTGGGTATTATTACAAACCGTGATTTACGCTTCATTTCAGATTACTCATTAAAAATTGATGATGTAATGACAAAAGAAGATTTAATCATTGCTCCTGTAGGGACAACTTTAGAAGATGCAGAAAAAATTCTTCAGCAATATAAGATCGAAAAGTTACCGCTTGTTGATGAAGCTGGGAAGTTAACAGGCTTAATCACAATTAAAGATATCGAAAAAGTAATTGAGTTTCCAAATGCCGCGAAAGATAGCCATGGCCGATTAGTTGTAGGAGCGGCGGTTGGAGTTTCAAAAGATACAATGATGCGTATTGCTAAGTTAGTGGAAGCACAGGTGGATATCGTTGTTATTGATACAGCACATGGTCATTCTCAGGGAGTTTTAAATACAATCAAAGATATTCGTGCAGCTTATCCGGACTTGGATATTATCGCAGGGAATGTTGCAACAGCTGAAGGGACACGTGCACTGTTTGAAGCTGGTGCCGATGTTGTAAAAGTAGGTATCGGACCTGGTTCTATTTGTACAACTCGTATTGTTGCAGGTGTTGGTGTACCACAAATTACAGCTGTTTACGATGCAGCATCAGTTGCTCGTGAATTAGGTAAAACAATTATTGCTGATGGCGGTATCAAGTATTCAGGAGATATCGTAAAAGCTTTAGCTGCAGGTGGACATACTGTAATGTTAGGTTCATTATTAGCAGGAACGTCTGAATCTCCTGGTGAAACAGAAATCTTCCAAGGACGCCGCTTTAAAGTATACCGTGGAATGGGTTCACTTGGTGCAATGGAAAAAGGTTCTAAAGACCGTTACTTCCAAGAAGATGCGAAAAAGCTCGTTCCAGAAGGAATTGAAGGACGTTTACCATACAAAGGGCCTTTAGCAGATACAATTCATCAATTAGTTGGTGGTGTACGTGCCGGAATGGGTTACTGCGGTGCACCGAATTTAGAACAATTACGTGAAAAATCACAATTCATCAAAATGTCAGGTGCAGGACTACGTGAATCACATCCACATGATGTACAAATCACAAAAGAATCACCAAACTACTCTTTACAATAATTGCTAGGAAACTTTCAAACGTTACTATCGTCAAATTGAAGATAGTAACGTTTTTTTATTAACAGAAGGTCACATACAACTACTTATGTATGATAAAATGACGTTAGACAAGATTAAAAATTTGGAGGTAGCTTTGTGAAGAAGGTAAAAAAGCAAACGGTTTTAAGTATTGCCTTAATCCCGATTTTAATACTTAGCATGCTGGCGATAACACCTGCTAAGACAAATGCAGCAACGGATTTAGGATTAACGGTAGATGCAGCAATTTTGATTGATGCAGATACAGGAAAAATTTTATATGAGCAAAATGCGGAAACAGCTTTAGGTATTGCAAGTATGACGAAAATGATGACAGAATATCTATTACTTGATGCAATCAAAGAAGGCTCAATTTCATGGGATCAGGAATATAATGTAACAGAGTATACATATAAAGTTTCCCAAAATCGTTTATTAAGTAATGTGCCGTTACGTGCGGATGGTACGTATACGATTAAAGAATTATATGAAGCAATGGCAATCTATTCTGCAAATGCTGCTACAATTGCGATTGCAGAAACAATTGCAGGTACAGAAAAAGAATTCCTGAAATTGATGGATAAAAAAGCAGAAGAACTTGGTTTGGAAAATTACAAGTTTGTAAACGCAACAGGCTTAAATAATGCTGACTTACAAGGCATGCATCCAGAAGGTACTGGAGAAAAGGATGAAAACGTTATGCCTGCTCGTTCTGTAGCAAAATTAGCCTACAACTTATTAAAAGATCATCCTGAAATGTTAGAAACAGCAAAGATTCCGAAGAAAGTATTCCGTGAAGGAACTTCGGATGCAATTAGTATGTCCAACTGGAACTTCATGCTACCAGGCCTTGTATATGAATATGAAGGCGTAGACGGGTTAAAAACGGGTACGACAGATTTTGCTGGTCATACGTTTACAGGTACGGCTAAACGCGGAGATACACGTTTAATTGCTGTTGTTATGAAGGCAGTGGATTCAAATGGTGTAGGTTCTTATAAAGCACGTTTTGATGCGACAGCGAAGTTATTCGATTATGGATTTGGTCAATTTTCAAAAGTAGAACTTCTTCCAGGAAACTATGTATTTGAAGAGCAAAAATCAATTCCTGTTACAAAAGGGAAAGAGGACTCTGTCAAAATTGCTGTAAAAGAGCCAGTTACTGTAATGGTGAAAACAAGCGATAAAGATTCATACGTTCCGACATTGACATTGGACAAGAAAGAAATTGAAGCAGGTATTGAGAAAGACCAAGTTGTCGGACAGGCTGTACTTGCACCTACAGAAGGTGTAGATTTTGGCTATATTGACGGCAATGGTATTGTTGCAGATGTTGTGACGACAGAACCAGTAGAACGTGCAGGGAAAATATCATTAATGTTCCAAGGTATCGGAAGCTTTTTTGGTAACCTATGGGATGGTGTATTCGGATTTGCAGGTAATTTAATTAAATAATAAATGAGCTTTTTTACAAGTAAACACTTGTAGAAAGGCTCTTTTTTTTTATCAGAAGGAATTTTTTCGAATGGGACAATTTGTCGATAATCCATACAAAACATACATTGATACATGGAGGGATAATAATCATGTGTGGAATATCAGGTTGGATCGATTTCTCGACTCATTTAGTAAATGAGGAATCGATGATAAAAAAAATGACGAGGACGCTTTTACACCGAGGTCCGGATAGTGAAGGGTACTTTATAAGCAAACATGCTTTATTAGGCCATAAACGGCTTGCAATTATCGATTTAGTGACGGGAAGCCAGCCAATGACACGCGGTGAGTTGACCATTGTGTACAATGGCGAAGTTTACAATGCAAATGAGCTTCGTGAACAGCTTAAAAGTCTAGGCCATTCCTTTTATACATCATCCGATACAGAAGTCATTTTAATGGCGTATGTTGAATGGAAAGAACGCTGTATGGAGTACTTAAATGGAATATTTGCTTTTGCTGTATGGAATGAGCAGGAGCACTCGCTGTTTCTATGTCGTGACCGGCTAGGGGTAAAGCCTCTGTTTTACTATGAGCTTCCGGATGGGCTATTGTTCAGCTCTGAAATAAAAGGGATCCTGGCACATCCTGCTGTAAAGACAGAAGTTGATGCAGAAGGGCTTGCCGCATTATTCAGTCTTGGTCCTTCCCGTATTGTAGGGCATGCCATATTTAAAGGGATTAAGGAAGTTAAACCCGCATATGCAATGATAGTGCGGAAGGGTTTCAGGAAAAGCTGGCAGTATTGGGATATTGAAAGTAAACAACATGAGCACTCAGAGGCAGAAACGATTGAGAATGTCCGGGAACTCGTAACAAATGCGATTATCCGTCAATTAATAAGTGATGTGCCGCTCAGTACAATGCTTTCAGGCGGGCTTGATTCAAGTATCATTACTGCGGTTGCTGCTCGGCAACTAGCGAAAGAACAGAAAACATTATCAACGTATTCCGTAGCATTTGAAGAAAATGACCAACACTTTATGCAAAATTCATTTCAAACGACTCAGGATGAATACTGGATCGGCAAAATGCAACAGGCATTTCAGACAAAACACCGACAAGTGACATTGACTCAACAAGAATTAGTAGAAGCTCTGGAACAGGCGATGCGTTTAAAAGATATGCCGAGTATGGCGGATATCGACAGCTCGTTTTATTTATTCTGCAAAGAGATGAAAAAAGAACATACGGTAGCGTTATCCGGTGAATGTGCGGACGAAGTATTTGGTGGTTACCCATGGTTTTATGAAGGGAAAAAAGGAACACTATTCCCGTGGCTACGCTCAACTAAGGAACGTGAACAGTTATTTAAAGCAGATTGGCAAAAGCGTCTGCAATTGCCGCAGTTTATGCAAAGTACTTATGAAGAGGCAGTTAAGGGAATGCCTGCATTTTTAGGAAATAAAGAAGAGCAGGAACGTCAGCAGCTGTTTTATTTAAATAACCAGTTTTTTATGCAGACATTATTGGAGAGAAATGACCGGATGACAATGGGCGCAAGTATGGAAGTCCGGGTACCGTTTGCAGATCATACGATAATTGAGTATGTATGGAATATTCCTTGGGAAATGAAAAATAGCGGCGGGATGGAAAAGGGGATTTTACGAAAGGCATTTCAGGATATTTTACCGAAGGAAGTTGTGGAACGTAAGAAAAATCCGTATCCAAAAACGTACCACCCAAAATATACAGAACTCGTTCATCAGCGACTGCAGCAAATTTTAAGGCAGAAACACTCAGTTCTTCATGAATTGTTTGAAAAAGAGCAGTTAGAGCAATTATTAGCTACAAATGGCCAATCGTTTCAAATTCCTTGGTTTGGCCAGTTAATGGCGGGGCCTCAGCTCATCGCCTACTTTATACAATTACATGAATGGGTCGAGCAATACCGCATCAATATTATTACAACATAAAGAGACGTTCCCATACGGAACGTCTCTTTAAAAATCCCTTCTATATTAATTTTTTAGAAATCCCCCAAATTTCCATTAGCTGATGAATGTTCGGCTCAATATCATGAAGCTGCAAATTGCCAAATCCTAATAAAAACGTTCTTTTGGAGTAATGCTGCTCTGTTAAATAATAATTCGATAACGGTAAAATATGAATGCCATTCTGGCGTGCAACCTGTTGCAGTTCCCGTTCTGATTTCTCATGACGGAAGGCAACAAGTATGTTTGTACCGGCAGCATCCCCGGAAATCGTGATTTGGGGGTAATGATTTGAAAAGACTTCGATGCATTTATCATGCTTTTTGCGGTAAATTTTACGCATACGGTTTAAATGTTTGGCAAAGTGTCCGTCTTTCATAAATTTCGCTAAAATATGCTGTTCAAACCGCGGAACGGTAGAAGAATAGTAATTGAAATGTTCCTGATAGCGTTGAACAAGTGTCGGCGGCAAGACGAAAAAAGCGACTCGCAATGATGGCATCAATGATTTTGTAAAGGTACTTAAATAAATGACACGATCATTTACATCAAGTCCTCTAAGAGCCGGAATTGGCTTTCCAATATAGCGAAATTCACTATCGTAATCATCTTCAATTATAAAACGGTCTGGTGCTTTTGCTGCCCAGTTCAATAATTGTGTCCGTCGGTTAGCTGAAAGAACCGCACCAGTCGGGAATTGATGTGAAGGTGTTATATACACGACATTGGCATTCGTTTTCTGCAATTGTTCAACAACAATTCCATCTGTATCAACAGAAATCGGGATAGCGAGCTGCCCCAATTGATGACGTGGAATAGGTGAATAACCTGGATTTTCAAAGGCAAGCTGGGAATTAGTATCTAAAATTTTTAAAATCATAGGCAGTAACTGCTCAGTACCGGAACCAATGACGATTTGCTCTGGCTCACATTCGATTCCGCGCGATTGGTGTAAATAATTTGCAATTTCGATACGCAGTGCATGCTCACCTTGACGTTCCCCTGTTTGCAGTAAATGTTTGAAAGGTCTATCCAGAACGTCCTTCGCATATTTACGCCATATCGTAAAAGGAAAAGCATCCTCATCAATTTTTGCAGAGGAGAAATCAATTTTATATTCCATAGTTTCTGTTGTCTTTTTAATCTCTTTGGTCGTGATATCACTTTGGCGGTAAGGTAATGAATCTATTTCTTCAACGAAGTAACCGACACGCGGTTTTGATATAATATAGCCTTCCGCCAACAGCTGCGAATAGGCGAGCTCGACGGTTGTTTGACTTATATTGAAAAAATCAGCCAGTTCCCGTTTAGAAGGCAAACGCACACCTACAGCCAGCTGGTTGTTAGTAATCGCATTTTTTATGCCGATATACAGTTGTTCATATAGTGGAATCGTATGGTCCTTTTGAAGCTGAAAGAAAAGCATTTTCTTATCCTCCTTATGTAGCCTTAATGAAATTTCAATTTTAACTAATATTGATGTTGTCAGAAAAGTATAGCACGATGTAGAAAATTAATGAATGTTTTCATCGGAACTTGCAAATGTATATGGTTTTATAGTACAGTATGGTTAAATTTATAAATGAATTCGATGATAGGAAGTAGTAGCAAGCCCGTTTTTTTCAGAGAGTCAGCGGTTGGTGGAAGCTGATAAAGACACTTGTGAATCCGTCCTTGAGATGCTTTTTCCGAAATACTAGTAGGTGGAAGCCGGCTTACCAAAGTCGTTAATTGTTAAGAGGAATAGATTTTTTCTATTCAATTAGGGTGGCAACGCGGGTAGCTCTCGTCCCTTTCATAGGGATTGAGGGCTTTTTTGTATTTAATCCGCTAGTACATTAATGTATTAAAGTGCTCAAGATCATCATTTCATAAATTTTAGGAGGAAAAAACTATGTTAGATATTAAACGCGTCCGTGACAATTTTGAAGAAGTAAAACGTATGCTTCTTACACGTAATGAAGATTTAGGGAATTTGGACAACTTCGAAAGCTTAGATACGAAGCGTCGTGAATTAATCGCCAAAACAGAAGTATTGAAAGCAGAGCGCAATAAAGTGTCTGAGCAAATTTCTGTTATGAAACGCAACAAAGAAGATGCATCAGAAGTAATTGCACGTATGCGCGAAGTAGGCGATGAAATTAAAGCATTGGATGCCGAGTTAAATGCCATTGAAGATGAATTTAAAGATATGATGATGCGTTTGCCGAATATCCCGCATGAATCAGTACCTGTTGGCACAGAAGAAGATGATAATGTGGAAGAGTACACTTGGGGCGATGTGCCGGCATTTAATTTTGAAGCAAAAGCACATTGGGATATTGCCAAAGAATTAGATATCGTAGACTTTGAGCGCGGAGCTAAAGTTACGGGAAGCCGTTTCTTGTTCTATAAAGGTTTAGGCGCACGTTTAGAGCGTGCTTTACTGAACTTCATGATGGATCTTCATTCAGACCAGCATGGCTATACAGAAATGCTGCCACCGCAAATCGTTAACCGCGATTCACTGACAGGTACAGGCCAATTACCGAAGTTTGAAGAAGATGTATTTAAATTAGTTCGTGAAGAAGATGAAATGGATTATTACCTGATTCCAACTGCTGAAGTACCGGTAACAAACTATTACCGTGATGAAATTTTATCAGCGGATATGCTGCCGCAAGCGTTCTCTGCATTCAGCGCTAACTTCCGTTCAGAAGCAGGCTCTGCAGGTCGTGATACACGTGGACTGATCCGTCAGCATCAGTTCAATAAAGTAGAATTAGTTCGCTTCGTTAAACCGGAAGAATCTTATGAGCAACTTGAAATTTTAACAGGTCATGCTGAAAAGGTATTACAGCTTTTAGGATTACCATACCGTAAATTAAAAATGTGTACAGCTGATTTAGGGTTCACAGCTGCGAAAAAATACGATTTAGAAGTATGGATTCCAGCTCAAAACATGTACCGTGAAATTTCTTCTTGTTCAAACTTCGAAGATTTCCAAGCGCGTCGTGCCAATATCCGTTTCCGTCGTGAAGCAGGAGCAAAACCGGAATTCGTTCATACATTAAACGGTTCAGGTCTAGCAATTGGTCGTACAGTAGCGGCGATTTTGGAAAATTACCAGCAAGAAGATGGTTCTGTTGTTATTCCGGAAGTATTACGTCCATACATGGGTGGCGTAGAAATCATTATTGCAAAATAATTTCATGTAAATTAAAAAGTGTGTTGAAACAACAATTTCAACACACTTTTTTTATTTTCTACGGTAAAAATATTTCGGAATATTTAGTAATTTGTTTTACAAAACGAGAATATTTTGTTATATTCGAGAAAATAGGATATTGGATACAATATTTTAAGATTCCTAGATTTTATTGAATAAAGTTTTTAAGGACATCATATTTTGCACGTGTAATATGTTGCTCTAGTAATTGGCATGTAAGCTCGATGTTATTGTTAGCCAAAGCTTCCACCATTAAATCGTGTTCGCTAATGGAAGTAGCAATTTGGTTAGGTAAAAGATGTGGTGTTTGCTGAGGGAAACCGGTCCACAAATTTTCAATAATATTATTTAATTTCCCCCAAGGACAGTCTTTTATTAACAGATGATGAAATTGAATATTAAGCTGAATATATTCATCTGTATCATCCGTTTTCTTCATTTTCTCGTTAAGATCACGCAACTGATTTACTAGTTGTGGTGACATCGTTTTCAAACTTTCGGCAGCCGCCAGTGGCTCAAATTTTGCTCGTAAAAAATAAATCTCTTCCAGTTCGTGTATTGTAAATTGTTTGACGACAGCCCCTTTATGCGGCTCAACTGTGACATAGCCTTCAGCAGCCAACTGTTTTATCGCTTCCCGGATTGGCATTCTGCTAACGTTTAATGTCTTCGCCAATTCATCCTGGACTAGGCGTTCGCCAGGTTGTAGCTGACCTTTAATAATTGCTTCACGCAGAATCCGGTAAATTTTCGAGGGTAATGTTTCAGCAGTTAAATCATGATCAAATTTCATAAAAACACCTCATTGTGTGTTGTATTTTGGATCCAATATACAATATACAGGAAAACTATGCAAACTTTAAAGGGGGATGTTGTGATGGAGCAACAAATTCAAATTGGATGGCAAGGACGGTTTTATGAAGACTTTGAAGTAGGCGATAAAATTGCACATGCGTTAGGCAGAACAATTTCGCAGACCGATAATAGCTGGTTTACACAGCTGACGCAAAATACTAACCCTATTCATTTTGATCACCATTACGCAAAGCAAACAGAGTTTCAAAAGGCAATTGTGAATTCCGCATTTACCATTGCTCTTGTAACGGGACAATCTGTTTCGGATATTTCCCAAAATGTAATGGCCAATCTTGGATGGGATGAAGTTCGGCTTCCGCACCCGGTTTTTGAAGGCGATACTATTTACTCCTATACAGAAATCTTATCGAAAAGGGAGAGTGCTAAGCGGAATAACGTCGGAATTATCGAAGTGAAAACAACCGGCTACAATCAGGACGGGCAAATTGTCATTCATTTTAAACGCACGATGATGATTTATAAAAAGGGCTATGCACCAAATATCATGAAGCCTTTGATCAATCAAGTAATCTCACAGGACGGGAAGTGAACGAATGGAATATATTCAAGTTTCATATGAATATGAAGAGAAAATTGCGATTGTTACGTTAAACCGACCGGAGATGCGCCATGCATTTAACACGGATATGGCGAAGCAGCTGTTAACTGTATTTCAGTCATTCAATGAGCAGCCGGTACGCGTCGTCATTTTAACTTCCTCCACTGAAGATGCCTTTTGTTCAGGCGCGGATTTAAAAGAACGGAAAGGGATGAGTGAGGCAGAGTGGACAAAACAGCATCATTTATTTGAACAAATGTTCCAGGCAGTAGCCAATTGCAAGCAACCTACCATTGCTGCCATCAATGGCTATACACTTGCAGGAGGGTTTGAACTTGCATTGAATATGGACTTAATCGTTGCTGGTAAAAATACAAAAGTAGGGCTAACAGAGGTTACCCGAGGTATTATGCCAGGCGGAGGGGGAGCACGTCTACTGCCAAAACGTATACCGCTTCATATCGCAAAAGAATGGCTATTTACAGGTAGGATTGTATCCGCAGAAGAAGCACAGAACGCAGGGTTATTTAATCGAATTGTCGAATCAGAAGATGTAATGAGTACCGCAATTGAGTTAGCCGGAAAAATTGCAGGCAATGCACCTTTAGGAGTTCAAGGTGTTAAGAAAGTAGCAGAAGTCAGTTCATTGGAAGCATCTGAAGCATTCCGTATTGAAATCGAAACTTACAACGAGGTTATTGCTTCTGAGGATCGAATAGAAGGTATTTTAGCATTTAACGAAAAAAGAAAACCTAATTTTATCGGACGATAGGAGGAACTCAAATGATGTTAACAGAGAATCTGGCATTTTTAGAAGAACTTCGTGAAGGTGTAAGAGCAGTTTGTAAACGTTTTGATGATGAATACTGGAGGAAGTTGGATGAGATCGACGGATATCCAACCGAATTTGTGGAGGCGATCACGCAGGCAGGCTTTTTAGGAGCTTTAATACCTGAACAATATGGTGGGTCGGGTTTAGGAATACTGGAAGCATCCGTAATTTTAGAAGAGATTAACCGCTCAGGCGGGAATGCGGGCGCATGTCATGCACAAATGTATACGATGGGAACAATTTTACGGCATGGTTCTCCGGCACAAAAGGAAAAATATTTGCCGAAGATTGCGGACGGATCGCTTCGTTTACAAGCATTTGGGGTGACAGAGCCTAATACTGGCACGGACACAACAAACTTAAAAACGTTTGCAAAACGCGATGGCGACCATTATATCGTGAATGGTCAAAAGGTATTCATTTCCCGTGCAGAGCATTCGGATTTAATGATTCTACTAGTTCGTACAACAGCGAAAGACCAATGCGTTAAAAAAAGTGACGGCTTGTCCGTATTAATTGTTGATTTGAATGAAGCAGTTGGAAATGGTTTAGAAATACGACCAATCAAAACAATGATGAACCATGCGACAACAGAATTATTTATCGACAACTTAAGGGTGCCGGTAGAAAATTTGATTGGTGAAGAAGGAAAAGGATTCCGCTATATTTTGGACGGAATGAATGCAGAGCGGATTTTAATTGCTGCGGAATGTATCGGTGATGGTCGCTGGTTTATTGAACGGGCAACAAATTATGCAAAAGAACGGGTTGTTTTTGATCGTCCAATCGGTCAAAACCAAGGAATACAATTTCCGATTGCCCAGGCGCACATCCATATTGAAGCGGCAGACTTAATGCGCATAAAAGCTGCGGAACTTTATGATCGCCGGCAAGCTTGCGGGGCAGAGGCCAATATGGCGAAGTTACTCGCTGCAGATGCATCATGGGAGGCAGCCAATGTAGCCATTCAAACATATGGCGGCTTTGGCTTTGCCGCAGAATATGATATTGAGCGGAAATTTAAAGAGACACGGCTCTATCAAGTAGCTCCAATTTCAACAAACCTGATTTTATCATACGTCGGAGAACATATATTAAAACTTCCAAAATCTTATTGAGGTGAAAATCATGCACTTTCCAAAGCAAGTTGAAATTATTGAAGTAGGTCCACGCGACGGTTTGCAAAATGAATCACGCTTTGTGCCAACAGAGGAAAAGAAACAGTTAATCAAGCAATTATATGAAGCGGGCTTTCAGCGTATTGAAACGGCATCGTTTGTTCATCCGAAAATTGTCCCGCAAATGGCGGACGCACAGGAAATTACGGCATTTTGCAATGAACTGGGGATGGAATATATCGCTTTAACCCCAAATATGAAAGCACTGGAGCGTGCCATTGATGCAGGTGTACCGCAGATTGCGGTATTCGTCGGGGCAAGTGAGACATTCAACCAAAAAAATATTAAACGTTCCATTGAAGAGTCTTTGGCAGAATGCAGCGAAATGTTCCGGCATGCAAAAGCTCAGAAAAAGTTTATTCGTGGCTATGTGTCAATGTGTTTTAGCTGTCCGTATGAAGGAGCCATTTCCTATGAGCAAGTTAAGCGGGTCGTAGCGCAATTTGTAAATGACGGGGCTGATGAAATTTCAATTGGTGATACGAATGGACAGGCAAATCCGCGCATTGTGTATGAACGGTTCAGCGCATTGAAAAAAGATTTTCCGGATACAACATTCGTGGCTCATTTCCATGATACAAACGGTTTTGCCTATGCAAATATTATTGCCGCATTAAATGCGGGAATTGAGAAGTTTGATAGTTCGATTGCTGGTCTTGGCGGTTGTCCGTTCTCACCTGGGGCTACTGGAAATGTAGCAACAGAGAAAGTGGTGGAGCTGTTTGAAGCGATGGAAGTAAAAACAAATATCCGCCAGGGGAAATTAAAGGACGTGGCAAATTTCGCTTACAGTTTAGTTTAAGGAGGGCTGAAATGAAACCATTACAAGGGATACGTGTTCTCGATATGACAACAAATATTTCAGGGCCGACATTAACAATGATTTTAGCCGATTTAGGAGCCGAAGTGATCAAAGTAGAAAAGCTGAGTGGCGATGAAGCGAGGAAGATGGAGCCTAAATTTCAGGAAGATGGCGTGTATTTTTTGAATATTAACAGGCAAAAAAAATCGGTCACCCTCAACATGAAAGAAGATTCTGACCGTGGAAAGTTAATGGGACTCATAAAAACAGCAGATGTCTTCGTGGAAAATTACCGGTTGGGTGTAGCAAAAAAACTAGGCATCGATTATGAAGCGGTAAAGAAAATCAATCCGAAACTAATCTATTGTTCGCTATCCGCCTATGGCCAAAACGGTCCAAAGAAAAAATATCCGGGCTATGATGCCATTATGCAAGCTGAAACAGGCATTATGAGTATTACAGGAAGTACTGATTTAGCAAGAGTGCCGGTTTCATTAATTGATCAGGGAAGTGCCATGTGGGGGGCGCTTGGTATTGTATCAGCCATTTTACAACGTCATAAAACTGATGAGGGCAGCCTTGTGTCGACCTCTTTGTATGAGACCGGGGTATTTTGGGCGAACTATCATTTACTTTCAACAAAGTTAACAGGTGAAAATCCTGAAAAACTAGGTTCCAATCATGGGGCATTTGCGCCTTATGGGGCATTTCAAACCGCAGATGGTGCCATCATGATCGGCATCTCGAACAATAAATTATTCGAAAAACTTTGCGAAGTATTGCAAAAACACGAATGGATTGAAGATGTCCGCTACCATACGAACGAAGAACGAGTTAAAAACCGTTTACTTCTTAGTAAGGAAATTGAACAAATAACAATGACGGAAAAAAGCGAGGCACTCATTCAAGCACTGGAAGCTGGCGGTGTACCAGTAGCGCAAGTGAAAACAATGAAAGATGTACTTGTAGATCCGCAGCAAATAGAAAACAAACTGATTGTACGTCTACCACATATACGTGATAAGGAAATGTATGCAACGAGAATTCCTCTAACGTTTTCAAATTGTGATTTAACACCTACCGCCCCTGCACCATTGTTAGGGGAGCATAATGAAGAACTGTTAGGGAGGGATTATGTTCATGACATTAAGTGAGCAGTTGGCACAATATATTGCGGATGTACGTTTCGATGATATACCGCAGGATGTTGTGCAGTTTACGAAGCTATGCATTGTCGACTATTATTCGTCTTTACTGAAAGGTCAGGAAGCAGAACCTGTTCGGATGATGGAACAAGTCGCGCAATTAATAGGCGGAGAACAACAGGCAACGGCAGTAACGGGATTGAAAACGAGCATAACAAATGCGGCGTTCATTAATGGCGGCGCGAGTCACGTAATAGAGCTCGACGATATTCATAAAGCATCCATTGTGCATGCGGCAACTGTTATTATGCCTGCAGCAATTGCCATTGCAGAATGGAAAAATTTATCCGGCAAACAATTGATCGAGGCCATTATTGTTGGATATGAAGTGGCGTTTCGCGTAGGAGAAACGGTGACGCCTTCCCACTATTACTACTTTCATAATACGGCAACCTGCGGAACATTCGGCGCGGCAGCAGCAGTGGCAAAGTTATTGGATTTATCCAAAGAACAAATTGTCCAAGCATTTGGTTCTGCCGGCACTCAAGCTGCAGGGTTGTGGGAATTTATCGAGGATGGCGCCATGAGCAAGCAATTGCATCCTGGTAAAGCAGCGATGAATGGTATTTTAAGTGCTCTGTTAGCACAGCAGGGTTTTACAGGAGCAACAGCCATTTTGGAAGGACGTAGAGGATTTTTTGAAGCAATGAGTGACGAGTACGATGTAACACGTATGACCGAAAAATTAGGTCAGCAATACAAAATTACCGAAAATGCCTTCAAAGTCCATGCATCTTGTCGTCATACACATGCCGCAATGGACTTGGCGCTTGAACTGCATAAAAAAGTAGAGAAAAGTGGCATCGATTTTATAAAGTCAGTCGAAGTAGGAGCATATCAGGTGGCGCTGGATATTACGGATGCAAAAAATCCGCAAACAATCTATGCGGCAAAGTTCAGTATGCAATTTTGTGTTGCTTTAGCGTTATCCGGTGAAGGAGGGTTTGATGCCTTCAATGCAGATACATTGCAAGACCCAACCATTCGAAAGCTGATGGAAAAGCTGACCGTATCTGTAGATGAAAATATTAACAGTCAATACCCGCAAGAGTGGGGCGCGAAAATTCAAATTCATTGGCAGGATGGTTCAAGTGACGTTGTGCAAAGCAGATTTCCTAAAGGAGATCCGGAAAATGCATTAACAGATCAGGACTTTATTAATAAGTTCAATAGTTTAGTGCCTTTAGAAGAGGCGCATAAAGAAAAAATTATTCATGACTTATTACATTTAGAAACGATCCAAGTACAGCAGTTAATCCGTACATTACACCCCGTAGAGCATATTTCGATTGTGTAGTAGCTATTCAATTTTCAGAAAAATGAAGGGTGAGTGAGCGCATGTGTGAGACGAAGGGAAGAGTTGCCGAAATGACATCCCCGATGGAACTCGTTTTTAAAGAGTATCCATTGGTGGAGCCGGCACCAGGAGCGGTAATTGTAAAAATCATTCAAACAAATATTTGCGGATCCGAACTGCATATATGGAAAGGGCATCATCCGGTCATTCGCAGTGGGGCTTTAGGACATGAAATGATAGGTGAAATTCATGCGTTAGGTGAAGGAGTCGAGACTGATTTTGCGGGTACCCCTGTAAAAGTCGGGGACCGAATTGTAAGTGCTTACTTTTTGACTTGCCGTAAATGTCCGCCTTGTCAGCATGGACAATTTAACTTATGTGAAAATGCTTATAAGTATTGGCGTTTACCGACAGAGGAAGCACCGCATTTCCATGGGACATTCGGTACGCATTATTATATTCATTCCGATCAGTATTTTTATAAAGTACCAGACAATATATCAAACAGTGTCGCAGCAAGCGCAAACTGTGCATTATCCCAGGTGTATTTTGGGCTGGAGCAAGGAAATGTTGTCTCAGGGGAAACAATTCTTATTCAAGGCGCGGGCGGACTCGGATTGAATGCGATTGCTGTTGCGAAAGAAAAGCAATTGAAAGTCATTGTAGTAGATGGTGTTGAAAGCCGTTTAGATCAGGCAAAGGCATTTGGTGCAGATGAAGTAATTTTAATATCGGACTTTCCAACGGTTGAACAGCGTGTTGCACAAATTATGCGTCTGACAGGAAATCAAGGAGTGGATGTTGCCCTCGAAGTAGCAGGTGTTCCTCAGGCTTTTGCTGAAGGTGTGGAGTATATTCGAGCTGGCGGCCGTTATATTGTAATCGGCAATATCTCACCTGGACAAACGGTGGAATTTGATCCTGGTTATTTAACGCGTAAAGCAATTCAAATTATTCCCGTTCTGCGCTACAATCCTTGGTATTTAAAAAAGGCACTCGACTTCCTGGAGCGCAATATTGACCGCTACCCGTTTGAAACATTATTGGATGCAAGCTTTAGTTTTGAGGAAATTAAAATAGCGTTGGATGAATCCGCAAAACGTACGGTTATACGTGCCACGATCATTCCGACTTAAAAGTATGGACCTTGAAAGGTGGTGACGGTGGATTTACGCTTGCAAAGCTGAAAATAATAGAAGTCTTGTAAAAAAATAAAAACATTATGGGAGGAATTACGATGTGTAATAAAAAAGTATACGTGCTTGATACAGGGACAATGAAAATGGATAAAAACTATATGATTGCCATGCACAATCCAGCAAGCATCACTAATCCGAATCCGCCAGCCGAGTTTGTCGAGTTTCCCGTTTATGCAGTACTGATTGACCACCCAGAAGGAAAAATTTTATTTGATACAGGCTGTAACCCGGACGGAATGGGAGACGATGGGCGTTGGCCGGAAGGGGTTCAGCAACTGTTCCCTGCCTTCCAAAGTGAAGAATGCTATTTGATCAATCGACTTGAACAATTGAAAGTTCGCCCGGAAGACATCAAATATGTCATTGCCTCACATTTGCATTTAGACCATGCAGGTTGCCTGGAGTTATTTACAAACGCAGAAATTATCGTTCATGATACGGAACTGTCAAATGTCATGAAAACATTTGCGATGACACGAAATATGGGTGCCTATATTTGGGGCGATGTCATGGCTTGGATTCAAAAAGAACTGCGCTGGCGTACTATTAAACCTCATGAAAAAGAAGTGCCACTAGTAGAAGGCATTAAAATTTTAAACTTTGGTCCAGGGCATGCTTACGGTATGTTGGGCTTGCACATCGAACTCCCGGGTCACGGAAATGTTTTACTTGCATCCGATGCATTATACACAGAAGAAAGCTATGGTCCACCAGTTAAGCCGCCCGGAATTTTGTATGATTCAGTAGGCTACAACTCTACTGTAGAAAGAATCCGAGAGTTTGCTACACGCAATGACTCTGAAATTTGGTTCGGACATGATTCAAAGCAATTCAAATCGTTTATCAAATCGACAGAAGGCTATTACGAATAATAAATTTGCACCCTAAGTAAGACTTACTTAGGGTGTCATTGTCACAACGGAGGGAAGAATATGCAAAAAATAGGATCTGTACTCAATGGAGAGCACCGTCTTCAAGAAGAAAAGACGATGGATGTTTTAAATCCTTTTAATCAGGAACTGATTGCAACAATTGCCTGTGCCTCAATTGAAGATGTACATGAAGCAATTGAAGTCGCACAGCAATCATTTAATGCAACGATGCGCAAAATGCCTGCACATGAACGAAGCCGTATTTTACGTAAAGCTTCATTATTACTTGAAGAACGGAGCGAACAGTTTGCGAAAACCATCTCTTTGGAAGCAGGGAAACCGATTAATGAGGCACGGGGAGAAGTAACGCGAGCGGTTCAAGTGCTGCTGTTTGCAAGTGAAGAGGCAAAGCGGCTGGCAGGAGACCAGATTCCGATGGATAGTGCAATTGGCGGCGAACGTCAAATTGGCATTGCAAAACGTGTACCTCTAGGAGTAATTGCTGCCATTACGCCATTTAATTTCCCTTTAAACCTAGCTTTGCATAAAATTGCTCCGGCCATTGCTGTTGGAAATACAGTTGTTTTGAAACCAGCCGAAAAAACGCCGCTGTCTTCTATTTTGCTGTATGAATTATTGCAGGATGCGGGATTGCCAAAAGGAGCGTTAAATATCCTTCAAGGGCCAGGCACGGAACTAGTTGAGCCACTGGTAAAACATCCTTTTGTGAAAAAAGTAACCTTTACGGGGAGCGGAAAAGTAGGATGGCATATTCATGAACTGGCAGGAAAGAAGCCGGTAACTCTTGAGCTTGGCTCCAATGCTCCGAACATTATATTTGCGGATGCCGATTTAGAGTACGCAGCGTCTACCATTACGATGTCCGGTTTTACATTTGCCGGTCAGGCATGTGTTTCTGCACAGCGGATATATGTCGAGCAATCTGTTTATGACCAGTTTGCACAATTACTACAGGAAAAAGTGGAAGCGCTGGTAATAGGGAATCCTGCTGAGGAACAAACACAACTGGGGCCAATGATTACAGAAGACGCGGCAATCCGTGCAGCAACCTGGATTGAAGAAGCAGTATCACAAGGGGCAACAATTCGTACGGGCGGAAAGAGGAACGGCACATTACTCGAGCCGACCATTTTAGAAAATGTTACAAAGTCGATGCAGGTCGTATGTATGGAAGTATTTGCCCCGATGGTTGCACTCATACCATTTACTGAAGAGGACGAAGTGTTGGCCGCTGCCAATGATTCAGATTACGGATTACAGGCAGGTGTGTTTACTTCAGATATTAACCGTGCCTTAAAGTTTGCAGAGGAGCTGGAAACAGGAGGCGTTTGGATTAATGAATCTTCGGTACGACGCTTTGACCATATGCCATATGGCGGGATAAAAGAGAGCGGTACTGGAAAAGAAGGAATACGTTATGCAATTGAAGGGATGTCAGATTTAAAATTTATAGGAATTAAGTTAATTTAAGGAGGACATCATCATGAAAATTCGATCTGCCATATTACGCTCATCCGGTGTAACTAAGCCCTATGCGGAAAGCAAGCCGATCCATATCGAAGAAATTGAGTTGGATGCTCCTCAAGAAGGGGAAGTATTGATTCAAATAAAAGCGGCAAGCCTTTGCCATTCGGATTTGTCAGTCATTAACGGGAGTCGTCCACGTCCTTTACCAATGGCTCTTGGTCATGAAGCAGCCGGAATCGTTAAAGAAGTAGGGCCTGGTGTTATGAACTTTAAGCAAGGAGATAAAGTAATCTGCGTATTTGTACCAAGTTGCGGGCATTGTGTACCTTGTGCAGAAGGACGTCCGGCATTATGTGAACCGGGTGCAAAGGCAAATGGAGACGGAACATTGATCGGTGGCGGGGTCCGTTTACATGCAGGGACTGAAAAGATTGGGCATCACGTTGGGGTATCTGCCTTCTCGGAGTATGCAGTCGTATCGCAGAATTCCCTCGTAAAAGTGGAAGAGGACTTGCCGTTTGAAAAACTGGCGCTCTTTGGCTGTGCAGTTATTACAGGGGTAGGCGCTGTCGTAAATACAGCGAAAGTCCAGCTTGGAAAAACAGTTGCCGTTGTCGGTTTAGGTGGAATTGGCTTAAGTGCGCTGCTCGGGGCCATTGCAGCTGGTGCCCGTGAAGTAATCGCAATTGATATTAATGAAAAGAAGCTGCAGCAGGCAAAGGAATTGGGGGCAACAGCCGTCTTTAATTCGAAGGATGCTGATGTAGTCGCACTAGTGAAAGCCTATACAAATGGCGGGGTTGATTATGCTTTTGAAACTGCGGGTGTCGTTCCAGCGATGGAAGTGGCATATGCCATTACAAAGCGTGGCGGTACAACAACGACAACAGGACTGCCACATCCGGAACATCAGTTTTCTTTCCCTTATGTAACATTGACAGCAGAAGAAAAAACGCTAAAAGGTTCATATATAGGAAGCTGTGTGCCATTAAGAGATATTCCGCATTATTTGCATATGATGAAAACCGGAAAACTGCCGGTCGATCAGCTGTTATCAAATATTATTACGCTCGATGAAATAAATGAAGGCTTTGATCTATTAGCGACAGGCGATAATTCTCGAATCATTATTAAAATGGATTAATGAAAAAACATAATAAAAACGGCGAAACATCTACTCTGTAATGTTTCGCCGTTTTTGTATAGCAAGAAGTACATAAAGCACTATCCAAATACTAACTATAACTCCGGCTAAACTTAATAAATAGCCAGCTGCCCCAAATGCATCGTATAACCATTGAAGAGGCGTTCCTTTTACAGGGCGATTTAAAAACATAAAGTTCGTACGGAAATGAGCATTGTATATATAAATTGGCGGAACTGTGATAAGCAAAAACAAGAGAGCCCGCCAAATATCCGCAAAAGTAGTCATCAGCTGTTTTTCCAAAATCAAAACCGCAACAAATACGACGAGCAGTGCATGAAATAGAAAGCTGTGAAAATGCAAAAAGCCGCCAACCGGATCAATTGTCCACCCGGGGAATAAAAGTGCAATCGCAGCTCCGGGCAACGTAAGCGTGTATAGTAATGTAGCTGTTGTCCGTGTTGGAAAATACGTATGCCAGCCAATAATGAAAATGCCAAAGCCGCATAAATGAAGCGGAGGACTCCAATACGAATATTGGTCCGTTACGAGTAAATAAAGTTGCTTTGCTATTTCTGAAAACAGCAGCAGCCAGAACACCGTTTTTTGAAAAACATATTGTTTTTCACGAGAAGAATAATGATAAACATATAATGAAACAATTAAAAAACCGGCAATAAAAATAAGCCAGATTATATGGATAGAATCGAAAATGGTAAATCCGTTCATTCCATCACCTTACTTTTCGGATTGTTGTTTTCTCGCCAACTTCTCTGCTTTTTTACGCTCGCGAAGCGCCTTGAAAAAGTCAGTTAAAATTTGTCCGCATTCTTCTGCCATCACACCTTCTGTTACAGTACATTCATGATTAAAACGCGCATCATTCAGCAGACGGTATAATGAGTCGACACAGCCTGCCTTTATATCCCGTGCCCCGTAGACAACCCGAGGTATGCGCGACTGCAAAATAGCCCCTGCACACATCGGGCAAGGTTCAAGCGTGACGTACAAAGTAGTTTCTTCTAAACGCCAGCTGCCAACTTTTCTGCAGGCTTCTTGAATGGCCATGCTTTCTGCGTGTGTCAGTGCATTTTGGGTTGTTTCGCGTAAATTATGTGCACGTGCAATAATTTCATCTTTATATACAATAACTGCGCCGATCGGTACTTCCCCAAGGGCAGCTGCTTTTTTTGCTTCTTCCAATGCTTCCTGCATGTATTGGTGATCTTTGTTTTCGAGCATTCATCTATCACTCCTTAAATCCTAGTTTAGCATGCCGGTGAATACTTGGGCGACAAGAAATAAATCATGCTATGATGAAAGAAAAGTTTGAAGGAGTACAGCGATGAAGTCATTTCAAACAGTAGAAGAAGTAGATGAGTATTTTGATAAGGCATTGGCTGATCTGCATAAAGAGTATGAACAGAAATTGTTGACGATTGAGAAAAATGAACAACAAGTCACTACTACATTGCAAAAGCAATATGAACAGCAAAAGGTAGCCATTGCACAGCAGCATGAAAATGAAGAAAACAATCTTAACAATAATCGTGAACAAGCGATCGAAAAAATTAGAAAGTTATTCGACCATAAAAGAAAAGTCCTATTGGAAAACTATAAAATTACTTATGAAGAAGAGAGAAAAAACCATCACGTCAATAAAATTGAACTTCTTGAGCAAAAACAAACGGAAGAACGCAGGAAGTTTCAATTTTATCATGATCAGCAACAAGCGCCATTAGCACAAATTGAACAAGCTCCAGATCTGACAGAGGCAATGGAACAGGCAATGGATAATTTATATCAGGAGTTAACCGACATCTTGATTAAATATAAACAGCAATTCGATGAAGCCGAACAACAGTTTGAAGAAAGCTGCCATGAGCTGGTTCTACAACGTGATGAGGCAATCGAAAACCTAATCGATAATGAAGCAGCTTCACAAAGCCAGCTAGACGACCAGTTATTCGAGGCGTTACAGGATTTAGCCGAAAAAACAGAGAAAAAATATGAGCAAATAGAACAAAGCCTATTGGAAAAAGAACAGTCTCTTCAGGAAATGGTACTTGCTCAGCAAGAAAAAATTACCGCAGACTATGATGAACAGCGTGAAAAATTATTTGAACTACAAGAGGAAGCACTAGCACAATTTAATTACTAGAAATTGGCTATGCATGAATTCGGTAAAATAGAATTGTTTGCTTTGTTGTCTAAAGAGCGTTGTGATAAAATTAAAAGCATTGACTATAAAAAGAGAAGGAGCACTTCTAATGTCTGTGCCATTTATAACAGTAGAAGGTCCGATTGGTGTTGGGAAGACCTCATTATCTAAGGCCGTATCACAAACGTTTGACTATCATTTATTAAAAGAGATTGTAGATGAAAATCCATTTCTCGGTAAGTTCTATGAAGATATTAGTGAGTGGAGCTTCCAAACGGAAATGTTTTTCCTGTGCAATCGCTATAAACAGTTATCTGATATTCATGAAATTATTGAAGCACAAGGGCCTGTAGTGGCTGATTATCATATATTTAAAAATTTGATCTTTGCAAAGCGTACTTTAAAGCCGACAGAATATGAAAAGTACGAGTCGATCTACCGAATTTTAACTGCTGATATGCCAAAGCCCAATATGGTCATTTATTTACATGCAAGCTTGGATACATTAATGAAACGAATCGCAATGCGCGGTCGGGAAGTGGAAAAGAATATTTCCCGTGAATATATGGAACAACTTTCAAGCGATTATCATCAATTTATCGGACATTTTGAAAAGATGCATCCAGAAATTCCTGTTATCTCATTAAATGGGGATGAGCTTGATTTTGTGAAAAGTGAAGAAGATTTACTGTACGTACTACGATTAGTAGAGGAAAAGTTACAACAAAGGAGTTTACATCAGAAATGAACTTAAGAGAGAAGTACAATATTCCTGCGAATGCAGTGATTACAATTGCAGGAACAGTCGGTGTCGGAAAGTCAACAATGACTAAAGCATTATCACAGAGCTTAAATTTCCGTACATCTTATGAAAAGGTTGATACAAACCCTTATTTAGATAAATTCTATGACGATTTTGAAAAGTGGAGCTTCCATTTGCAAGTTTATTTCCTTGCTGAACGTTTTAAAGAACAGAAGCGTATTTTTGAATATGGCGGAGGCTTTATACAAGACCGTTCTATTTACGAAGATACAGGTATTTTTGCAAAAATGCATTATGACAAAGGGACAATGACACCGACAGATTATGAAACATATACAAATTTGTTTGATGCGATGGTGATGACACCGTATTTCCCGCACCCGGATTTGCTTGTATATTTGGAAGGTCCGATTGATGATGTGATTGGTCGTATCCACGAACGTGGACGCGAGATGGAGCAGCAAACACCTCATTCGTACTGGGAAGAAATGCACGGACGTTATGAAGACTGGATTAACAATTTCAATGCATGTCCAGTATTGCGTATTGATATTAACGATTACGATTTAATGAAAAATCCTGCACAAGTTGAGGATGTCGTTGCACGTATCGGATATATGCTTGAACAAACAAGCCATTTACGAAAATAATAAAAAGGACTGATTTCTGTATGAAACGAAATCAGTCTTTTTTATTTCGTCCAAACAATAACAAAAATGGGTGTCATAATGAGCAGAAAGACAAAAAAGCTCCATAAAACTTGTTTACCTGTCGTCATATTTTTAGGCTTCATACTGATGGATTCGTATAGCTCATTCACTGCGCGCTGTTCCCTTTCATAAAGCATCCTCTGAAAAGAAGCATAATTTTCGATGTATGACGCCGGATTTTCAAAATGAAAGCGAATCGCACGTATATCATCTGTAACGTCTTTATCCTGGTGCATATACGTAATTGTAGGAGCAAGACCACCTGTCAGCCGGGCAATAACTTTGATATCGAAGGTCTTCATCTTATAAGTTGTGTTCCCGCTTTCATCCGTTACTATTTCAATAAGCGGATTGTTCATGTATACCCCTCCTTTCTTTTATTGCCAGTATTCCCAACATAGAAAAGTTTTTAACGATTTTAAAAAATATTGCGAACAATAAGTTGTACCGTTTATGCTAAAAGTAATTACAAATTTTAATGATTTGTAACATTATAGCGAAAAGGGGATGGGAATATGACTTTATCAATGGTAGAACGCTTACGTGCATTACCAACGACGGCAATTTCCGATGCAACAGGGGGACATACGAATGTGGCATCAGCAATTAAACCGCTTGCCGAACACTTCAAAATTGCAGGGAAAGCGAGAACGGTCCGCCTGCCAGATGGGGAAAATGGTGCGGTACTTGAAGCAATTAGTCAGGCAGAAAAAGGGGAAATATTAGTCATCGATGCTAAAGGCAATACGAATCGTGCTGTAGCGGGTGACTTTGTTATGCAGCTAGCACAAGGTGTCGGTGTTCAAGGTTTTGTCGTGGACGGGGTTATTCGCGATATAGCAGCTGCAAAAGAAATCGATTTTCCGGTCTTTTCATTAGGTACAACAGTAGCAGCAGGCAATAAACATGGTGGCGGGACAGTAGGTATAGCTGTATCTGTAGGAAATGTCGCTGTTCAAACAAGTGATTATGTAATTGGTGATAGTGATGGGGTCGTTATTATCCCTCAGAAGGATATCGAGCAGATTATAGAGGCAGCAGAAGCTAAAGTAGCAAAAGATGAAGAGCGGGCACATGAAGCATTACATAATGGGGAAGCATCAATCCGCGCATATTTAGCAAAAGTAATGAAATAAAAAATGGCGTAGTGAAATCGTTCACTACGCCATTTTCTAATTTTATTTTAAGTTCGCAGCTTGATACTCAGCAAATTGCTTCTCGTCGAAACGTTTTTCCCATTTCGCCATTACAAGTGCTGCCAATGTGTTACCTACTACGTTTACAGCTGTACGAGCCATATCTAAAATACGGTCAATACCTGCGATAAATGCTAAACCTTCAAGCGGAATACCTACAGTGCCTAATGTTGCAAGAAGTACTACGAAAGATACCCCTGGAACGCCGGCAATTCCTTTAGATGTTACCATTAATACAAGCATTAATGTAATCTGTTCCACAATTGAAAGGTCAATACCGTACATTTGCGCAATGAAGATTGCCGCAATCGCCTGGTAAAGTGTCGAACCGTCTAAGTTGAATGAATAACCTGTTGGAATAACGAATGAAACGATATCCTTCGGTGCACCCATTTTTTCTGTTTTTAACATAATACGAGGTAATACTGTCTCTGATGAAGAAGTAGAGAATGCCAGTAAAAGCTCGTCCTTGATCATACGAATTAATTTGAAGATATTAATACCGAAAATACGTGCTGTAAGACCTAAAACAACGACTACGAAGAAAATCATTGTTGCATATACTAAAATCGCCAGTTTCCCTAATGGAATAAGGGATTCTACACCAAATTTGGAAACGGTTACACCGATAAGTGCAAATACGCCGACTGGTGCAAATTTCATTACTAAGTTTGTGACCCAGAACATGGCGTCTGCCGTACCTTGGAAGAATGCGAGCACTGGTTTTCCGCGTTCTCCAATTGCTGCCACACCTAAACCGAAAATTACAGAGAAGAAAATAATTGCAAGCATGTCGCCTTCTGCCATTGCATTTATAATGTTTTTAGGAACGATGTCTACAATAATTTGGAAAGTTCCTTTGTCCTCTTCAGCTTCCGTTGTTTCAACATATGAAGAAATATCAGATTTCTGTAATTCGTTCATATCGATACCAGCACCTGGTTGGAATAGGTTAGCTGCTAATAAACCAACAGCAATCGCGACTGTTGTGATAACTTCGAAGTAAATAAGTGTTTTACCGCCAAGTCGACCTAACTGTTTGATGTCACCAGTTCCAGCAACCCCAACAATCAGTGTCGAAATAATAATCGGTACTACGATCATCTTAATTAAGTTTAAGAAAATATCGCCAAGTGGCTGTAAGTATGATTGTACATTTTCGTTACCGAAGAACACAGCACCTACGATAACACCAAGTACAAGACCGATTAAAATTTGCGCGGCTAAACTAATTTTAAACTTTTTCAAATATAGTTCCCCCTAAAAATTTAGATTCAGGACTAGCCTAAAACTAATTTTATTAGATACATACAAAATCCGACAAAATCCGACTAATCAACTTTACTAATAATTTCTGAATACAATACTTGAATGAATTTTTTTATGTTTACTTTTGCTTTACGTTGATCATTATTCTCTATTTGATTCATTAAATAACGAATATCTGTTAAATCAAAATAGCGGGGGGTATAGTATTCAAATTCAGAGTTCGTGTAATCGACAATCCCTAAGTTCGCCAAGTTAATCATGGCAGCTAATATAGTCCGGCGTACACGTTGTTCAATTGCTTTACTCTCTTTTACAATTTCGTCCGGCGTATTTTTCGTCAGCATTGCAACACGTTCATATACTTCCTTTAATGGAGGAAGCGGTGCAATTTTATGCTTCTCGATTAATAGCTGTTCTATAATTTTAATAATATCTTCACTGCCAACTTCAGCGACAATTCCCATATCATTTAAGATGGACTGAATATGTTCTCGTGCCGTCTTTTTTGTATGTGTTACATCTGTAATATCAAAGTTTGTCAGGGACTGGCGAATAACTTGCAAAGAATTTCTTAATAAGTATTGCTCAGTTGTCCGTTTTAATACCATTTGTACTTCAACTTTATTGATAGGCTTATGAATGAAAAATTCAATTCCTTTCGAATAACTTTCAGCGACCATTTCCTTATTCACAACTTGTGAAATCATAATAAACTGGCCCTTAAATCCATTTTGTTGAAGGCGTTCAATTGTTTCGATTCCATCCAACTTCGGCATGAGTAAATCGATTAAAACAAATTCCGGCTGCATCATTAAAATTTGGGGAATGGCATCCAGACCATTTTTTGCCTCCCCAATGACAGCTCCGAGTTCACAGTCATTAATAATATTACTGAGCATCATCCGGCTTGCCCGGTCATCATCTACTATAAAATAACGCATTAGTCATTCTCCTTTTGAATGTTTTCTGAAGGGATTTGCACAACAAAGCAAGTCGAGGTATCACTTGTTACATGAATATTCCCTTTAAGATTTTCAACAATTGTTTTAGTATGGGAAAGACCAATTCCTGTAGAACCTTGGCCCTGTTCATTAAACTTGGATGTATAGCCTGCATCAAAAATAATTGGAATAAGTGCCGGATCAATACCAACTCCATTATCTTCTACGATAAAGGAAGTCATATCCTGTTCGGCTACAACATTCAAAGTAATAAATCCGCTTTCTTCAATTGCCTCCACAGCGTTTGCCATTAAGTTATTTAAAATAGCAAATAGGGCAATGTGGTTTTTTGTTTGATAATCATCTGGACAAATAAGAGTAATGGAAATCGATTTATTTAAATAGGCGGCATAATTTTCATTAGCCTCAACAATAAAACTTAGTAACTCAGACAACAGAAAATTTGACGGGTAGTTTCTCTTTGTTATTTTAGAAAGTCCGGCGTGAATCCGTTCATTATCTTTTTTTACTTCATGGATTTCCTGGGCAATATGTAAAGCTTCAGAAGCTAGCTGCTCTTCATTTGTTTTCAGTTTTTTGTAAAGCTGATAACTGTTTGCTGTAAGCTGTTCGATTTGGGTCATTGTTTTTTGAAGATACAATGCTTCTACATATAGTTCCGAATGAATCGTCATGAGCTGTTTTAGCTGTTTCTTCTGTTCTGACATTGTTATCATGCTGTAAATGCCGACAACAAAAAAGCTGCGTAACAATCCAACGAGGATAAACAGTAGAAAAGAAGTAAATGTTTCCTGATCAGAAACAAGCAGAATATCCGTTAATACATGTTCGACCGTGTTGGAGAGTACTTCAAATGCTGTTGCTAATAAACCGAGCATAAGCGGCTGTTTTTTTAATTCGTCCAGTGGAATTAATTTAAAACATAGTGCAAAGACTGTATAAAAAGCGCCTGCCGGCAAATGTTCAACAATATGAGTAACGAAGCTTTGTCCATAAATAAAAATATCCAGTAAAGACCGACCGACAATGACAATCAATGCAGTCAATAAACCTGTAGATACAATCGGTAATGGACGGATCAGTAAAGCGAAAAAGAAAATAATGCTCCCTAATCCGAAACGAAAAGGTCCTTCTTCAAACGGAATTATTTTAATTTCGCCACCAATGGCGGTCAATAAGCCGACAAGTAGCATAAATAAGAAAAGTTTTGTTGTTTTAATATGTGGCTGAGTCGATTCCAATTTTAATATACCGCCCTTTACATACATGACATAGTACTTAATTGTACAAGAAAGTCGTCTACAAATACAAAAAAGTACTATTTCCAATGAATTGAAATAGTACTTTAAAGTGAATTTTGCTATAAAAAAAACCGCTTAACTAATGCAGCGGATGAAAGTTCAAAAATGGAGGAGGTAGAGGGATTCGAACCCCCGCGCGGTGTTACCCGCCTGTCGGTTTTCAAGACCGATCCCTTCAGCCAGACTTGGGTATACCTCCAAAATATAAGATGTCTTTTCGACAAAGATTAATTTACCACGGAATGAGATTTGCGTCAATAAAATTTGGACAAAAAATCTCTTAATTTTTTCGGATTGGAAAAAATTAATTTAAAGCAATTCATTGCAATTTAATAGCTTGCTTAGTATACTAATACTTGCCGTGCTAGATGGGGAGGTAGCGGTGCCCTGTAACTTGCAATCCGCTCTAGCAAGATTGAATTCCTTTTCTGAGGCTGTCCGTATTGTTTGGTCTGCCTTTTGCACGTAGTGTTGACGGTTGGGTCCTGCGCAATAAGTACCCATGAACCATGTCAGGTCCGGAAGGAAGCAGCATTAAGTGGTATCACTTATGTGCCGCGGGGTAGCCTAACCCGAGCTGGCGACAAGAGTAACGCTTATGTGCGGCAGTCGAAGAAAGGTGCACGGTATTAAATTACCATTTCAAACGCATCCATCATTTATTGGTGGGTGCGTTTTTTATATGAAAAAGAGAGTTTATCTTCATTCGGCGAGCTTTTAAAGAGCCCGCCGAATGAAGATAAACACCTGGCGGATGTCACAGATTTTTTAATGGAATAGAAGTCAGCCTAATAACGTCGCATCGTGCGACAACGGCTGACTGACCCACATCCTGTAGGTCTGGAAAATCTGGACTTAATTACGCCGAGGCGTAATTTATTCATCTCATTTCAAAAGAGTTTATATTTACTTTATGCTATACTGAATGTATGTATTTTTAAATGGAAGGGAGAGGGGAAAGGTTGACATATCAAGCGTTTTATCGTGTTTATAGACCCCAGTCATTTAGAGAAATGTCAGGTCAGACACATGTAAAGAGGACCCTTCAAAATGCTCTCCTCGCAAGTAAGACAACACATGCCTATTTATTTTCCGGTCCTCGAGGAACAGGGAAAACAAGTACAGCTAAAATTTTCGCGAAAGCATTGAATTGTGAAAATGCCCCGGCAAGTGAGCCATGCAATGAATGCCCTACATGTCTAAGTATTACTGAAGGTTCACATACAGATGTAATCGAATTTGATGCTGCTTCCAATTCAAGAGTGGAAGAAATGCGTGATATTATCGAAAAAGTCCGTTTTGCCCCGGCAAATGCGCGTTTCAAAGTGTACATTATAGATGAGGTGCATATGCTTTCTACGAGTGCATTTAATGCATTGTTAAAAACACTTGAGGAACCACCTGAACATGCGGTATTTATTTTAGCAACAACTGAGCCTCACAAGCTACCAGCAACAATTATTTCCCGTTGTCAGCGATTTGATTTTAAACGACTTTCTTCTATAGATATAGTAGAGCGTATGAAGGTTGTATTGGAAGATATCGGTATGGGTTATGATGAGCAGGCGCTTAAGGCAATTGCTCAAGCTGCAGCAGGAGGTATGCGTGATGCATTAAGTTTACTTGATCAAGTTGTATCATTTAGTAATGAGCATGTTCAATTGGATGATGTACTTCTTGTAACAGGTTCTGTAAGCCAGGATGCATTTTACGATATTGCGATTTCACTACAGCAAAAGGATGTTGCCCAAGTATTAGGCAGTGTCGAAAGTTTAATTGCGGATGGGAAAGAACCATTACGCCTTGCAGAAGACTTTATTACATTTTTCCGGGATCTGCTTCTATTAAAAACGGATGGTACGTTAGAGGAATTATTGGAGTTTATTTCACCGGAAGAAAAGTTTCTGTCATTAGCTGAACAGTTTGAAGCTAATACACTTTACGGCTTTATTGATATTTTAGCGAAGACCCAGCAGGAAATGCGCTTTTCGCATCATACGAAAATATATTTAGAAACTGCCCTTTTAAAAATGGCACAATATAAAACTTCACCACAAGGGGCGGCTACAGTCGATCCGGCTATTGAAGGTAAGGTAGCGTCACTTGAAAGCAGGTTAGGGCAACTGTCTCAACAGCTTGAAAGTGGTGGAGGGGGAGCACCTGTTCAACAAAAAGAACAGACCCGACAGCGAGTACGTCCGCAAGGGAATCAATACAATGCCCCGACTGGCCGTATTCAGGAAGTACTAAAAACTGCAACAAAGCCAGACCTGCAAAAAGTGAAATCTGCTTGGGCAGGCGGTTTAGCAAGCTTACAAAAATCACATGCAGCTTTATTGGCGGATGCGGAGCCTGTAGCCGCAAATGCAAGTGCTTTTGTGATAAAATTCAAGTATGATATACATTGTCAAATGGTAGCTGACAACAATGCACTTGTTTCGTTGTTTACACAGCAGATTGCTTCGGAAGTAGGGATTCAATATGAACTTTTATGTATCCCGGAGCCGGCTTGGATTCGTCTGCGTGAAAACTTCATAAATGAAAATGGCTTAAATCAAAAGAAATCACCATCGGATGAAATAAATGCGGTGGAAGATTTAATAGAGGAGCCCCATTTCCTTGAAGATGTTCAAGTAATGGAAGCGCAAGATCCGCTTATTACAGAAGCTGAAAAACGTTTTGGAAAAGACTTTGTTGAAGTTATCGAAGAGTAAATACACATTTTAAGGAGGAAATAAGATGCGTGGTATGGGTAATATGCAAGGCATGATGAAAAAAATGCAAAAGATGCAAAAAGAAATGATGGAAGCACAAGAAGCTTTAAATGCACAGTTATTCGAAGGTGCAGCAGGTGGCGGTATGGTGAAGGTAGTTATGAACGGCCAACGTCAGATGCTTGAAGTAAATTTAGATGAGTCTGTAGTAGATCCGGAAGATATCGAAATGCTGCAAGATTTAATCGTTATTGCAACAAACGAAGCACTGAAAAAAGTTGAAGAAACAACAAATTCTACAATGGGCAAATTTACACAAGGAATGAACCTTCCTTTCTAATTTGAATCAAGTAGAACGTAGCGCACATCTCAAGCATTGGGATGTGCCTTTTTAAAGGAGGGGGAACAGGATGCATTATCCAGAGCCGATATCTCGATTAATAGACAGCTTTATGAAACTGCCGGGCATTGGTCCGAAAACAGCAGCTCGACTGGCGTTTCACGTATTAACAATGAAGGAAGATACTGTATCGACATTTGCGAAAGCGCTTGTCGATGCAAAACGCAATTTAATGTATTGCTCACAATGTGGCCATATAACAGATATCGACCCTTGTCATATTTGTTCGGATAAACAACGTGATGTTTCAACAATTTGTGTTGTGCAGGATCCGAAAGATGTAATAGCTATGGAGAAGATGCGTGACTATCAAGGTCTCTATCATGTGTTACACGGTGCAATTTCACCGATGGACGGTGTAGGACCTGAAGATATTAATGTAGCTTCGCTATTGGGGCGCTTACATGACGAGCGTGTACAAGAGTTAATTTTAGCGACGAACCCGACAATAGAAGGGGAAGCAACGGCAATGTATATTTCCCGCCTTGTTAAACCATCAGGAATTCGCACTACACGTATCGCACACGGATTACCTGTTGGCGGAGATTTAGAATATGCGGATGAAGTAACCTTATCAAAAGCGCTGGAAGGTAGACGCGAGTTGTAATCTAGGAGGAAGCCCCATGTTATTTTCTCGGAAAGGGAAACTCAAAAAAGAATTTGATGACAAACTAGTTTCTTCTATTAAAGAGACTAAAGAAGCTTTACAAAGTGCGAAGGTAATTGAAGAGTTGACCGCCGATTATAACTTAAATGTAATTGCCGAACGAAAAAGAGCCGAGAGCATACATTACTACTTATATAAAGAAGCACGTGTACGTCATGTGCTAATTAAATAATTTTTTAGAAATAAGAAGCGAAGCAGTTGCATATGTTACCACTAAATAAAAAAGGATGGTGCTATGCAATACATAGTTTTAGCTATGGTCTGTTTTGTTGTCTTGTTTCTTTTTTTATTAAACAAAAACGCAAGAGGAAAAGTGTGGGAGTACTTTGCCTGGTTTTGGTTTAAAATTGCGGTAGTTATCGTTGTCTTGTTTTTAGGCAACTTAATGATTGGAGCCGCAGGGTTTCTTTTTTATGTACCGATCAATTTCTTTTCAGTCCTTACAATCGCCATTCTAGGCATTCCCGGTATGATGTGCGTAACGTTATTAATATTATTTAAATAAAAATGATAAAAACTATTGCTAAGTGAATAATATCGTGATATATTATTATAAGTCGCAACGACGACAACGAATATCGAAAAAACATTTTAAAATAAATGTTGACATAACATTCATAGAATGGTAAGATATAAAAGTTGTCACTTAAACGACGCAATGAACCTTGAAAACTGAACAAGCAACGTTAATGAAACAAGCTTCTTAAATGAAGCAAACAATAGATTTCAACTTCTAACGAAGTTGGATCGCTAGCAAAGCAAATGAGCTT
>NZ_NHNT01000019.1:0-33073 GCF_002174535.1 Solibacillus kalamii | reverse complement strand
CTTCTAAAACAGACTTTAAAATGTATTCTTTTGTTTGTGCGTCTAATCGCTTACGAGTTTGTTTTTCTTTCATCGGTTCCACGTCCTTTTTTAGATATCTTAATATTAAAGTGTCTCTTAAGACGTGTCCATTTTTTATACTAACCTCACATTCACTGACTTTATTTGAACATATCGGATACTTATTAGAACAACTGGCACTTATATTAGAAAATCCAACTTTTATTAGAACATTTTTCGCTATATTAGAACAACCCAGCAATTTATTAGAAAATGCACCCCAGAGACTCAATTCCATACATAAAACTGGAATATGACGAAATATCGTACTTAAAACAATAGAAATATTACTTAATTCCAAAACTTTAATTCAAGACTAAACAAGTATTCTCTCTTTTTAAAAGTAAGTCTTAAGTACTTTAAATTTAAACCGAAGTTATAGATATATTTTAAGTATGACATTCGGAGGAACATAAATATGAATATTGGAAAGAAACTGTTCGGTAGTTTTGGTATCGTTATTGTAATTCTCATTTTTCTTTCAATTTTTTCTGTCATTAAAATGACTGAAATCGATGAGGATTATTCTTTCCTAATTGAAGATCGAGTATACAAAGTAACGGAACTATCGGAAATCCAAAATGCGACATCATTACAAGGGCTGTATATCCGCTCTTATGTTTTACGTCAGGATTCAGCTGATATAGAAAACCTTACTACTCAAAGAGAAATGATTGCAGAAAAAATCGGTGAAATCGAAGGAATATTTAGAACTGCTGATATGCAGGAACAAATTAATACTTTAAAAGAAAATCAAGCTTTATATAATGACTATGTTTCTCAAGTTATTGACTATGTGGATAACGATGACATTGAAAAAGCTAATAATATGCTATTTGAATTCGCTGTACCTGCTAACCGCTCGATTCAGCAAACAATCAACAGCATTGTTGATGTCCAAAAGGAACAAATGCATATAACAAGCGACGAAACAACAGCAAGTGCAAAAATCAGTAAAACACTCATGATTACTATTTCCGTTATTGGTGTTTTACTGGCATCATGCTTAGCCATCTTTATTACACTCAACATTACTCGCCCTTTACACAGATTAACAAATGCGGCAAATGTGATTGCGAACGGTGATTTACGAGAAGAAGATGTTCATGTGAAAACAAAAGATGAGATTGGCGAACTTGCAGCTGCTTTTAATGCAATGAAAGCCAGTCTTTCCAGCTTAATCAGTAATGTATCGTTGAACGTTTCAAGTACAACAGCTGCTTCAGAACAGCTGGCGAGCAGTACCGATGAAGTGTCGGCTGCTTCTGCTGATATTGCAAAACGTGTGGAAACTGTTGCTGAAGGCGGTAGCAATGCGGCAGCAATCGGAAATGATTGTGCTGTTGCTATGGATGAGACAGCTCAAGGTGTAAGCCGAATCGCTGAAGCCGCGCAAGTATTGAACTCTCATGCGATGGACATGCAGACAATTGCAGGAGAAGGCGGTCATACATTACAGACAGCTGAACAGCAAATGTCGGTTATTCAACAATCTTCTTATGAAACAAAAGAAAAAATTAAACAGCTGAGCAGACAATCTGCCGAAATCGAGAACATTACAAAAGTGATTACTGATATTACAGATCAGACAAACCTGCTTGCTCTAAATGCAGCAATTGAAGCGGCCCGTGCAGGAGAACATGGGAAAGGGTTTGCCGTTGTCGCTGACGAAGTGCGCAAACTGGCAGAGCAATCGAAAAGCTCAGCATCACAAATTGCCGGCCTCACATCGACAATTCAAAAAGATACGAGAGAAGTTGAAGAAAGCGTCAATACAACAGCTCAAAATGTCGATCAAGGTGTTGTCTACTTACAAAATGCGCAAGTTTCATTTAATCATATTGTCGGGTCCATCACAGAGATGACTGCTCAAATTCAGGAAGTTTCTGCATCGTCCGAACAAATTTCCGCAAGTACCGAGGAAGTTGCAGCATCTATTGCTGAAATGGCTCATGCAGCTAACAGCGCTGCCGGTGAGATTGGCATTGTCCTATCAGCAGTTGAAGAACAAACTGCTACAATGCAGGAGATTAACGAGGTCGCCCAATCATTGAGTGAAGGTGCCGTCGGAGTTCAAGAACAAGTCAATCTATTTAAAGTGTAGAAAACATAAAAAACGCAAAAGCTGCAAATCAGCTTTTGCATTTCTTTGTATGATTGGATTCTACTAAACTCTAATCCAACGTATTAATCTGCTTGTACCATTTTTACTAGCACACTTGCCAATGCTTTCTTTTCATTTTCATCTGCTACTTTCCATAATTCTTGCAGCACTTTTTCTTCACTGTTTCGAGGTTCTTCGTTTTTAGCTAAATGATCCGCTACAAACTTGGCGCCTTTTGCCAACATGTCATCGCTCAAACCTAATCGTTCACCTTTAGCAAGCTGGTCTTTCAAATAACTCTTGAACGTTGAAAAACTTTCTAAAATCTGATCTTTTTTTTCAGGAGATAATTCTTCAAGTTTCTTGTTAATGTTATTCATTTCACTCATATTGTAATTCCTCCTAGATTGTGTTTTGGCGTTCCCCTAACAATTACCCGCCTTATTTGTAATTAAACTTTATTTTAATAAAAGCTATTATTTTGAACTACTTTTAAACATCTTTACAAAGGCTGTTACTATTTTCATATAATTATTTCGGCTTTGCTCATTGGATTCTTCGCTAAATTTTATTCTTTGCCAAAATACCAAGCCGACGCATTCGTATAGAAGATTTTATCGCTAGCTTGTTCATCAAAAAGTTGCTGAATCAGCGTAATGTCCGCAATTTCAAATGGCCGTTTTGCACGGGTCGATGGCAAGTCCGTCCCGAACATAAGTGCATCCGGGTTAATGCTGTAAATTTCCTGCAGTGCTTTTTTTACATCTAATTCAACTCGGCCAAAACCGGTCGCTTTCACACGTACCCCTTTATCGACCAGCTTCAGTAAATGCGGCAGCCCTTCCTCGGATAACCCTAGATGATCAATCGAAATGGCCGGTAATTTCTCAATCGTTGCAGCAATTTCAGGCAATTCTTTCGCATCGATATACAGCTCGCTATGCCAGCCGACCAATGCATGCACACGTCGTGCAAAATAATCGAGCTTCGATAAATCTTCCGAGCCTCCGCGTTTAATATTAAAGCGCAATGCTCTCACACCATTTTTATGCAATGCTTCGATTTCTTCGTCTGACACTGTATACGGCAATTGGGTTACACCGCAAAATGCCGGGCCCAGCTGCTTTAGCGAATCAAGTAAATACGTTTGATCAAATCCTTGAAATGACCCTGAAACAATTGCTCCGCCTTTAATCGCTAAATCTTTTGTTTCCTCGCTATATGCTGCTGCATCATAGCTTGGCGGCATATATCCCTGACTTTCGATAATCGGAAACTGATAATCGATAATATGAAAATGCGCATCAAAAATTCTCATTTCTCTTCTCCCCCTTTTGTTTTTACTATATATTTTTTGCCAACATATGTCTCATGATAGCGGATCAGTTTTATTAGAACATTTAGTACGGATATTAGAAAATAGCAGCTGCTTATTTGAAGTTTGGAATGGTTTATTTGCACATTTGGTGGGGTTATTCGAACATTTGGCTATTATATTAGAACATCCGGTTTATTAGACCATTTTAAGATTTATTAGAACATCTAGGAGGAGCCTGGCACTCTCTATAAAAAAGACTGTAAGGAATTAACCCTACAGCCGCCTCTTCGTTCTCTATTTCATATACAAATCGACTAATTCATAGCATCTTTCTTTTGTTAACTGGGCTTGTGTGCTTACATACTGTAAAGTTTCCATCGATCCGCCTTTATATTGTAATGCGGCCTCTGTTGCCTTTTCATCGCGATATTCTACCCAGTCATGCTGCTCTACTCTTAATCTGCTCATGTCATCAGGTGGCAGGTTGTTTTTAAGTTCAGCATAGATTTCATTTAATAGCTGATCCCATTGTGAATATACTTCACCCTGGGCTTCTGTTATTTCTGCTTGTGTCCCTTGATCGAAAATTTTGTCCAACTCTTTTACACTTTTTTCAACCTCTGCTAATTTAGCTAGGTATCTTTCCTTCAAGCTGACAGATGAATCTTCGGATGACTTAGTTTCCCCAGGTGGGGGATTGCCTTCTTCGTCACCGTTAACGGAATTTTGTTCAAAGTTCTCTCTAATGCTTTTATTAATTTCCTGTTCGGCTTCTTCAATCATGTTTTCCAGATTAGTTTTTAAATTGTTTTCCAATTCAGGATTTTCCAGTAGTGTATGAGCTTTATCCAAAACGCCATCCCAATCAGCATGGCTTCTTGCTTCTTCTACTTCTTTAAATGCCAGAAGCTGTGCGTGTAAATTTTTTGTTTCTTCGTCGATTTGGCTATCCCCTGAATTTTGCTCTATTAATGTTAACGCTTTATCATATTCTTCATTTTCCAACGCTACGATGACTTTGTCTTTTAGTTGTTCCTCGCTTTCAGTACCGCAGCCAACTAACAATAAGCAAACGGTAAACATTCCTACTAATTTTTTCATGTTGTTTTCCTTCTCTCTGTTATAGGCTGCTATTTAAGGGCAATTCAATACAAACTTCTGTACCTTTTCCATATGCACTATTTGATTATTTCCAAAACACTACAAATTGGAATAAGTTTATTATAAAGCCAACTCCTGTAGAAAGAGTTACAAAAAGGTTACAGTTCAGTTTGCTTATCACATACTTTCCCAAGTTTTTGAAAACTCCCCCTCCTATATTATACAAATCCCTCTTTAAGGCCATTATTATTAATATAAAAAAAGTCGAAAGAACCAGGGTAATTGGTCAAATTGAATCAAATTGTCCATCAATTGTTGACGATTAATCGTTTAAGGCGTAGCATAACCGTTACAACACAATGATAATGATTATCAATATCATTAATCTATATGTTAAGTAATTGAAGGAGGTTTCAGCCTATGTTGAATGGATTTACACCGTGGCCTGCTGATCGAGCTGAATTTTATCGGGAGACTGGTTGTTGGGTAGGTTTAACTTTCGGCCAGATGCTTGAAGATCGAGCCCGTCAATTTGCTGACAATGTGGCGGTTATTGATGATGTACGGTCGCTTACTTATGCACAGCTTAATGAACGTGTGGACCAGTTGGCAACAGGACTTTTGCTGCTTGGTATCCAGAAAGAGGATCGTGTCGTTGTACAGCTTCCGAATGTGGCGGGTTATGTGGAAATTGTATTTGCCCTGTTTAAGATTGGTGCATTGCCTGTCTTTTCGCTTCCTTCTCACCGTGCCAATGAGATTCGCTATTTTTGCGATTTTGCGGAGGCGAAGGCTTATATCGTAATGGATCGTTTTGGGGGCTTTGACTACCGTGGTCTTGCGCGAGAAGTTCAGCAGGAAGTTCCTTCGCTGGAGCATGTCATCATACTTGGCGATGCGCAGGAGTTTGTATCATTTGATTCACTATTCAGTACACAATCTATTGAATTCCCGGAAGTTAGAGGGAGCGAAGTAGCATTCTTGCAGCTGTCTGGTGGAAGTACAGGAATTTCAAAGCTGATTCCGAGAACGCATGATGAATACATGTATACGATTAAGTTGAGTGTTGAACAATGCCAGGTGACCGAAGAGACGGTATTTTTGGTTGTGCTACCGGTTTCTCATAATTATCCGATGAGTTCCCCGGGGATATTAGGGGTCCTTTATGCTGGCGGTAAAATCGTTTTAAGTTCTTCGCCTAGTCCGGATGTTGCATTCCCGCTTATTGAAAAGCATCGTGTGACAATGGTGCCGCTTGTTCCTTCCCTTGCGCTGCATTGGCTGGATATAAAGCCGAATCATACGGAGGATTTATCAAGCTTGAAAGTCATGCTTGTTGGCGGCTCAAAATTCAGTGTTGAAGCGGCGAAACGGGTACGTCCTGTATTTGATTGTCAGCTGCAGCAAGTATTCGGGATGGCGGAGGGTTTGGTTAATTACACAAAATTGGATGATCCTGATGAAATCGTCATCCATACACAAGGTCGCCCGATGTCCCCTTATGATGAGGTGAAAATTGTCGACGATGAAGATCAGGAACTGCCTATTGGTGAGACAGGTCATCTGTTGACGCGTGGACCTTATACAATCCAAGGATACTATAAAGCGCCTGAACATAATGAAAAAGCGTTCACAAAAGATGGCTTTTACCGGACAGGTGATATTGTTCGATGCACGAAAGATGGTTATTTAATCGTAGAAGGCCGAGCGAAGGACCAAATTAACCGCGGCGGGGAAAAAATTGCGGCGGAAGAAGTGGAAAATATGCTGCTTGCCCACCCTGCTATCCATGATGCGGCAATTGTCGGTATGCCTGATTACTATATGGGTGAAAAAAGCTGTGCCTTTATAATCCTAAGAAATGCGGATGTAACAAAACGCCAGCTGAAGTCATTCTTGCGTGAACGCGGACTGGCTACTTATAAAATACCGGATGAAATCTTATTTGTGGAGCAATTTCCATTGACCCATCTTGGCAAAGTTTCGAAAAAGGATTTGCGCCATTTACTTGAACACCAATTGCAACATTAAAATACTGAATATTAAGAAAAGAAGGTTGATATTATGACAACTCAAACTGATTTTACAATCGAACAGCTACGCGAATTTGTTGCTCCTTATGTGACAGAACCGATTGATACGATTTCGGATGTAGATTATTTACTGGATGTCGGGATCGATTCCATCACGATGATGACAATCGTTGAAGAACTCCGTCAAAAAGGCTTTGCGCTTACATTCATTCAGCTTGCCGATGAACCAACAATCGATGGATGGTATCGTCTGATCAAACAATCGATGGCAGATTACGGAGGTTGAGTCGAATGGCTGAATTACGTTTCCCTTTAACTGAAGCTGCCGCAGGGATTTGGTATGCCCACCATTTAACGGAAAGCCCTTTATACAATACAGCGGAGTATTTACATATTCAGGCTCCGATTGATTCCAATCTGCTGTTACAGGCAGCCGATGCCACAATTGAGAGTGCGGTTGGACTACATATCCAATGTTCGGAGAAAGCAGGTTCACTTTTCCAGACGATCCCTTCTTCGGTTCAATTTCATTCACAACAGATTACTTGTTCAACGGATGAAGCGTTTCAACACATGCAGGAAGATGTCGAAACATTGCTTGATTTAACAAAGGACAACTATGTACGCGCCATTTTATTTTCGGTGTCTTCCGAAGAACATTTCCTTTATTTGCGAATTCACCATCTTGTCAGTGATGCGTATAGTTTCCGGTTACTGTTCCAGCAAATTTCCGAGCGCTATTCGGCTTTGCTTCATCATGAAACCTTTACAAAGCAGTTTGGTGACTATGTTCAGATGGTGGAGCAGGAAGTTCAGTACAAAACTTCCGACAAGGCAACGGCGGACGCTGCCTACTGGTTATCCAAAATGCAAGGAACCGAAGTCATTTCGCTTAGCAGAAAAAAGAGTGGTCGAATGGGACAGATCATTTTGCACCCCTCTTCCCTTTCTTCCGCTACATGGGCGAAATTAGAAACATACAGTAAACAGCTGCACGTCAACATTCAGGAAGTCATTACTGCAGTGGTTATCGCCTACACAAAACGTATGACACAGGCAGAGGATATCATTGTCGGCATTCCGATGATGAACCGTTTTGGTCATAAATCACTGTCCGTACCAAGTACACGAGTAAATGTTTTGCCTTTACGTGTGACTTTTACATCTGAGGAAACTTTTGAACAGCTATGCATAAATGTGAAAAGCTTCATGACCGAGTTGAAACAGCACCAAATGTACCGTCAAGAACAGCTGCGCCGTGATTTGCGGCTGACAACCGATGGCCAGCTGTATGGTCCGGAAATTAATTTCATGCCTTTTTATGAAAACTATCTATTTGGGAATGTCGAGGTGGAGCACAAAAAAATTGTGACAGGACCTGTAGAAGATATTTCATTCAATTTCTACAACACGCCGCATGGTATGCAGTTTGATCTTGTAGCCAACTCGGACCTTTATGACCAGGCAGAAGTGGAACGTCATGCCGCGCGTTTCCTCCAATTACTTGAGTTATTGGTGGATCAAGCTGACATACCGCTGTTCAACTTGCCATTGCTATTACAAGAAGAAGCGGCAATATTTGAGGCAAAACAAGGTCCTGCCAGTGAGCTGAAAAATGCTACGGTGTATGAATTATTCAAAAAACAGATGGAGCATATGCCTGGTGCAACCGCTGTTCAGATGAATGATACACCGATTTCCTATGCAGAACTGGATCTGCTTGTCGGTCGGATTGCGCATCAGCTGAAAGCACATGACATTGGGCTCGAAGACTTTGTAGGAATTTGCATGGAACGTTCGATTGAAATGGTCGCAACGATGCTCGCCTGCTTCAAAGTAGGTGCTGCCTATATTCCTATGGACCCTACTTATCCGACAGAACGACTGCTTTATATGATCCAGGATGCTCGTCCTAAAATTGTGCTCGTTAACAGTGAAGTTTCGTTTAATGAAGAAGGAACTCCCATTGTGCCGTTACAGCCTTCCAAGCAAATTTACGAACCGATTGCCCCTTGTATCGGACAAACAGCTTATATGATTTATACGTCTGGATCTACCGGAAATCCAAAAGGTGTCGTTGTTGAAATGCCAGGTTTGGTTAACTTTTTACAGGCGATGCAGCGTCAATTCTCATTATGTGAAGAAGATAATTTACTGGCGATTACAACGATTTCTTTTGATATTTCGGCATTGGAACTTTATTTACCGCTGCTGTACGGGGCATCGATTCACCTGGCGACAAAAGAACAAGTACAAGATCCAGTTATGATGCAGTCGCTGATCCAGCAGCAAAACATTTCCATCATACAGGCAACACCGACTGTTTGGCAGATGATGGTACAGTACGCAAAAGATGCGCTGAACGGACTAACTTTACTTGTCGGTGGTGAAGCACTTTCAAAAAGTCTTGCCCTCGCATTACTGGAAGCAGGCGCAACCGTTCACAATATGTATGGACCGACCGAAACAACAATCTGGTCAACTTACACGGAAGTTCGCCCGCAAGATGCCCCTTCATTAGGTACTGCAATCGACCGGACAGACATTTATGTGCTCGATGCCATGCTTCAGCCCGTTCCGATTGGTGTTGTTGGTGAATTGTATATTGCTGGTGACGGATTGGCCCGCTGTTATCATAATCGTCCATCCCTAACAGCTGAGCGTTTTGTTGCACATCCATTTGCTGCAGGGAAACGCATATACCGGACAGGAGATTTAGTTGTGTGGCAGGAGGATGGCAGCCTTCATTATGTTAGCCGTGCCGACCATCAAGTAAAAATTCGCGGTTTCCGCATTGAATTGGGCGAAATCGAAAATGCGCTTGAAGAAATGACTTCGATTGAACAAGCCGTTGTGATGATCCGTGAAGATCAGCCGGGTCATAAACAAATCGTTGCCTATGTTGTTGGGAATGAAACGGAGCAACAATGCAGACTGCAGCTAGGAGAACGTTTGCCGGATTATATGATACCTGCTCATTTTGTTTTCATGGAAGCCTTCCCATTAACGAATAACGGTAAGGTTGACCGAAAGATGTTGCCGCAGCCTCATGTTTTGAACATTGAAAAAGCGAAACCGACAACACGTACTGAAGAAACGATTTGCGCATTCTTTGAAGATATTTTGAATCTGCCATCAGTGGGAATCGATGAAAACTTCTTCCAGCTAGGAGGGCATTCCCTGCTCGCAACCGAGCTGCTGTTGACATTACGGAAAACATTTGCAATTGATTTATCGATCTCTGTTATTTTCAATCGGCCTACTGTAAAAGAGCTGGCACAAGCAGTGGACAAAGCAAATAAAAAGAATCTCGCTGTGATCGACAGACAGCAAGTTGAAAGAATTCCTTTATCGCATGCACAGCGTAGTTTATGGTTTATCCAGCAGCTGGAGCAATCAAGCGCTTCTTATAATATTCCACTTGTTTATACAATTGAACAGCCGATCGATGAATTAAAACTTATTAAATCAATTGGTAAAGTAGCAGAAAAACATACTATTTTACGTACGATATATCCTGCAGTGGATGGGGTGCCCTATCAGCTGATCATTGAGGATGCACCTAAAGTGCTGATTGAGGAAGTGAATCCAGAAGAAGTGCCGTCTCAAATCAATGCATGCACACGCTATGCTTTTGATTTGAAACAGGAACCCGGCTTCCGTGTAACGCTCATTAATACGAACACATTGGTCGTTGTATTCCATCATATTAGTGCGGATGGCTGGTCACTTGCGACATTCACTGAAGATCTGCAGCTTGCCTATGATGGCCATGAGCTTGAGCCGTTAACGATTCAATACCATGACTTTGCGGTTTGGCAGCAAACACACGGTGTTTATACAGATGACAACCTCGCTTATTGGACGGAAAAACTGAAGCATGTCCCGGATGAGATTGAGCTTGTCCGCGATGGGAAGCGTCAATTGCAGTCGAAACCAACAAGCGAAACATTAACGTTTACAATCGATTCCGCGCTTCACGGACAATTGGAGCAGCTTGCCAAAGATGAGCAAGCAACACTTTATATGGTGCTTCAAAGCGGATTTTTAGCGCTCATGACGAAGCTCGGTGCAGGAGAAGATCTGATTCTCGGTAGCCCTATTGCGGGTCGCGATCAGGAAGAACTGCTGGCGAACGTCGGGATGTTCATCAATACGGTGGCAATGCGTACCGATATTTCCGGGGATCCTCGTTTTACAGCATTACTGGAACGCGTAAAACAAACATCGATCGAGGCAATGGAGCACCAATATGTTCCTTTTGACCATATAGTCGAAGCATTAAAACCGACTCGTGTCCCGTCACAGCACCCGATCTTCCAGATTATGTTCGCCTTACAGAACACGCCTCAGCCATCACTTGTAATGGAAGACCAAAATGCCGACATTCAGCTGCATACGGTTGGGCAGCCGAAATTCGATTTGAATATTGAGATGCGTGAAGAATATCTAGCCGAGCAGCCTAATGGCATCGAAGTACATGTGGAATACCGAATGGATTTATATGAAGCAGAAACAGTTGCCGCTCTTATGGAACGCTATGTAATCGTCCTGCAGCAGGTGCTGAACAATCCGGCCATTTCAGAATTGAATGTGCTGTTGGAACAGGAACAGGAAAAAATCCTGCTTGACTGGAATCCGAAAGGCCATGTAAGCGAGCAAAAAACGATTGCCGAACAATTCGAAGCGATTGTGGAAATGCATCCGGAACGAATTGCTGTCAGTGACGAAAACGAAGTGCTTACTTATATCGATTTGAACCGTAAAGCGAACCAGTTAGCGTTTCTTTTACTGGAAAAAGGTGTTACATCCGAAACATTTGTCGCACTGTTAATGCCGCGATCAACCGACATGATTGTCAGTATTTTAGCCGTTTTAAAAACCGGCGCTGCCTATGTGCCGATTGATCCGGTTTATCCGCAAGACCGTATTGACTATATTTTAAACGATTCAAACCCAAGCTGTTTAATCACTACAGAAGACTTGAAGCCTACTGCAGAAGCGACGGCGGCTATGGAAGTGCTTGTAATGGAGGAGCTTTCACTTACTTCATTCCCTGCTGAAAATTCGGATCATAACAATCATCCAATGAATCCAGCCTATGTCATCTATACTTCCGGTTCAACAGGCCGACCAAAAGGTGTGGTAATTCCGAACCAAAACGTTATCCGCTTACTTGATGCAACAGATGAATGGTTTCATTTTAACGAAGAAGATCGCTGGTCGCTGTTCCATTCCTATGCCTTTGACTTTTCTGTATGGGAAATATGGGGAGCCCTGTTATACGGTGGTGAGCTCGTAATTATCCCGTACAATGTCAGCCGCTCGCCATTCGACTTTTTGGCATTGCTTGCAGACAAGAAAATTACGGTGCTGAACCAGACACCCTCTGCCTTCTATCAGCTCATGACCGTAGATAAAGAGCATCCCGAACTGTCCGAACAACTGGCTCTTCGCTCCATTGTGTTTGGCGGTGAAGCACTTAATCTGACGCGTTTACAGGAATGGTATGACCGACACCCGGCAAATGCCCCTACCCTTGTGAATATGTACGGCATTACCGAGACAACTGTCCATGTCAGCTACTTAAGTTTAAATGAAGAACTGAGCCAGTCACAGGCGAATAGTCTGATCGGCACGGCGATTCCTGATTTAAATATTTATGTCCTTGATGAGCAGCTTAAACTGCTTCCTCCCGGTGTTGTCGGTGAAATGTATGTTTCTGGAGAAGGCTTGGCACAAGGCTATTTAAACCGCGCTTCCTTAACGGCAGAACGGTTTATCGCAAACCCGTATGGAGCTCCGGGAAGCCGGATGTACCGTACAGGCGATCTGGCTCGCTGGACGCAAAACGGCGAACTGGACTATATCGGACGCATTGACCATCAAGTGAAAATACGTGGTTTCCGCATTGAGCTTGGAGAGATTGAACAAGTGCTACTGAAACATCCGCAAATCGCACAGGCGGCCGTCATTGCGAGAGAAGATCGAAAAGAAGATGTCCGCTTGGCTGCCTACTATGTTCCGGAGCAAGGCACGGACGCAACAGAACAAATGTTAAAAGATTTCGTTTCCCGTTCGCTGCCGGCATATATGGTTCCTTCAAGCTGCACTTGCCTGGAGCAGATGCCGCTTACAGCCAATGGAAAACTGGATACGAAGCAGCTCCCTGCACCTGTCATTACATTGCAGGAACTTTTATTGCCGAAAACACCGCAGGAAACATTGCTTTGTGAACTGTTCTGCGACGTACTGAATCTGCCACAGGTCGGCACAGAGGACAGCTTTTTCGAACTTGGCGGCCACTCGTTATTAGCCGTACAGCTGATAGGACGCATTCGCGAGGCATTCGGTAAAGAGCTGGCAATCGGGCATTTATTTGAAGCACCCACTGTATCCGGACTCGCACAGATTCTGCAAAAAGGGAAGGAATCTCAAGCATTAAACACCGTATTGCCGTTACGCAGCGGAGAACAACCGATTTTTGCTGTCCATCCTGCCGGGGGGTTAAGTTGGTGCTATGCCGGACTGTTAAAAAATCTGTCGCCGGAATTTGCCCTATACGGCATTCAAGCGAAAGGGATTGCCGAAGACTGTAAGCTTCCGCGTTCTTTAACTGAAATGGCGCTCGGCTATATTGAAGCCATCAAAGAAATTCAGCCAAATGGACCTTATCGTTTACTCGGATGGTCACTTGGCGGAAATGTCGTACAGGAAATGGCTGTCCAGCTGGAACGCCAAGGAGAAGAACTGTCGCTTCTATGTATTATGGATGCCTACCCGTTCACATTCACCCCACCAGTGGAGCTGACGGAAGAGCAAGAAGCACTTGTCGCACTTCTTGCCCTAGCCGGGTATGAACCTGACATAGAAGATGAAGTGACACAGGAATATGTAATGAATGCTCTAAAAGCAGAGGGCAGCGCGATTGCAACATTAGATGAGTCGACCATTTTGCGCTTAAAAGAAGTGTATAAAAACTCGATTCAGTTACTCAAAAATCATCAGCACCAAACGTATGATGGCGATGCTTTATTTTATAAATCTACACTTGTGCCAGATTGGATCCCGGACGTTGATGTTACTTCTTGGAAGCCGTATATCAAAGGAGAGCTTACACAGATTGATATTGCCTGTCGCCATAAAGATATGTGTCAGTCCATCCCCTTGAATGAAATCGGCCAAACATTAATCAAGTACTTAGTAAAGGAGAAAAAAATGTATGTCTAACCCTTTTGAACAAGATGATCGTGAATACTATGTTTTGCGAAATGCGGAAGAACAGCACTCATTATGGCCTGCAGTCATCCCTGCCGCTGCCGGATGGGAGGTCGTATATGGCCCTGCATTAAAACCATTATGCCAACTCTATATAGAAGAAAATTGGCTGGATATGAGACCTAAAAGTCTGCGTAGTGTTTTAGGATGAAAGCACAGCGAGCAGTCATCATCGCCCTCTATGTAGTGGCGATGTTCATGGTTTCGATCGACGGAACGATTGTCAATGTGCTTCTTCCTACGATTGCCGTTGAATTCGGTGTAACGCCGGGGGCAACGAACGGCATTAATATCGGCTACCTTGTCAGCATCGCTGTTGCGTTGCCTGCTGCCGGCTATTTAAGCAATCGGTTCGGCGTAAAAAGAATGTATGTACTCTCTGTCAGTCTATTTACACTCTCCTCTCTTCTTTGCGGATTGGCGGGAAGCTTGCAGGCCCTTATTTTAGCGCGCGTGCTGCAGGGACTTGCAGGAGGAATCATTACCACCGTCAGCATGACACTGCTGTTTCGGACATTTTCTCCACCGGAAAGGCAAAATCTGTCTCGTTCATTAGTATTGCCAATCGCCTTTGCACCGGCGATTGGCCCCTTAGTGGGCGGACTGTTTTCGGAGTATTTATCATGGAACTGGGTGTTCTTCATTAATATTCCCTTTGGTATCATCATCGTCCTGATTGGACTTTTTGCCTTAACGGAATTTGAGATTTTTAAAGCACCATTTGATACGAAGGGCTATATGCTCATTGCACTCGGGTTGCCGCTGTTCATGCTGACATTGAGCCTTATTGCATCAGACGGTGTTTCCATTACAGTCGTCTTTTGTGCAATTGTCGGCGTATTTTTATTAAGCAGTTTTTATGTACATGAACGAAAAATAAAAGAGCCGCTGCTGGATGTGCGTCTGTATGAACAACCGCTTTTCCTTTCATCGAGTCTTGTCGCGATGTGTTCCATGGGCGCCTTGATGGGGATGCTGTATCTGTTCCCGCTCATGTATCAGTACGAGTACTCGGCCTCTGCTCTGGAAAGCTCACTCATTACGTTTACCGAGGCTCTTGGACTGATGGTCGCTTCCAAATTATTGCCTCGAACATCCAGGCGTTTCGGCATGCTTTTAACAGTGCGTCTCGGTTTGATCGGTACGGTAATGATTTTCTGCTGTATCGCCATTGTTGGTCCTTCAGCAAATCCTTGGCTGTTACGCGGTTTGATGTTTACTGTTGGTATTTGTTTAGGCCATAGTGTGATCGGTTCGCAACTTTCCGCCTTTCATCATGTAGCGAAAAGTCAGATGAGCAAGGCGACAACGCTGTACAATATGCTCAACCGCGTTGGAGCTGCAGTAGGAATTGCACTTGTCGCAACAACATTAACCGTATCTGGTCGCTACTTTTCAGAAATCCTTTCTTATCAGTATGCCCTCGTTGCTACGGTAGTTCTGCTTCTGGCAGGTCTGGGCTGTTCTTTATTAGCGAAAGAACAGGAAACCATTCTAAAAGGAGAGAAAGCATGACAACCATTGCCTTTTGTAAGATCAGCGATATGCCTATCGAATGGCAATGTTATCTTCCCTTTTTGGAAAACGATGTGGTGCAGCGTGTTGAGCGCATGCGAAAAAGGGAAGACCAGTTGCGGACGGTTTGTGCACATTTGCTGACGAAGATGATGTTGGTGACGACTTTCAATAAGGGATTGTCGGAAGTTCGCTTTTCCAAAGATTCAAACGGTAAATACCAACTAGGACAAGACCTTCACTTTAATCTCTCACATTCTGGAAGTTATGTGGCATGTGCCATTAGTACGTTTCCGGTTGGAATTGATGTGGAACAGCAGGTAACAAGGGACTTCTCCATCTTTCAAGCGTTGTGGAGCACAGAAGAGAGTCATCTTTATAAGCTTCTTGAACAGGATGCTTTCTATACCCTCTGGACTGCTAAGGAAAGTTACGGGAAATATAAAGGGTTTGGTTTACACGATTCTTTAATGGAAGCAACGATTCGGCAAGATGGAACGATTCATCATCCCGCCTCACGTGTTAAAGCCCGTACCATTCCTTTTTTCCTTGCACCTGGTTACAGTGCAGCTGTCTGTTTGGAGGATTCCTTGGAGACCGTAACGCACGTTCAGTGGGCACAAATTAAAACATTTTTTATGAAAAATGTTGGGACATATGCGAAAATTGAGTTAACGAATTAGCAATTAAAAAGCCTGTAACCGAGTAAAAGGTTACAGGCTTAATCAATTCATCTTATACTCGCTGAACATTATTAATAATCACTTTGCTTTTAGGCAAGCTTGGAATGCTTACTTTACTGTAGCTTAAATCTTGTTCCGGTACATCGTACGTCATTTGATTAACTAGGAAATCTAGACTCACTTTCATCATCTCAATCGTCACCCATTCTCCTGCACAGCGATGTCCTAAATAGTAATCGCCGCCACCTTGCGGAATAAAGCTGAACGGGCTTCCATCCCAGTTTTCAAAACGGCTCGGCTGAAACACTTCGGGATTCCCCCAAATATTCGTGTCATGATTCGTTCCGTATAAATCCAATAAAGTTAATGTACCCTTTTCAAACGTATAATCCTTCCATGTAAAATCTGCTTTTACTTCTGCAGCGGCAAACGGAAAGAATGGATAAAAACGGCGCACCTCCTGTACAAACATTTGTGCATTTTTTTCGTCGCCAGATTGAAGTTTCTTTCGCTCTTCCGGATAATGATGGACAGCCAATGCAGAAAAAGTAATATAGACCCCAATCGCTACAATCGGCCTTAATATATTGATTACTTCTACGGAAGCGACCTCCTGATCAAGAAGATTCCCTTCCAAATCACGATGCCATGCAAATGTATACAGTGCTGTGCCTTCTTCGGGATTCAGTTTCTCCTCGCGCACTTGGTCGATGATGTTCCCCATCCACTTTTCCACCCGGTTTCGTGCATGTCTGCCAGCCCAGTGCGATGGTCCGATTGCCGTTGCCGATTCAAACATCGCTCTTAAATCATCTGCGAGCTTTTTCATTTCTTTTTCTTCCACCGGTACCCCCGCCCACTCACAGGCAGTACGGCACATAATTTCCAGTGCTTCTTCATAAAGAACAACGTCGGCCATCTGCTGCCATTTAGTTAAAGCTTTATCCCACTGCTTCGCGGCAATTTCATTCAGTTTTTTAAGTCGGACCGGGGACATAATGGACATAAACATCTTTTTCCGGTGCTTATGGGCATCTCCATCCAGTGTCTGTACACCCTTTTTGCCGAATAATGTTTCGGCAACACGGTTTGGTGCAACACCTGCTCTTTTAAACTTACTGTTGTCGTAAAAAAGGTCGGCCGCTTCCTTTCCGCCCATACAGACCGCCTTTTTTCCAAGCAATCGTGTTTCGAACAGATCGGAATGAAAGCTTTGTCTTCTATTTAAAATATACAAATAACCTTCTCTCAGAAGATTCAGGCTGTGGTCAATTCCTTCTTCCTTTGGCATCGAATTTGTCATCTACTTCATCTCCTTTTTTCTAAAAACATTGTCGGTAACCAATTCCCTGTTTATTCTTCAAAAAAACTTACTTCTATTTGAATGCAAAAAAACAGGTGGTGAAAACTTTCACCACCTGTTCGTTTCTTATACGAGCTCCGCTTCTGCAGATGCCTCACGCTTTAGCTTGTCCATAATTTGTGCTGTAGAATAGACTGCCCCACAGCGTCCTGCTACATAGTTGATCGCCATTTCATGCTCTTCTTGTGTAAAATCAGCTACTGCATCGGCAATGAAAAACGGCTTAATGTCCGACATGAAAGCTTCTCCAGCAGTCATGAGGCAACCGATATGGGCGTAAACACCACAAATGATTAACTGATCTCGGCCTTGTTCGTTCATCATTTCCAGTAAATTCGATTTCTTAAATGCACTGTAGCGCCATTTTTTCAGTATGATATCCGCCTTGCCTGGTGCCAGTTCATCGATTACTTTTGTAACGTTCGGGTCATCTTTTAGTCCCGTCCCCCAAAAGTCAGTCAGTAATGCGCGGTCCTCTGGGTTTTGATTGCCTGATTGCGCCGTATAGACAACAGGAATGTCAAGTTCATCGCATTGTTTTCTGATTGCTTTTATGTTGGCAATCAATTTACGAACTAATGACGAATCCTTCTCATAATAATCGATAAAGTATTGCTGCATATCATGAATGAGTAGGACAGACTTGTTCGGATCGACTTCCCACCCTACTTTGTTTTTTGGAAGATTGCTTTCTTTCGGCATTTTATATGATGAGATCGCTGGAATAGCCATCTAAATCACTCCTTTTCCTTTTTTGGTGAACCCTGTTGTATTTCATGTAATTACTCGTTTAAATATCCTTCAGCTGCTCTGTATGGATGCCCATTGCGCGAAGCATTGTCTGGAATTTCGCACCCGTTTCAGCCAATTCTTCTTCAGGCTTCGATTCACTCACAACGCCTGCTCCCGCAAATAATCGTAACGAATCGCCATTTGCCTCTGCGCAGCGAATCGTCACAACCCATTCCCCGTCGCCTTCAGCATCACACCAACCGATCGTGCCTGTAAAGAAGCCGCGGTCAAACGGTTCAATTTCCGCAATTGCCTGTCTTGCCTTTTCCGTTGGTGCCCCGCAAACAGCTGGTGTAGGCTGCAGTGCAATGGCTAAATCAAGGGATGAGATATCCGCATTCAACAGCTCTCCTTTAATGACTGTCGATAGATGCATCATCGTTTCCGTATAAACGACTGACGGTTTTTCCGGAACTTCGATCGTTTTAAGTAATGGACGCAATCCCTTGACGACTGCTTCCACGACGACCGCATGCTCATATAAATCCTTTGGAGACGAAAGCAGTTCCTCTTTACGTCTTTGGTTCTCTACTGGATCTTCACTTCTAGGTCTTGAACCGGCCAATGGGTTCGCGATGGCGTACATCCCTCGTCTTGAAACAAGCAGCTCCGGACTAGCTCCGATAAGTGAAATCTTTTGATTTCCGTATTCAATTGATGCTGCAAACGTATATCCATGTTTGTTTTGATAGGCAAGGTTACGTAAAAGCTTCGGAAGGTCAATCGGTTTATTAAGACTTACCTCCAATGAACGCGACAGCACAATTTTGTCGAGTTCGCCGCTTCGTATTCTTTCAATGCCTTGCATGACACCTTGCTTATAGCGCTCTGGTGAAGGAATGGATACGAGCCGATTGACAGTAACAGGTGCTGAACTGGACACTTCCCTTTCCTCCTGCTGCAATGATGGCACGATTTGTATAGACTCCGGCACATGTAAACATGGCTTTCTATAGTTATCAAATGGCACCGCGCCCGTTACAATTGGTCGTGGATGCCCTTGTTCTTTTGCCTTCTTCAGCGCTCCCGCTACCCTCTCGGTTAATCCTTCCATCTGGTTTTGATGTGGTTCACCCGCTGGAACATGCATGAATATGCCTTTGCCTAAAATCGTTCTTTTTGGAGTTTCAATGAAAAAGTCACCAACTTCATAGTCATCTAAAAGTTCATGTTCGATTACTGCTTTTTGTTTGCTTACCATATTACCGCTCCTTTTCGTTTCACTATTCTGAATTCAAAAGACAGACTTAGCAGGCTCCCAATGTCGCGCCGCCATCCACGACAAGATTGCTCATCGTAATATGGCTTGAGTGATCGGACAGGAAAAACAGAATAGCATCGACAATATTGTCGGGTTGTGCAATCTTTTTCAGCGGAATTCCTACTTTATACGTTTCAGGTATCCCTTTAATCATTACTTCAGCGCCATGATCATCAGGCCACATCGAACGCTGCATGTCCGTATCTGTCGACCCTGGTGAAACGATATTGCAGCGTATATTATGCTCTGCCAGCTCTAAACCGAGACATTTTGTAAACATGACCGTTGCCGCCTTTGATGCTGCATAGGCCGCCATCGAAATTCTCGGTACACTTGCAGCATTGGATCCGACTGTTACAATCGACCCTGTTTTTCTTTGAATCATATAACGACTTACTGCTCTTGAAACATAAAACACGCCTGTCGTATTAATTGAAAAGATTCTTGCCCAGTCACGGTCAGTGCATGATTCGACCGGTCCTGTAGCCAATGCGCCTGCTACATTGACGAGCATTTCGATTGGCCCGATTTCGTTTTCCACTTTCTCGACAACCGCATCAATGGCATTACTTTCTCCCACATCTGCAGAAAATGCGAAAACTTCGTGGCCCTGCTCTATTAAACCATTCACATGGCTTCTCAATTTTTCCTCGTTATAATCGATTACAACTACTTTTACTCCTAATGTAGCCAAGCTTTTGACAAGGCTTGCGCCAATTCCTTGGGCTCCACCTGTCACAAGTGCAACTTTCCCTCTTAACTCCTGAAAGTTCACTTCAACACTTCCTTTCTCATTTACAGTTATGTAAAGACAGCTTGATTTCTTATTAGAACCATCCCTCAATCAATAATGATAATCATTATCAATTGATTCTATTAGCAATGATAGGCCTAACATTTTACAACGTCAAGAGACATTCAAACAATCCCATAAAAAGACCTAAGTTTCGTTTTAGTGCTGATTTAAAGAGGTAAAATTAGGTATTTCACAAGATTTTATAAGGAAAACTACGGCATAAAAATCCAAATAAAGGAAGGAAGGTGAACTTGCTCTACTCTATCATGTAGTCTTATCAATTCATTACTGACCAGTAGAGAAGGCATCATTGTGTAAATATTTTGTAAGAAATACACTCTTGGAAATGGAATCGATAGGAATATTGAATTACTGTACAAAAGATTATGAAATTTGTTTGATTTTCCTGCGAATATTAAATTATTTTCTGTTCATACGGAACACCTTTATAAACCTGCTACTAAAACTTTCCTAACGTCTAATTCCATAAAAATGGCATAAATCAGAAAATTTTTGTTTAACAACCGCTTGTTTGTGATATTTACAGAAAAAAAGCTCTACATAAAACGTGCAGTATAAGTGTAGTGGTCAGCTTTTTATTTATTATTTACTTCATATATGGTTCAATTATAGAACAAACGTTCCAATTAAGAGGTGAAGTTTATGAACATTGAACGGCTGCACATCCGAATCATGATTACGTGCTCGATTGTCAGCTTTGCCAAACGGGAAGCATTGGCCGCTAGCTATCCAATGGAGGCAATTGATGAACTCGAACAGCACGGCTATATTGCCTGCACGCGCTATGGCGACTATTACAATACGAAGCTTGCCGCGCAGTATTTGAGGAAATTTATGACAACGTACAGTCCGCGCTTAAAGGTTGCGAAGATGGTGGAACTGCTGGATCACGCACCCGAATATGTCGTCGTCGATATTGAAACGACGGGAGGCTCTGCTGCTAGGGGCGATAAAATCGTAGAAATTGCTGCGTTAAAAATTCGCCATGGTGAAACGGTGGACCTCTTTCACCGGTTTGTGAATCCGGAAAAACCAATCAAAAATTCGCATATTCACGGGATTACTAATGAACGCGTCAAACATGAACAAACGATCTCCCCTGTCATTCATGCGTTTAAAGCTTTTTTAGGTGATTTGCCGATCGTCAGTCATCATATCGGGTTTGACTGGTACAGCTTTCTTGCGCTGGAGTTTTTCCGAAATGGCATTCGCCCGACAAATCCGGCTGCCTGTACTGTACTGCTTGCAAGAAAATATTTGGACAGCCCGAGAAATAATTTAAATGTCATTGCCGAGACGTATAACATCCCGCTACTAAAGCATCATACAGCCGATGCCGATGCGATTTGCGCCAATGAAATATTGCAGCTTATTATGAAAAAAGCGACTGCACAGTAGGAGACGGTTCTTTTTGTGCGATCGCTTTTTTGTTGATTTTATTAGAATAGTTGGGAGGGTTATTAGAAAATGTCGGCGGGATATTAGAACATCGGAGTGCTTTATTTGAAGATGTCGGATGGTTATTAGAACAACTGAGTGATATATTAGAAAATCGCAATTATATTAGAACATTTTTGGGTTTATTAGAACATTGCCGGTCGTTATTAGAATTATTTACATGCCTCCTGTTTTGTTTGAAACTATTTCCAGCCTATGGACGTAGAATAGAACAATTGGAGGTGTACGGATGAGAAACTTATCTTCAAATATGATGCTTACCGGGATATTGATCACTGCCCTATGCGGGAACTGGATCATCCTAAATTATGATGGGGTCGTGATTTATCCGGAAGCTTCTTATCTTACTTTCGGAATCGGGTTAGTACTGGTAGGATGCACTTTTCTAATGAATCAAATCTTCAGTTACCGGGAACAGGAAAAAGCACATACAAAAGATAAACGGCATGCTTTAAACGAATGGCTTATTGCTAATCAGCCAGTTAATAAATGGGTGTTTGGACTCGTTATTCTCCCGCTTGTGATCGCACCGTTTTATAGCTGGACGCTGTTTTTTACGATGCTGGAATGGTATTTATTTTCGGGGCTTGTAATAGCCGGTATTATTTACATGCTGAAAGGTGACAGAGTAGAAGACAATAAGGATTGGGAGTATAAAGGGAAGACAAAAAAGATGCTTGATCTGATCGATTACCGTAAACATCCGTTTAATATTTCGCTTATTATCTACATCCTGGTCATTGTCAGTTTTGTGTTAAGTAAAAGATTGGATATTCCGCTCTATATGGAAACAGGAGGCAACTCGCGCTACGTTACTTCTTTGCCAACAATTTCATTTTTAATGTCTTCCTTAATGGTAGTGAGTACGTTTATTTATATTATCAGTCATGGGGATTTTTTTGGTTTTCGTAAAGCCGAGTTAAGTTATGAAAGAGTCATGTTCGTCCACTTTGCAGAAATTATTGTATGTGGTGCTACCCTGTTTATTTTAATATTCACATTAATCAATGCGTTGTATGTGTATTTTTAGATGGATGGCTACTTTCGACAATAGGCACACACCGGTAAATTATTGCATACTTTAACTACAATAAAAAAGAGGTGAACTATTGAATCCGAATCAAGATTATACATCAGTGCAGCCCCAGTTTACATTCGACCTTAATAAAAACCCGTTATTCGTAAAAGACCAGCAAAATTTTATTAATGTAATGGGCGTCAACCAGTTAAACACATTGGATAATATATCGCTGCTTGATATTTATTTGAGTGCCAATAATGTCATTGAACCGCACTACCACCAAAATGCGGCGGAACTTGTTTATTGTATTGCGGGAAGTGCGATTGTTTCGATTTTGAATCCGTTTACGAAACAGCTGATGCATTTTCCGATTACCCCCGGCCAGGTGGCAAACGTTCCTCAAGGGTGGTGGCATTACGAAGTCGCCACGCAAAACAACACGCATCTGCTCGCCATTTTCAACGCACCGACACCTGAAGTCATTTTAGGTTCCGACCTCCTCAAGCTGACACCAGCAAATATTATGGCCCACACATATGGGATGAACGAAAATTTATGGACGCAGGCAGTTGCACCGGTAAGGCCGAATACGTTCATCGGTCCACCAAACCCATGGCAGCAAGTCCAGCCCGGCAACTACGGCGGCGGGTATGAGCAGTAGTTTTTCTCGGTCAAAGGAATCAAATTTCAAAAAAGCATTTGCATAATGAAACGGCCATGTTATGATAACTGTGAAATTAACCTAATATTGGCAGAAGTTAATCTGCTCGTAATTGAATATGAAAACTACTAGGGGCGCCTGTTTGGCTGAGAAGTACCCTTTGCACCTGATCTAGGTAATACTAGCGTAGGAAAGTAGTGTCGACCCCTTTTTTTATTATTTGTTTTAGGCTGCGATACCACTTTCTTTAGTTGAAAGTGGTTTTTTTGTTGCAAAATTTTATTGTAAAGGATGGTAGAAATGAATAAAACGAGGAAGCTTACGTATTCAGCGATTATCGCTGCACTTACAACGATTCTCAGCAGTTTTGTGTACATCCCTTTAGGTTTTGCCAAAATTTTTCCGATTCAGCATTTTGCCAATGTTGTATCGGCGGTGTTGCTCGGTCCATGGTATGCGGTATTACAGGCATTCCTTACATCGACATTGAGAAACTTAATGGGGACAGGCAGTATATTTGCTTATCCAGGGAGTATGATCGGTGCCTTTTTGGCTGCGTTTCTATTTGCGAAAACGAAGAAGTTAGCGTTTGCGGCAGTAGGTGAAGTAATCGGGACCGGGTTGCTCGGTGCGATGGCTACTTATCCGATCGCCATTTTGTTTTTAGGTCAGGAAGCGGCGCTGTTCGGTTTTGTCCCGGCATTTATGATGAGTTCTTTTGCGGGGTCGCTTTTAGGCTATGGCTTGCTGAAGATTATGGTGAGAAACCGGGCGTTTGGCGGGATGCTTTATCATAATGCCGGGTGAATGGAAGGTTTTTATTAGAAATTTTTGTGTCGTTATTAGAACTTCTTGGCGGGATATTAGACATCTGCGCATGATATTAGAACAGTTTGGAATTTTTGGTAGAACGGGCTTATTCCTAAATAAGATGGCGCGTCCATTTTGCGGTAGCCTTCCGTTTTTATTAGAAGATTTGTGATGGATATTAGAAGTTTGCAGGGGGTTATTAGAACTTCTGTGGACGATATTTGAACATATTAAAGACTTATTAGCACAACTCACACTTATATTAGAAATTCTCATTTTTATTAGAAGATTTTAAAATATATTAGAACAACTATGCCCTATATTAGAAAACGAAGCGCCGGGTATATCAATCGATACATCCGGCACAATTTTTAGTTAGGTAAATTAATCTGCCAAGATACGCCGTAACGGTCATTTACCCAGCCGAACTTCTTACTGAAACCGTAATTACCGATTGGCATTAGCGAATGCCCGCCTTCAAGCAATTTTTCATAAAGATGGTCGGTTTCTTCTTCCGTATCACACGTAATAAAAATAGAGAATGACGGTGTGAAATTAAATTCATGCTTAATATTACTGTCAATGCACATAAATTCCTGACCTTTTATCGAAAAAGTGGCTTGCATGACTTTTCCTTCGTCTCCGCCTTCATTTGCCCCGTAGTGAACAATGCTTGTAATTTCCGCATCATCGATAAGTGATGTATAGAAGTTCATCGCTTCTTCTGCAACGCCGCCTTGAAACATTAAAAATGGTTTTGCGCTTTTCATCGTACTTTTCCCCCTTCTTAATTCAAATTTGCACCACTTCAATTTAGCCTATTTTACCCTTTTTCGCGAACTTTTCCCCTTTAAGTTAGAGGCATCTCCTAACTAGACGATGCCTTTGGTTTAAATTTCGCGATGAGCTGTTGTTCCGAAGATGCGGCTACTTCTTCTGGAACCGAATAAAGATATAGTAGAGCAATTCCAACCTTTTATTAGAAAATCTTCCCCGAAAATTCAATCACCGGGTGGTCATGACCCCTACCCGGTGTTTCATTATACGCCCTAACCTTGATAGCTCACTTTGCCGGTCTCAACTAATTCCTTCAGACCCATGAACATTAAGTTCCAGCCATGTTCTGTGCCATCTCGCATTTCATCTAGAGCTTTTACGATGTCAGCATCTGTCCATTGCTCTTCATTTTCAACATGGATCAGTTGGGTGAACGTCATTTCACTGCCTTGTCCCAACTCTTTCAGCTCCACTGTGATCGTATCTTCCAGTTCGCTGAATTGCGGCATTTTAAAAGTGAACACGATTTTTTCAGGCGAATTGATTTCAACGTACTCCCCGATCGCCCGGTAGTCCACACCTTGCCGGTGGTCTACAATTTCCCAACTGCCCCCTACTTTTGGGTCATTTTGTGCAACCTTGTTCGTCCCTTCCAATGTAAAGAACCATTTTTTCATCATTACAGGATTCAACCATGCGTCAAACACTTTTTCAGGCTTTACATTAAATTCTCTTTTCATTGTTAAAGTAGTCGTTGAGGTATTGTTCATTCAAATTCTCCTTTTAGTTACTTTAGTTTATTAATAACCTATTCACAGGAACTTTTAAAACAATTGCTCCAATAAAAAAGTCTCCTGCGGGATTATCCTCACAGAAGACTTGCTTCATCAATTATTCCCCAAAAACAACATGCCACTCAGCGCGGCCAGCTAAAAATTCCTCAGCCAATGCTTTTGCACCTTCCAGGCTATGGCTTGCTGCCCAGCCGCATTGTACTTCATTACATGCGGGTACCGATTCCGCCTTCAATACATCCTTCAGCGTATTTTCAATGATCGTTAATACGCCGTCATAGTCATTGTAGTTCAGTAATGCCAAGTAAAAGCCTGTTTGGCAACCCATTGGCGATAAATCCACGACGTCTTCACTATGATTACGGATACGGTCAGCCATTAAATGCTCTAATGAGTGTAGTGACGGCATTTCCATATGCGCTTTGTTCGGCTGTTTGAATCGGATATCATACTTTGTTACGACGTCGCCTTTTGCTCCTGTTTTCGTACCGGCAAGTCGTACGTATGGTGCCACTACTTTCGTATGGTCTAAATCAAAGCTCTCTACATTTGTTTTCTCTGTTGTCATGTTAAATCCCCCTAGATTAGATAAACTGCATCGATTTTATAAATTGTTGAATCCGTTCGTTGTTGTTTGCTGTAAAGAAGTTTTCGGTTACGCCGTCATAGCCGATTTCACCGTTTTCCAGAAATAGAATCCGGTCTGCCACTTCGCGCGCAAAATTCAGGTTATGCGTCACGATAATCATCGACTTGCCTTCCTCCGCCAAATCCTTCAGCACCTTCAGCACTTCTCCTTCTAGTTCTGGATCCAGTGCACTTGTCGGCTCATCGAACAGTAAAAATTGCGGCTCCATTGCCAATGCTCTTGCGATGGCGACACGCTGCTGCTGCCCGCCGGATAATTGCGAAGGATACTGGTCTGTTTTATGACTCAGGCCAACCTTCTCCAATAATTGCTGTGCTTTTTGTCTTGCAATTTCTTTGTCCTGCTTCAAAACGGTAACTGGCCCTTCCATCACATTTTCAAGCACTTTCATATGCGGGAAAAGATTGAAGCTTTGGAATACCATCGCCGTATTTTGGCGAATCGAAAGCAAGTTTTTCTGAGAAATCGGCTTGTTCAGTTCAACTGTCTGGTTCCCGACAGTCAGAACGCCTTTTTCAGGTCGCTCCAATAGATTGATACAGCGTAAAAGCGTTGATTTCCCTGAACCGGATGGACCTAAAATAACCGTTGTTTCGCCTTCATGAAATGTTAAATTAATATTTTTCAATGCCTCGTTCTCGCCAAAGAACTTCGACATCTGCTGAAATTGTACGATAATAAGCCCTCCCTTCTAGCGCTTCACGATACCCGACTTATATATATTTTGATGCGTATTTTTCAAGTCGGCCTTGAATGACCATTAACACACTAATAAAGATTAAATAAATAACCGCACAAAGCGAATAAATCATAAGCGGCTCATATGTTCGCGCGGTGATTTGCTGCCCGACCATGAATAGATCCGCAAGTGTGATACTGGCAACTAAAGATGTCCCTTTTACCATATCGATAAAATCATTGGCCACTGGCGGCAATGAAATACGAACAGTTTGCGGTGCAATGACACGTCGCATCATCTGCCAATACGTCATACCGAGTGATTCTGCTGCCTCCCATTGCCCTTTTGGAATGGCCAAAATCGAAGCTCGAATCGATTCAGAAGCATAGGCCCCCGTATTCAGCGAGAATGTAATAATTGCCGCTGTCCACGCATCGAGGGTAATCCCCAGTTTCGGTAGACCGAAGAACACTATAAATAATTGCACTAATAATGGTGTTCCGCGAAACACCCATACGTAAGTACCGAATATCCATCGTAAAACCCGGTAGTTCGAGATTCTTGCTAATGCCGTCACAACTGCAATGACTAATGCAATGGCAAAAGCAATGAGCGATAGCGGAATGGTAACAAGAAGTCCTGCTTTTAAAATCGGCCAGATCGAGCTAAGTAAAATATCCATTTCTCTACTCATCCACTAGCACTCCTTTCTGTAATGAAAGCCATGTAAAAAAGGCCGTCGAAACGACCTTCCCATTAGTTGTTTGAAATAACATTTTCACCAAAATATTTTTCTGAAATTGCTTCGAATGTACCGTCTTCTGTACGCTCTTTAATAATTTCATTTAACTTCTCACGGAACTCATCGTTTTCTTTATTTAAGATTAATGCGATATCAGTTGAATTGATCGCACCGTCCAGCACTTTCAACTTCGTGTCCGGCTGCTCCTGCAAGTATGTCAGGAATGTCACGCGGTCATGGATTGTTCCATCTGCACGTCCCTGTACTACTAGCTCGATTGAACTCATTAAATCATTTGTTGCAACAACTTCTGCACCAAGCGCTTCTGCATCGCGGGCAAAGTTACTTGTAATTGTTTGTGATGATTTTTTGCCTTTCATGTCTGCAGGCTCTTTAATTTCTGTATTATCTGTGTGCACGGCTACTACCGCTTCCGATTTCATATATGGAATGGAGAAATCGTACTTTTCTTTACGCTCATCTGTAATCGATACGTTGTTAATTACAAAATCGTATTTATCTGTATCCAATCCTGCGATCAATGAATCCCATTTTGTTTCAACATATTCTGCTTCAACACCTAGGTCTTTTGCGATTTGATCGGCAATCTCATATTCAAAGCCTGTTAATGCACCTGATTCATCATGGAAGCTGAACGGAGGGAATGTTCCTTCAAGACCGATTTGGATTTTTCCGTCTGCCTGGATTTCCTCTAATTTATTCTTTGCCTCGCTTGCGTTTTCCTCTGATTTGTCGCCACCACATGCTGCTAAAACGAGCGCTGATAATGTAACGATCGATAATAATTTTTTCATTCTAAATGCCTCCACTATTAATTCCTAGTTTTTTTATAAGCTTTATATTATAACAGAGTAACAGCAAAAACAATCTTTATTTTCTGAACAATGACTAAATTTATAACTTTTAATTAATATCGACAAGGAAAATAGGTTAAATACATAAAAAAAGTGCCAATTTTCCTAAATGGAAAATCGACACTTATTTTATAAATGCATGCCTGTCCATTGCCAAAAAGTAAAATAGAACAGCATGATGATGAATATATAAAGGGGCATTAATACTGTGCTAAGCTTTACGAGATTCCGGGCATCATAGGAAATATCTCCTTCCTCATAAAACAGCAGCAATGCTTTCGAGCTTACCGGTACCGTTACACAATAGTTCATTCCAATCAAACTTAAGAACACGATGGTTGACGGGTTTACACCGATTAATTCACTGAACAAGATGAGGCCCGGAATAAAGACAATGGCACGTGTTGTATGGGACGTAATATATAAATGACTTGTTACTGTTACAACAAGAATCATCAGTACTATCAGCCAGTCCGGTGCGCCGACAAACAGATGCAGGAAACTGATCATTTCGTTTTCCATCCAGTCCACAATCCCCGTATCGACCAATACTTTACCAAGTGCGGTCGCTGCAGCAACAAACATAACAAGATTCCATGAAACGGCATTCATTCCTTGTTTCCACGTAATAATCCCGTAGTTGGGTATCATGAAAATAATGGCACCGATTATTGTAATCAGTTCAATATCCAACCCATGAAGGCTTTCCGTCATCCACCCGATAATTAAAAATAAAATGAGAATGAGCGTCTTTTGTTCATCTTTTTCAAAAGGTTCCGTTAAAATAATCGTTTCTCCACTTCGTTCGCTCACAATTTGCTCTTCACTATCTCGCGGCCACAGCATCATTTTGATGACAACTAAAGAAAGGAATGTTACTACCAAGGCAAATGGAGCCCCCCATAGCAGCCATTGAATATAGGAAATCGACTCACCGCCCGTACTTTCCAGAAAGCCGATGCCGATTAAATGTGAGCCTGCCCCGATTAGCGTAGCCGAAGTACTCATTAAAATAACGACCGGTGCAATAATCGCCAGGATATTTTTTTCTTTAGACGAAAACTTCTGGCTCAATTGTTTCATGATCGGCATCGATAATGCTGCTCGCCCTGATGTCGAAGGAATGAAGAAGGCAGTTGCAAACAATACCGAACTTAGCCCAAGCACGACATTTTCTTTTTTGTCCGATTTGTTCAGGATATACGCAGTTAATCGCTCGGCTAATCCCGACTTTTTTACGGCTTCTCCGATAATAAAAGCGCCTATCATGAGCCACACGACTTTCTCAGATAATGAGTTGTACAATAAATCGGGCTCTGCTGCATTCATTACAATAATGAACATAATGAGCGTAATTGCTACCCAGCCTGCTGAAATTTTCGTTGTCACCCATAACGTCATTGCGGATAAGAATGCAAATAGTGCTACTTTGCCACTGTAGTCCAAATTTTGAATGAACATAACCGTAATCATGAAGAAGATGTGTATTGCAATAATTATCAAGATCTTTTTCGGCATCGACTGAATCTTTGTTTTCAGGAGATTTTTCTTTCGTTTATTTCTCTCGATTCTGCTCGTCATGTTAAATCGCTCTTACTTTCCGATTCTCTTTATTGGCAATCTCCATACCAATTGAAACTTTGCGTAAAATCGATTCCGTACTTTCTTCAATCCATTTCGGTGCTTTCTCTATCGCCTTTTCCAAGGTTGTCGGTTTTTGAATGATGCTGCTGTATGCATCAATCCCCGCATGGTAATTGAGATTTGCGCCTTTTCCTATTGTTCCTGTAATGGCAATAACCGGGATGTGATTCTTTTTCGCAATGCGTGCAACCTCCGCAGGAATTTTCCCGTTCGGCGTCTGGAAATCGAGGCTGCCTTCCGCTGTTAATACGATATCCGCTGTCAGAATTTTTTCTTCGATATTGATATATTTCATGATGATATCGAACCGCGGATGTAATGTAGCACCGGCAAATGCAATCAGTCCCGCACCTAACCCGCCGGATGCCCCGCTGCCTGGTAATGATCTGACATCCAAACCTGTTGCTTGTTCGATTAAATCCGCATAATGGTTCAGTGCCGATGCTAATTGTTCCACCTGCTTTGGTGTAGCTCCTTTTTGCGGTCCAAATATATGGGCAACCCCTTTTTCGCTACATAAAATATTTTTCCAGTTACACGCAACATTAATTGAAACGTTCTTTAACCGTGGATCTGCATTTCCCGTATCAATGGAATTGACAGCCATTAAATCTTCTCCGCCATTCACTTGGATAATTTGCCTGTTTTCATCTAAAAACTGAACCCCCAATGCTTGCGCCATTCCAGCACCCCCGTCCGATGTACCCGAATCCCCGCAGCCAATAAGGATAGTATCAATTCCCATATCAAGTGCGGCAACGATGAGTTCCCCTACACCATAAGTAGTTGTTTTCAACGGGTTTCGTTGATGACGCGGGACCAGCTTTAAACCTGCCACCGCAGCCATTTCTATGACAGCAGTCCGTTTCCCGTTCTCTTCATAAATACCAAAATAGCTTTTAATCTTTTCGCATACCGGTCCTGTTACTTTTTTATAAACTAATTTTCCATCCTTTAAACGAACAATGGTCTTTACGAATCCTTCCCCACCATCAATCATTGGCATCACAACTAAATCAATAGTCGGATCAAAACGTCTTACCCCACGTTCCATCGCTAATGCTACATCCTCTGCATCCATACATTCTTTAAACCCCGATGGTACAATTACAATTTTCATTACGGCATCCCTCCAAAATTTATTAATTGTAAATGTACCATTCCAAAATTAGAAAATACTGAGAACTCTATTAGATTACGATGATAGAATACCTTTGCCGCTCAATAATTGAAAATGGCGCTGTTCCTCGTTGCAGGAAAACGCCATTTCGATCAATCTACTATTCTTCATAAATCATTTTCTTCGTCATCCCGCCATCGATTGTCAGATCCGTCCCTGTAATAAAATCATTTTCCGGGTTAGCTAAATACAGACAGGCACGGGCAATATCATCCGGTTTGCCGACACGGTTTGAAAAATGCTGGGCATGGTCTGAAGGTCTGAGGGCATCGTAATCTCCTGTTTCGATCCATCCTGGCGAAATGCTGTTTACCGTAATATTCAGTTTACTGAAGGAACTTGCCAACGCATGTGTCAGCGCAAGAATACCGCCTTTTGATGCCGCATAGCCTTCAGAATTTGGTTCGGACATGACTGCACGCGTTGAAGCAAGATTGATGATTGCCCCGCCGCTTTTCATAAGTTTTGCCGCTTCACGTGAACATAAAAAGACGCTCCGCAAATTCGTCTGGATGATGTCATCCCAGTCTTCGAGCGATAATTCCAGCGGTGAGATCCATTTCGCTTTCCCAGCATTATTGATCAAAATATGAAGCCCGCCAAAACGGCTTGCTGCCATCTCCATTGTTTGACGAACATTCTCTTCACTGCGCACATCCGTCTCTGCAAAAATAGCGGAGTACCCTTCCTTTTGGAGCTCCCCTGCCAGCTGGACACCTAAGTCATGCTCAATATCCGCGATGACCACATTGGCACCCGCTTTTGCGAAATGAGTTGCGATTGAACGACCGATTCCTTGTGCAGCACCTGTAATGACGACTGTTTTGTTTTGGAACATCTGATTTCCTCCTTTATAAATTGCTTAGTAAGAGTGTAACTGAAATGGGTTGAGATTTCGTGTTTGAGGTTGTCCTTTTTGGGTGGGTGCGGTGTTTTTCAGGTTGTTCGATGGTGGTGCGGGGTTTTATTAGAAAAGTTTGGTTGCATATTAGAAGAGTTGGGTCGGATATTAGAACATCTGGTCTTCTGTCAATATTTCGGACACACGTTAAGAGACTTTTTGGCTACCGCCCTTCGGTTGCTCTGCTTTTCATCCCCACATGTCCAGGTCTGGACATGTGGGGATGAAAACCCTGTAAGAGAACTTTAWGAGGCATTTYGACAAACRGMYTCCTGTTGATTTCTCTCAAATTGGTTTGGTGATAAATAWCCGAKTGTTGAATGACGTCGTCGTTCATTGTAAAAGTTTACGATRTATGACTCCACGCTCTTTYTTGCTTCTTTTTTGGATTCGAAACGGTGACGRTAKATCCATTCTTTTTTGATTGTGGCGTGGAAGGATTCAATACACGCATTGTCATAGGGATCTCCTTTACGACTCATGCTAATTTTAATCCCATGTTCTTTTAAAGTTCTTGTATAGCTTGTGGCACAATATTGTGCGCCTCGATCTGAATG
>NZ_NHNT01000018.1:0-45000 GCF_002174535.1 Solibacillus kalamii | reverse complement strand
GCAATGGCCTCTTCATTGAATTCCCATACATTTAACTCCACTTCATCAATATGCATCCCCTTTGCCCACTTCAGACAAGCTTCAAATAACAGCGATCCGATTCCTTTTCGTTTTTCTGACTGGTCTACACCAAAGTCATGAATGTATGCAAATCTTCTATGAACTAATGAAGGGAATTTCGGAGAAACTTCTATACTGATGACCGCAAAGCCTATCACTTTATTTTCTTCCCGTGCAATTAATAATGTACTTTGCTCTTGTTCAATCAATTCCATATAATATTCTTCTGGCATAACACTCTCTACTTGGCGAAATACCGCACCATCCCCTTTAACATGATCATCATGTCCTTGCCTTACTAAACGATTTACTTCTATATAGTGTTGTTCCGTTGCCTCTTCAATTTTGATACCCATTAAACTCTCCTCCTCTTTACTTAATTCAGTTCGATTCAAAATTATATTTTCCTGCAAAATAAAAAAACCAGTCAACTATAGTTGACTGGTGAATGATTTTACATTGAACCGACCGTACCTAAATAAATCAGGAAGAGTACTGCAAAAATATACATAATCGGGTTTACTTCTTTCGCTTTACCTTTTAACACCATTGTTAATGGGTAAAATACGAAACCTACTGCAAGACCCGTTGCGATTGATGATGTTAATGGCATCATTAACATTGTGAAGAATGCTGGTACAGCTACTTCGAATTTATTCCACTCAATTTGTCCAAGCGAAGATACCATTAAAATTCCTACAACGATTAATGCCGGTGCAGTAACTGCGTTTGTTACAACACTTAATACTGGAGATAAGAATAGTGCCAACAAGAAACAGATCCCTGTAACAATTGAAGCGAACCCTGTACGTGCGCCTGCTCCAACCCCTGCTGAAGATTCTACATAAGATGTTACTGTTGAAGTCCCAAAGATCGAGCCTGAAATAGAAGCGATTGAATCTGAGATTAACGCTTTACCTGCACGAGGTAATTTATTATTTTTTACAAATCCCGCTTGGTTGGCAACAGCCATTAAAGTACCCGCGTTATCAAAGAAGTCTACGAATAGGAATGATAGAATAACTGATACCATTGTTAGCGTATAGAATTCAGGATCAGTGAATGCTGAGAATAATTTACCGAAAGTTGGTTCAACACTTGGAGGTGCCGAAACAATCTGAGATGGTAAATCAACTAAACCAAAAATCATACCGGCTATTGCTGTAATGGCCATTGCGATAAATACGCCAGCTTTCATTCCACGTACTAAGAAAATGACTGTAAGCAGAATACCAAAAATGGCTAACAATACTTCAGCATCGTGCAAGTTACCTAAACCGACAACTGTTGCCTCACTTGCAACGATAATACCCGCGTTTTTTAACCCGATGAATGAAACAAATAATCCGATTCCCGCACCAACGGCAATTTTAAGTTCCATTGGGATGGCATTGATTAATTTTTCACGTAATCCTGTAACTGTTAATAGTAAGAAGAATACGCCTGATACAAATACTGCAGCCAAAGCGTGTTGCCAAGGGCTTCCATTTGTTAATACAACCGTATAAGCAAAAAATGCGTTTAAGCCTAGACCCGGTGCTAAAGCTAAAGGATACCTTGCAACAATCCCCATAACGAAACATCCAATTGCTGCCGAAACAGCTGTTGCCACAAATACCGCACCGTAATCCATGCGTAGTACATCTGGTAAACCTTCAATATCAGATAGCGTTAAAATGCTAGGGTTTACTACTAAAATGTAAGCCATTGCCAAGAATGTTGTAAAGCCACCTAAAATTTCTCGGCGATAATTAGTTCCAAGTTTATCGAACTCGAAATACTTTTTCATAAGAAACTTTCCTCCGTGTTGTCGTCTTCAACATCTAAAGAACACTTAACCTTAAAAACAAAAAAGACACGCAAAGCATAAATGCCGCATGTCCACGATTTAAGGAAAATAAGTATATTACACTCCAATTATAGTAGTGTTGTAACAACTTATTTATAAATCGTAGTCGAATCATTTACGGTGATTCGGTAGAAACTCACGGGCCATATTCCCGACATTATACGACGACGTATTTAATTTACGTTAGTAATATATCATTTCAATTTTTAAATTACAAGCTATTTCCGAACATTTTTTATATATTTTAGATCATAGTTCGTAAAAACATCTAAAAATTAGCTATTTCCTTCTTTGATATGTATTTATTTGTTATTAATAAACTTGGCATAAACAAAGATTCAATCTAAAATTCTAGTATATTCATACAAAATAGGGGGACTTTAACTTGAATGAAATTAAGGTTATTGTAAAGGGTTTTCTTGTTAAAAATAATAGAGTACTCATCGTGCAGCGTTCTCAAATTGAAACTGTCGGTGCCGGCACATGGGAGACTGTCGGTGGGAATCTTCATTTCGGCGAGTCATTTGAAACTGCACTAAAGAGGGAATTTTCAGAAGAAGTAGGACTGAATATTACTGTTAAAAATCAATTATTTTCAACAACATTCCATACGAGCAAAACACGCCAAATTGTATTACTCACTTTTTTATGTGATACAAAAGAAGAGCAAATTACGCTGTCCGATGAACACGAACAATATTTATGGGCGACAAAGGATGATCTGCTCACCTTATTGCCGCAAGAGATTATCGAAGACTTCTCCCTGCATAATGTATTAGATTTATTAAACTAATAAAATAATTTTATAAAAAGTTTATAGAAATGTTATATAACTCCTCTATAGTAAAGTTTGAACAAATAGAGGGGGGATTTTTTTGCACCATCAACGAAAGTGGGCAATGCATTTAATTCGCTTTGCAGCTGTTTCCGGTTTTATCGGTGTATTAATCGGATCAATTATGAGCGGTAACATGAACTACGCTTTACGGCCAGTCCACGCACACATTGTATTAGTAGGTTGGTTATCAGTCTTTGCTTGGGGGATTTTCTATTATTCAGTACCTGTCCGTAAGCTAATCTTAGTTAAAATCCAAAGTATTTTAGGCATGATCGGAGCTTTTGGTTTATGTATAGGAATGTGGTTACATTATTTAAACCCGCTGGACACAAATGAAACATTCAACATGGTGTTCTTCATCGTAGGCGGTACACTTTTACTAATCGCATTTTTCCTATTTATAATTGTGACATTTTTTGTCGAAAAGAAAGAAAATTAATTATATCTAGCTATATTAATTAAGTGCGTTTTCCTTTAATATGTTAAAATAATAAAAGTAATATCGAAAATGTTAAAGGAGGTTTTTAAATGCCCTATTGGTTACATAACACATTATTTGTACTTTTAATAATCGTTACTTTTGGATGTGTTACTAGTGGAATTGAGTGGAAATCTCGCGAAAAAGCCACGGTTGAAGAATAATTTAAGCTTAAACGACTTACTATAATGTAACTAACATACAAAAAAAAGAAGCCTGCGCTAAACAGGCTTCTTTTTTATGGTTATTTTATAATCCGCGGTTAGTACGTTTTAACGGATCATTATCCAAATGGTCCAAATCATTTAAATGATTCGTAGTATTAGTCGTATCCTTAACATCCGCTTCTTCGCGACGAACCGTATCTGATACAGTTTCCGTATCTGTTACTTTTCGTTTGCCGACAACAATTTCTTCTGTCACGACATCTTTTTTCGTAACCTCTACCTGTTCTTCAGTTACAGGGATATGGATTTTTCCCTGCTCTTCATAAGCATGAGTGATTCCGTCACGCAGCTGACCATTTGCATTAAGTGTTGTGTCCTCATTAACAGGACGTCTTTCCACATAAACTTCTTCATGTTCTACCGGCACCTCAATCGTTTGCTGCTCTTCGACTACATGTTTATCGACCTGTACCTCACCCGTTTGCACGCGTTTTTTATCTACTTGCAAGCGTTCTTCATGAAGCGCTAAACGTTCTTCATCCGTTTTCTCATAATCACGCTCATAATGATCATTCACGCCATAATTTTTAGTACCTTCATCAAAATAAGTACCATAATCCTTATCTACATACAATAAGTATTTCCCAGCCTGTAATTCATCATAGTAACGATTTCGTTCGTCCTCAGAGATACCCATTTGCGTAAAGTGCTGATCGCGTACTAAGTCTTCACCCATCATGAATGCTTTAAAGCGATCCCACCAAGAACCTTCTTTGTAATCAGTGCCATAACCATCCGTGTTAGTGCTGTAACCTTTTGAGTTTCGGTACATCGATAGTTGATCATTGCGATTAGATACAATATACATATCCTCTTCACCATAACCTTGTGCACGAAGGCGATCCATTTCTGCCTGTAATTCTGCTTCATTATCATAAATACCATATAATTTGTTATCACGTGTTTCCATGTTTCATTCCTCCAGTTTCATTAATTTAATTTTGTATACCTAATGTCTATACTGATTTGGCATACTATACAATACCTTTCCTCCTAAATAATAAACGTGAGGATAGTAAATTTAACATTCTGTAATAAAAATGAAAGAAAATGATACACTGCTATGACAATAATTTATTATGAATAAGGGTAATGCGAAATCAGAGGACAAAAAAAACATAGAAAGATGTTATTCTTCCTATGTTGCCCATTCAACCTATTCATCGTTTTGCTTTTGTTTCTTTTCCAAATACTGTGCACGCAATTTTTCAAGTTGCTGCTTTTTATCGAATTGGGAAGGCTTGTTTTTTTCATGATACTTTGTAACAGCTGCTTTACCTTTACTATCCAATTGATATTTCCCCATTTTGTTCACCTACTTTTCCTGTCTTCACAGAGAACCTATTCAATATAATATACCTCATTTCACTGAAGTAAACCTTAAATTAGTGCATCACGAACTTCACATCCCAATTTCAAAAAATTAAAAACCCCCTTTTAGTTATTTTTATCAATAACTAAAAGAGAGTTTAGAAAGCTAAACGTTAATCAGTACTATTCCCACTCAATCGTTGCTGGTGGCTTAGAAGTAATGTCATACAGCACGCGGTTTACGTGCTTCACTTCGTTTACGATACGTACAGAAATCTTCTCTAGTACATCGTAAGGGATACGTGCCCAGTCTGATGTCATGCCGTCGATTGATGTTACACCGCGGATACCGATTGCGTAGTCGTACGTACGGCCATCGCCCATTACACCTACTGAACGGATGTCAGGTAATACAGCGAAGTATTGCCAAATGTCGCGCTCCAGGCCAGCGTTTTTAATTTCTTCGCGCAGGATGTAGTCTGCTTCACGAACGATTTCCAGTTTTTCTTCTGTTACTTCACCAAGTACACGGATACCTAAACCAGGACCCGGGAAAGGCTGACGCCATACAACTTCTTCAGGTAGACCTAATTCAAGGCCTAAAGCGCGTACTTCGTCTTTGAATAGTGTATTTAATGGTTCGATTAATTCGAACTTCATATCTTCCGGTAAACCACCAACATTATGGTGTGATTTAATTGTTTGTGCAGTTGCTGTACCTGATTCAATAATATCTGTGTAAAGCGTACCTTGCGCTAAGAAGTCCATATCTTTTAGCTTTGATGACTCTTCATCAAATACGTAAATGAATTCGTTACCGATAATTTTACGTTTTTGCTCAGGGTCAGAAACACCGGCAAGTTTATTCATGAAACGCTCACGAGCATCGATTTTGATCAGTTTCATATCGAAGTCTTCTGTGAAAGTTTTCATTACCTGTTCAACTTCACCTTTACGGTTTAAGTTGTGGTCCACGAACATACAAGTTAATTGGTCACCGATTGCTTTGTGGATTAACACTGCTACTACAGATGAATCAACTCCGCCTGATAATGCACAAAGTACTTGCTTATCTCCAACTTGCTCACGGATTTTCGCAATTTCAATTTCAATGAAGTTCGCCATCGACCAGTCGCCTTTTGCTTCACAAACATTGAATACGAAGTTTTTCAATAAATCATTTCCGTATACAGAGTGGCGTACTTCCGGGTGGAATTGTACTGCATAAAATTTACGAGAAGCATCAGCCATTGCCGCGATCGGGCATGCCGGACTTGTCGCAATTACTTCAAAACCTTCCGGCACTGCTGTTACATGGTCACCGTGACTCATCCATACAACTTGATTTTTTGGTAATTCCGCAAATAATTTATTATCTGAAGTAATGTTAATTTCAGCTTTCCCGTACTCACGAGTTGCTGCGCCTTCCACTTTACCGCCATGTGTTTGGGCCATTAACTGCATGCCATAGCAAATACCTAAAATCGGTAAACCTAATTCAAAAATCGCCGGATCTACATGGAATGCTGATTCATCATATACAGAGTTTGGACCACCTGAAAATACAATACCTACAGCATTCATTTCTTTAATTTCTTCAGCAGTAATCGTATGTGGATGTAATTCAGAGAATACACCGAATTCACGAATACGACGAGTAATTAATTGGTTGAACTGACTACCGAAATCAAGAACGACAATCTTTTCTTGTTCTTTTAACAAAGGAGTTGACACTATTTCCACCTCTTCTAATTTTTTGCGGCCTATATTAAGAAAAAAAACGCGTAAGAAAATAATTTCTACGCGTTCATATTTCATCTCTTCTTCAAGTGGGTATACCTATCCCTTATAAGGATATAGTGGGACCCACCGTCATAGATAAGTTATTTAGGGTAACTTAGTAGAAACATCTGGACCATATTACCAGACTTATATGAAGGCACAATACTATTTATTTTTCTAAATTTTACTCTTTCGTCGAGTTAAAATCAACCACTCGTACGATTGATTAAATATTCCCAAATTTCTTTCATTTCAGTCGTGTTCATTTGATCGGTCTGTTTTGCATAAATAAGTCGCTCATAAAATGCCGTCAACTCACTCATTTTAGTGGTATCCAGCTGTCGATCAACACGCATTGCAAACTGTTGCAATGTTTCGTCTTGTCCTCGTTTCAAATGAACCCGCTCCAACTGTTTTAATAACACAAAATAAGCTTCTTCAAATGTTGCTGCTTTATCTAATTTCGATCTGTTCATTTGAACAGCAAGTTTTGGTTGCCATTTTCCGCGTTTTTTCCAAGCAACAATTAACCCAATCACAACAAGAGCCAGTAATCCGTACAGCACCCATTTAAATTTTGACCAGTCCACTCTACTTGTCCCATTAGTTGATTGCTTAGTTGTATCCTGCTCTTCCAACTCCGGCTTTGGTGCTTCCGGTTCTTCCATATCAGGTAGCTGCTCTTCTTCGGGAGCTTCGAAATCTACATCATAATTAATATTCATCGGATTACTAAAGCCAATTGTCGGCTCAAACGGCATCCAACCAATACCGTCAATATACGCTTCCACCCATGAATGGGCATCATTATTCGTCACTTGATACGTAACAATACCGTCTTGTGAATCGATTCGTTCTCCACTCGAAAAACCTTTTACCCAACGAGCCTGAATCCCTATCGAACGAAGCATGACGACCATCGAAGTAGAGAAGTTATCACAATAACCAAGCCTTGTTTCAAATAAAAACTGATCTACATAGTCTTGATCTGCTGATGGAACTTGTACATTTGTCGTTTCATATTGAAAGCCACTACGCGCAAAGTAACCTTCAATTGCACGAGCCTTGTCATATACACTGTCATACATGTCGGTAATTTCAAGAGCTAAATCGGTTACACGCTGTGGCAAATTATCCGGAAGCTGTAAATAGCGCGAACTATTTTCAGTTGAGGATAATGATTCTTTCAAAGCAACGTAACTATACTCCGGCTGTTGAAATGTCATCTCGTATGATGCAGGGGCTACAACATCACTGTTTATAAGAGGCAGAATTTTTTCATTGCCTGTATTAAATCTCAATCCAGTTTGTGTACCGTGTAGATTATAGGAAGTAATGCCATATGCCTGCAATAAAAACAAGTATTCTTCATTTACAGCCTGCACTTCCACCGACTGAGGTTCTTCACTTCCAGGCTTGATTGAAAGCGGGAGAGGATCTGCAAACTGAAGCGTTTGTTGCAATGACTCATCATCTGATTGCTCCCACCCTTTAGACGTATAAAAATCTTTCGTCTCAACACGCCAATATTGACGGATCGGTGTTTTTATTTCATAGACAATTGTAGTATCTCCCGCAAACGGTCCGCCCAGTCGCTCATCATTTTCCCCGTAACCAACTGTTGCAACCGATTGACTGGCATTACCCCCAATACCTGCAATATTTTTTACATAAGGAACCGGGTCCGACCATTGAGGCTCTGTTTTCGGCATGACTGTTGCAACAATTCCTGCAATCATAACAAAAATGATAATCGGAGTCGCATACTTCAAGTAGTTCATCCAATCTTTTTGCATTTCCGCAGCCTGCATAAGTCGTTTTATAAACAGCAACGATGTAAGCACAAGACCTAGTAACATTACTTTAATAATCGCCGCTGTGCCATCGTATTCTGTAAAAGTATCGAGTGTCCCGATGAAAAATACTGTAAGCAGCAGGAAATAGTAAATGCTATAGCGCACACTCACCCAATGCTGAATTAAATAAATAAGCATCCAGATCAATATAAAAAACAAACTTGTCCGAAATGGATCACTCACATAAATCCACTCACCTGCAAGCAATATATCCAAATTGTATTTCAGTTCTTCCGATAAAAATTGCGTTGTCGTCAATGCTTCATCTTTATACACACTGACAACAAACCAGATAATGTATGCAAACTTAATAAACCAATTAACAATAAACGGCAGTGAAAAGATCCCCAGTACTAAACATATCCCTATGAATAATACAAACTGCGTAAAGTAGCCTGTGTTCGTTAACTCCATTACCGGTATTAACCATTCTCGTAAAATCAGAAAAACAATGAAATAAAAAATAGCGAGTTCTATTTTTTCGGCTGTGCTGCGTCTCATGCGTGCTTCACCTCCGAATACGTTCGCTGTAACTCGTCCATACCGACATAATGCACTTCATTATTTTGGCTTATATGCTGCACCGGATCTTTTTGGTCACTTACGACAAAACATATAATTTTACGAGCATATTTCGTTCCGGCATTTAATACTTCCTGCAGTTCCGGAGTCATTTCGCCAGTAATGATAACAACAACAGAGCGGCTCATCATTTTCTGTTCTTCAAACAATAAACGTTCTACACCAAACTGCGCATCCGGTACGACCGTTGCTAAATGCTGCAGGACCGTTTCATACTGTTTACCTGTTTTAATCACCGGCGTAAAATAACGGTCGACCCCGACACTTAAAAATGAAACATCGCCCTGTTTCTTTACAATTTTATTAATATAGGATGCCGTGTAATCGACAACATCATCGAAGTTCTTCTGTACTGCGCGATCGATTAGCACAAATGTATTTTGTGATTTTTGATCTTCAAATTCCTTTGTACGCAGTTCCCCATTTTTCGCAAAGGATTTCCAGTGAATCCAAGAAAAGCGGTCACCTGGTACATATTCACGGACACCAGTCGCAACCGTCGTATCCTTAATTAAAGAATAGCGCGATTGACTTGTACCTTGGTCATATTGCATTCCAATCGGCAATAATTTGACATCGGATACTTTTGGATATACTAAAAACAGCTGCGGGTGATTCATTACAACATTCCGTATTGTCCATCCAAAAAAGTCCGTACATGTAAACAGCAATCCTCTAAAATGATGCTCTCCTCGTTTTAACTCCTTTAATTCATAAGTCCACTTAAACTCACGCTTCCACCCAACCAAAAATAGTTTCGTTACATTTCCGTTCGGTTTTTCAAAATGTTCCTCCCTCATCGGCAATTCTCGGACCATCATAAAAACAAACGGAAACCAGCTCGTATTGCGGAATGTTACGGTAACTTGAACATTGCTCCCACGTTCAACTCGTTCTTTCGATAAAGTACGGGATATTTCTTTAAAACGAATCGGAATAATTGCCAGTAAAATCGAATAGACCAAAAACGGTAAAATCGTGAAGAAAACAAACCAGCTAACAAAGCCCCCTTGGAACATTGCATAGCAATACGTAATTATAAGCAACGAAACAACGGTAATTAAACGCCCGCCATGCTTTAGAAACTGCTTGATTCCCTTCATTACGGCACGTACCTTTTTACAGGAACATGGACATAACGAAGAACACTTTCAATCACTTGTTCTTCCGTAATTCCTTCATAGCGTGTTTCTGGTTTTAAAATAATTCGGTGGCCGAAAACGAATTTCGCTAAATATTGAACATCATCCGGAATAACATAATCTCTCCCTTTCATAAAGGCATAGCTTTGCGCAGCACGCATTAATGCGATTGAAGCACGGGGACTTACACCTAAATACACATTTTCATGATGACGTGTATGTTGTGCGATGGACACAATATACTCTTTAATATTATTTTCTACATGTACTTGTTTTGCTTGTTCTCTTAAATCGTTCAACTGCTCGATTGTTAATACCGGGAAAAGGTCATCTATCGGAACCGACTTTTCGGCACGATTCAGCACTTCAATTTCCTCTTCCTTCGTAGGATAGCCCATCTTTATTTTCAGTAAAAAGCGGTCTAGTTGCGCTTCCGGAAGCGGATATGTCCCTTCATATTCAATCGGGTTTTGCGTTGCCATTACAAAAAACGGCTTTGGCAGCTGAATCGTTTCACCATCCACCGTAATTGACCCCTCCTCCATACTTTCCAACAGAGCGGCCTGTGTTTTTGGTGAGGTACGGTTAATTTCGTCCGCTAACACAATATTGCCGACAATCGGCCCCGGACGGAACTCAAACTGCAATGTTTTCGGATTATATATCGAAACGCCAATTACATCAGATGGCAGTAAATCCGGTGTAAATTGAATACGTTTAAAGCTTGCACCCAGTGACTTTGAAAGTGCACGTACCATCATTGTTTTCCCAACGCCCGGCACGTCTTCCAGTAATACATGCCCTCCTGCTAATAATGAAACAATACTTAGCTCGGCAATCTCTCTTTTTCCTATCATTACTTTTTCGATATTTTTAATTATTCCTTCGATCTGCTCATTCATGAATAGTCCTCCTACCTGAAATCGTTGCATCTTTTATATGTAGTTTAAGCATAACGAAAACAAAATGCGAGCACAACTAGTTTACCCGGAAATTGGAAAATCACCTTACTTTTCCAGAGAGAAGTAAGGTGATTTATCAGATTTTATCGAATACTATCGTTTCCAGAAATCATCGAAAACTGTAATCGGCATATTGCGTTTATGCATGGAGCGCAAGTAATGTCCTTCAAGCTTTTCACGAGCCTGCTCCGGGATTTCCTTACCTTCCAAATAATCATCAATTTGTTCGTACGTTACACCAAGCGCCACTTCATCCGGCAATGCAGGGCGGTTTTCCTCTAAATCTGCAGTCGGAACTTTTTCATATAAATGTACAGGACAGTTTAAATGTTTTAACATCGCACGACCTTGGCGTTTATTTAAACGGAAAATCGGCATTAAATCTGCACCACCGTCGCCATACTTTGTATAAAAGCCTGTTACTGCTTCTGCAGCATGATCTGTTCCAAGTACGACACCATCATTCGATGCTGCTATCGAATATTGTACTTTCATTCTTTCACGCGCTTTTTCATTTCCTTTGGCGAAATCACTTAACGTAATTCCAGCATCCAAAAGTGCATTTACACTTGCATCTACAGCATTTTTGATATTAACCGTATACACTTTTGTCGGCTGAATGAAATCGAGTGCATCTTGGCAATCCTTTTCATCAAATTGTTTGCCATAAGGTAATCTTACCGCCCAAAACGAGTAAGCGGATGCTCCCGCTTCTTCGTTCAGCTCATCGATAGCCATTTGCGCAAGCTTACCCGTTAACGTTGAGTCTTGCCCACCGCTAATTCCAAGCACAAACCCTTTTAAGAAAGGATGATATTTTGCATATTCCTTTAAAAAATCAATGGACTTACGGATTTCCTGTTCTACATCGATTGTCGGCTGTACTTTTAACTCTTCAATAATTTGTTGTTGCAACATAGCCAATGTCCTCACTCCTTATCGTTCTTCGAGTTCTGTTACCATATCGCGCACTTCCTGGATATTTCGCATTTTATTATCCCAGCATTTTTGGCTTAAATCGACCGGATATTCCTCAGGATTTAATGAACGTTTATACTCATCCCAAAGTAAATCCAAGTTATTGGACGCATATTGACGGATCTCCATTAACGTTGGATTTTCATAAACAATCTCACCTTTGTCAATCACTTTCCGATGCAATTCCTTCGCTTCAAAGTTTGTTACGAATTTCGAGACAAATGTATGCACCGGATGGAACATTTTAATTCGTTCTTCAGCAGCAGGATTTTCATCAGCCATTGCGATATAGTCCCCTTCTGATTTCCCGCTTTTCTTATTAATAATCCGGTAAACTCTTTTTAAACCAGGTGTCGTTACTTTTTCAGCATTGGCTGAAATTTTGATCGTATCTTCCATTTCACCATGATCATTTTCAATGGAAACCATTTTATAGACAGCACCTAAAGCAGGCTGGTCATATGCAGTGATGAGTTTTGTACCAATTCCCCACATATCCACTCGGGCACCTTGCGCTTTTAAGTTTAAAATTGTATATTCATCCAAGTCGTTTGAAACGATAATTTTTGCATCCGGGAACCCTGCTTCATCAAGCATTCGGCGTGACTCTTTTGAAAGGAAGGCAATATCCCCGCTATCTAAACGAATTCCGATAAAGTTAATTTTATCGCCAAGTTCTTTAGCTACCTGAATTGCCGTCGGGACACCTGACTTTAATGTATTGTACGTATCCACCAAAAACACACAGTCTTTATGACGCTTCGCATAAGAATGGAATGCATCATAATCGTTCTTATACGCTTGAACCAATGCATGTGCATGTGTACCTGATACAGGAATATTAAACAGCTTCCCAGCCCGAACATTGGAAGTCGATTCAAAACCGCCGATCACTGCTGCACGTGCTCCCCAAACAGCTGCGTCCATCTCTTGCGCACGACGTGTACCGAATTCCATCGCAATTTCCTTTTGGACAACTTGCTTGATACGGCTTGCTTTTGTCGCAATCAGCGTTTGGTAGTTTACAATGTTCAATAGAGCTGTTTCAATCAGCTGTGCTTCCACTAGCGGTGCTTCGATTCGTACAATTGGTTCATTAGCAAAAACAAGTTCCCCTTCTTCCATCGAATACATAGAACCCGTAAAACGAATTGTTTTTAAGTATTCGATAAAATCCTCTTTATAATGGAGTTCATCACGTAAATAAGCGATATCTGTTTCACTGAATCGAAAGTCTTTTAAATAATTCAACATGCGCTCCAAACCCGCAAAAATTGCATAGCCATTCCCAAACGGCAATTGTCTGAAATACAACTCAAATACAGCTTTACGGTTATGCATCCCGTCTGCCCAATAGCTTTCCGCCATATTGATTTGATATAAATCGGTATGCAAAGCAAAACTGTCATCTACATACTTTTCGTTCATCGTAAGTTCCCTTCTTCCAAAACATAATTTAGTCATAGTATACACCATCTTGAATTAATTCGAAGTATGAAGATTCTTTCTTCCATGTTATCTACTTTTACATGGTAGTTAATTTTGCTGTGCTGGTTATATAGTTTTCCCCAATTGACTAAATAAAAAACGTCTCGGAATTTTGTCGGGCAGCCTACTACCGGATTTCACCTGGTTAAAAGCTCTATTCCTTCTTCCTTTTTTTGACATCATCTCGCAATGCGATAAAACCAATCGAAAATACATGTTAATTTTCCTTACATTAGTTATTGATTTATCCTAAAATTCAATTTATCATGTTAGATAACATAACACAAGGAGTTGTTGAGCATGAAAAAGATTGAAGCGATTATTCGACCTGAGGTGTTTCCACAAGTTCGAGAAGGGTTGGCTCTTGAAGGAATTGATGGTTTAAGTATTTCCGAGATTGCTGGAGCTGGGCGACAGGAAGGTAAAATCGGATTGTTTCGCGGAAATTCTTTCTCAATGGAATTTTCGCAAAAGCTCAAACTCGAAATGGTTGTTGATAATGCCAAAGTTCAACCGATTATTGATGTATTATTGCGCGAAGCTTCTACAGGGGAAGTTGGTGACGGTAAGATCTTTATCTACCCTGTAGAACAGGCGATACGTATCCGCACTAAAGAACTTGGTTCAATTGCAATTGACTAAAAATGTTCCTAAAAGGAGGAGTTTTTAATGACGAATGAAGCATTGGAATTATCGATTAACCTAGTTTGGGTAATGCTCGGGGCGTTTTTCGTATTCTTCATGCATGCGGGATTCGCGATGGTAGAGGCAGGGTTTACACGCTCAAAAAATGCAGTCAATATTTTAATGAAAAACATTTTAACGATTTCAATCGGAGGCCTTGTCTACTTTGCAGTCGGATATGCCATTATGTTCGGTGAAAGTTCAGGTGGATTGATTGGTTCTTCCGGTTTTGCTTTAAACGGTGTAGATGATATCGCATTTTTCGTTTTCCAGGCAATGTTTGCTGCGACATGTGCAACAATCATCTCAGGTGCTGTTGCTGAACGTACAAATATTACGGCGTATGTCGCATTGGTCGTTATCATGACAGCTATTATTTATCCTGTTGTCGGACATTGGGTATGGCAAGGTGATGGATGGTTAACTTCTTTAGGCTTCGTCGATTTTGCCGGATCAACAGTCGTACATTTAACCGGCGCTGTTGGTGCTCTAGTGGTCGCAGCAATCGTTGGTCCTCGTATCGGGAAATATGCTAAAGGTGTCGTAAACGTTATTCCAGGTCACTCCATTCCACTTGGCGCATTAGGTGTTTTCATCCTTTGGTTAGGTTGGTACGGCTTTAATGGCGCATCAACATTGGCAGCGGATCCGGCATTAGTTCCAGGCGTTATTGCAAATACTTTCTTATCCGCATCTGCCGGTGTAATTGCTACCGCCCTTTATACAAGACTTCGTTACGGCTTTATCGATGGTTCTTTAACATTAAACGGTGCCCTAGCCGGTTTAGTAAGTATTACTGCCGGCGCTGCTAACTTAAGCATCGTTGGATCTATTATCGCAGGTGCTGTAGGTGGTGCTGTGTTAGTAGAAGCCGTCCGCTTTATTGAACACAAACTAAAAGTGGATGATCCGGTTGGTGCTGTTGCTGTACATGGTGTTGCTGGTATTTGGGGTACATTAGCAGTCGGATTATTCGATACTGCTGGCGGTGGTCTATTTTACGGCGGCGGGGCTGAATTACTAGGCGTGCAGGCATTAGGTGTTGTCGCAGTAATCGCATGGACTGCAAGTACTGTTGCCATTGCAACCTACATTATTAAAGCATTTATTCCTCTACGTGTTACACATGAAGAAGAAGTCCAAGGTTTGGATATTTCCGAACATGGCGCATACGCTTATGAAATGCAGGAAACTTTTAAAGGTCTTACAAAAACAAATGACAGTTTTGCCCAACGTCTAACGAACCTAGGAAGAGTATCATCTACTTCCAATGTACAGGATAGCGGGGCTAAAACTAAAACCGGGTTCCCGAATTCTTTAAGCTCTACAAAGAGCTAAAAGCGAAATGTGTGCCCCCTTCCCCCACACATTTTCGAACCATTCTTTCAATAAATTATGAGCTGAACAAGGAGCTGTTCTGAAAAGTTTTTCAGACAGCTCCTTGTTATTTTGCTTTCTACACTTAATAAATATATAGAAATTGACAGTGAAGGAGCAACATATAATTGAACAAGCTATTCACTTTAACAATGTATCGTTTGAAGTGAATCAATCAAAAACTATTTATCCTAATTATTTAATAATCGCATGCAGAAAATCAAAAGGGGTATAGACTAAGACCACTTCGAGTAATTTACGAGAATAGCACTATGGTATAATTTTAAGAAAATGACGAATTTTAAGGAGATGTTTTTTATGGCATTACGTGACTTTTTCATTTCATTATCTGAAAACCAAACTCTTAGCAATGCAGCAGGGCAATACGGTTTAAAATTAGGCGCACAAAGCGTTGTTGCAGGGACAACAATTGAAGAAGTAATCGAAAGCATTCGAAAATTAAACGAGCAAGGAATTTCTTGCACCGTCGATAATTTAGGCGAATATGTTACTGATGAATCAGAGGCAACACAAGCAAAAGAAGAAATTTTAGCTATGATCGAAGCCATTCAGGTTAAAGAATTGGATGCACATATTTCCTTGAAACCTTCACAGCTAGGGTTGGATATCGATATCGATTTCTGCTACGACAACTTGTATGAAATTGTAGAACGCGCCCATGAATATGGAATCTTCGTCAATTTTGATATGGAAGATTATAAGCGACTTCAGCCATCCTTCGATATACTGGAGGAACTTGCAAAGTCATTCGATAATGTCGGAACAGTTATTCAAGCATACTTCCACCGTGCAAAGGACGATATAGAAAACTTTAAGGATTACCGCCTTCGAGTTGTAAAGGGTGCCTATAAAGAATCGGAAGAAGTAGCGTACCAGGATAAGCTTGATATTGATATTAACTTTATTGAGCTGATTGAATACCATTTGGCACACGGACATTTTACATCGATTGCCACACATGACCACAATATTATTAAGCATGTGAAGTATTACGTCGAGCAATATGATATTCCGAAAGAAAAATTCGAATTTCAGATGCTTTACGGGTTCCGTAAAGACTTGCAGCTGGAACTTGCACGTGAAGGCTATCAAGTATGTGTGTATGTACCCTACGGTAAAGACTGGTACGGCTATTTCATGCGCCGCTTAGCTGAACGTCCACAAAATATTAGCCTAGTGACAAAACAAGTATTCAATAAAAAGACAAACACTTTACTGGCAGTAGCAGCTGGAGCATACCTCCTTGGACGATTAACGAAAAAGAAATAACTGGCCTTGCCTCAATTTAAAAAGACCCCTCATTTTGTTCACAGACAAAACGAGGGGTTATTTAGCAGTGAATTAATTTCATGCGCTTACAACAATCACATTTTCTTTTTATTCCAGCCTTTTTCTTTGAAGCGGGCGATTGCTTCGATTCGGTTGCCGACACCAAGCTTATCAAGTATGACGGAAATATAGTTTCGCACAGTACCTGCAGATAAATAGAGCTCTGCGGCAATTTCCTTTGTTGTCTTCCCTTCGGCAACAAGTTCCAGCACTTGGCTTTCTCGTTCCGTCAGCGGATTTTCACTGTCGTCTTCATAAACAAAATCCACTAGCTCCGGCGCGTAAATGCGACGTCCATCCATAATGATCCGTATGGAATTGACAAGCTCCTCAATTGGACTGTCTTTCAATAAATAGCCGCGCACTCCCGCTTTTCTTGCACGTTCAAAATAACCTGGTCGCGCAAACGTTGTTAAAATAATAATTTTGCATTCGCTTCCTCTTAACGCTTCGGCAGCATCCAACCCCGTTTTAATCGGCATTTCTATATCCATAATACAAATGTCCGGATTCAGTTCTGTCACCATCTCGATGGCTTCTTCCCCATTTTTGGCAAGCCCGACTACTTCCATATCCTCTTCCATACTAAGCAGTGACTTCATCGCCCCAAGCAGCATTCCTTGATCTTCTGCAATTACAATTCGAATCATTTCACGTTCTCTCCCTTTTGATGCGTGATTGCCAACGGTATTTTCAGCACGACCGTCGTCCCTTCATCGCTCTCTATTTCAAGTGAACCATTGATAAATTCAATACGCTCGTACATCCCTTTTAAACCATTTCCACCAATTAATGTATTGGAGCGTTCAAAGCCAATCCCATTATCCTGAATCGTCATCTTGAATTCATCTTCGCTTTGATAAAAGCTAATACGGCAAATCGTTGCTTCACTATGTTTGACGATATTTGTAACTGCTTCTTTCAAGCACATACTAATAACATTTTCCGCTAAAACCGGCATTTGAATTTCACTTTTATCTCCATTTAACCGCAGCTTAATCTGTGCTGCTTTTAAGATTTGTTCGACCCGGTAAAGCTCTTCTTCAACCCTCACAGCGCGCATATCAGCGACAAGCTCACGTACTTCTTTTAACGCGACACTTGCGGTTTGACGAATATCCCTTATTTCCAAAATGGCTTGTTCAGGATTTTTTTCCACCAGTCGTGCAGCTAAATCACTTTTTAAACCAATCATAGAAAGTTTTTGACCAAGTGTATCATGTAAATCACGGGCAATACGCTGACGTTCCTCAAACACAGTCAATTCAGAAATACGTTCCCGCGCTGTTTCCAGCTCACCTTCCAAGTTTTCCCGTCTCGTTCTTGAAAAGAGCGTAAACGGTAATAGCACAACACCTAGCATATTAATAATAATAAATGGCGTTTGCGATAAAAATAAGTCAAGGAAAATGAAATACCCCCCAACAATAGAAATAACGGTAAATCCTATATGTAAGCCATACATAATATAAAATCCAACCGGCTGTTTAATATTACCAATGAAAAATGCCGTAAACAATGCCAAATATACGTAACCAAAAACTAGTGTCATTACGATATTCAGCAACATTTGAAAGCTGATCCACATATATTTCAGCCCAGGTCTTGCACTGAAAGAGAAATAATGACATAAGAAATAACTCAAAATTAAAGTGATCCCTAAAATAATCTGCCATAATGCGAACGATTGTATAATGAAGAAAAATGGCATTATACAAAAGATTATCCATATATATATACTCAACATCGGACTTTTCGGGATGATACTATACCATGTTTGCATAATTGCCTCGATTCTCTTTTTACCTATATTCTATAATAAAACAGGTACCTCAAGCTATAAATTGAGGTACCTTAACTTTTGTATAAAGTTAGTTCGTAACAGTTCGGTCACGTGTTGCCTCAAGTTCTGCCGCTTCTTTAAATGTAATAAAGCGGTAATTGTCGGCATCGTATAATTTGTAGCGAATTGATTCTAAGCTTGTCTTTAATGTAATCGTCGTTGCCTGTTGAAGCGGCTTAATCGATTCATGTGCATCTTCCAGCTTATAGTTCGGTACACGCGGTGACAAATGGTGGACGTGGTGGAATCCGATATTTCCTGTAATCCATTGCAGTACTTTCGGTAATTTGTAGTATGAACTTCCTTCTACTGCAGCTTTTACATAATCCCACTCCGAATCAACTTCAAAGTATGAATCTTCGTAAGTATGCTGAATATAGAACAGCCAGATCCCTAATGAACCTGCAACAAACAATGTTAAACCATGTACTAGTAAGAATGTTGACCAACCAAATATTAAAATAAGGGTTGTACAAATAACTAATAATACGATGTTATTGAAATACGTGTTTAAGCGCTCTTTACGCTTTGCATCTTTACGATTAAAACGATTCAATATAAGTACCATAAATAGTGGTCCTAAACCGAACAGGACAATCGGGTTACGATATAAACGATAACCTAAACGACCTAATTTTGACTTTTCAAGGTATTCATCAACTGTCAGCATATCGATATCGCCAATCCCGCGCTTATCCAAATTTGAACTTGTTGCGTGGTGAATCGTATGCTCACGTTTCCACTTTTCGTAAGGGAAAGATGTCACAATACCTGTAATATTTCCGATAATGGCATTCGCCTTTTTGCTTTTGAAGAATGAACCGTGTGTACAGTCATGGAAAATAATAAATGCACGAATAACAAATCCTGAAGCAAGGATACTACATAACGCCGTATACCACGGAGAGTACTGCAGTAATACATAACCTGCTCCCCAAATTAATAAAAGTGGTACAAGCGTATTTAATATTTGTTGAATACTAAGTCGCGTTTCTGACTTTGCGAACGGTGCAACATCTTTTCTCAGCTGCTTTGTTTTATCTGCATGTGTGCTTACCATGTGTCAATCCCTCTTTCCACAAAAATTATTAACCTAATCATATAAAAAGAAGGATCATGATAAAATGCTCAAACATCATATATTTTTTATGACAGTTGTCATATGACCTGGTAACAACAAGTATCCCCTCTACTTCTCCTGTGGAATTTTTGGTCCATCCAAATCTAACTGGTAAAACACCAGATCCAGCCATTTCCCGAATTTATAACCCGCATTGCGGATTGTTCCGCTATATAAAAATCCGAATTTCTCATGTATTTTAATACTGGCGATATTTTCTTTATCAATACAGCCAACCATCGTCTTTACACCTTTTGCTTTTGCTTCTTCAATAATTGCATTCATCAGTTTACTCGCAATCCCTTTTTTATAATGATTTTTATGAACGTATACTGAATGCTCTACTGTATATTGGTTGGCTGGATAAGCACGGAAACTTCCGTATGTCGCATAGCCCGCAACCTCTCCGTCATCTTCAAATACGAATAGCGGATAATCTGAAGCCTGCTTTTCTTCAAACCATTGCAAACGGTCTTCCAATGTCTGTTCCTTGTACATGTAAATCGCTGTGGAATTAAGAATATTATCGTTAAATATTTCCAAAATCGTCGGTATATCTTCTTTTATTGCACGTCGAATCATCATTTCTTCCTCCTAAAGGTCGCAAAACCGCCTTACCTCTAATAATAAGGTAAAGCGGTATTTTTAAATCAATTATACATTAAAATAACGAGCATCCGGGTGGGCAAATACAATAGCTGATACACTTGCTTCCGGCTCCATCATAAAGCCTTCTGTTAAATGTACGCCAATCTTTTCCGGTTTTAATAGAGAGAACAGCTTCTCCTGATCTTCCAGGTTCGGACACGCCGGATAGCCGAAGCTGAATCGCTGCCCTTGGTATTTTGCCGCAAATCGATCACGCATCGTAAAGTCTGTTGCATCCGGGAAGCCCCACTGGTCACGAATTTCCTGGTGAATACGCTCCGCAAATCCTTCCGCAAGTTCAAGTGCAGTCGCTTGTAATGCATGGCTTTCCAAGAACTTCCCTGCTTGTTTCAGTTCATTTGCTTTTTCGCTTACCCCTTTACCTGCTGTAACGACCATTAACGCAATATAGTCCATTTCACCGCTGTCTACCGGCTTTAAATAATCCGACAAACATAAAAATGGGGCTGCTTGCTGGCGAGGGAATGTAAAGCGTTTGATTTCAGTTTTTGCATCGTCCGGACTGTATACGACAACATCATCGCCATCGGATTGCGCCGGGAAGAATTGATACATACCAGAAGCACTTAATCCGCCGCTTTTTAAATAACCATTTACTAAATCCGTTAATAAAATCGCGCGTTCATCTTGGTCGGCAAGCAATTGTTCCAAGTTCCCTTTAAGCCCTAAATGGTGTCCGATCAATGTACGCATATTCACATACGGATGTAAATGGGCTACCGAATAATCCGGTTTAATATGCGGTACTAAATCTTTTGGCTTCCATACCGCCGCATCCCCAACTGTTCGTACCGGCTTTTCGAGAACCGCCACCGCTGGACGTGCCGCACGTTTCGCATCTGATTCCAGACGCTTTTCTCGTGCATCGCGCAGCTCTTCTATGAATACATGACGCTCGTTAGTATTCATTAAGCGATTCGCCTGTTCTAAACCTTGCATTGCATCTTTTGAATAGATTACCGGTCCATCATACTGATCGGCAATTTTCGTCTCAGTAAAGCGACGTGACAATGCCGCGCCTCCTACTAATATCGGAATATCAATACCGGCTTCTTTAAAGTCTTGTGCCGTAATGACCATTTGCTGAGCCGATTTTACAAGTAAACCTGACAATCCAATAAAGTCGGGTTTTTCTCTTCGAATCGTTTCAATCAGCTGTGCAGGTGTTACTTTAATCCCTAAATCTACAACACGATAGCCGTTATTGCTTAAAATAATGTCGACCAGGTTTTTCCCGATATCATGAACATCGCCTTTTACTGTCGCCAAAACCATTGTCCCTTTATTGGCACTCGTATCGCCCTTCTCCATAAACTGCTCTAGATGAGCGACCGCTGCTTTCATGACACCGGCACTTTGTAGCACTTCCGCTACAATCAACTGGTTTTCGTTAAACAGCTTGCCGACTTCCGCCATCCCTGCCATTAATGGTCCATTAATAATATCAAGCGGTGTATCGAACTTTTCGAGTGCTGCATTTAAATCTTCAATTAACCCTTCCTTCGTACCTTCCAATATGTAATACGCAAGACGTTCTTCCACTGTCGCCGGTAATTCTTTTACGACTGCATCTTTCTTTTTATCACGGTAAAAGTCAGTAAATACAGCGAGTGTTTCATCATTTGTATTGAAGATTAAATCGTTCGCCAGCTTGATTTCTTCTTCAGGAATCGATGCATAGCGCTCCAGTTTTTCAGTATTTACGATCGCATAGTCCAGGCCTGCTTGTGTACAGTGATATAAATACACCGCATTTAATACTTCACGTCCAACTGGCGGTAAGCCGAACGAAACATTACTTACACCGAGCACTGTTAAGCAGCCAGGTAAATGTTCTTTAATGAGGCGAATTCCTTCGATTGTTTCTTCAGCGGCACCGATATATTGTTCATCACCTGTACCTACCGGGAACATTAACGGGTCAAAGATAATGTCTTCTGCCGACATGCCCCATTTTTCTGTTAAGAGCTGATAAGAACGCTTCGCTACTTCAAGCTTTTGCTCACGTGTAATAGCCATTCCAGTTTCATCAATCGTACCGACAACAAGTGAAGCCCCATATTTTTTCACAAGTGGCATAACGGCATCGAAACGCTCTTCCCCATCTTCCAAGTTAATCGAGTTAATAATGGCCTTCCCTTGCGAAAACTTAAGTGCTACTTCCATTACTTTTTCATCTGTAGAATCAATTACAAGCGGCACTTTTACTTTTTTTACAACTTCCTGCATGAAGTTTTTCATATCTTCTACTTCATCACGGTCAGGGTTCGCTAAACAAATATCGATGACATGTGCCCCATTTTTTACTTGTGCACGTGCAATTTCTGCTGCTTCTTCAAACTTTCCGTCAACAATCAGGTTTTTGAATTTACGGGATCCGATTACATTCGTACGCTCTCCGATAAATAATGGACGCATCGATTCATCGTATTGCAATGGCTCGATACCTGATACGACATGTCCGTGCGTTACATCTTTCGGCTCGCGTGGTTTATAGCCATCCACAGCTTCGCGGATTGCTGCGATATGTGCAGGCGTTGTACCACAGCAGCCGCCGACGATGTTCAACCAGCCTTTTTCAGCAAAGCCTTGCAGTTTTTTTGATAATGACTCCGGTGTTTCATGATAGCAGCCTTCCTCGTCCGGTAAACCGGCATTCGGATAACAGCTAATATAACCATTTGAAAGCTCTGCCAACGAGCGGATATGATCAGTCATAAATTCCGGACCTGTTGCACAGTTTAATCCGACAGACAACGGCTTAATATGCTCAATAGAAATATAAAATGCTTCGATTGATTGCCCGGCAAGCGTTGTTCCCATTGGCTCTATTGTCCCTGAAATCATGACAGGCAGCTCTTTGCCAAGCTCTTCGAATGCACGGTGAATCGCAATCGTCCCTGCTTTAACATTAAGCATATCCTGAGAAGTTTCCATTAAGATCAAATCCGTCCCAGCTTCGATTAGCGCTTTTGCCTGTATATAAAAGTTTTCTTCCAACTCTTCAAATGTAATACCGCCTGTTACCGACAATGTTTTTGTCGTAGGTCCGATTGCACCTGCAACAAATCGCGGCCATTCCGGTGTCGAAAATTCTTTTGCTGCCTCTAGTGCAATTTCAACCGCTCGCTTATTTATTTCAACTGCCTTGTCCCCTAAGTCATACTCATCCAGTACGAGTGGTGTACCGCCAAACGTATTTGTACAAATAATATCAGCGCCTGCAGCTAAATAGGCACGATGAATTTTACTCAACACATCAGGTCTTGTCAGCACCAGGTTTTCATTACAACCGTCTAAGTCTTCTCCGCCAAAATCTTCATATGTTAGGTTTTCTGCCTGAAGCATCGTCCCCATGGCACCATCGATGATAAGTATTCTTTTTTGTAATTGCTCATGAATCGGGTGATTATACATTCGACTGAACTCCTTTACTTTCCACATCATATTGTTTTACATAGTCCATTAATTCCAGCGTCATATCATAGCGTAAAAACGGTGTAATTAAATAAATACCATTAAAGTATTCACATGCTGTATCGAGCAGCTCTTTAGCAATCGCGATTCCTTCTGCTGTCGATGCTTCCTTGTCATCCCCACAGGCAGCCATCCTTGCAAGTACTTCATCGGACAGTTTAATGCCCGGTACTTCATGATGTAAAAATTCCGCGCTGCGTGAAGATGTTAGTGGCATAATCCCGATATAAATCGGTGTTTCCAAATGCTTCGTCGCCTCATAGATTTCGATAATCTTTTCTTTCGTATAAACCGGCTGTGAAATAAAGTAATCTGCTCCATGCTCGATTTTCTTTTCTAAACGGGCTACAGCACGGTCCAATACACGAACATTCGGATTAAAGGCAGCGGCTACCGAGAAATTTGCCTGTTTACGCAGCGATTTCCCAGTAAAAGAACCACCTTTATTTAACTGCTTAATTAGAGAGATCAGTTCCATTGATGAAACATCATATACGCTCGTCGCCCCCGGGAAATCCCCTACTTTTGTCGGGTCTCCTGTCACGACAAGAATATCATGAAGTTCCAGTGCATCAAGTCCCATTAAATGTGACTGAAGCCCAATTAAATTTCGGTCACGGCACGTTAAATGCGGCAATGAACGAATTCCGTGCTCTTTTAAAATCGCAGCCATCGCGATATTACTGATGCGCGGTGAAGCAAGTGAGTTATCTGCCATCATAATGACATCGGCTCCTGCTTTAGATAACTGTTTTGCCCCTTCTACAAATCCGTCAATTTCCAGATGACGTGGCGTATCCAGTTCCACTATAACTGAACGTTCACGTTTTGCTTTTTCGTGGAGCGGCTCCTGTTTACGCGGCTCCGGAATTCGGACAAATTGTGTAGACCTGTGTTTTTCTTCTTTTGTTTCAATTGGCTGCATATTCGCCAAACGTTTTTTTACGGCTGCAATATGCTTCGGTGTCGTCCCGCAGCATCCGCCAATTAAACGGACACCTTGGTTTACGAGTTCAACTGCTGCACGTGCGAAATAATCGGTTTCCGACTCATAAACTACTCGACCATCTTCAATGTCTAATAATGATGCATTCGGATAAGCTGATAAAAAAGCTTTATTCGGTAAATTAACCCCTTCAAATGCCTGAATTGTATGGAAAGGACCTAATCGGCAGTTACTCCCAACAATATCTGCACCTAACCTTTCCAAGTCTTGAAACGCTTCATTTAACGTCATTAAATTTTGAAGGACACCCGGTTCCTGCATCGTCACTTGAGCAATGATCGGCAAATCGGTCATCGAACGTAATAGATGGACACAATGCGATAATTCTTCAAAATCGTAATACGTTTCCAATAAAAATCCATCCGGTTCACCTGCTAGTAATACTTCCGCCTGTTCTTGGAACGCAGCTAAAATTTCATCTAATGTTGCATCACTTTTACGAATTCCCCGAATACCACCAATCGTTGCCAGAACATATTGCCCATCCAGGGAAGCTGCCCGCTTTGCGATCTTTAACGCCGCTTCATTAAACTCCTTCACACGATTTTCATAACCATAACGTGCAAGCTTAATGCGGTTAGCTCCATATGTATTGGTCTGAATAATATCTGCACCTGCCGCAATATATTCACTATGAATTTTCTCTATAATATCAGGACGGGCAATATTCATTTCTTCATGGCAATAATCCAACCCATATGAATAAAGAAGTGTCCCGATTGCTCCGTCGGCTGTTAAAACCCGTGTTTGTAATTCTTCAAGTAAACCCATTGCCTTCACTCCATCATTTACAGTATTTTCAGTATTTTAAAGATACAAAAAAGCCTTCTTTCATTAAAGAAAAGAAGGCATAGTAGTTATCGACTTAATCCCTTCTCATCTTCTGGCATTCGCCACTGGATTTAGCACCTGACTTAATGTTGGTTGCTGAAGTTTCATCGGGCCAGTCCCTCGACTTCTCTTGATAAGAAATAATATGAATTTTTGAAATATTTAAATGAATCATAACGTTATCTAATACGTCCGTCAATACCCTTTAGCTGAATGAAGTATTTCTTTACATAATTCGACTAATAATGTGTTCAGCTGTTTTTTTGCCGTTCTGAATACAAGCACCGATTCCTACTCCGAAATAGGCACATCCCGCTAATAGAACATTCGGGTAATCCGTTGCCAGTTGCTGTATAACTTTTGATAAGGCTTCATTATGCGCCAAATCATAGCGCGGCATTTGGTCAATCCACTTTGTTACATTAATGACAGTTGGATCCGCTTCAACACCTAAGCTGAGACGAATGTCTTCCAATGCAACTTTTGTCAGTTCTTCATCTGACATGGCTGCCAACTCTTCATAGTGCAGATTAATATCTTTATAAAACAGGCGAACGAGTAAATTGCCTTCTGCTGACGTATGCTTCCATTTACGGCTCGTCCATGTCGATGCATTACAAACTAAATCACTATTATGCGAAACGATAAAGCCGGTACCATCAGCCGGTAATATATCGTCCGGTACTTCAAAGCCAACATACATCGTTAAAGTAGATGCCGTCGTGAACTTTTTCAGCTGTTCCTCTAATGAATCATCCTGTATTACATGACGTACCGTCTCATTTGGAACGGCCAGTACAACAATATCTGCCAATATTGTTTCATCTTCCAGCACGACTTCATACTGGTCACCTTTTTTTAGAACTTGCTTTGTTACTGTATTTTTCATGAATTCAACTTCCGGCAGCTGTTCTTCTAAACGATTGATTAATGCTGATAAACCCGGACGGAAAGAAATAAACTTCTTATTCGCAGCTTTTTCGAATTGCTCGCGATGTGCCTCGAAGCCTTTAATAATCGATCCGTAGTTGTTTTTATAATCCACTAAATACGGCAATGTAGATGCCAGGCTTAATTGATATAAATCGCCTGAATAAACTCCTGCCAATACTGGGGCAATTTGCTTTCGAACAATTTCTTCACCTAAAAAATACTCTAAAAACGTACCGATAGAGCTTTCTTTAGTAAATTTAGTATTCGGGATTTCTAAATCCTGAAGGGCCCTTTTCTTTCCTTCTTCGGAAATTAACGTACTCGACATGAGCGATTCTACACTCATCGGAATACCGAATGTCGAACCCGCCGGAATAGCATGCAGCTCGTTATTCGTATGAATGTAGGAAATACCTGTTTCGTTATAGACAAGCTCTGATTCAAAATTAAGCTCCTTAATAAGCTCCAATACCCCTGGATGGCGTGCTACAATTGAATCAGCCCCTGTTTCCATAATAAATCCTTTATCGTATTCGGAATGAATTTTTCCGCCTAAATATGCGTTCTTTTCAATCAGTATTAACCGCGCTTCCACGTTTTGCTCATGCATTTTATTTTTCAGATAATGCATTGTACATAGCCCGGTAATCCCTCCACCTACAACTACTACTGTTTTCATATCCATTCTCTCCTATTTCGTTCGCTTCTCTTCTTATAGTATAAACTTTTTCATACGGAATATGGTCAGCTGGGTATTACAATTTTCAGAACCTCATAAGAAAAGCCACCCTACCTCGGACATATTCCCAGGTAGGATGGCCTCTATTTTACTTATAAGAAAGTTGCTTTGTCAGGGAAATTATTTCTGCTTCCAAAGATGTTGAACGTTTATCAAAATAACGTATACGTTCACTGCTGCGGTTTTCTAAATGTTTGTTAAGATCTAGCATATTTACAGCGTCGCTGGCAAATAGCTTTAAAGTACGAACACCAGATTCAATTTTCCGAACTTCTTTTCCATATACAAGTGCGGTATTGTCTGTTGTTTTACCTTTTTTCAATTCCAAAATATTCGTATTGATAAGCTCATCAATTTGATCGTAACGTTTGTTTTGTTTATCAGTCATCATTTGAATTTTTTGTTTGTATTTAATAACATCTTTATGGTCTAATCCAGTTTGGATATAGCTTTTTAAATATTCGACAATCGTACATAGCGTCGTCAGATTCTCCCGCTGTTCTAATAGCATTTGTTGTAGTTTTTGAATACTATCCTCATTATGATCAGAAGAGAATTGTTGGACTGCAAACATATACATAAAAATTCCCCCTTCTTAATACTTTCCCCTTATAATATATTTCCTATTTTTCATTAAAATTAAACCTATATTTATCAATGAAATAGGTCTAATTTATGACAAGGAAATAGAAAATCAAAACTTTTTAGTATCTATTACATTATTATTCATATATATCGTTATTTAGAACTTTTAGCTTTTCCCGCCACTTGGCAGCTTCTGCTATATCCCTCTGTTCGTAGTAGCTTACTACTTTTTTTGTTGCTTCCATGTCTCCCAGCAAGCTTGCTTTTTTATAGTAATGGATTGCTTTTTCATTATTTCGTGCTACCCCATGACCATTTTCATAGCAGTAGCCGATATTAAATGTTGCATCAACATGAAACTGTCCGCTCGCTTTTAAAAACCATTCCAACGCTTTTTCATTATCTTGCTGTTGACCGAGCTCTCCTGAAAAATAAATCATACCCATTCGGTACATTGCCTCTTCATCTTGCTTTTCTGCACTGCGGGAATAGTAAGTAAAGGCTTGTGATTCATCACATTCGGTACCCAATCCTTGTTCATACATGATCCCGAGTGTAAACATTGCTTCAGCAATACCGAATTGCGCAGCCATCTTAAACCAGCTGAGCGCTTGTTGCTCGTCGACTGCTGTTCCCTCACCGTTCAAATACATATCTGCTAAATTATTCATTGCATCAGGGTGGCCTAAATGTGCAGCACTTTTATAAAGTAAAAATGCCTGCTGCTCACTCCCTTTTTCACCAAGCTCCTCAAAATAGCAGTTTCCCAGTTCATACATAGCTTCTCTGTTCTGCCGCTCACTCGCCTTACACAGCAATCCGTACATTTCGTCATATTGACCATACTCTTTATATAATAAGGCAGTATTAACCATCGCCTGTTCGTCTCCATTACATGCTGAGATAAATTGCTCAAGCCACTTTTCCTCATGCTCTATTTCATGTTGTTTGAGCCATATTCTAAATTGACTTTGCTCCATATTGTTCACTCTTCTCTTTGCTGAAAATACTGCAGTAAATATTGTTTAAACTCGGATGCTGCTGGAGGCAAATAGCGATTTTTTGCCCATGAAACACAAACGGAGCGGTAGCAAGGCGGATCTAACTTCAAACGTTTTACTTTATAGTGGTCAAGCCCTTTAATATTCGGAATTACGGATATGCCCATTCCGGCACCAACAAATCCTGCTACTGTATGCATTTCTTCAGCAGCAAATGTTGTATTTAACACGATGCCCTGCTCTAAAAACAGCTCATCCACTAATTGACGGAGCGAATTTCCCTTTTTAATCGCAATAAACGGTTCATTCTTCACTTCATCATATTTAACAGCATCTTGCTGTGCTAACGGATGTGTTGTCGGGACAATGACAAAAAGTTCTTCCACAAATAATTCTTCCGTCTCTATTTCAATTACCCTTGATTCTATTTTTTGGGAAAGACATAAATCGATGGCCCCCTCTTCAAGCCGCTTTAATAAGCTTAACGAAGTCGCCTGCGTTAAAGAAAACTGCATGTTCGGAAACGCCTCGCTCGTTGAAGCAATCAGTTCTGGCACTATTTCCATACCTAGTGTATGAATAAAGCCAAATGACACTTCTCCAGAACCCGGTTTGATAATATCTTCAAATTCTTCTTTAATCCGATCGTATTCATCCAAAATGACATTGACACTTTGCAGAAAAAGCTCGCCAAAACGGTTCAGATAAATCGATCTTCCTTCACGGTTAAAAAGCGGTACACCTAGATGTTGTTCGATGTTCGCAATCGATTTACTTAACGCCGGTTGGGAAATTGCTAAAACCTCTGCCGCACGAGTCATATGTTGCATTGTAGCAACGGTTTTGAAATATTGAAGCTGTTCAATCTCCATTTTACATACCTCACATCATTCATAACTTTTTTGCATCAATATAATAAAAATAATAAATTGTACTTATATGTTTATACTCTTTATAATAGTCGATAACAACAGGTTTTCATATCAAAATTATTTTTAAATTTCAAGTGTTTTTTTGAAGTTTTGTAAAATTGACATAAAAAAAGGAGTCTAATTGACAATGAAACTCATCGCGCCGAAACCTTTTACAATTGAATCCGGAAAACGTGCCGTATTATTGCTGCATGGCTTTACCGGCAATACAAATGATGTAAAACGTTTAGGAAAATATTTAGCGGATCGTAACTATACAGTACATGCACCATTATATAAAGGCCATGGTGGTGGCCCTGACTTATTAATTCAATCTCAACCCGCTGAATGGTGGGACAGTGTTATAGAAGGCTATGATGAATTGCGTAATCGTGGCTATGAAGAAATTGCAGTAGCAGGTGTTTCTCTCGGCGGCATCTTCTCTTTAAAGCTTGGCGAAGAACGTCCGACAAAAGCGATTGTTACAATGTCTGCTCCAGCAACAGCCAAATCAACAGATAGTTTACAAAATCGGATTATTGACTATGCTATTAACTATAAAAAGTTATCGGGCACTTATGATGAATCAGTTGATAGCCGTAATAAAATTGCTGAACTCGTGAAAATGCCTTCATTAAACTATTTACAAAATATGATTAATGAAACAAGTGAAAAACTAAATGTTATCAACACTCCGGTCCACATTTTACGTGGCTTGGAAGATGATGAATATTATTGTGAAAGTGCTGATCTAATTTATAGTTCAGTAAATTCACGAATTAAATCAGTTAAAACTTTCATTAATTCCGGACATATATTAACATTAGGGAAAGAACGCGAATTAGTGTTTGAAGAAATTTACCGTTTCTTTGAAGGGTTAAAGTGGAAAGAATAATTATTACCACTTTAGCTGATAATTGACATTGTGTCCCCTTGCAAAAATCCCCGTTTTTGCAATGATATAGACGAGTTTGCTTTTGTTTACTCGTCAGCAAAAAACGAGCGTTAAATGGATCCCCGTCCATTTAACGCTTGTTTTTTATTGTTTATTTATTGCCAGCACTAAAATTTTCGCTATTTGAGCACGTGTGACATTGCCTTTAGGTGAAAATGTTGTAGCACTTGTTCCCTGCACTACGCCCGTATCATATAAAAAAGTAATCGCTAACTGTGCTTCACGATCATAGTTCGCTATATCTTGGAAAGGCGCCAGTTTTGCCGGTTCGTATTGATGCCCAGCTTGAACAGTTGATAGACGCATTAAAATTAATGCTAACTGTGAACGTGTAATTTTGCCCTGCGGATTAAAAATCCCGTTGTTTTCTTTAATTAGCCCCGCTTCATATGCAGCGGCAATCCCATTTTGAGTTTGCTGTGCATAATGACTAATATCATTAAAAGGTGCTTTATTTTTTGCAGTTAATCCAAAAGCCTGTGAAATGACAGATATTACTTGAGCACGCGTCATATTAGCATTCGGCTGGAATGTACCATCCTCATACCCATTCATAATACCCTTTGCATAGACAACATCAATATAATCTTTGCCCCAATGGTTTTGAATATCAGTAAATGGCGCTTTTGCAATCTCGCTATCCGTTGTATCTTCTTCTGTTTCTTTGAACAAAGCATTCAAATAATCCTTCATCATCGCATCCGCAACGACTTGATAACCTGCTTCACTTAAATGAATATTTTTAGGGTTCGGTAAATACGTTTTTGCGTCCGTTGCAATCTGTGCTGCCACTTCAGTAAATATACCCCCATTATCTTCTACAATACGCTTCATTGAATTATTCAAATTCGTTACTAGCATGTTTAGCTGTTTCTGAATTGCCGGATCTTCAATATAAGGAAACGGATTGTAAAGTCCCATGACGATCATATCAACTTCAGGATTAATTTTATAAATGCCGTCGAAAATCTTTTTATAGTTTACCGCTACATCCTGAATGCTCTTAATAACACCTGCTGTATCAAAACTAAACTCACCCGTTTCAGAGCGATTTACATTCTTTAAAATATCATTTGCTCCAACACTTAATGTAATCAGGTCTGCCTGATGAATCGCTTCCTGGATTGCTACTGATTTTTGCGAAACACCATTTAAATCGTAAATAGGTTTAGTGACATTTTCTTCAATACCCTTTAAAACGTCGACTGTTGTATAACCTGGATAAGAAAAACCTTTATTGAATACAATCTGGCTTTTCTGATCTTGGTACTGTTTAGCAAGTAAGTCTGCATAACCAAAACCAATTTCACCGTTTTCATTCATTCCCGCTGCCAGTGAGTCACCAAGCGCTACATAATGAAACGACTTACTTTCATCTTCTGCCTGCACTATATTTGTGAATGGTAAAACGAGTTGTAAAACGAGCACAAGTGCAAGTAAAACCGAAAACTTTTTCATCCAATTCCCCCTTATTTTGGAACATTTCTACATTATAATTTATCAATTATTAAAATACAAAACAATAAAAAATCGATTGCTTTGCAAAGAACAAAACAATCGATTTTTATAAATATGTCGGATTCTTATTGGAATTACATCATTCCTGGCATACCCATGCCACCCATGTCCGGCATACCGCTGCCTGCTGGTTCTGGAATATCTGCAACTACTGCTTCTGTTGTTAAGAATAGAGAAGCTACTGACGCTGCATTTTGTAATGCTGAACGTGTCACTTTCGCTGGGTCAACTACGCCTGCATCAACCATGTTTACCCACTCGCCTGTTGCCGCATTGAAGCCAATACCTACTTCTTCACGTTTTAAACGGTCAACGATAATTGAACCTTCTAAACCAGCGTTTTCAGCAATTTGACGAACTGGTTCTTCTAAAGCACGTAAAATAATACGTACACCTGTTGCTACATCGCCTTCTACTTGATCCAATACTCTTTCAACTGCCGCATAAACATTTAGAAGTGCTGTACCACCACCTGATACGATACCTTCTTCTACTGCTGCACGAGTTGAGTTCAATGCGTCTTCAATACGTAATTTGCGCTCTTTTAATTCTGTTTCTGTTGCAGCACCAACTTTAATAACTGCAACACCGCCAGCTAATTTTGCTAAGCGCTCTTGTAATTTTTCTTTATCAAATTCAGAAGTTGTTTCAGCAAGTTGTGCACGGATTTGGTTTACACGACCAGCTACTGCATCAGTGTTACCAGCACCTTCAACGATTGTTGTGTTATCTTTTGATACGATAACTTTAGCAGCACGACCTAAAGTTGATAAATCAGCTGATTTTAAATCTAAGCCAAGATCTTGTGTAATTACTTGACCCCCAGTTAATACTGCAATATCCTCTAACATTGCTTTACGACGGTCACCGAAGCCTGGAGCTTTTACTGCTACAGCATTGAATGTACCACGTAATTTATTTACTACCAATGTTGCAAGTGCTTCACCTTCAACATCTTCAGCAATAATTAAAATTGGACGACCTTGTTGAACCACTTGTTCTAATACTGGTAAAATCTCCTGAATGTTTGAGATTTTTTTGTCTGTAATTAAAACGAATGGATTATCAAGTACTGCTTCCATTTTATCCGTATCTGTTACCATATAGTGTGATGCATAACCACGGTCAAATTGCATACCTTCTACTACATCTAATTCTGTTGTAAAACCTTTTGATTCTTCAATTGTAATAACGCCGTCGTTTCCTACGCGCTCCATCGCATCCGCAATGTATTGACCGATTTCTTCATCAGCCGAAGAAATTGCCGCTACTTGTGCGATAGATTCTTTATTTTCAACTGGACGTGCAATTGCCTGAAGCTCTGTTAATGCAGCAGCAACCGCTTTATCCATACCTTTACGAATACCTACTGGGTTAGCACCAGCTGTTACGTTTTTAAGTCCTTCACGAATCATAGCTTGTGCCAGTACTGTTGCAGTTGTTGTACCATCACCTGCGATTTCATTCGTCTTAGAAGCTACTTCCGCTACTAATTTTGCCCCCATATTTTCATATGCGTTTTCTAACTCAATTTCTTTTGCGATGGATACACCGTCATTTGTAATAAGGGGAGAACCGAATTTTTTCTCTAAAACAACGTTACGTCCTTTAGGTCCTAAAGTTACTTTTACAGCGTTAGCTAATTTATCTACACCAGATGCCATTAATGAACGTGCTTCTTCTGAAAACTTAATATCTTTTGCCATAATTCATTTTCCTCCTAAATTTTACGATCTATTTTTTTGATTTATTGTTTATGAAGATGTGCAGCTAGCAATGCTTAGTATGTATAACTAGCTGCAATTTTCTTTTGATTTTGTAATTATCCGACAATTGCAAGTACATCGCTCTCACGCAGGATTAAATATTCTACGCCGTCGTACTTCACTTCCGTACCAGAGAATTTAGAGAAGATAATTTCGTCGCCTTCTTTTACGTCAAGCTCAAGACGAGTGCCGTTGTCAAGAACACGACCTGTACCTACTGCCACTACTTTACCAGTTTGTGGTTTTTCTTTTGCTGAGTCGGGTAAAACAATACCAAATGCAGTTTTTTCCTCTACCTCAACAAGTTCGATAATGATGCGATCTCCTAATGGTCTTAACAATTGAAACAACCTCCTAAGAAATTTTCTATTTTTAGCACTCTCATTTGTCGAGTGCTAACACATTTATTAGTTTAATGAATTCCATATTTTTTTGCAAGTATGTGCACTAAAAAATTTTGATTTATTGGCAAATTCCTCTACAATAATGTTAAATGTATAACAGTGGGCTATCATAATAGCCCATATTAAACTCTATAATAGAAGGTACAGCATTCCACATACTTTTTTGGGATGTGTAATTCTACTAGTCAGTAAGAGAAAGAAGGTTTTTCATCCGTGACTTCCCGTTCATCAGATAAGTTCAAAACGCAGAAGACCGCATTTTATGTGTTAATAACTTATATCATCTGTCAGTTATCAGTCTTATTACTTATATTCATCCCAGGCTTAAAAGATTCCCTTTTACAACTATTTTCTGGTATGTCTGAGCAGGATCAACTTATAAAATTATCTGCTTGGTGGTCAACTATTTCATTTGCGGTTGCCTTTATTGTGAGTTTTATATTAATCTCCCGCAATAAGCAATTTTGGGATGTATTTAAAGGGGAAAAGGCATCAATTGGTGCTTCTATTGGATGGGGTATCATCGGTTTCTTCCTTGTCTTTTTAGGGCAGACAATCGGCGCATACATTGAACTTGCTTTAGGAATTGATATGGGATCGGAAAATACCGAAGCCATTATGAGTGTCACAAAGGTGGCGCCGGTTATGATCATTGCGACTGTCTTATTAGGACCAATCTTGGAAGAGCTTGTATTCCGTCGTGTAATTTTCGGTTCAATTATACAAAACTATAATTTCTGGATTGCGAGCATTATTAGTGCAATTGTATTTGCTGCGATTCATATGGATTTTACGCATATTTTACTGTATACAATTTGCGGTATGATCTTCGCATTTTTATATCATAAAACAAAGCGCCTTCTCACACCGATTATCGCGCATATTTTATTAAATGGTTTCGTCACATTTATCCAAATGAATGCCGATAAGTTTCAAATATAACTTTTACCCGCTATTTTACATAGCGGGTTTTTTATATAACCTTCTTTAAAGGAAATAAAAAAAACGCTACCAAATTCGATAGCGTTACCATTAACTGTTATTCATCTGCTCCATTTGCCGACGCTGCATTTCGAGTAGCTCTTCTACCTGCAGCTCACGCCCTCGTTCCTCTTCTGCTAAAATCCGCTCTTTTTCAGCCACTTCATATTTTCGATAACCAAGACGTGCAATGACAATACTTACTTCATATAAAATAAATAGTGGTATTGCAATAATGATATTCGATACTAAATCAGGCGGCGCCAGCAATACCGAAATCACGATTAATACAAAATACGCATATTTTCGGAATTTCACCATGAGTTTCGGGTTAATAATTCCGAGACGTGAAAGAAACAGCGTTAAAACAGGCAATTGAAATAGCACCGCAAAAGGCACTATTAACTTAATTAAAAATGAGAAGAATTCATTAATACCGATTGTTTGCGTAATATTCAAATCATTGGATAATTCCGTCATAAAGCGCATAATAAATGGAAATAACACAAAATAAGCAAAGGCTATTCCCCCTATACACAGCGCAAAAGCATACGGAATATATTTCAATGTTGCCTTACGTTCAGCCTCATGCAAACCAGGTGTTATAAAAGCCCATAGCTGGTATAGCAGTATTGGCGATACAATAACGGCAGCTACAATAAATGTGACTTGTAAATACACGGTTAAAGGATCTGCCGGACTAAATGCATTCATCGAAAAACTGGCAGCTAAATCGCTGCGTTGAATGTATCGAATAAGCGGTTTCGCCGTATAGAATCCGACGAAAAGAGCCATCACGAAGAAAATCGCCACAAAAAATAAGCGTTTTCTAAGCTCTTCCATATGTTCAACTACGGTTAATTCTCTTGAATTCATAGCAATACATCCTTATTTTACTTAACTTCGTTTTTTTCGTTCTCTTTATGTTCAATCACTTTTTTCTTTGTATCGAAATCGTCGTCGTCGTCCGTCAAGCCTTTCGTAGCGCTACGGAATTCACGTAAAGTTGTCCCCATTGCACGACCTAATGATGGCAATTTTTTGGGACCGAATATTAGCAAAGCAATCAGTCCAATGATTATTAGGCTCACAGGTGTAATCGCATTTAAATGTACAATCACTATAGCCACCTCCTCTATTATTATGTATATTTTACATTAATTAACTAGAATTTGCTATTTATAGTAATGAACATTTTGTTACTTACCTGAGTTTCGTACTAAATACGTAAGTGCCTGTAATTCTACCGATAGATCGATGTTCATCACTTTAATCGTGTCAGGAACAGATAATCGTACTGGTGTGAAATTTAATATACCTTTTGCATTTATTTTAACGAGTCGGTCTGTCATCATTTGTGCTGAGCGGGAAGATACCGTCAATATTGCTAACTCCGCGCCAAATTCCTCATACATTTCCTCCAAACGATCTGGATGGAATACTGGAATATCACTTATCGTCGTTCCTTCCATCGGTGCTTTCGAATCAAATGCAACAACGATACGCGTGTTGTGATTTTTTTGGAAGTTATACTTTAATAAGCCATTCCCCAGATTCCCGACTCCTATTAATGCAACATTCATTACCTCGTCCTGGTCTAAAGTTTGTCGGAAAAACTCCAGTAAGTACTGGACATCATATCCATACCCCTTTTTACCGAGTGCCCCAAAGTAAGAAAAGTCACGTCGAATCGTAGCAGAATCTATTTTCATCGCATCACTTAATTCCTGTGAAGAAATACGCTTTTTACCTTCAGTTGCGAAGTTTTTCAAAAATCGATAATAAAGAGGAAGTCTTTTTGTTGTTGCTTGTGGAATTTTTACTTCTTGTTTCACACATTCTCCTCCTATGTACATTTGGAAATCTTTTTCAAATAATGCCTCTGTATAACGTGTCAAGATGACCTACACGATTTGATCAAGTAGTTGTCGCCAAGCGATATGACACGCTTAACATAAACCCCACTCTTTGTGCAGAAGCAAGTTAATCTTACTAAACAAGGAGCGACAAGTAAAGTATCCATCGTTGCGTACAATGTTCCCATCCATTAAACTAAATAGGAGAAACTGAGGTGTAAACAATGATTGTCTTACAAGTAAATCAATTATATAAATCCTTTATTACAGATGAAATATTAAGCGGTGTAAAATTAGAAGTGCAGCACCGTGATCGTGTGGCATTAGTAGGGCGAAACGGTGCCGGCAAGTCCACATTATTAAAAATAATTGCCGGACAAATGAGCTACGACTCTGGTGAAATTATTATTCCAAAAGATATTCAAGTCGGCTATTTGGAGCAGCATGCAGGCATCGACTCTGAACTTTCAATTTGGGACGAAATGATGACAATTTTCGCAAACTTGCAAAACCAGGAACAAACGCTGCGTCAACTTGAACAGCAAATGGCCGATCCTGCCATTTATGAAGATAGCGAACAATATGCACGTATCATGGCAGAGTATGACCAGTTGCAGCATGATTTCAAAGATGCAGGCGGTTATCAGTATGAAGCCGATACCCGTTCTGTTTTGCATGGTATGCAATTTTTCCCTGAAGATTATCAAAAGCCGATTCGTTCTCTATCCGGGGGACAACGGACACGACTGGCCCTCGCAAAGCTTCTTTTGTCAAAGCCCGACCTCCTTATTTTAGATGAACCGACCAACCATCTTGATATTGAAACACTGTCATGGCTGGAAGGCTATTTAAAAGGTTATGATGGAGCTATTTTAATCGTCTCGCATGACCGTTATTTCCTAGATCAGGTCGTGTCGATCGTTTATGAAGTATCCAGAACAAAAGTGTCGAAATATGCAGGGAACTACAGTGCTTATCTAGATGAAAAGGCAAAGAACTATGAACGTGATTTAAAAATGTATGAACGTCAAATGGATGAAAAAGCCAAGCTCGAAACTTTTATTCAAAAAAACCTTGCCCGGGCTTCAACTACAAAGATGGCACAGTCACGTCGCAAAGTTTTGGAAAAGACTAGTTGGATGGAATCTCCTGATGGCGATGAAAAAAGTGCCAACTTCGGCTTTACTATTGAGCGCCAAAGCGGAAATGATGTACTGTCGGTGGATAATTTAACAATTGGGTTCACGAAAAAGGCGATTTCCGAAAATATTGGAATGCGTGTCTTTAGAGAAGACCGTATTGCACTTGTCGGTCCAAACGGTGTTGGGAAATCTACTTTATTGAAAACAATCGTTCAAGATATCGAGGCACTTGCCGGAGATATCCGTTACGGTACGAATGTGCAAATTGGCTACTATGACCAGGAACAGGCGAAACTTCATTCAAATAAATCTGTTCTTAATGAACTTTGGGATGAATGGCCGTTATTAAATGAAAAGGATATCCGCAACATCTTAGGCCGCTTCCTTTTTAGCGGGGATGATGTGTCAAAATCAGTGAACTCCCTATCTGGTGGAGAAAAAGCGCGTCTTGCACTTGCAAAATTAATGATGCAAAAATCAAATTTCCTAGTACTTGATGAGCCGACGAACCATTTAGACTTGGATAGTAAAGAAATATTGGAAAATGCTTTAATTGATTATCCTGGAACGTTGCTATTCGTTTCACATGACCGTTATTTCATTAATCGTATTGCCACTAAAGTTGTTGAACTATCAAGTACGGGTTCGTTCGAATATTTAGGTGACTATGATTATTATGTTGAAAAGAAAGAGGAACTTGAAGAATTAGCTGCAATGAAAGCCGCAGCCATTGAAAAAAATACGACTGAATCGACCGCTCAAACAAAGTCTACATCGATGATTGATAAGGACGCGAAAAAAAGAGAACGTCAAATTCGGCGTGCTATTGAGGATATTGAAAAGCAGATGGGGGCTTTAGATGAAAAAATCGCCGTCTTTGAGGAACAACTTTGTGATCCTGCCATTTTTTCAGATCATGAAAAGACATTATCGATTCAATCTGAGCTGAATGATTTGAAAGAACAGCATGAAACATTTGAAATGGAATGGCTTGAACTAAACGAAGAGCTCGAACAGCTATAATTTTGGAGTGTCCATCAACATATGGGCACTCTTTTTTTAGAGGCAGACGAAAAGCTTGTTTCTCCAAAAATTTATGTTTATTTATTGCTATTGTATAATATTAACCCTTTCTATCATCCAATCTACATAATAATCATATATATAGGTCAATACGCCAAATTTCAACAAATTTCTCCACAATTTTATTCACAATATAAATCTAGTAATATCAACATATCAACATAGTTTTCCACATTATCCACATTTAAAATCAAAGTTATGCACATTGCTGTGTGAAAAAGACACTACTATATATAGATAAGTCACATGTTACCCACAAGTTATTCACACTTTGTGTATAAGTACGCATGTTCGCAAGTTTTTTTGTGGGTATTTAACTTTATCTGTGGATAATTTTCAGAAAAGTTGAACAGTCAATAAAAACTTGTTATAAATGAGATTTATCCATCATAAATTACTAGATTCGACTTTTTTATATTATTGAAAGAAAACAAATTAAATGATCGTTATTTTTTCTATAAAAAAAAGCATGGTGAAAGGATGTACTGCTACATCCTTTCACCATGCTTCTATACCCTATTTCCAGCTCATGAGCTCCATGCCAGGTCGCCCATTCATTGCTAAATTCCCACGAATCCCTGCTTCATACATTTCATACGCAGCTGCACCAATCATTGCAGCATTATCTGTACATAATTTTAAAGGTGGCACATAAAATGGAATACCTTCTTCTTTAAACGCTTGTTCCAATGCTGTCCGTAATCCTTTATTCGCTGATACACCGCCAGCTGCAATTACTTGTTTTACCTGAAACTCACGTGCTGCTCGTACTGTTTTACCCGTCAATACTTCCACTACACTGTCTTGGAAGCCTTTTGCAACATGCTCGGCAATAATTTCTTCACCGCGCTGATCCATATTATGTTTATAGTTAATCACTGCAGATTTTAAGCCACTGAAGCTAAAGTCGTATGAATCCTCCTCCAACCATACACGAGGGAAAGGTACGGCTTCTGTTGCTTCATGGGCAAGACGATCAATATGAGGACCACCTGGATATGGCATATTCAAGACACGGGCTACTTTGTCATATGCTTCACCTGCCGCATCATCACGTGTTTCACCAATAACTTCAAAAGAACCATGTTCACGCATTAGGACAAGCTCTGTATGTCCACCTGATACAACGAGTGCCAACAGCGGAAATTCCATTGGCTGTACTAGATTGTTCGCATAAATATGCCCGGCAATATGATGTGTCCCGATCAATGGCAATCCGTGTACAAAAGCGAAAGCCTTAGCCGCATTAATACCGATTAACAATGCACCGACTAACCCCGGCCCTTCTGTTACGGCAACAGCGGTTAAATCTTTCGGTTCCATATTTGCCTGTTTTAATGCTTCTTCTAAAACAATCGTCATTTGTTCAACATGATGACGTGATGCAATTTCCGGGACAACCCCGCCAAAACGCTTATGACTCTCAATTTGCGATGATACTACATTCGAAATAATCTCCGTGCCATTTTTAATGATGGCCGCTGCTGTTTCATCACAACTTGTTTCAATTGCTAATATATAGTTATCCATTATAAATTCACCCACATTACTAACGCATCTTCCTGGTTATCCGTATAGTAGCCTTTACGAAGACCTCCGTCTAGGAAACCAAGTTTGCGATATAAATTTTGTGCAACAGTATTCGTTACACGTACTTCTAAACTCATGACATCCATATTTGCTTCTTTCGCTACTCGCATCGCTTCACGCATAAGTGTTTCACCAATGCCTTGACCACGTACAGACTTTACAACCGCTACGTTTGTAATCTGTGCTGCATCAATAACAAGCCAAACTCCACAGAAGCCGATAATTTCACCTGTTTCGTCTTCAGCGACTAAATAATGTGCATACTGGTTTTCCGTCATTTCGTAATAAAACGAATCCAATGTCCATGGTGTAGGAAATGATGCGAGCTCAATTTTATGAACGGCCTGAACATCATCTATTGTCATTCTGCGATACCGTACCATTAAAGTTGCTCCTTTTTCTGTTCCTTTATCCAATTCGCTTCTGCTTCTGCAATACGGCGATATTGGGGAACAAAAGCATGAACAGCCTCAATTGTCGGTAATGGCATTTGCTGTGCTAAACCAATTAATTCGGACGCACGCGGTAAATCCATCGTAAATGGAGCACGGATAGCGAAATCACCTAATACTTGCTGAATTTTTCCCATGTACAAATCGACATCTATTCCGACAAAGAATATTGGCTGTTGTAATTGCTGAAGCTTCTGTAATAATCCGTCTATATGATCATGGTGATCTTCAATAATCGGTTCCATAGTATCTGCTTTATATATACCGGCATATACATTTTGACGACGGGCATCGATTAATGAACAGATTGCATAATTAGCAGTACGGGCATTCGCAGCCAATGCTTTCAAGCTTGATACGCCTACCAATGGCTTTTGCAGTGACCATGCCAAAGTTTTGGCAAGAGTGACACCAATACGCACTCCTGTATAAGAGCCGGGACCTTCAGAAACGGCAATTGCATCAATCTGTACCGGGGTAATGCCTGCCTTGTTTATTACTTCTTCAATTGCCGGCATGGCACCAACCGAATGTGTTAATTTTATATTTTGCACGACTTCTGCAATTACTTTATTATCTTGTACTATGGCGACAGAAAGCGGTGCATTTGCTGTCTCTATTCCTAACCAAATCATTTTAATAACTCCTCACAAAGACGATCATATTTTTCGCCTATCGGTTTCAATACAAATTTACGTTTCGTTTCGTCGATGCGTATAATTTCAATTGCTAAACGCTCTTCAGGCAAATCTTCCTGAATAAGATGTGCCCATTCCACAACTGTTACAGCATCCCCATAAAAAATTTCTGCCCAGCCTAAATCTTCATCGCTATCTTCCAGACGATATACATCCAGGTGATTAAGTGGTATACGTCCTACATATTGCTTCATAATTGTAAATGTCGGGCTATTGACCGTTCGTTTTACTCCAAGCCCTTTTGCAAAGCTCTGTGTAAATGTCGTTTTGCCCGCCCCTAAATCACCTTCAAGTGTAATCGTATACTGTGGCTCGACTAATTCTGCCAGTCTCATCGCAAGTGCTTGCGTTTCTTCCAGCGTATTTATATCTTTTTCAAATATCATTTGATTGCTTCCTTCCACAAAAAAATCCATTATCTCTAGTTTACTTGAACTGAGGCAATTGTTCAAAATGTATCACTTTTATATTGACCTTACTCAATAACGTTAATATAAAGTAGCTATGAAAAAAAGAAAAACACTCATTTTTTTCTGAGAAAAAGTGAATGTTCCTGAACTTTCTTTTATTTAATTTTCATTATCTGGAACAATAAGGATAGTGAAGAAGTATTATGAGAACATACGTGTAACCTTATTTTCTGCAATCACTAACGCTTTGATTTTCCTTTGCGTTCCACTATTTCTTTTTTTACCAATACATCATCCTCAAATTTTAGGCGATATCCTTTCGTCAGAAGAATTTCATCATTCCATTCATAAGTACCGTTATTAATTTGCTGACCGGCACCCCCAGAAATACGCACTACGTCTAAATAAGACATCCCTTCTTTTACTTCTTTATACTCTTCTTCATTCATGTATTTTTGCCATACGTATGTATTGCTTTCTTCTATCTCTAAAACTTCATCATGACAAGCTGTTATTAGCATTGTCAGCAACATAACGAGACAAATAGATAGGAAGACATAAAAACCCTTTTTATTCATTCGTATCCCCCTCAATTATCCTTATAAAACCATTCCCGAAATTAAGTGGTTCAAACATTACTAAAATGAAAAGGAGAATACGAACGTATTCGCATCCTCCTTATTTAAATAAACTTAAACTCTTATATTCATGAACTAGCCTTTATTAACTTATATACCGGGAATCCAACCTGGTCTTGACAGTATTTTCTCCATTAAAGGACCTGGAATTACAGTATCGATTTCCTTATCATAAGCTGTTACTACACTTTCCTCATTCTGTACCTTTTCCACCCAATGAGGTTCAATTAATAAGGCACGACCAAGTGCTACTAAATCTGCTCCTAACTGTAATGCCTGATCTGCTTCTTCACGAGTATAAATTGAACCTACACCAATTAATGGTTTACGGCCATTTAACAAGCTGTGAATTACAGAAATACGATTTTGTTGGCCGTTTTTATAACGATGTGTTTCAGATTTAAAATCTCCAAGTGAAATATGCAAATATGTTAGCGCTGTTTTCGCTAATTCATCTACTAATCTTACTGTATCATCCATCGTAATACCATCTTCTTCAGGCTCTTCCGGGCTGAAACGGTAACCGACAATAAATTTTTCATCAGCATATTTGTTTTTCACTTTAATTACTTCTTCTACAACTTCCAATGGGAAACGCAATCTATTTTCAAATGTTCCCCCGTATTCATCTGCTCTTTTATTTGTAAAGGCAGAGAAATACTGTTGAATTAAATACGTATTTGCACCATGGATTTCAACGCCGTCAAAACCTGCTTCAACAGCTCTTCTTGTTGCTTCAGCATATGCTTTAACCATTTCTTTTGTTTCTTCAAGAGTTAATGCACGTGCTTCTTTTTTCTCAATTGTAACAGCTGTACTTGCACTAACAACATCTCCATTTGGTACTAAATGTTGTAGTGATTGTCGGCCTCCATGATGAATTTGTAAAACCGCTTTAGCACCCCCTTGTTGAATAGCCTGTGCAATTCTTCGCAAGCTTGGAATATAGCGATCTTCATGAGCGGCGATTTGTCCTGGGAATGCTTTTCCGTTTGCTGCAACATATGCGCATGCTGTAATGATCATTCCTGCTCCTTCAGCACGTTCTTTATAATATGTGATTTCCTCATCGGAAACTGTATCATCTTCATTTGCAGAGTAAGTTGTCATAGGTGCCATTACTAAACGATTACGTAACTCAACCTGTTCATTTAATTTAAACTTTTCAAAAAGTGCTTTCATTACAATTCCTCCCTTTTGCTATGTATGTACTTTAACGAAACTGCATTTTATTTTCAAGTTAGAGCTCCTCATAAATTTAAATGAGGTTTTTAAAACAAAAAAAACCACTGATTCCTCAGTGGTTTTGCGTGTGCGAAGCGACGTCCTACTCTCACAGGGGGAAGCCCCCAACTACCATCGGCGCTAAAGAGCTTAACTTCCGTGTTCGGTATGGGAACGGGTGTGACCTCTTTGCCATCATCACTT
>NZ_NHNT01000017.1:0-54418 GCF_002174535.1 Solibacillus kalamii | reverse complement strand
TTTAAAGGTGCAAGCACCAATAAAATTTCCGCTCGACTTGCATGTATTAGGCACGCCGCCAGCGTTCGTCCTGAGCCAGGATCAAACTCTCCATAAAAGTAGTTTGAAAGCTCATTTGCTTTGCTAGCGATCCAACTTCGTTAGAAGTTAAAATCTATTGTTTGCTTCATTTAAGAAGCTTGTTTCATTAACGTTGCTTGTTCAGTTTTCAAGGTTCATTTGTTGTCGTTGTGACAACTTTTATATCTTACCATTTTCACAGATCATTTGTCAACAACTTTTTTAAAAAGTTTTAAACTCATAATCATTGTAAATTTGGTAACTCTTACACTTTAGCACTCTAAAGTCGAAAAGTAAAGAACTTTGTAATTTAGTGCGCCGCGTTTTAGCGACAAGAAATAATATACCACCCATACAATTATATTGCAATAGTTATTTTGAAAAATATTATACTTTTTTATAATGTTTATTATTTCTTCTTTATCCACTCCTATATATATAGAAAGGAATAACCATTCTTCCCACAACACATCTGTATAACCCCTAGTAATAATTTATCCGCCGAGACTCCCATCGTTCCTCTCTGCCAAGCAGCCACTCTCTTCTTCCTATAATAAAGAAAAGAGCCTTGCGAATAACGCAAGGCTCTAATTAAATTAAACTTATTTTGTTGTATGGCGCATTGTCGGGAATAACAATACATCACGAATTGATGGTGAGTTCGTTAATAACATTACTAAACGGTCGATACCGATACCTAAACCACCTGTTGGGGGCATACCGTATTCTAATGCTTCGATGAAGTCATTATCCATTTCATGTGCTTCGTCATTTCCTGCCTCTTTTTCGGCCATTTGGGCTTCAAAGCGCTCGCGTTGATCGATTGGATCATTTAATTCTGTGAATGCATTTGCGTGCTCACGGCGAACAATGAATAGTTCAAAACGATCTGTGAAGCGTGGGTCTTCAGGATTTTTCTTCGCTAACGGAGAAATTTCCACAGGGTGACCTGTTACGAAAGTAGGTTGTACTAATGTTTCTTCTACTTTTTGCTCAAAGAATTCATTGATGATGTGACCTACTTCATGTGCATCTTTAATTTCCACGCCGTGTTCAGCAGCATGTTTACGCGCTTCTTCTACAGTCATCGGAGCCCAGAAATCTACACCCGTTGCTTCTTTAACTGCATCTACCATATGCACACGTTTCCAGCCAACACCTAATTCAATTGTATCTTCACCATATTGTACAGATGTCGTACCAAGAACATCTTGTGCTACATGTGCAATAAGGTTTTCTGTTAAGTCCATAATATCGTTGTAGTCTGCATACGCTTCATATAATTCAATCATTGTGAATTCCGGGTTGTGACGTGTTGAAATTCCTTCATTACGGAATACACGGCCGATTTCATATACTTTTTCCAAACCACCAACGATTAAACGTTTTAAATGCAGCTCTATTGCGATACGCATATATAATTCCATATCCAATGCATTGTGGTGTGTAATGAACGGGCGAGCCGCAGCACCACCTGCAATTGTATGCAGCATCGGTGTTTCCACTTCCAAATAACCATTGTTATCTAAATAGTTGCGGATTGCTCGGATGATTTTTGAACGTTGGATGAAAGTTGTTTTTGATTCGTCATTTGTCATTAAGTCTACATAGCGTTGACGGTAGCGTTGTTCTACGTCTGTCAGGCCGTGGAATTTATCAGGCAACGGGCGTAACGCTTTTGTTAGGAAAGTGAACTCTGTCGCTTTAACAGACAACTCTCCAACTTGCGTACGGAATACATTTCCTTTTACCCCTACGATATCGCCAAGATCGGCTTTGTTGAACAATTCATATGCTTCTTCACCAATTGCATCTTTACGTACATAAATTTGGATTTGGCCTGCTAAGTCCTGGATATGCGCAAAACCTGCTTTACCTTTACCGCGCTTCGTCATAATACGTCCGGCGATTACTACTTCACGTGGATTTTCTTCTAACTGTTCTTTATTAAATTGCTCATTTTCTGCAATAACTTCGTTCGATAAATGTGTGCGTTCAAAACGGCTGCCGAATGGGTCCATACCGTTTTCACGAATATCTGTCATCTTCTGGCGTCTCACCAAAAGTTGGTCGTTTAATTCTTCGATATTTGACACGTATTTCACTCCTTAATATTTTTGCGCTCCAAAACGGCACAATAGTCCATAATGTTTCTATTGTACAGTATTTCTTTTGTTGATTCACCTGTTTCGAATTAATTTTAAATATCAGATAATTACGACAAGTGATTTCTCTTTACATAAGAAAAAGGCACCATCATCTGATGCCTTCAATGATTTTTATACAATTACCGCTTCTTCTTCGTATTCATCTGCAACACTGTTTAGAAGAGTACGTAATTCTTGCTCGGTCTCCGTTAAATTGATGGCATTACGGATTTTCCCGTTTCCACGAATACCTTTTAAGTACCATGATGCATGTTTACGCATTTCTCTAACCGCCACTTTTTCACCTTTAAGTGCTTTTAGACGTTCAAAATGCAATAAACAAACATCCATTTTTTCACGAACTGAAGGCTCTGGAATTTGAACACCTGATTCCAAGTATTTTACCGTTTGATAGATCATCCACGGATTTCCTAAAGCAGCACGACCAATCATGACCCCATCTGCCTTCGTATGTTCCAGAATGCGCTTTGCATCTTCCGGTGTTTCCACATCCCCATTTGCGATAAACGGGATGCTAATATTTTTCTTCACTTCGGCTAAAACGTCCCAGTTTGCTTTACCTTCATACATTTGCACACGAGTTCGGCCATGCATCGCGATAGCGGCTGCACCTGCACGTTCTGCTGCCTGGGCATTTTCCACAGCGAATACACGCTCTTCATCCCAACCGATACGCATTTTTACCGAAACGGGTTTATCAACTGCATCGACAACTGCTGAAACCATTTCGTAAATTTTATTCGGATCAAGAAGCCATTTTGCGCCAGCTTCACATTTAATAATTTTATTTACAGGACAACCCATATTGATATCGATAATGTCGGCAGTTGTATGTTTGTCTACAAATTTCGCCGCCTCTACTAAATTTTCTTTGTCTCCTCCAAAAATTTGCAGCGTCATCGGGTTTTCCCGCTCATCAATATAAAGCATGTCCAATGTTTTTTTGTTGCGGGTGTTCAACGCTTTATCGCTGATCATTTCCGCATAGACTAACCCCGCTCCAAACTCTTTTACCGTTAACCGGAAAGCAGAGTTGCAAATTCCTGCCATCGGAGCAAGAACGACCCGGTTATCCATAATAATATCGCCTATTTGGAATGGCTTTTGGTCGATGTTTGACACCTTTTCTGTTCCCTCCACTCGGTTACTCACCTTTTAATTCTTTTATATCTATTTGTAATACATCTGCAATTGTTTGAAGTTGTTCTTCAGAGGGTTTCTTCTCGCCTCGTTCAATTCGCCCTAAAATTGTTACAGATATACCAATATGTTTTGCAAATTCGGTTTGCTGAATTCGTTTTAGTTTTCGAAAGGCACGAATTCTGCGACCGTATTGATTTTCTTCCACAGATTGACGCCTTCTTTCTCTATATCAAGTGCATGTAACGCTTTTTGCACGCCTACAAGCATATCATAATTTTGCGTCATAATCTCCTCTAACGGTACAAGCACAAATGCACGTTCGTACATACGAGGATGTGGAATTATCAATTTTTCGGTTTCATACTGTTGTTGACCATACAACAAAATATCCAAATCGATTATTCGTGGTCCCCACCGAAATTCACGGACACGGCCAAGATCATTTTCGATTTTTTGGCACTCCGCAAGAAGCTCATAGGCATCGAGTTCCATTTCAAGAGCAACGGCGATATTCAAAAAATCTGCCTGATCTGTATAGCCTACTGCTGCTGTTTCATAAATTGAAGAAATTGCTGTTACAGATATTGTCTTATGTGCGATGAGCAACTTTACCGCATCTTGCAAGTTTTGCTCACGCTCACCAATATTTGTACCGATCGATAAATACGCTGTCGTCATCATACGAATTGTCCTCTTGTAATTTCAACCGCGACTTCTTTGTAATGTCCCGGAATTGGAGGGTCGGGCTTAATAATTTCGACGCGGCACCCAAAAATCTGACCTTCATATTGCGTTAAAATCCTTGAAGCAACTTTTTCCGCTACTGCCTCAATCAATTTAAACGGCTTACCTTCAATTACTTCTTTACAAATATCATAAACGCCTACATAGCTAACCGTATGATCCAGCTCATCCGTCTCACCTGCACGTTTTATATCAACAGCAAGCGAAACATTAGCCCGAAAGCGTTGTCCTAATACGTTTTCTTCCGGTAATACACCATGATAACCAAAAAACTGCATCTCTTTTAAATGAATATAATCCATTGCAAACTCCTTAATGTCTCGGTGCCAATTCACCTTGTACTTCAAATTTCCCTACAAGCGCATCCATCATCTTCACTGTACGCGCCACTTCCTTTACATCATGAACACGCATCATATGGCAGCCCTTTTGGACACCAAATGCACAAGTAGCGGCTGTCCCTTCCACTCGGTCATCAACAGGTAGTTCCAAAATCGATCCGATCATACGCTTGCGTGATGTCGCAAGCAATACTGGATAGCCTAATGCAACAAGCTCATCGAGGCGCTGCATCGTTTCAATACTTTCACTTAAACTTTTCACAAAACCGATACCAGGATCAAGGAAAATATGCTCGTCACGTACACCTGCTGCTTTTGCAATCGCAATACTTTCCTGCATATCGGCCATATAATCGGTGAAGTAGTTATCGTACTGATCTGACAGGCGGTTATGCATTAAAATAATCGGCACATCGAGTTCTGCCGCGACACTTGCCATTTCCGGATCCGCCTTTGCGCCCCATATATCATTAATAATATGTGCCCCTGCTTCAATTGCAGCACGCGCAACATTCGATTTATACGTATCAATTGAAATAATCGCAGGTACTTCTTTTAAAAGCGCCCGAATTACCGGTACAACACGTGCAATTTCTTCCTCATCTGAAATCCGTGTATAGCCAGGGCGTGTTGATTCCCCGCCAATATCGATAATTTTTGCGCCATCTGCCACCATTTTTTTCGCCTGTGCGACTGCTTTTTCAACTGAATTGAACTTGCCGCCATCCGAAAATGAGTCGGGTGTTACATTTAAAATGCCCATCACGAATGTTTCTTTACGAAAATCCAGTTCGATCCCATTTAATGTGAGTACTTTATAGTTTTCTAACATGACGGTCTCCTAAACACATAACAATTTTTTGTAAATATTTTTGATGCAACTTTTTATAAAGTCTGCCTTCACTGCCCGCAAAGCGTACCTCCCCAATACGGGAAATCGGTACAAGCTCCTGTACAGCTGTTGTAATAAAGCATTCATCCGCCTGTTCCAATTCCCATGCCATAAAGCGGCCTTCTCGTACCGGAATTTGGAGTTCTTCAGCTAGTTGAATGACTTTTTTACGTGTAATACCCGGTAAAATACCTAAATTAGTAGAAGGCGTATACAGTATACCATCTTTTATCCAAAAGACATTTGACGTAATGCCTTCTGCGATAACACCGTTCTGATCGGTAAAGAAACCTTCTTGTGTCGCTAAACTCGGTAACTCTAACCGCGCTCGTACATTATTGCCGTAGTGATGGCTTTTATAGCGGGTTTGCTGCTCCGGAGAGTTACGCGCTGTTTTCAGCCACACCGCTTCTTTTTCTGTCCCGCGTACCATTTCTGGCAGTTCTTTACGAAACAGAATAACGGTCGGTTCGGTATACTCGGAGGGTGCAAGTCCAATTGGATGCACACCGGCTGATACATTTAAACGAAAATACCCTTCTTTGCCGTCCTGTGCATTGAGCTTTTCAATGACCTCTTCTATGTTCTGTAACCTATACGGAAAATGAATACGGTATTCTTTTAATGCTTCAAGCAGACGGCTGAAATGTTCATGCAGATAGACAGCCTTTCCCTCATATGTACGAAATGTTTCAAAAAAACCGAGTCCATATAAAAAACCATGATCAAACGGAGAAATTTTCAAATCTTGTTCATCGATATAATGTCCATTCATCCAACAAAGCATTGCCTTTCCCCCTAACAATACGACTCAATAAATGTGCGTAACAGCTGCTTGCCGTCTTCGGTCATAATTGATTCCGGGTGATATTGAACCCCTTCAATCGGATATTCTTTATGACGCAGCCCCATAATTTCGCCTTCCGCTGTCCAAGCCGTCACTTCCAGACAGTCCGGTAAAGTTGTCGGTTCTACAATCAGTGAATGGTAGCGTGTTGCCAAAAATGGGTTTGCATTTTTTCTATGCAGACCAATCCCCTTATGAAGAACAGGGGAAGTTTTCCCGTGCATCAATCGCTCAGCACGCACAACATCGCCGCCAAACACTTGTGCAATCGCCTGATGACCTAAGCACACACCTAAAATCGGAAGCTTGCCTGTGAAATGTTCGATGATACGGAGACTTTCTCCGGCATCGTTTGGTGTACACGGCCCTGGTGAGATGACAAGCATCATTGGCCGAAGTTTTTCAATTTCCTCGACCGTAATCTCATCATTGCGCTTTACGACCAATTCATGACCGAATTCACCGAAGTATTGCACTAAGTTATATGTAAACGAATCATAGTTATCAATCATTAAAATCATTTGCTCACCTCTTCTGCCATCGCTTTTGCCTGCCACATTGCCTTCGCTTTATTCATCGATTCAATATACTCGTTTTCCGGAATGGAATCGATGACAATACCGGCACCCGCCTGAATGTACGCAATACCATCTTGAATATACGCTGTACGGATAACGATATTTAGCTCTAAGTCACCTGTGTAGCCAATCCAGCCGATTGATCCTGTGTAAAGACCACGGCGTACCGGCTCGAGCTCTTCAATAATTTCCATCGTACGGATTTTCGGTGCCCCTGTAATCGTACCACCGGGGAACATTGCCCGAATAACATCCGCATTTGTTTTTCCTTGTGCAATTTCCCCACGCACATTCGAAACAATATGCATCACATGCGAATAATGCTCGATGACCATAAACTCATTTACTTCTACCGTTCCGTATTTGCTTACTCGTCCTAAATCATTGCGCTCTAGATCAACTAACATGACATGTTCTGCACGCTCTTTTTCATGCTCAATCAGTTCATAGGCTAAAGCCACATCCTGTTCTTCCGATGCTCCGCGCGGACGTGTTCCTGCAATTGGTCTTGTTGACAGCTCATTGTTTTTACGTTTTACAAGCAATTCCGGCGAGCCGCTAACAACCGCGAAATCCTCACTTTCAATATAAGCCATATACGGTGAAGGATTAAACGAACGAACTGCCTCATACATCGCAATCGGTGCTGCAGAAAGTCTTTTTGCCTGGCGCACCGACAAGTTCACCTGGAACACATCACCTTGTCCAATATAGTGTTGAATTTTATGTATAGCAGCTTCAAATGCATCCCCACTGAAGGAAACTTGTAATTCCGCTTCATCCTGCTGCATGTTTTTAGCTGTTTCCTGATTAAAATGACGCTTTTCCAACCCGACTTCCGCATGCTGTTGCCAATCCGTTTGCCATGAAAGTAAATCGACGTCACAAGTAGAAAACTTCATCAATGTTACTTCACCTGTTTGGACATTACGGATTGCCCAATGATCAAACAAATAAAAATAAAGATCCGGTACGTGTAAGTCATCTTCCGCATTATTTGGAAGAACTTCAATCGTGCGAGCATAGTCATACGAAATAAATCCAATTGCTCCACCTTGGAAATCAGGCAGATTCGGATTCGCTTCAAGCTTATACTCTGCGACTACTTTTTCTAATTCCGCCAGTGCCTCACCTGTTTTCAGTTCTGCCTCTCCATTTTTCCACTTCAGTTCCAGACCGTGTGCCACTGACTTTGCAGTTGCAATTGGCTGCCATGCAGCAATTGAAAAATGCCCGCCCCTGCCGCTTTCCAGAAATGCACGCTGTTTTTCCATTGCCGTCTGTTCCTGGAAACTATAATAAAACTCATCTTTTGTCATGTAAAATGTATGTGTTTCTAGTTGTTGCATCAATTTACACCTGCTTTACCTTTTTCTTAATTAAACTCGATAACGCTTTAAAAATCCATTTTTAACTTAGCAGTTTCTAAGAAAAAAAGCTATTTTACGAGGTTATACTCGCAAAATAGCTTTTAAAATCACTTAGGTAAAATTTAATTAGTCTTCAAATTGGTATAAAGGCGTTGATAAGTAGCGCTCACCGTTTGATGGGATAATTGCTAATACGTTTTTGCCTTTGCCTAAACGTTTTGCTGTTTCGATTGCTGCATAAATTGCTGCACCTGAAGAAATACCAGCTAAAATACCTTCTTCACGCGCTACTTTACGAGCATACTCGAATGCTGTTTCGTTTTCAACCGGTAATACAGAATCATATACTTCTGTGTTTAATACGTCCGGAATGAAACCTGCACCAATACCTTGAATTTTATGTGGGCCAGGGTTACCACCTGAAAGAATTGGAGAATCTTTAGGTTCAACCGCAATAATTTCAATTTCAGGGAATTTGCTTTTTAGTACTTCACCTGCACCAGTAATTGTACCCCCAGTACCTACACCAGCAACAAATGCATCTAATTTTAAGCCTTCTTGTTCGAATGCTTCCGCAATTTCAGGACCTGTTGTTAAACGGTGAATTTCTGCGTTTGCTTCGTTTTTGAATTGTTGAGGCAAGAAGTAGCCTTCTGAATTTGATAATTCTTCTGCTTTTGCAATTGCACCTTTCATACCTTCTGGGCCTGGTGTTAATACTAAATCAGCACCATAAGCACGTAAAAGGTTGCGACGCTCTAGTGACATAGTTTCAGGCATTACTAAAATCGCTTTATAGCCTTTTGCTGCAGCAATCATCGCTAAACCGATCCCTGTGTTACCAGAAGTTGGCTCGATGATTGTACCGCCTGGCTTTAATGTGCCGTCTTTTTCTGCTGCTTCAACCATAGCTAAAGCTAAACGGTCTTTTACTGAAGAACCTGGGTTAAAGTATTCAAGCTTTACGTAAACTGTACCTTCATTTTCACTTGTTGCATTGTTTAATTTTACGATTGGTGTGCGACCTACTAAATCCGCCACTGAATTTGCTAATTTACTCATTTTATCCATTCCTCTCCAAATCCCTACCAAGTCAATAGGTTTTACTTAATTTGTATCTTATCAATTTTTCATAGTACTTGTCAATTAATTGAAACGAAATTTTTGTAAAATTTCTGACTATTTAGTTTTACTTATTAAATAGGGAAAAAGGGCAAAGACAGTTAAAAGTTCCTCTTTCACTAAAACTTTAACTTCTGTCCTGGCCCATATAAATCTGGTGTTAATTTTTAGATTCTCCGTAGATCCATGTTGCATTAAATTCTGCCCAGAAAGCTTCCGGTGTAATGGAAGGCGACAGCTGTTCCAAAGCGAGCTGACGTTTCACATGCCCTTCTACTTCATCAAAGCTGAATGACTGCCCTTTCATGTTCTCTGTAACCTTGACGATTGCATAACGCCCATCGCTTAATACAAAAGGTTTGGAAGTTTCCTTTTCCTTCAGCTTTTCCACTGCTGGTAAAATGGCAGGATCCACTGCTGACTGACTTGATGAAATAAAGCCAATGTCGCCACCTAAACTTGCAGATGCTGTATCCAATGAATGCTCGCGTGCCAGAACCGCAAAATCAGAGCCGTCCTTCAGCTCTTTTTCCACCCGTTCCGCATCCTCTTTTGAATTCACGATAATGATACTTGTTCGGTGTGTAGTAGGAATATTATAGATCGACTTATTATCTTCGTAATATTTTTTAGCTTCATCCTCTTTTACTACAATATCATTTGTCAGTACTTTATCTAAGATGAGCTGAGCACGCATTTTTTGACGCAGTTGCTCTGGGGATAAACTATGTAGAGTTGAATCATTTGAATCTTGTGCCGAACGTAATAAGGCTATTTCTAAATCAATCTCTTCCTCTTTTACATCGAGTTTATATTTTTCCGCGGCTTTTTCCATAACAGCTTCATTTACTAAACTCTGCAATGTTTCTTTTCCGTAACGGTTTTCCATTTCAGCAAGCCATTGTTGGCGTGTAATTGGATCTCCCTCGACGGCAGCAATTTTTTCGCCGCCGTCTTCTTTCTCTGATGTTGTTTCATCAGATGGGAGTAACCATAACACAAACCAAAATAGATTTCCGATTAACAATAGCAGTAATAACAGCAACGTAGGTTTTGTTTTTAAGCGTCGTTGTGTGTACGGTAAATTATTTTGCGGTGGTTGTGGTGTTTTGTGTAAATTACGATTGGATTTCATTCACAAAGCCTTCAAGTTCACTTTTATCGAAGTGATAAGTTTCTAAACAGAAGTGGCATTGCGCTTCTGCTTGGCCATCTTCGTCAATCATTTCCTGAATTTCACCGACACCTAAACCGATAATTGCCGCACCGAAACGCTCTTTTGAACATTGACATTGGAACTGTACAGGCATTGTTGAAAGAATTTGAACATTTCCTTCGCCTAATACTGCTTCTAAAATTTGCTCAGGTGTATATCCTTTTTCAATCATTTTAGAAACAGGCTCAATTGATGATAAATGCTTTTCAATTGCTTCGATTGTTTCTTCTTCACAGCCTGGCATTAATTGAATAATAAAGCCGCCCGCTGCTAAAATTGTATTATCCGGATTTACTAACACACCTAAACCTACTGATGAAGGTACTTGTTCAGATGTAGCGAAGTAATATGTGAAGTCCTCAGCAATTTCTCCTGAGACAATCGGTGTTTGACCTGAAAACATATCACGTAAACCTAAGTCTTTAACAACTGTCAAAGCACCTTCAGAACCGACACCCGCACGTACATCCAGTTTTCCTTGTTCATTTAATTCAAAGTGAACATGTGGATTTGTAACGAAGCCGCGCACATCTCCTTTGGCATCTGCATCGATAACCATTGGACCGATTGGACCGTTCCCTTCGATTTTTACGGTAATTTTGTCGTCACCTTTTAACATCGCACCCATCATTACAGATGCTGTCATTGAACGGCCTAACGCAGCAGATACAACAGGCCATGTATTATGGCGGCGTTGTGCTTCTCCTACAGTTGCAGTTGTATTTGTTGCAAACGCACGTACCTGTCCGTCATATGCAATGCCTCTTACTAAATAGTCTTTCATGTTGAAATTCCTCTTTTCTATTGATTTCTTTTATAAATCGTTGCTAGTCCCTTGAGCGTCAAAAACGGATCGACGACATCAATCATCTGGGTTTCATTCGCAATCAATTTTGCTAGTCCCCCAGTTGCAATTACGAGTGGCTCTTCTTTACTTTGCGCTTTCATACGACTGACGATGCCTTCTACTTGTCCTAAAAACCCGTAAAAAACCCCTGCCTGCATAGCAGCTACCGTATTCTTTGCCACAACTTGCGATGTATGGGCAATTTCAATTCGAGGTAGCTTTGCTGCACGTGTATAGAGCGCCTCTGTTGATATGGCAATACCGGGTGCAATGGCGCCCCCTAAATAATCGCCTCGTTCATTAATAAAGCAATACGTAATCGCTGTACCAAAATCGATAATAATCAGTGGTCTCCCACTATATTGCTGTAAAGCGGCAACCGCATTTACAATACGGTCTGCGCCTACTTCACGCGGATTTTCATACTTTATATTCAAGCCTGTTTTTACACCGGGTCCCACAATCAAAGGCTGGATATTGAAATACTTTTTACACATTAATTCAAGTGCAAACATAATAGGTGGCACAACTGAGGATATAATAATCCCTTTTACTTGTTCAAATGAAATGCCTTCATGAGAAAAAAACGCCTTAAATTGCATCGCATATTCATCTTCAGTTTTTCGTATATTTGTCTCTGTCCGCCAATGATGGATAAGTTTATCTTGATTATAAATACCTAAAATGATATTGGAGTTACCCGCATTCATTACTAAAATCACAAGTGGCACCTACTTTTCTTATACTGAAAAAAATCATACCATATTTGGCCATCTACTATACAGTATTCAGTATTTTTAGTCGGCAATCATTCCCTTTCAACTAAAACCTGTTGATCTCCATAGGGGTGAAGGCTTTCCGCTAGAGTCTACCACCCTCCTTTTCAACCAACTCACCAAATCGCGTTATATTTAAAGGCAAGATTTTAAGAAGAAAAAACTGACTATCTCCTTTTCCCAGGAAATAGTCAGTTGTGTTGTATTATTTTGGACGGTCTTCATCGATGCCTTGCGGGCGATCATCTGACACGTCTTTCGGTAAATCTTCAACTGTTGGTGATTTCTTTTCACCTTGAACATCTTCATTAATCGATGCATTACCAGCCGTTTCAATTGTTGGTGTTGCTTCTTTTTGATCTTTTTGTTGAAGCTCCGATTCTACTACCGCCTCTTCAGGAGGTAATATACCGTGGTCGCGTAAATGTTCGATTTGCTGTGCATTTAACGTTTCTTTATCAATTAACGTATTTGCGATTAAATCTAGTAAGTCACGACGCTCTGTTAAAATACGTTTCGTACGAGCATATTGCTCATCAACGATACGCTGAACTTCTTTATCGATTTCATATGCTACTGTATCAGAGTAGTTTTGATCTGAACCGAAGTCACGACCTAGGAATGGATTACCGCCTTGGTTTGAACCGTATTGAACAGCACCAAGACTATTGCTCATTCCGTATTCTGTAACCATTGCACGCGCAATGCTCGTTACTTTCTGGAAGTCATTATGTGCACCTGTAGATACTTCACCAAGTACAATTTCTTCCGCAACACGTCCGCCTAGTAATCCGGCGATACGGTCTAGTAACTCTTGCTTCGTTGTGAAGAAACGCTCTTCTTTCGGTAACATGATGGCATAACCACCTGCTTGACCACGAGGGACAATCGTTACTTTATGAACAGTATCAGCTTCATCCAATTCAAGACCGACAACTACGTGACCGGCTTCATGGAATGCAACAAGCTTTTTCTCTTTTGGAGAATACACACGGCTTGCTTTTGCAGGACCGGCAATTACGCGGTCAGATGCTTCATCAATATCAGCCATGTTTATTGATTTTTTGTTTTTACGAGCTGCAACTAAAGCTGCTTCGTTTAACAAGTTTTCTAAATCTGCACCTGAGAATCCTGGTGTACGTTGTGCAACAGCAGCTAAATCAACTGTATCTGATAATGGCTTATTGCGTGCATGTACTTTAAGGATTGCTTCACGGCCTTTTACGTCTGGGTGACCAACCGTAATTTGACGGTCAAAACGACCAGGACGTAATAATGCTTTATCTAGAATATCAGGGCGGTTTGTTGCAGCGATGATAATAATACCTTCGTTTGCACCGAAACCATCCATTTCAACTAGTAATTGGTTTAATGTTTGTTCACGCTCATCGTGACCACCACCAAGACCCGCACCACGTTGACGACCTACCGCATCAATCTCATCGATGAAAATGATACATGGGGCATTTTTCTTAGCGTTTTCAAATAAGTCACGAACACGAGATGCACCGACACCGACGAACATCTCTACGAAATCAGAACCAGAAATCGAGAAGAATGGTACGCCCGCTTCACCGGCAACAGCACGTGCAAGTAATGTTTTACCTGTACCTGGAGGACCTACTAATAGGATCCCTTTCGGAATACGTGCACCGATATCAGTGAATTTACGGTGATCTTTTAAGAAATCTACTACTTCAACAAGTTCTTGTTTCTCTTCGTCGGCACCTGCCACGTCATTGAAACGAACTTTTTTCTTCGTGTCATCAAATAGCTTTGCTTTTGACTTCCCGAAGTTCATCACCTTATTACCGCCACCTTGCGATTGGCTTAGTAAGAAGAAGAATAAAATAATAATGATGACAAATGGAATGATGCTCGTAAGGAATGTTACGAACCCACTTGTTTGTGGTTGTTCTAAAATTTTCAGTCCTGGATATTCACCGTTTGCAACTTGTTCTTCAATTTGCAGAATACGGTCTACAGAAGTTTGGTCATTTTGTAAAACGTTTACTGTGAAAGTTTCGCCTTCTTCAGCGCCTTTCATCTGACCTACAATTTTATACACGCCTCTTTCAGGCTGTATTTCCATAGAAGCAATCTCATTGCTCTCTAAAGCCTCAAAAAACGCATAGTAATCAAGGTTTTCAGTTGTCTTTTTTCCACCATTAAATGTTCCAAAAATCCCGATAATCACGAGAAATATTAGTAAATAAAATATGGTGTATCGAAATATTCGATTCATCCCCAGCCTCCTCACAACGTTACAGAAAAACTATAAGTAAAATCTTAACATACGTTGAAATTTTCATACAATAAAAAGCACCACACATTTTAAACGTTGAAACGAATTATGACAAAATCCGCTCAATTACTGCTTATGCCTAGATGCTCACCTCAAAATTGAAGGTTTGTACAGTCTAGGAAATATTAAAATGAGTATACTTCGCGTTTTAAAATTCCGATGTAAGGTAAGTTACGATATTTCTCTGCATAATCTAATCCGTAGCCTACAACAAAACCGTCCGGTACTTCGAAGCCAACAACATCTGCATTCAATTCCACTTTACGGCCAGATGGCTTATCCAGTAATGTTACGATTTTAATCGATTTAGCTTTACGGTATTTAAATAAATCCACCAAATAGCTTAATGTTAAACCACTGTCGATAATGTCTTCAATAATAATGACATCGCGACCTTCCACACTTGTATTTAAGTCTTTAAGTATTTTTACTTCCCCAGATGAAACAGTTGCATTCCCATATGAAGTAACATCCATAAAGTCCAGCTCTACATAAGAATCGAAACGTTTCATCAGATCCGTCATAAATGGCATTGCACCTTTTAACACTCCGACAGCTAATGGGAACATTTCTTTATATTCCTCTGTCAGTTGAGCGCCAAGCTCTTTAATACGTTCCTGGATTTGTTCTTCTGTAATCATTATTTTTTCGATGTCATTTTGAATCATGAGTAGATTCCTCCTTTTATTGTTCAAACTTTCTAAAGACGTTCATTGCTATCGACAAGAAGCACCATTTCATGCTCCGCCGACTTTACATTAGAAAATTTATTGTTAACGCGTACAGCTACTATCGCTAAAAGGTCATCATTAGCCTCGACTAACAACGGCCAGCTAGCTCTTTTGGTGAAAGGAATCTTGTCATCAATAAAAATGCGAGATACTTTTTTCTGATGCTGCATACCTTGTAGCAAAATACGATCCCCTTGTTTGGGAGCCCTTACGAATAAAGGAAACGAAACAGATGATGCGGCGAAAAAGTGATGCGGATACTTTTGAAGTAAGTCCTCATCACATTGTGCAAGTTCCCCAATATATATGCGCATCGTTCCAAGCACACACCACTCATTCAAAGCGATTTGTTGATTTGATGTTCGCAAGTTTTGCTGCTTATATTCAAATACAACTTCATCGTATTGTTGACGCGCAATAAAATTCTCCGGTAAATCAAGTGCACGACTTCCATCCGAAATTGAGAATAACGTCAAAATCGTCGTGCAAAGTGCGTAGCTTTGAATCGTATTTGAATCGTTATAAAGATAACTTAATAGTATTAAAATGAGCCTTCTTTGTAAAGCAAGTGGCTCTTTTTGTAATTCCGAAACCTTGACTTTATAACAATTTTTATCGACTTTCAGAAAAAGCTTCGAAAAACGCTCTTCTGCAAGCTCCATTAAATACGTATCATCCTCTAAAAGCTGCTGGGCAATGTGGACTGCGTGTCGGGAAACAAGGGGGTTTTCTTCCTTCAAAACTGGTACGACATTGTGACGGAAACGATTGCGGGTATAATCATTCTTTGCATTGCTCGGATCTTCACGGTACAAATGACCTTTACTATGTAAATATTCCCCAATTTCGTCTTTCGTAACCATCAAAAAAGGCCGAATTACAGTAAATTGTTGAAATTTACGTGAAGGTAATATGCCTTTTAATCCGTTTAGTGAACTCGCTTTCGTTATGGCCATTAACATTGATTCGAGCTGATCGTCCGCATGATGGGCAGTTACTAATTTTGTAAACTTATGTGTATGCATGACGGTTTCAAAGAAATGATAGCGTTCCTTCCGGCAAATCGCCTGCATGTTTCCGCCTTCTTTTTGTTGGATTTCCGCAATCGGAATCGCACAACTATAAAAAGGAATAGCCCAATCTTTACATGCCTGCTCAACAAATTGGCGGTCTTGAGCAGATTGTTCGCCGCGAAGCATATGGTCAACATGCGCCACGGCGAGCTCAATATTAAAATAGTGCTGAAAATGATAAAAAAAAGAAAGAAGCGCCATTGAATCAACGCCTCCTGAACAAGCAATTAATAGTTTATCTCCGCTTTTAATAAGCTGCTGCTCTTTTATATACGCTAAAACTTGATGCTCTAAAGTGTGCATTTACTCACCTCATATTACATTTCAATGTGTGATCGCTGGTCTGAATACTTGCCACGGTTTTATTACATGCTGCAAACGGAATAGCATCACAGTGCAGTCGTCTGCAATCGGGTATCTTTGTTTGAATTGCGTCATGACATCAAATAGTACGACCTGGATGGAAGCACCATTTTCCAGCCCTTGACGAATCAGCCGGATAAATAATTGTTCCTGTGCATCCCATTGTGCAGATGATGAAAATAACCCGTCGGAAATCATTAAAATAACGTCCTCTGACAATAATTGTGTCATTTCTGTATCGATTGCGAAGTTAGGCAAAAAGCCAATTGGAGCACTTGTACTTTCTATTTTGAATAAATCATTCCCTCTTAATACATATGTCGTCATGCCTCCCGCTTTCCAACACCATAAATGGCCGAACTGTAAATCGACAAGTGCAAAATCCATTGTCGCATACATGTCCGAATCATTTTTCAGCGACATGACATAATGCATTGTGTGCATCGCTGTTTCAGGATCCATATTGTACGTAAGGCAATCCTGCATCATTTGAATTAAGCGTTCACTTTCACGATTTGCTCTCACATTCGTCCCCATCCCATCCGATAGCATGATCGCCATAAGTCCTGGATGAATCGGAAATACCCGATAAGAATCACCGGAAATTGCATGGTTTGCATGGGAATACGTATATATATCATACTCCAACTGATAACGAATTGCTGAAGTAAACTTAATTTGGCGATAAAAAATTGGCGAGTGCTGCTCGTAAATCTGTTCACCTTTCAATGGTTCATGCAAAAATTCAAACAGTTGCTGTTCTAATTGCTGGATAACGACATGTGCATCACGATGATCTGCGACATAACATACGAACTCTCGATTCCCTATTTCATTTTTTATCCACTGAATGTGCAAACAATGAATATCATGTTCCTTTAAAAACTGCTGCATCTCCCCATCCATTTCCGATGTGCCGATTTCTAATCGCTGGCTGTTTAATAATTTTTCAAAGTGGCTGCTCAAATCACGTAGCTGTAAGGCTATCATCTTTTTGCCATGATAGAACTGTCGCTCCATATGTTCTTTGTGTAAAGCAGACTCTAGTTCTTCCAGCAATTTAGAAGATTTGATGCATTTCCCTTTTAGCTGCTCCTCTACCCGAATCCAGCTGACTGGTTTTGTACTTCTTTTCGCTAACCGCCACGAATCAATAATTCCTTCCATCTCTCCATTTTTCCCCCAGCATTCCTCATAGCGGAAACAGCTGGAGCAAATTAGAAACGGTTCTGCTGTTGTCTTACTTTTAGTTTTATTTTGTGTAAAATGATCAAACACAAGCTCCTTCATAAAAGATACAAATTGCTGAAATTGCTTGAGCTGCACTTCCACTACTTCATTGCGGTTCACCTGGATTATACTAACCGTATTTTGTTTGTAATACATTTTGCAATACTCAAGTATATTTTTCGGCATAAGCAGGAAAATAATTGCGCCTGTAAGCATCGACATAAAATAAACGCTATCGATCGGTAATGTTGCATCATAAAAGAAGAAAAAAATACTCGGCAGAAAACTAAAAAGCGCCACGGCATAACGTCCCTGGTTTTGTACAAAAGCGGCGACCAGCCCTGTACATGCATATAAGATCATCATACCTGTGAATGATAAATTAGCTAAGCCTATAAAAAAGCCAAGAGATAATGAAAAAATGACCGTAGCTCCAACCGTCGAGGCATAGGCTACAAGGCAGATGAGGAAATGAAGAACGATCAGTGCCATTGAAAAGTAAAATAGAGTCAAGCTTTCCATGCCGATTAGCATACCGGCCAAAACGACAATAATTGCCGTTATTTTTTCTCTTGTCCATTCAATGGTTCCGTTTTCTTTACTTGGCAATGTCAAAATACGCATAAAAAATAAAATCGAAACTGCAAAAAGACATTCATATACGATATAAAATAACGTCATGACAGATGGCATACCACTATGAAGCATCATTTGCCATGCTAGCTGAATAGCGATAATTGTACTTCCTAGTAAAAAGTACGGGGATAGTTTTATAAACTTAAAACGGACGAGACATTCCATGAAGAGTAACTGCACTAACACAACGGCTGCCTGTCCAAACCCAATAAAGAGCGTTCCGAGGATTCCCCCTAGTAAAGCACTCTTTTGAAATGAGGCAAATCTCGTTCGAATAACAAGCCAAAAAGGTAAAAACAACGGAGTAACAGCTTCAAAGAATACCGCCTGAGCAAAACAGAAAGCTGCAAACGCTATAACACTTGCTATTATTATTCTCGATTTTTCTTTATATAAGAATAAGTCTAAGTTTAGTGTTTGAAACTCATTTTGATTATTTAATGTCACCATTTTTACTATCACCTTTTCTTTTTAACGCTATTATATAAAGCTGAAAAAGTGAATTTTGTCTGTTTGTAGGATTGATACCAAAAAATTGTTCGACGGTTTTTTTACGGTAATATGCGCGTTTTTACGCTTTTTTTATTAGTAATTACAAAAAATAATACGCAGTAATTTCCTGTATATTATGATAGAGGAAATAATTAAAAAATAGTATTGACACTATATAGACTGCAATGTATTATTAATTCTGTTGTTAATTTTGGCGGTGTAGCTCAGTTGGCTAGAGCACTCGGTTCATACCCGAAAGGTCGTGGGTTCGACTCCCTCTGCCGCCACCATTTATAGGCCCGTTGGTCAAGTGGTTAAGACACCGCCCTTTCACGGCGGTAACACGGGTTCGAATCCCGTACGGGTCATCTCAAAAGCTGTTTAGGAACTTAGTGTTCCTAGGCGGCTTTTATTTTGTTCTTTTTTCTATTCTGTAAATTCCTGATACACTTTCTCCCTTATCCATTATACTTGTAACTATAAGAGGAGGCGTTTTCTTTGGTCCAAAACTTTACATATTTAGCTTTTCTTTGCGGTATTAGCATGCTTCTAGTCGTTGGAGGCGTCATCTTGACAAACTTGCCGCTCGCATTGCAGATTCTTATGATTACAATCGGATTAATCGGAGGTGTTTTTTGCTTTATTACCCTCATCCGTGTACTCATAAGGCATAATGCCGAAAAAGAATAATCTGATTTTCCACTCCAACACAACATTTTATTAATGAAAAAAGCGATGGATTGTAAGATATACACTTACAATCCATCGCTTTATCATCTATTTGACACTTTTTCTACGTTCAAACAGCCAGCAAAATTATCCTCTGCGAGCTCCACGGCCACCGCGCTTAGACTCAGTTGCACGCTTTAATGTAGTTAAACGCTCATCGCTATCTTTTAAGAAACGCGCCATCTTCTGTTCAAAGTTCTCTTTTGGTTGACGATCATTACGATCGTTAGAACGGTTGTTTTCGCGACGAGGACGCTGTGGACGCTCTGGTCGCTCAGCTTGAGGCTTTGCTTTACGAATTGAAAGACCAATCTTTCCATCCGCTTCAACATTCATCACTTTAACTTCGACTTCATCGCCTACTTTAAGATGCTCGTTAATATCTTTTACGTAGTTATCTGCCACTTCACTAATGTGAACTAAACCTGTTTTCCCATCTGGAAGCTCAACGAATGCACCGAAATTTGTGATTCCTGTTACCTTACCTTGTACTTTGCTGCCTACTTCAATTGACATAAAAAAAATGCTCCTCCTTAAATTTTAAGAGACTCTTCGATTGAAAAGCCATTTATCAATTATAATGAAACTTTTGTTCAATAGCTTCTTCTCTAATTATAGCTAACATAAAAAGAGTGTCAACAAGACACTCTACCTAAAGGCAATTAATACCAAAATTTTTATCACGAAATTACCATGCTTACTGGTTTTTTATTATTTTTCAAAGTCACATTTTTTTCTTTTATTATCGCGTTTAAATTATTCTTTGTCATCTTCAGGCTTGTCTTTATTTTCTTTGTCCGATTTATTCGGTATTGTGAAAATAATTTCGCCCTCTTCAGAAAGGAAAAATTCTTTTCTTGCCAGCTTCGCAATATACTCATCATCTTCCAGCTTCGCAATCTGCAAATTTAGTAGCTCTTGTCTGTGAAGCGCTTCTTCCAATCGTTCTTCCACCGCTGCTTTCGTTTCTTCCTTTGCGGCGAGGCGTTCACTTTGGACCATGTTTGCTTTTACTAATCCAGCTATTACTACAGTTGCTAAAATGAAAAATACTGCTAATCTTCTGCGACGACGTACTGCAATTTTTGCTTTAATTTGAGCTTTTGCTTGCGGATTTGAGCGGACATAATCGTTATTCAACGACTGGACATTATGGTTATGTAGCTCTTCTTGCACATTTCTTCTTCCCATTTTCCGTCTCCTCCCTCACAATCAATAGTTGTAATCATTATACGAGTTCACTGCTGTGTTTTAAAGTTTTTTAACAAATATTTCTTGAAAAACTTAATAAAGGGACGACAAATAAATAATACAATCCCCATCAATAATTTTATAATACTTTTCACTATTTTAACTACTACATGTCCAATAAAAAAAACCGGCTTCACAAATAAATTTATACATACTCTTCCAATAAAGCGGATAATTTTTTGGAACAGCAATTCATAAGTTGCAATTCCGGCGATTTGGGCAAGTGGATCAACTACCCGCCATTGCCCTCCTTTTACTAAAAATAATAAATAAAACGTAGTAACCCCTAATATTAACCAGACAATCCATTCTAAAATCCATGTAATACGTCGAATATTTTTTAAAGGGATACGATTTACATTAATTCGGATACAATCGATTATTGCACCTACAGCAACTCCGCTTATAAACATGACAAGAATGCTTATAAGCTGCGCACTCATCATCATCCAAACAATTTATGAAGGAAACCTTTCGATAAGCCACTCTCGCTTTCATCGTATTGGAATTGCTTCACTTCCCCTTCTAACGTCAGTAATCCCTTGTCCACATCTAAATGAACAATACGCAGTTCCTCTCCACGAATCAATAAATGACCCTGTGATGTATTCACATAAAATTCTTCCTGATCGAACCGTTCGATACTTTTAACAGATGTCATGTCCATCCGTTTACGATTACGTACCGTTACTAAGTGATCCCCAGACGAAATGGTATAGCGTGCGCTTTCTTGATGAATAGTCAATGCAAGTCCCCCTTTGAGCTTATAGTTGTACACTATATGCATCAACGGAAGGAAGCATGACTCAAAAGTTGGTCATGCCCTAATCTTCATCATCAATAAATTCTGGTTCAACTTTCTCTAAACGCTCTTCTTTTATAATTGTAAACATTTTTAAAGCATCTTCTTTTTTCACATTTTCACGAATTTCTTCGACACGTGCCGTTACAATTTTTTGGCCGAAACGAATTGCCAATTCATCGCCAACTTTTACAGTACTGCTGGCTTTTGCCACTTTTTCATTAATCGTAATACGGCCCTGCACCGCAACTTCCTTTGCTAATGTACGACGTTTAATTAAACGTGAAACTTTTAAAAACTTATCTAAGCGCATCCCATTTACTCCCCTTTTTCTATTTGTTTTGCTTCATTCCAAAATGCATCTAACTGTTCTAATGTAAAATCACTGAATGTCTTGCCGCTCTTTGCTACACTTTGCTCAACGTAATGAAAGCGACGTGCAAATTTTTCATTGGCATGTAGCATCGCTTCTTCCGGTGAAATTTTATAAAATCGTGCGATGTTCACAAGGGTGAATAATACATCCCCGAATTCATCGGTACGGCTTATTTCGTTACCTTGCTTTATTTCGTCGTGGAACTCTTGCCATTCTTCCGTAAACTTCTTCCACGCTTCGTCAGCATTCGGCCAATCAAAACCTACTGTCGCTGCTTTTTTCTGGTAGTTGTACGATGTTTGAAGCGATGAGTAAGGACTATATTCGTTCTTTAATAGTGGTTCACCATCTACATTGCCTTTTTCCTGCTTTTTAATTGCTTCCCAGTTTGCTACAACCGTTTCTGCATCTTCTGCAGTCACATCCCCAAAAACATGCGGGTGGCGGCGAATCATTTTTTCGCTAATCGATGCAAGCACTTCTTCCAATGTGAAATAACCATTATCTTCCCCGATTTGCGCATGTAAAAACACCTGTAAAAGGACATCGCCGAGCTCTTCAACCATAGCAAAATCATCTTCGGCATCAACCGCTGCTAAAAACTCATGTGCTTCTTCCAATAAGTACTTTTTCAATGATTCATGTGTTTGCTTCTGATCCCAAGGACAGCCATCTGGACCTCGCAATGTCGCTATGATTTGACGGAATGTTGTCCAATCACGCAATGCTTCCTCATCAGATTCAACAGGCGGTACATAGACAGTCGTTAAATTGTTGATTTCTGCTGCTTGATCAAGCTCATAAAGCGGAACAGTACGCAATGATTCCTGTGAGGAACCTGCTGCTGTCACAATTGTTACCGGGTAATCATCACGGTATTTTTCCATTAGCGTGAGCTTTACTTCTGACGCACTGAACGAATCATAGACTTGGGCTATTAAAATGTGCTGACGCATATTCATATCATGGATGGACATGCTCGTACCGTCCAACAGCTGAAACCCTTCAATCGGGTCAATTTTTAAGGCGCCGAAAATCGGATCCAAAAAGCTTTGCCCGCCTTCAATTACAAGCTTAATCTGCCCGTTCTGGTCCGCTTCAATTAAGTGCTGGACGGTCTGCTCTGCTACGAGCGGATGTCCCGGCACAGCATACATAACATCTTCCTGTGAAACGGCTTCAATAAGACGTTGTGCAATTTCTTCATAAACAGGACCGAACGAACCATGCTTAATATACACATCATCAAAGCTCGTAAACTCGATACCTTCCAGTTTTAAGTCTTGAATGACAGGATGGTCCTCTGTTCGGACATATATTTTTTTGGCTGCTTTAATTTTTTTATAAACACCCATTTGCATTTGTTCAAAATCGGCTGCTCCTAAGCCAATAACGGTTAATTGATTCAAGTTATACACCTACTTCTTTCGATTTAACATTAGTTGATATGCAGCCATTCTCCTGCCGAGTGGGATTAAAAACCAATCCTTTTCTGTCAATACTCGCATTTTTGCGACTGCGGTTATAAAAGCCCCTGCGCCAAGCATGACGAGCACCCCACTGTAAATGAGTGCATCAAAACGACTAAACAGGCCGGTAAACAGACTGTTTAAACTGTAAACAGCGCCTTGTACAACGACTATCATAATGAGACAGGCGATGGCCAGTTTTTTATAAAACGTACGATTCGCCAGACTGATAGACGTCAGTTTTTTTAAATATACGATAAGGGCAGCTGCTGTAAAAATCAGCCCGATATTACTCGCAATTGCCGCGCCCATCACATCATAACGCGGAATAAAAATAATGTTCCCTATATATTTTAATACGATTCCGAGCCCTAAAAATACGGCAGGTCCTTTTAATTTACTATAGCCTTGTAAAATAGCTGTAAACGTTAAAATTATCGATAATGGAACAATCTGAAACGAATAAAGCTTCAGCACATTCGAATAGGCATCTGTCTTAAACAGCATTTGATTTACATATGGCATAACAAGTATTAATCCAAGTGCCGCAGCTACTCCGAATATGAGGGAGCTCCGGTATGTCAATTGAATAAACGGCTTTGCACCACGACCGTTTGGCTGATTTGCCTTTAATGCAACGAGCGGTACAATAGCAAGCGATAAAGAAGTTGCAATTACAATTCCGAGCTGCACAAGCGGTTGGCCACGGTCATAAATCCCCTTCACTTCCATCGCTTCAAGCGTATTCATCCCTGAATGGACAAGCATTTTGTAAATCGTAAAGGAATCCACAAGCTGGAAGCATAATAATAGCAGTGCACTCATACTGATCGCGATACTGTATAATGTGACCTCTTTTAAGATTGGCCAGACTTTTACACGGGCAATTTCTCCAGTTGGCTGATACTGCCGTTTCAAAAAGTAAAGCAGTAGTACAATCCCTGCTATTTCCCCTACAACCGTACCGAGCATCGCCATTTTCCCGGCTGAGTAAACAGATTGAGTGTATTGCAGCAAAACAATTGTTCCGACTAATATAATCGCTACCCGAACCATTTGTTCGAACACTTGCGCATAAGCAACCGGCTGCATCTTACTTTCCGATTGAAAGTTACCCTTTAAAACAGCAAGCAGCGGCATACATAACGTAATGAATGAGCCTACTTTTAATAGACCCGCCAGCTGGGGATCTTCCATCAAATTAGCTAATGGCTGTGCACCAAAGAATAAAAGACAGAAAAAGATAAGGGCTAATGCTGTTAAGTAATAAAAGATGATGCGGGATACAGATCGTTTTTCTCCATATGTACCTCCACGTCCTTCTATATCCGCGAGCATTTTGGAAATGGCAACAGCAAATCCGCTTGATGTCCATACGACAAAAAACGAGATGAACGGATACACCTGCTGATATACATAAAATCCTTGGTCACCTACTAAGTTTTGATAAGGGACACGGTAGATTGCACTTAATATTTTTACTAATAGCGCCGCAACTGTCAGGAGAAGTGCGCCCTTCATATAATTTTTCATACCAAAACTTTGCGAAGTCATTCTATTTCCTTCCTCTATTTCATACAATGAACTAATTATATCATGAAAACCATTTGCTAATTTTACTCGAGGAATTAAAAAAACGCCCATTAATATGGACGTTTTAAAGTGATTTTAGTTTTCCATTTGCTTTGCTAAAAAATTGGCTGCTGTTTCAGCAGTTTTTTGTTCAACTTCACCGATAAAATGGGCCCGTGATATTAAATAAATAGCACCAATCGGATCTCCATTCGAAACGATCGGTACGATGCAATATGATTTCACTTGTTCATACTGTCCTGCTACAAGTTCAATCGACATCTCCAGCTTCTCACTTACAAGTGACCTGTTTTTAATAATATCTTCTGCAAAAACTGTTAAACGTCTCGCCACATAATCTTTTTTCGAAACGCCTGCAACGGCTATTACTTCATCTCGGTCACTTATTAATGTTGGAGTACCTAATGTTTCAAATAATGATTCCGCATATTGTTGTGCAAATTCGCCTAAATCATTAATTGGCGAATACTTTTTTAAAATCACTTCTCCTTCGCGGTCCGTATAAATTTCAAGGGGATCCCCTTCACGGATACGAAGTGTTCTTCTGATTTCTTTTGGGATAACAACACGACCTAAATCATCGATGCGGCGAACTATTCCTGTTGCTTTCATCGTTCATGTTCCCTCACTTTCCATCAATTCACAGCATGATGCTCCTAGTATGGAAAGAAATACATGAAACTATGCATTGTTCGAAAAGGATAAAATAATATTTCGTATATGTATGATGAAGTACCTATTTTCCCTCAACATGATATAGGAAATTACAACGTTTTCGGTCATTTTATGTTTTGTTTTTATGAAAGAGGCAATAGACAAAATAAAACAATCTTTTTGGAGGTGCAGTAATGGTAAGAGTCGATCGTATTACGTCAACACCAGATGCATATCGCCAGCATCAATATTATGCAGGTACTCATTTAGCCTATTACCCGGATTTATCGAAAGAGCGTTCTACTGTTATTTCAAAATTTGAAAACGGCATTTTCAAACGTTATTTAGAAAAGCCAAATGGTCAGCGCGATTTAGTTTCTGCTTCCACTACAAGAGAGAAACAGCTATTGGCAAGGCGTGAAGAACACCGTAACCGCGAAGAATTGCTCCAACGTTTAAATTATTCGAACGGAGTACATTATAGTGTGCAACAATCTTTCTTATAATTCGTATGTTGTATCCAATCGAAAAGAGAGGAAATATTAAAAGCCCAAAACTTTTAATATTTCCTCTCTTTTTTATGAGTCTTTTTTTGAAGATGCGATAATTTGCAGCATTTTTTCTACTACATCAAATGGCAGGTGATTTCCGCATTTGTTGTAATCTATTGTTATTACAAGCTGTGTCCCTTCCATTCCAAATCCGACCGCCCGACCAAACTCCATCGACTGCTCGACAATCTGTGCACCATTTGTATTGGCCGTTCCTTCTTCTGAAAGAATAATAGTTACTACTTGCTGCTTTTCTTTTATTGAAAGCACATTCGCTTCCTTCGCCCAAACTTTCATACGGGCCACACGCATCAGACGCTCTGTTTCAACTGGTAAATCTCCAAAGCGGTCTTGCAGTTCATCGATAATTTCCGAATAATCTTCGATGCGTTCCATTGCCTTAATCCGTTTATACATCTGGATTTTTTGGTAGCCATCGGGAATATACGCATCCGGAATATACGCATCAACATGCAGCATAATCTCGACATCCTGCTTCTCTTCTCTCTTCACACCTGTTCGACGTTCTTCCACTGCTTCTTCCAGCATTTGCGAATACAAATCAAAACCGATTGAATCGATAAAGCCATGCTGCTGAGCACCAAGTAAATTCCCGGCACCACGGATCGATAAATCCCGCATCGCAATTTTAAAACCTGAACCTAATTCCGTAAATTCTTTTACGGCCTGCAAACGCTGCTCTGCGACTTCAGTAAGAACTTTATCACGTTCATACATGAAATATGCATAGGCAATTCGATTTGAGCGTCCTACACGTCCCCGCAGCTGATACAGTTGAGAAAGTCCCATACGATCTGCATCATGAACAATTAATGTATTTACATTTGGAATATCTACACCGGTTTCAATAATCGTTGTTGTGACAAGCACATCGTACTCACCTTCGATAAATGATAAAATAACCGATTCCAGCTTCGCCTCCGTCATTTTCCCATGTGCAAAAGCGACTCGTGCATCCGGAACAAGCATCTGAATTTCTTCTACTCTTCTTGTAATATCCTCTACACGATTATATAAATAAAATACTTGTCCACCACGTGCCATTTCACGCTCGATTGCTTCACGTACAAGTGCTCCGTTATGCTCCATTACATACGTTTGGACAGGGAAACGGTTTTGTGGCGGTGTTTCGATGACCGATAAATCACGCACTCCAACCATCGACATATGAAGGGTACGCGGAATTGGTGTTGCCGTTAATGTCAGCACATCGACATTCGTTCGAAGCTGCTTAATTTTTTCTTTATGCGTAACACCGAAACGTTGCTCCTCATCGACGATAAGTAATCCTAAGTCTTGATACACTACATCTTTCGATAAAATACGGTGTGTACCGATCACCATATCTACTGTACCTTCTTTTAGACCTTTTAACGTCTCTGTTTGCTGCTTTTTGGAGCGGAACCTACTGAGCAGACCTACATTGATTGCATAGTCTTCAAAGCGCTTCGAGATCGTTTCATAGTGCTGCTGCGCCAAAATAGTAGTCGGCACTAAAAAGGCAACCTGTTTGCCGTCTAAAATGGCCTTAAATGCAGCACGAATTGCAACTTCTGTTTTTCCGTACCCTACATCCCCGCAAACGAGGCGATCCATTGGACGTTCTCGTTCCATATCTTTTTTCACTTCGGCGATTGTGCGCAACTGATCTTCTGTTTCTTCGTACGGGAAAGCCGCCTCAAAGCCCCGTTGCTCATCGGAATCGGGAGAAAAGGCATAACCTTTTTCTGCTTCGCGCTTTGCATAAAGTTTGATTAAATCGTCCGCAATATCCTGTACCGCATTCGAAACTTTCTTATGTGTTTTCTTCCATTCCGTACCACCGAGTTTATGAAGTTTCGGTTCCTTTTCGCCTGAAGGCACGTAACGTTGAATCAGTTCGATTTGATCGACAGGTACATATAACTTATCGTCCTCACGGTAACGTACATGCAAATAATCTTGATGTGTACCATTCACAACAAGTGTTTCGATGCCAATATATTTCCCGATCCCATGATGCACGTGTACAACATAGTCGCCTGATTTAATTTCGGTATAAGACTTAATACGCTCAGCATTTGTCATCTGCTGTGGTCGTGATTTTTTCTTGGCCTGTTGTTTAAAGAGTTCATCATCTGTAACAACCGCTATTTTTTGTAATGGTAGCTCAAAGCCAGAAGACAATGCCGTATTGACCAGATAAATACCCGGTCCATCGGCATAGCCGATTGTTGACGCAATATGGTAGTCATCCAGTAAATTTTGCATCGCCTTTATCCGGCTATCTGAATTGGCCGTAAATAACACGACAAATTTTTCATGCGTCCAACGCTCAATTTCATTTTGCAGTAAAGCAATTTGTCCGTGGAATTGCTGCATCGGCTTACAGGAAATGTTGATTGTCTTTTTAAGAGTGACACCTGCGAATGTTCTTGTAAATAATGCGAAATACATTTTCTGCTGTTTCAGCATTGAAAGCACTTCTTTTAATGAATGGGAGGGCTTTACATCATGAAGCATTTTGCCCCCCTCAATCAATGAAATAAACCATTCATTTTCTTCGCGTTCCCAAGCTTCCATCACTTCCTGAATGCGACCTAGCTCATCAAATAGGACAAGGCCGTCCTCCTTGAAGTAATCACCTAAAAAATACGGCTGATCAAATAATAACGAGCCATATTTTGCAATATGATCCGGCAGATGACCAAGACGCAGCAGCTCAATATCGTGCTGAATGTTTTGCATGAGCAATTCCTGTGTTTCCTGTTTACGGACCTTTTTTAAACTCACTGCCAATGATGCTTCAAGGCGCTCCGCAAGTTTTATGCGCTCTTCTTTTGTTAAAAGAAGCTCTGTCGCAGGGAAAATTTTGATTTCCTTTAACTTTTCAATCGAGCGCTGATTATCGGCAGAAAACGTACGAATCGAATCCACTTCCGTATCAAATAATTCAATACGGATCGGATCTTGTGCATATGGCGGATAAATATCCAAAATTCCGCCGCGCATTGCAAACTCACCTGGTGTTGTAACCATTTCACTTCTCGTATAGCCCATTTCAACAAGCTTATCTAACCAAGTATTGATGTCGACATCTTGACCTAAAGAAGTAGAAAGTTCATATCCAAGCCACTTTTGAGGCGCATTTAGCATACTGCGCATTCCTGCAACCGGAATAATATAGATTCCGCGTTCCTGATTAACTAAGCGCCCTAAAGTTGCAATACGCTGTGCACGCAGCTCATGGGAAGAAGTCGTCATATTTGCAGCGATAAATTCCTCGGCCGGGTAATAATGGACATGCCCTTCACCAACTAACGCAGTCAGATCATCTACTAATTTTTGTGCCTGCAATAGGTTTGAGGACATAATATAAATCGATTTATTTGTCTCTTGATAGATTGTATGGATCAGCGCAGGTCTTGCACTTCCCGTTAACCCTGTAATAAGGTGATCATTTGCTTGATCTTTTCGAATTTGCTCTATCATATTATCAATCTGTTTATCTTTTATAAATATTTGATGTATCGTATCCACGTCAAGTCCCCCTTCTCTTTTTCGATAAATGAAAACGGAAATGGAAAAAGCCTTGGCGCATTTTATGCGACCAAAGCAACTCCTCTACTGTAACCATCTTTTTAACGCATAGTAATCGGGAAACTGACGCAATGATTCTTCACAATGCTCACAAATGCTGTAAACGGTCGTTTCTCCCCGTTCATTTTTTTTAATGAATTCATCGATTTCACCTATTTCAAACAAGTGAAGCTTTTGAACCGTTTCTTCTGCATCGAAAGGCAAAGTACCAATCTCTACCTCACAATGTCTACAGCGGTAGCGTACAGGCATCTCCCATGGCCTCCTTTAAACACTTATGTATATTAAAGTCTAACCATTTTTTGATTAATTTATGCGCCGTTAAATTTGTTCATCACTTCTAAAAACGGCTTTGTCAAAGCTGTTTCTACAGCATCACAGCTCTTTTCAAGAGCTTCTTTTACGATGGGCTGATCCTCTTTTGAAAACTTTGCCAATACATAATCCGCAACTTTCATACCTGCTGGCGGGCGGCTTACTCCGACACGGATTCGGTTAAATTCCTGTGTCCCTAAGTGCTGAATTAATGATTTAATCCCGTTATGTCCACCAGCACTTCCTTTGCCGCGTAATCTTAACTTACCCGTTTCCAGATCTAAATCATCATAAATAACAATAATATCTTCAATTTCTATATCAAAATAATCCATTAGAGGTCTAACACATTCTCCTGATAAATTCATATATGTTAGTGGCTTCAATAAAATGACTTTTCCCTCAGGACGATGAACCGTTGCATACATACCATTAAATTTAGTTTGGTTTAATGGCGCATTCCATCGATTGGCTAATTCATCAATTACATCAAAACCTATATTGTGGCGTGTATGTTCATATGGTTTTCCCGGATTTCCTAAACCAATAATTAATTTCACTAGTAATCGCATCCTTTTTCTCTGATCGCCTTTATTTTATCATATATCCTCATGAAAAGTATGTATCGTCCACTAGTATGACGCCAATGATTTCTAACGCATTTTCCTTACAATATAAAGTACAAAAAAGCCTACTGCAGCAGAAAATCGAACCGCTGTCGATAAATACATCGCTGTTTCCATCGAGTAAGTTTCGAGCAGCCATATTCCTATTTGCGGAGAAGAAAAAGCAATGACTGCAAGCAGCACATTATAAGTCGTAATACAATAAGTGCGCACTTCCTGCGGTGAATTTTCAAGCAATAAATTAAATAATATTAAAACCGTTCCTGAAACAAACAACCCTGAAATAAAGGACATCGCGACTAAATAATAAAGATTCGTCGATAAAACCATCAGTAATGGTGCTGTTGACATCCCAAAGGCAACCCAGACAAATACACTCATATTGCCATATTTTTGCGACCATTTACGCCAAAATGAAAATGATAAAATTTGAGCAATCATATTTGCCACATTGAACATACTAATCCAAAAGATCGTCGCTTCCGCATACCGGACATTATAAATATTAAAAATCCCCCATGCCATTTGCCAGCCAAAGTTAAAAACAAGTGCAACAATTAAAAACAGGACATATTTATTGTTTTTAAAAATTGACCAATCCATTGCACGTTTATTTTCTATATTCCGTTCACGTACCGGTTCATCATGCTTTAATAGAAAATACAGCTCAACAACCCCGACGACAAAAGTAAACATGAATAGTATTTGATAAGCTATCCGATTGGCGGTTATATCTTTCATGACAATACCAATCGTTAATGTAACGAATAAGCCTACCACTGTCAGCAAGCGATTACGGTCACTAAAAAATTGGGCTCGACGTGTTTCCTCAATAATATTACCGATAAAAGATTGCCAGCCCATGTTCGCCATCGTATTCGGCACACTCATTGCAGCGATTAGAGCCAGCAGCAACCAAGAACCAAAACTTCCTGGTACATAACTAATAAAGGCAATTAGTAAGAATACAAAGCGTGCTGCCAAGACGGAAAAAGCAACGAGCCTTTTTTGTTCGAATGCACGATTTAGTAAAATAGCAGCCGGTAATGTCATTAGCAATGTAATTAACGGTGGCAAAGAACTGATCAACCCTACCTGATAATTTGTTGCACCAAGAATCGTCATCGCAAAAATCGGAATGTAGCTGTTTGATGTATTTTGTGCAACAGCAGATGCCATCCCATGGTAAATACTCATTTTTTCATTATGTGTTCTCATAAAGACCTCTAATTTTTCTTAATATTTACTCATCTCCATATTATTATACTGATTTCCTTTCGGATGTCGAAGTATTTTTTTACACTAAAAAACCGCCCTAATAAATAGGGCGGCCCGTCCAATTTCTTAATCTTCTCTACCTGGTTTTTCAGGCGATAATTTTTCTCCCGTTGCATCAAGATCATCGGCTGTTACATTTTCTGCATTTGCATCGACATCTTCAACTGGTGCTGCTGGCGGTGTTACCGTTGCTAATGTATAGTCGTCATTATCTACAATCGTAAACGCTGTAAATTGATCGCGAACATTACCCACAGATAACGATTCACCAACTGCTAAATCGGATACATCGATTTCAATTGTGTCTGGAATTTTGCTTGGATTCACTTTAATCTTCAATGTATGGTTAGGTTGAGTAATTACTCCACCTTCTTTTACACCAACTGAAGTTCCGATAAATGCAATTGGAACATCCACTTCAAGTTCTTCTTTCATATTGATAGCAAGGAAGTCAACGTGCTTCACATGTCCTTTTAGTGCATCACGTTGGATATCAGTAAGTACTGCATTTACTCTTTTCCCGCCTACTTCAATTTTAAACACGCTAGTTGTACCATATGTTTGAACTGCTTTAGCGGTATCTCTATAATCCAACGATATTGGTGTTGTTTCTGTTTCATAGCCATACAGCACACCTGCCAGTTGGCCTTCGTTTCTAAGTTGGGATAGTATCGAACGTTTCCCAGTTTCTCGCTTTGTTGCTTGTAATACTGTAGTCATATTCCATCGTCCCCCTTAAATAGTTATACAAAGATACATTTACCCTACCTTTGTCCACACTAAACATAAAATTGTCAGATTTTTTGCAAATATTCGCATATAGAAATACGAGGAATAAAAATTTAGTTGAGACAGCCGTAGAGATTTCATGAGAGAGGGTATAAAAAAAACAGCATTTTCCTCTATTGAGGAAAATGCTGTTTACTTCTTGTTTTGCAATGGATTAGTCGAATAATGTACTAACAGATTTATTTTCGTAAATACGAGAGATTGCATCTGCCATTAATTTCGCAACTGATAATTGCTGAATTTTTGGAGAAAGTTTTTCTTCAGATAATTGAATAGTGTTTGTTACAACTAATTCCTTAATTGGAGAATTTTCAATACGCTCAATTGCTGGACCTGATAATACAGGGTGTGAACAACATGCGTAAACTTCTTTAGCACCGCTCTTAATTAATGCCTCTGCACCAATCGTAATCGTACCTGCCGTATCGATGATATCATCAATTAGGATACAGATTTTGCCATCTACATTACCAACAATGTTCATTACTTCTGCCACGTTTGGTTTTGGACGACGCTTATCAATAATAGCAATCGGAGCTTTTAAGCGCTCTGCTAATTTACGCGCACGAGTTACACCACCATGGTCTGGAGAAACAATAACTAGTTCCTCTTCATTGAATCCTTTTGTCCCGAAATGTTCAGCAAGTAGTGGTACAGCCACTAAATGGTCGATTAAAATATCAAAGAAACCTTGGATTTGAGGTGCATGTAGATCTAATACGATTACACGAGTTGCACCGGCAGTTTCAAGTAAGTTTGCTACTAATTTAGCAGTGATTGGTTCACGCGCTTTTGCTTTACGGTCTTGACGTGCATAGCCATAGTAAGGCATAACAACGTTTACTGTACGAGCAGATGCACGTTTAACAGCATCAATCATAATTAAAAGTTCCATTAAATGCTCATTAACAGGCGCAGAAGTAGATTGAACGATAAATACATCCATTCCTCGAATACTTTCTTCAATGCTAATTTGGACTTCTCCATCACTGAAGTGTTTAACGGATGATTTCCCTAGTTCTAAACCCATTTCATCAGCAATCTCTTTGGCAAGTGGATTGTTAGAATTTAATGAGAAGATTTTTAATTTTGAGTCAGCGTATTGATACGGCATGATGGCCTCCTGTATTTTAGTTAATTTTATTTTGAATTTAATTTACTCACATAGCCTAATTTGTTTTCCTGACGAGCACGCGCAATCGCCAATGCCTCTTCAGGTACTTCTTTAGTAATTGTCGATCCTGCTGCAATAAAGGAACCTTTTTTCAATGTTACCGGTGCAACTAAATTTGAATTACATCCAATGAATACATCGTCTTCAATAGTTGTTTTATATTTGTTTTTACCGTCATAGTTAACAGTGATTGAACCGCAGCCAATATTTACGTTCTTGCCGACTTCTGCATCGCCAATATAGCTTAAATGAGACACTTTCGTATCATCACCTAATGTACTCTTCTTCACTTCAACGAAATTACCGATTTTCACATGGTTTCCTAATGAAGATTCCGGACGTAAATGTGCAAACGGACCTACTGCTGTTTCATTGCCTACTTGGCTGTTTAGCACGACTGAACTATGAATCGTAGTTGAATTGCCAATTTGACTGTCCACAATATGACTATTCGGACCAATTTTACAATCTTCGCCAATAACCGTATTACCTTCAATAATCACTCCAGGTAAAATAACCGTATCACTGCCGATTACTGCGTCTGCACTAATATGTGTAGAAATTGGATTAATAATCGTTACACCATTACGCATGTGACGTTCGTTAATACGTGCACGCATTAGTTCCTCTGCTTGAGATAGAGCAAAGCGATCATTTACGCCAAGCGTTTCATCAAAGTTTTCTGTTACATAGGCTGCAACTGTTTCACCTTGCTTCTGTAAAATTTCAATAACATCCGGCAAATAGAATTCACCTTGTGCATTTTCATTTTTAACGAGCTTAAGCGCCTCAAACAGTGCTTCATTATCGAAGCAGTATGTTCCTGTATTAATCTCTTTCACAAGCTGTTGCTCAGATGTTGCATCTTTTTGTTCAACAATTTGCGAAACTTGACCATGTTCGTCACGTAAAATACGACCATAGCCTGTCGGATCATCTGTAACCGCTGTCAAAATAGTTGCTTTTGCATTTTGAGAAGCATGCTGATCCAGCAGTGCCTGCATTGTTTCAGGGCGAATTAAAGGGGTATCTCCACATACGACAAGCGTAGTTCCGCTAAGTCCGCTTAAAATCGGCTCTGCCTGTTGAACCGCATGCGCTGTGCCTAATTGCTCTTCTTGTAAAACATATTCACTCTTATTTCCAAGTGTTTCTTTTACCAGCTCTGCACCATGTCCTACAACAGTTACGACACGTTCAACATTTAGTGAACTGATATGATCAATTACATGTTCCACCATTGGCTTTCCGCATACTGGGTGGAGCACTTTATATAATTTGGACTTCATTCGTGTACCTTGACCAGCCGCTAACACGACCGCAAAAATATTCGTCATATTACAAGTCCTCCAATTTAGCTCATTTTCTCTTATGACTATAAAGCAATTTCATAATCTTTTCAAGGTATTCAGACTTGACAAATCTTTGAATTTAAAATATCTATAATAGTTTGACACATTTTCTTTTGTGTACTAATTCAGCAAATTTTAACGATAAAAAGTAAATAATCAGTATTTTTTCGACCATATTCTAATTTTTCCTTTTCTGTTATAGAACATTTCTGCCTATAAAAAAATTCATAAAAAAAAAGAGCCTCCTCATATGAGTGACCCTAATTTATATTAAACATTCACTTCTTCTAATTCAAAAGTTTCCTCTGTATTTTCCTCAGCAGATGCATGGAAAGCTTCCAAAACGATTTCCTGAATTTTGTTGCGCGTATTTGAATTAATCGGATGCGCAATATCACGGAATTCGCCATCTGGTGTTCTTTTGCTAGGCATTGCTACAAATAAACCAGTATTTCCATCAATTACACGAATATCATGGATAACAAATTCATCATCTAGCGTAATTGAGGCAATCGCACGCATACGCCCTTCTGTTTGAACACGTCGTAATCTTACGTCAGTTACTTCCATTATTTATACCCCCTGTAGTTTGATGTGTTATTTTTAGTATTCGGGATGAAAGTATAGATTCCTTCTATCATCCAATAAATTTCTAAAAATTCATCATTTATCAATAGAATACAATATAATGTAATTTTTTTCTATCTACAATTTTTATAATTATTAAAATAAACTAAATATTCTACTTATTTATGAGGATTTTCTTAATAATTGCTGTAAATAGAGTCAAAATATTTTTTTAATAAAAAAAATCCACGCCTTTTCTAAAGTCCGAAAGCCGTGGATTTAAGCTATAACTAATATGAATCAAAATTATTCCTAATAAAATATTATTTCACTAATGCAATGACTTCAATTTCAACTTTTACATCTTTTGGTAAACGAGCAACTTCTACTGCTGAACGAGCTGGCTTGTGCTCACCAAAATGACTTGCATACACTTCATTCATTATAGCGAAATCATTCATATCTTTCATAAATACTGTTGTTTTAACAACTTGGCCTAAAGAAGAACCGGCTGCTGCTAAAACTGCTTTTAAGTTTTCGAAAACTTGGTGAGTCTGTACTTCAATATCGCCTTCTACAAGTTCCCCTGAAGCTGTCAGTGGAATTTGGCCTGAAGAATAAAACATATTATTTACTACAATACCTTGTGCATATGGACCGATTGCTGCTGGTGCATTTGTTGTTGAAACAGTTTTCATTTTAATTTCTCTCCTTTTGAAAAAAAGTTACCTTCACTTAATGCAATTGTGCGATCTTTCTCATTTACTTCTTGTAGTTTTACTAAAGAATAGTAATCATCTACTAACGTTACATCAGCATGCTGTGCTTCTACTAATACAGCGATACCTGCCAACTCACATTCGAATTCTTCCAATAAGTTCTTCATACCATTCATTGTGCCTCCGACTTTCATGAAATCGTCGGTAATTAATACACGCTGGCCACTTTTCATACTACGTTTTGATAAAACCATCGTTTGAATACGACGAGAAGATCCTGATACATAATTAATACTCACCGTTGAACCTTCAGTCACTTTACTGTCACGACGCACAACTACAACCGGGACATTCAAATGTCTTGCAATCGCATGTGCAATTGAAATCCCTTTTGTTGCAACAGTCATAATGACATCAATTTGCCGATCCGCGAACACGCTTGCAAATACTTTACCTACACGATTCATTAATTCCGGATTTCCTAAAAGATCCGTCATAAACAAATAGCCCCCAGGTAACAGTCGATCGGATTGACTAAGTTCTCCCATAAATTCCCCAATTATATCACGAACTTCTTGTTCCGCCATTTTAGGGATATATTTAACACCGCCTGCTGCCCCAGGTACGGTAATTAAAAGCCCAATTCCTTTTTCTTCGAATGTTTCCTTTACAATTGTTAAATCTTCACTAATTGAAGATTTTGCAGAACTGTAAAGCTCAGAAAAATAAGTTAGCGGGATCAACTGATGTGGATGCTCAAGTAGATAATAAGTCATATCCACAAGGCGTTCACTGCGCTTCCATTTCATGCGACCCTCTCCTAAACATTAATTATTAAAATACGAATATTTAATAGTCAAATTACCATAATTATACGTATTTATGCAAGTGGATTTCGTTCCCCCAACATACGTACTACATAAACTTCCTCACAAAAACCACGTAATCCATTGTAGATTCTGCTGACACGTGCTTCATTTTCCACCAGCCCAAATACTGTCGGACCACTGCCGCTCATAAGTACTGCATCAGCACCAAAACGTTGCATTTGCTCTTTAATTGTAATAACTTCCGGATGAAGATTAAATGTTACAGTTTCCAAAACATTTCCAAGTGAATTGCACATTAGCTCATAATCTTCTGTTTCAATCGCCTTTATCATTTCACTCGTGTTTGGATGTTGTAGCCCTTCAATATTCAGCCCACCATATACATCAGCTGTCGATACGCCAATTTTTGGCTTGGCCAAAACAACCCAACAAGTTGGAGGTGCGGATAGTTCTTTAATCTTTTCTCCGCGCCCCGTAGCCAAAGCTGTACCGCCATAAACGCAGAAAGATACATCAGAACCAATTTTCGCTCCATGTTCCGCCAGCTCGTCCAACGTTAAATTTAGATTCCAAAGCTCATTTAAACCGCGCAATGTAGCCGCTGCATCGCTGCTTCCACCCGCTAGACCCGCCGCTATAGGAATTTGCTTCTCAATTGAAATAGTTACGCCTTCTTTAATACCGTATGTATTTTTTAAAAGCTCTGCTGCCTGGTAAGCAAAATTCCGCTGATCATCCGGAACAAAATTATCTGTCGAAACAATTTTAATTTGGCCATCTGCTCGTGATTCTAGTCCAATTCGATCGGCCAAGTCGACCGTTGTCATAATCATTTCCACTTCATGATATTGATCTGGACGTTTATAAAGCACATCGAGTGTTAAGTTAATTTTTGCGGGTGCTTTTACGTATAACATTGAAAATTCCTCCTACTGTATAAGGCACGCATAATATGTAATACGCGATTAAAATTCTATTGCCCCTATTTTACCATATGAAAGCGTTGTATTATGCACGAAAACATTCACTTTTCTTTGCAATTTATTGTTAAAATATGCATGCTGCACAATCCAGTAGTTAGACATTTTAAGTAAGCTTAGTAAATCGCTTTACCTGCAAGCAAAATAACACCACCGTAAGTGAGAACCTACGATGGTGCCATCTTTGTGTCAACTTATTTTTGGTTGTTCTGCGATTGTTTAGCTAAGTTTTCCTGAGCCATTTCAACCGCACGTCTTACCATGTTTCCTGCATCACGGGCTTTAATACCGCCCCAACCCTCACGTTGAACAACGTCGTAAAATCCAAGTTCTTTTGCAATCTCTTCCTTTAGACGACTCGACATGATTTTTTGTCTTGCCATGCAAAAAACCTCCTTTTTGTTGACGCTTTTAGCATGTGCAAAAAAGAAAAAAACACTCACTTTAAATGAGCGCTTTTTTAAAAAATATTAAAATAAGTACTAGAAAAACTATTTGATGGTAGCTACAGCATCATCTAAAAAAGTAATCTCTACTGCTTCAGTAAGTATATCTGTGTAACTGTAAGATACGCGTTTACACGCATTATCTTCCTGCTTTAGTTCAATGACGAACACTGCATGGTAAGTGTCACTTAAGACGCCTTCGCATTCAATTGTTTTCTTGCGACCACCATTTGCTTTTAATTGCAAACGTTTACCCAAATGACTATCCAATGATTTTTTAATGTCTGCTAACGTTTTTGGCATTTTTGCATACACCTCACTATAAAACAGTATACCATGATGTAGTTAAAATGTCAATAAAATATAATATTTTATCACCGCAATACAAAGTCGTCAACTTTTTTCTTGAGATTTTTTAAAACTTTTTAATGGAAATTCACTTTATTGTCGTACACAAAAGTGTGGATATAAGCAGTCCGCTAATTTCCCAAATTCTTGAATTGACAATGTTTCGCCACGGCGTGATGGCTCAATTCCGGCTTCTTCTAATGCTTTAAGGATCAACTCTTTGTTTTGCTTTCCGTTTACAAGTCCGTTTTGTAAATTGTTTAAAATTGTTTTACGTCGTTGCGCAAAAGAAGCACGGGATACTTCAAATAAAAAGTCCTCGTCAATTACTTTCACCGGCGGGTTTTCATGTTTGATCAAACGGATTACTGCTGAATCTACATTTGGCTGTGGCATAAATACCGTTTTCGGTACAACCATCGCGATTTCCGCTGTTACGTAATACTGAATAGCAATTGATAAGGAGCCATATGCCTTCGTACCCGGTTTTGCCGTAATACGATCCGCTACTTCCTTCTGCATCATAACGACAAAACCGCGAATTGGTAAACGATCATTTAAAAGCTTCATTAAGATCGGCGTTGTTACGTAATAAGGTAAGTTAGCTACAACCATAATATCTTCAATACCCGGCATTTCTTCTTCAATTACTTGCGCAACATCCGCTTTTAAAATATCCGAATGGACTATCTTTACATTATCATAAGGGCTTAATGTATCCTCGAGTACAGGTAAAAGTCTTTGATCGATTTCAAACGATACGACTTTATTTGCCTCGCGGGCTAAATGCTCTGTCAATGCACCAATCCCAGGTCCAACTTCAATCGCTCCGCTGTTTTCCGTCAAATTGGCGTGGCTGACGATATTACGTAAAATATTCGGGTCGATTAAAAAGTTTTGCCCTAAGCTCTTTTTAAATGAAAATCCGTATTTTTCTAAAATTTCTTTTGTACGTACCGGTGTAGCAATGTCTTTATGCATGCGTATCCTCCTGATCTAATTGCGAAATTGCCTCTGCAAACTGCTCGATTGTAATTTGAAACATCATCAACCGTTTATGAAGCTGTTTACCATTTGTCATTCCAATATTTAAAATTTCACCTAACTGGTCACGACGTTTTTTGGATTGCGGGTGTCCTATCAGTTTAGCTGTCATTAAATCTTCCAGTGTAATTTTTTCTTCAATTTGTGAATCCGCCAATGTATAAACATTGCTTAATGCTTCACGGATATCCTCATCGTTTGCGTGTTCAATCCCTAAACCTTTACCGTTTTTGGCGATTGTTTTCGCCTTTGCTAAAAACGCATGCTTCACACCTGGTATCCGTTCTTCTATAATCGCACGAATACGGCGGCCTGGGTAATCAGGATCAGTGAATACAATGACGCCTCTTTTTTTCTGGGCATGTGCGATACGGCGCAGTACTTCATCTGAAATGGCAGAGCCGTTTGTTTCAATAGTATCTGCTCCTGTTGCACGCTTAATCGCTGTTGTATCGTCTTTTCCTTCAACAACAATAATCTCTTGTATATCCAAGAAACGTTCCTCATTTCCAACATAGTCTTTCGCTATTTTACCATAGATTGCACTTTGTTTCCGCTGTGCTAACTTCAATGAAAAAAGCTCCCTCGCCATCAGTCAAAAAGCGAGAAAGCCATTATACATTTTGGATTGTTGATCTTATATAAAACAACTAAATAATCAATTACGCTGAAGTTGAAACGAACAAAGGCACTCTTCACCCACCTACAGAGGTGATTGTTTTTTTGTACCTGCCGCTACTCTTTCGGCACAAAAACAATTTGCTGAATAAAGGTAAATTTTATTTCAGTACTTTAATACGCACTTTTTTACGTCCCCAGCTCTTTGCCTTGGACGTTGTTGGTACTAAAACATCGATTTTATTACCTTTTATAGCACCGCCTGTGTCAGCAGCTACAGCATTCCCGTAGCCTTCAACCCATACTTTTGTTCCTAATGGAATAACTTTAGGGTCAACTGCAATGACTTTCATATCCGGATTTGCGCGCAGGTTAAGACCTGCTGCTGAAATACCCGAGCAGCCTGCACAATTTGGTGTATATGCTGTTGCAGTTACATAAAACTCTTTCCCAGAACTCGGTTCACTAGAACGGGAAACATTGGCAGTAACAACTTTTGTCCCTACAGATACAACTTTTGTTTTCGGTTTTTTAATGACTTTTTCAGAAGCAAGTTTTTTCGAGACAACTTTTCCGTTCTCTTTTACGATAGAGTATGTACGCTCTACCTTACCTTTTTTACCTTCTGAAACAACCTTTTCTTTGCCCTTTAATAAAGAAGAATCATTTTTCTTTTCAATTGCGAAATCTACAGATTCTTCCACTACATCGGTAACCTTTTCTACTCGAACAACTGCGATTTTATCATTTGGAGTGATAACTTCCTCCAAACCTCTGTCGACACGATCCGATTCACCTAATTGAACCTCTTGTTGTTTTAAAAAGTTAGCGACCGTAGTCGAAGTGGACCATACTTGTCTCTCTTTTTTGCCATCGACAAGCGTTAACTGAAACGCTTTTTGAATATCGATTTTGTTATCGGCTCCTACTTCTGTATCTAAGCTTTGTGATACAAGATCATGCTCTGTTACTTCAATATTTGCTTCTTCCAAAATGTTCTTCACTACATTTTCAGTTGTCCAAACTTTAGACTGATTTCCATCAACTGAAATTACTACTTCTTTTGCCTGTTCCCATTCTATTGACATTCCACTATCAATACTGGTACTCAGTGAGGGTGATACTTTATCGTATTTTGTATAATCTATATTTTGAGCTGTCAGAAGCTCATCAACCGTAGTTGCGTGTGTATAAATTTTTGTGGTCTCCCCGTCTGCTGTCAACATAACGGGAGTCTTAGTTCCGTGGTATAGAACAAATGCAATTACAGATACAAACAGGATTACAGAAACAATTCGGACCCCTGTTTGCTTACTCCTCAATGAATCTAAGAACTGGCTTTTCATGGATTGATTTGACATGAAAATAACGCCTCCTTAATACAAAGTTGGATTATACGTACTAGTTTTCTTACTGTCAATAAAAAAGAATTTATCAAAAATTGGGCATTTTGCTTGAACTCGTACTGCAACTAGTATTGGAGGCGACTTATCATGGAAAAGTTTTTGCACTTTAAAAAACTATCCTAACGAAAAAATCCCGAATCTATTTCTACGGTTATTTTAATAGTTTCATCATTGAATTTTAAAAAAGCGTTTTGCATTTTCCGTCGTTTTATAGGCAACTTCTTCCACAGGTAATTCCTTTAGGCGAGCAATCTCCTCTGCCACCAAAGTAACGAATGCCGGTTCATTCCGTTTCCCTCGAAATGGATGCGGTGCTAAATACGGCGCATCTGTTTCAATCAGCAAATGCTCAAGCGGAATTTCTGCCGCAACCTCTTTTGGCTGACGTGCATTTTTAAATGTCACCGGTCCTCCAAGACTAATCATGAAGTTCATGTTTATGCATTCATGAGCTGTTTCAACACTACCGCCGAAACAATGCATAATTCCGCCAACAGCAGCTGCGTTTTCTTCTTTTAAAATCCGTACGACATCCCCTGTCGCATCACGATTATGAATTATAATTGGTAATTCGAGTTTTTTTGCTAAATGAATCTGCTTACGGAACCAATACTGCTGAACATCTTTCGGAGACTTATCCCAGTAATAATCCAGTCCTGTCTCACCTATTCCGACAACTTTCGGGTGCTGTGCCAATTGTTCAATCCAGTTTAAATAGTCATCTGTGCAATCAACTGCATCTACCGGGTGCCAACCAATTACTGCATAAATAAAATCGTAATCCTCTATTAGCTGCATCGCACGCTCTATCGTTTTTTTATCAAAGCCGATTACAACCATCTTTTCTACATTGGCAGCAATAGCACGGTCAATTACTTCCTGTAAATCTTCATCATATTGATCTGCGTTTAAATGGACATGTGTATCTATAAATGTGCTCATCTTCATTTCTCCTATCGTGTATTGTACTCATAGATCATATTTCTTAGTTTTCAGTATTATTACATATAGGTTACAAAATATTCATTTATTATTGTGTACTTGTTATAAAATTAGTAACCAGGTACCATAAAACCACTTATAATCCTTTTTCAACCATTTATAAGTTATACTAGAATAGTTTTATTTTACTTTTATTTGCAAAATAATGAAAAAGTCTGCTGAACTTTTCTGGTCCAACAGACTCTTTTCAAATTACTTCACTTGTGCACCGTTTGCTAATTTTGGATCAACAGTGGCCAACGTTAAAACTCCATCATGTGAACCTGCTAAAATCATCCCTTGAGATAATTCGCCGCGTAATGTAACAGGTTTTAAATTGGCAACCACTATTACTTTTTTACCGATAAGTTCTTCCGGTTTATAATGCTCGGCAATACCTGATACTACTTGACGTTGTTCATAACCTAAATCAACCTGCAGCTTTAATAATTTCTTTGCTTTTGCTACTGGTTCACATGCCATTACTGTTGCAACACGTAAATCTACATTCATGAAATCATCAATTGTAATTTCTTCTGTTTCAGGTGCTTCAACAGTTGTAGTTTCCTCTTCCTGCGGTGTTTTTACAGAACTTTGCATTTGTTCACGAATGTAAGCTACTTCCACTTCCGCATCAAGACGCGGGAAGATCGGAGTACCTTTTTCTGCAACTTTTATGTTTTTCGGAATAACATTCCCGAATGTTTCAATTGTGTCCCATTGTAATGATTTCTCATCAAGACCTAATTGTTCAATAATTTGTTTTGGCGCATTAGTCATGAATGGCTGAATCATCACTGCGATATGGCGTAAGCTCTCTGCCAAATTATTCATAACAGCAGCAAGCTTGTTATGATCGGCTTCGTCTTTTGCCAATACCCATGGAGATGTTTCATCAATATACTTATTAGTGCGTGAAACTAAAGACCATAATTCAGAAAGTACGACACTAAACTGCATTTTATCCATACTTTCTTCATATCTAATACGTACACTTTCAGCATGTTCTTTTAATGCTGCATCAAATTGTGTAGCTTCCAAATTTTCAGTAGGAATTAATCCATCAAAATACTTGTTCATCATGGAAACTGTTCTGTTTAAAAGGTTTCCTAAATCGTTCGCTAAATCGAAATTTGTACGCTCAACGAATGATTCAGGTGAAAATACGCCATCTTGACCAAACGGCAGCTCACGTAACAAGAAATAACGTGTCGCATCTAAACCGTATCGCTCAATTAACATTTCCGGATACACAACATTTCCTTTAGATTTCGACATTTTTCCATCTTTCATCATGATGAAACCGTGTGCAAAAATTTTCTTTGGTAATGGTAAATCCAATGCCATTAAGAAAATCGGCCAATAAATTGTATGGAAACGGACAATATCCTTCCCTACTACATGGACATCTGCCGGCCAATATTTATTGAACAGCTCTTCATTGTCAGAACCATATCCTAAAGAAGTAATATAGTTCGATAATGCATCTACCCATACGTAAATTACATGCTTCGGATTTCCAGGTACTTTAATTCCCCAGTCAAATGATGTACGGGATACAGACAAATCTTCCAGCCCCGGTTTAATGAAGTTATTGATCATTTCATTTTTGCGAGATTCCGGCTCGATAAACTCTGGATTATTTTCATAATAAGCAAGCAGGCGATCTGCGTATTTCTTCATATTAAAGAAGTATGACTCTTCTTTAACCTTTTGCACATCACGACCACAATCCGGGCACTTTCCATCGACTAATTGCGTCTCAGTATAATAAGACTCACAAGGTACACAATATAGTCCTTCATATTCTCCTTTGTAAATGTCACCATTATCTAAAAATTTCTGGAAAATTTTCTCTACAGAATCTGTATGACGCGTTTCAGTGGTTTGAATAAAGTCATTATAGGAAATATCCATAGTATTCCATAATTTTTTAGCACCTTCTGCAATTTCATTTACATAATCTTGTGGATGCATATTGGCTTCTTGTGCTTTTTCCTGAATTTTTTGTCCGTGTTCATCCATGCCTGTTAAAAAGCGGACATCAAAGCCTTTTAAACGCTTATACCGCGCTATTGCATCAGATGCAACCGTCGTATATGCAGTACCGATATGGAATTTTCCACTCGGGTAATAAATAGGGGTTGTTATATAGAATGTTTGTTGTTCACTCACGAAAGTGCCTCCATTTGTTTGTTAAAGTATAATCCTTATTCTAACGAAGTACGAAAATTGTTTCAATGAAAGTTTATTGGAATTCAGTTTTGTCGAAAAATCGACAACTAAATGTTGGTAATTGGTTAAATCTTTCCGACTATTCTAAATATTAAATGATAAGTTTTTTTTATAATTTCCTTAAAAAGTACAAATATGACAAAAAAGTTTCTTAAATGAAGAAAATATGAATACTAATTTATTGACGTTTATGGTATTAATTGTTATGATTTTAACTAGATCAAGATGAATGTCGAATTTTGACGAATTTAAATAACTTTTTATTATATAGGAGGAAGTATTAATATGAAATCAACAGGTATCGTACGTAAAGTAGACGAATTAGGACGCGTAGTAATTCCAATCGAATTACGCCGTACATTAGGTATTGCTGAAAAAGATGCTTTAGAAATTTATGTGGATGACGACAAAATCATCTTAAAAAAATACATGCCTAACATGACATGTGCAGTAACTGGTGAAGTTTCTGATGAAAACATGCGTTTAGTAGGCGGTAAATTAATCTTGTCTTCTGAAGGTGCAGAAGCATTAATGAAAGAAATTCAAGAAAACTTAAAAAAATAATATACTTATTTACACAAATAAAGTGGCTAAGGTTTACTATATCCCGTATTAACGGGCAGTAGTTTATCTGCCTCGAATGCATAGCGGCAGAGGCAAGAATCCCGCCTCTGGACTTAAGCATGGCGAAAACCCTACTGTTTGAAGTTCCACTTTATGTAATGTAAAGTATTATTTTACCAAATATAAAAAGCGTTGAAAAGTATGTCGACTTTTCAACGCTTTTTTATTGGTGATATGCCTGGTAAACGTCACGTTTTGGTAAGTTTCGTAATTTGGCTACTTCTTTTATAGCTTCTTTTGAAGATAACTGAGTTTCTTCTATTATATAAGTAACATGCTCATCCAATGACATTGTCGTCCAATAAGCCTCTTCTTCTTCTTCGACTTCACCGGAAGTATTGCCTTCCAGTACGATGCAAAATTCACCGCGAATTTCATTTTCACTTGCCCAAATGATCGCTTCTTCTATTGTGCCTCGCAAAAACTCTTCAAACTTCTTCGTTAATTCGCGCGCCAATGTAATTTTACGGTCACCTAATACGAGCTGTAAGTCTTTTAATGTTTCCTTTAAACGATGTGGTGCTTCATAAAAAATCAGCGTCTCTTCTCTCTTTGACAATTTTTCCAGCTGTTCTCTGCGTTCTTTTTTGTTTCGTTTTAAAAAGCCGAAGAAATAAAATGGCTGCGGAGAAAGACCGGATGCAATTAAAGCAGTTAACGCTGCATTTGCTCCAGGAATTGGTACGACAGCAAATCCTTCAGCAATTGCTTTTACGACAATATCTGCACCAGGATCCGATATACAAGGCAAACCTGCATCACTTACTAATGCGATGGATTTTCCCTCTTGTAAATAGCCAAGCAGTTTCTCGCCGCCTACTTCAATATTATGTTCATGATAACTAATGAGCGGTGTTTGAATATCGAAATAATTACATAGCTTTTTCGTATTGCGTGTATCTTCTGCAGCAATAATATCGACCTCTTTTAAAATACGCAGTGCACGCATTGTCATGTCTTCTAAATTGCCAATTGGCGTCGCTACTAAGTAAAGGCAGCTCCCTTGTTCATGCTGGCTACTTTTTTGTGAGTTCATCTGTAGCACTCCTTATATACTTTATTTTTTGGGGACGCTTTAATTGTTTAAATACATATTCAGCAGACATTGCCTGCTGTTTTGTTTCAAATGTTTCAAAATAAATACACGTTACCGGACCGCGTGCCCGTGTATACTTTGCCCCTTTACCTGCATTATGTGCCGCAATTCGCTTTTCTAAATTATTCGTATAGCCTGCATACAGTGTTGCATCACTACACTCTACCACATAAAAGTAATGTTTAGTTTCCTTCTCCATATAAAAGCGCCCTCACTTCTGGCGTATACTCATTATTATCCTCATATACGTATAATGGTGGCAATACTTTTAAATCCGGTTTGCCGTCTTTAATTGCTTCAATCAGTAATGTATTCGCTTCTTTCCCCCGTTTTGGATAAACAAACTGAATGCGCTTTGGCTCCAGCCGATTTGCGCGCATCGCACTTACAATGTCCAAAAGCCTGCCCGGTCTGTGTACAAAAGCCGCCTTTCCGCCTTGTTTTAATAGACGACTTGTTGCTTCGACTGCTTCATCCAGCGTTAAATACAGCTCATGTCTTGCGATTGCATAATGCTCACTCGTATTTTTTTCGCTCAACTCATGTGCCAAAAAATAAGGAGGATTACATGTCACAACATCATATTTTTCAATACCAAGTTTTCCAGGTGCATCTTTCACATCACCAAGCTGCACGTCGATCTGTTGTGCCAAGTCATTGTATGCGATACTGCGTATTGCCATATCATGCAACCGCGGTTGTAACTCAACACCTGTAATTTTTGCATTTGTCCGCGCACTCAAAAATAAAGGGATTACCCCATTGCCTGAACATAAATCAATAATATGTCCTTTATTTTTCGGAACTTGTACAAATCGCGCCAATAATACTGCATCCAATGAAAACGAAAAGACGGACGGGCTTTGAATGATTCGTAAATCTTCCGCCAGTAAATAATCTAATCGCTCATCATCCTTCAACCATTGCTCCACTATTAAATCCTCCACTTAACTGCTATTATAATCAGTCTTTTCTAAACAAAAGACTGATATCTACTTTAGCAGATTCAGCCTTTTGTTTTTAACCATTTTGTTTATTTAAAAATGATAGACAGAACAAACAATCTTCACCTTTACGTGAGCTTCCAAAATGCACATGGCATACATGGAAGCCTTCATTATAAAGCCTTGCTAAATTATCGTACCCTTCACCAATATCTACTGGTTCTTTTTTCAGCTCTTCTACTCGTTTAATTGCAGTTGCTTCATTCGCTAATAGTTCTTCTAAGCGCGTACGTAGGTGAAGGTTTTCTGTTTGAAGCGTCTGGTGCTCCTCCATCATATGCGCAACAAATTGCTTAAGTGCGCTAAATTGCTGTTGCATTGATTCAAGCTGTTGTTCGAACTCCATAACAGTATCCAAAAAATTACGGTCCTTCACTCAAGCCACCCCATTAATTTCTATCTATATCAGATTTTTCTCATATTGCATAAGCTCTTCAAGCGTATATTCAACCATACGCTCCTGCTTCGTCAAATATACTTGAATGAGTCGCTCTAATACATTTAATCCGACGACTTTGCCTTCGCCTTCTGGTGTCATTGATAAATCACCGATGTCTGGCATACCTTCTTTTGCAATCTCATAATCATCATTTTCGTATTTTAGACAACACATTAAACGCCCGCATAACCCGGATATTTTTGTCGGATTCAGCGATAAATTCTGATCCTTTGCCATTTTAATCGACACAGGCTCAAAATCACCTAAAAATGTCGAACAGCAAAGCATTCTTCCACATGGACCAATTCCTCCAAGCAGTTTCGCTTCATCACGAACACCAATTTGACGTAGCTCTATTCGTGTACGGAAAACGCTAGCTAAATCTTTTACTAATTCCCGGAAATCTACACGCCCTTCTGCTGTAAAATAAAAAATAATTTTATTGCGATCAAATGTATATTCAACGTCAACGAGCTTCATATCCAACGAATGCTCAACAATTTTCGTATTCGCTAATTCAAAGGCACGTTTTGACTCAATAGTATTTTCTTCTACCTGGAAACGATCACGTTCATCGGCTGGTCGAACTACTTGTTTTAATGGTAAAACAACGTCATTCTCCCCGACTTGCCGCATCGGCACAACTACTTTGCCATATTCAATTCCCCGGGCTGTTTCTACGATTACATATTCGCCAACTTCCAAAATATAAGCGGCTGGATCAAAATAATATATTTTACCCGCTTTTTTAAAGCGAACTCCGACTACATTATACAAATGTATACCCCTCCTGAAGATTCAGCATAAGCTGTTCCATCAATAACGTACGATTCATATTACGATTTAAATTCGTGCGGGCCTGCAAAATAGATTGCATTTGGCGTGACAGTTTCTCATATGTCAATACGAGTGCCAGTTCATTAAATCGTTGATACATATCGGGATACGTGCACTTTGCTTGCTGGTTTGCTTTAATCGCTACTATATCACGGTATGCAAACAGCAACAAATCCAGTGCTAGCTCCATATCTTCTTTTTCTTTGAAGAGCGGGAGCCATTCTTCATGAATATATAATAGTGCTTCATGAACATTTTGATGAACAATCTCTACTAATTTTAACACTGTTTTTCGTGCAAGTACAAATTGCTCATCATTTGCAAGTGCAATAGCTGTTTCGAGATCATTTGTCACCATGCTTGTTGTCGATGCCATTGAATTTGTAATTCCCTGTTCTACCAGTTGCTCCATCATAGTAATACGGGGTGCTTTAGCAAATTTAATATGCTGACAACGAGAACGGATCGTCGGAATAATAGATTGAATTTGCTCGGTTAATAAAATCGCCACAACTTGTCCGTCAGGTTCTTCTAAAAACTTTAAGAGCATATTAGCAGAAGCAATATTTAATTTATCTGCATGATGAAGCACATAAATTTTCTTGCCCTCCTCAACACCTGTCATCTTCATTTCCGCAACTAAATCTCTTATTTGATCAATTTTAATAAATTGTCCATCAGGCTCTACTTGCCAAATATTCGGGTGATTTCCCGAATCAACTCGTCTGCAATTTCGACATGTTTCACATGGAACATTTTCTGACAAATTTCCGCAAAGAAGAAGTTTCATAAAAAAAGAGACGACATCTCGTTTACCCGTACCTTTTTCACCTTCGAATATATAGGCATGTGCTAAACGATTTTTATCTACAATTGTTTGTAGTTGCTTCATCACTACAGGTTGCAGCTTCGTAAGCTCTTCAATAGTTCGTGTCAATTCCCTCACCTTTTTCATTTCCTGCTTCTATTTATTTGAATGCCCTATGTACAATTCAAACAATATATATTCTGCTTGGAAAAATGCCCGTGTCTAGTGCACAACAAAGACACGGGCATTTTTCACATATACAGATTTATTAAAAGTCCCTTAATCTCGCCAATTTTCGCCAATAACTCAATAGACTCTTTTTCTTCATTTAAAATATCTTCTGCCAATTCGACAAGACGCTCATCAATTGTTTCGACAATTTTTAAGCGGCGCCCTTCTCCAAAACGGTTCCATGTATGTGATTGCTTCATCTCAAGCCCATAATCTACTGCTTCCTGTAAAAAACGTTTCACAAGCATTTTAAAGCGAGCTAATTCACGTAAATTTCGTGAACGTGCTACTCGGTCACCCGCTGTAGAAATATCACCCATTAATCTCGTGAGCTGCTCTGACTGCATTTTCGACTCTTGTTTTACAATCATGTCACCAAAGCGATTCCCGTTTTGATTTGCAGGACGCAAATCATTGCGATTCGCATTCAAATTTGTTCGGAGATCTTGATTAATCTTCATTTACCATTCGCCTCCAAAAAAATAACGCCCCACTATACTTACTACCGAACTCGGTTTTATACGCGCAATAATGATGGCTGCGTGAATTTAACATTACCGATTGGGGCTTTAATTTCCTTCAGTCTGTTGAAAGAAATTAAAAATGGTGGAATTGTTCGATTGGTAATACAAATACAATCGCTCCTCCAACTTCAACTTCTACAGGGTACGGGATGTAAGAATCTGCGTTCCCCCCCATTGGCGATACAGGAGCAACCATTTGCTCGCGTGATCGACAGTTTTCACGAATAATCTCTAATAACCTTGGGATTAAAGAATCATCCGTACCTATTAAAAATGTCGTGTTTCCCGATCTTAAAAATCCACCTGTACTCGCTAATTTTGTCGCACGATAGTTGTTTTTCGTTAATGCATTCGATAAGCGGTTGCTATCTTGATCTTGCACTACTGCTACTACTAACTTCATCCGTACTCACCCCTTCATTGAATTGGTTCCTCTATTATATCATAAATAAAAGGTACACTTCATTTACTTTTACCCTAATAACGGATTTAAAATCCCCCACACTTCTTCAATCACCTGTTCAAGAGCCTGGTCTGCATTCACCATTTTAAAGCGTTCCGGGTAACGTCTTATTGCTTCCTCGTACCCTTCATATACTTTTTGATGGAATGCCAAACCTTCAGCGTCTAATCGGTTAATTTCATCACTGCGTGTCGCATGAATGCGCGCTAACCCTCTTTCCGGTGCAATATTAAAGAAAATAGTTACATCCGGCAGACGCTTTCCTATCGCAAATTCATTAATAGAAAGTACATCATCGACTCCGATTTCCCGTGCATAGCCCTGATATGCCAATGAGGAATCAATAAACCGATCGCATAATACATGCTTTCCTTCTTCCAATGCAGGCACAATTTTTTCATAGAAATGCTGTGCACGTGCTGCAGCATATAATAATGCCTCTGTCCGTTCATGCATTTCTGTATGTGCGGGGTCTAAAATAATCGTCCGAATTTTCTCGGCGATTTCAATCCCCCCTGGTTCACGTGTTAGTAAAGCCTCAATACGATTTTCTTTTAAACGCTCGCCAATTGCCTTTAGTACACTCGTTTTACCGGCACCTTCCCCGCCTTCAAACGTAATAAATAAATTCCTTTGCATTTTTATATTCTCCCTGCATCTAGATTATGACTTGTATTAATTTTTCCTGTAATCGGTGATCTCCCTGGAACAGTGCACCGATAGCGAGCAGCTCTTCTAACTGACGAATTTGTGCTTCCGTAATCTTCTCACCTTGGACCAGTAACGGAATTCCCGGTGGATACGGAATAATTGTATTAGCTGCAATTCGCCCGATAGTCAGCTTGTATGGAGTCCACTCTTTTTCTGCCTGCTCTATTTCCTCAAAGCTATATTCCGGTTGCGTAATTGCTATCGTCTCAAAGCTTTCTGTATCATTTTTATATTCATTGCTTTCGCAGAGTTTTAAATGGGTATTTGCCTCTTTTATACGGTTACATAAATCCGTAATCGAGTAACAATCTCCTTGCTTCAATAACGGTAAAATTAAAAGCACTTGTTTTGCATCTGCCAACTCAACATACACATGCATTTTTTCCAATGCCTCTTTTAATAGAAATCCTGTGTAACCCGGGGCACGTACTAATAGTTTTAATGAATCATTCACTTCAATAACCTGTAAATCCGTTGACGATGTCAAAGATTCAATAAATTGCTGACGCTTCTCCATAAGATACGTATAGTCAGGTGGCGTATAGTTCGCTACATAACTTCTTGCATCATCAAGGGAAGCTAAAAGTAAATACGATGGACTACTCGATTGTAACATACGTAAATAACGGTTTACTTTCTGTTCGCTTACTAACGATGATTTCATATGTAAAAAGGAAGCCATTGTCATAGCGGGTAATGTTTTATGGGCTGACTGGACGACAATGTCTGCACCTAGCTCAAGGGCCGAAGCGGGAAGATCCTCCGATACGGCTAAATGGGCCCCATGCGCCTCATCAACTAGAACAGGAATATGATATTCATGGCATAACTCAATTTGCTCTGCAAAATCCTCTGCTGTCACCCCATAATAAGTCGGGTACGTAAAAATAGCGGCCTTCAAATGCGGATAGGTTTCTATCGCTTGCTCCAATGTCTCCAGATCGATACAACCCGCTGTCTGACTTTTTATATCCCACTTTGGTGAAACATATACAGGCTTCACCCCAACCAGTTCCAACGCATGAAAAATAGATTTGTGTGCATTTCTTTGAACAAGTACAGTATCTCCCTTTTCACATGTTGCATAGATCATTGCTAAGTTCCCAACTGTTGAGCCATTTACTAAAAAGAAACTCCGATTTGCCCCGTATGTAGAAGCAAGAAGTTGTTCTGCCTGCTGAATCGCTTCTTCTGGATGATGGAAATCATCTAACCCTGTCAGTTCAGTTACATCATATTTTAATGCCTGTTTTATTTCATCAGGCAAATTCGACAGCAACCCATTTTTATGTCCAGGCACATGAAAAGATTGCGGCTCATCCGCAACAAACTTTTTTAATGCTTGAACAATTGGTCGATCACTATTCACCATATTCACCTCATTTTCCATTGTTCCTCTATTATAAGACGTCTCGACCTCTCAAACCACTATTGGCGTTAGAAATGAAAAACTAGCTAACATTGATCATTAGCTAGTCATAAAACGTATATTGGTTACTTAATAAATTTTTAAACAAACTACTATTTTTTCTATAACAATATCTACATTCGTCACTGCATTTAGACTTTGGCATTCCATATGTCTATGTTCAATTATCAAAAGTTTCTTTGCTCTCAGTCTTTGTGCTTGCTTGAATTTGCATACTCATGGTTACAGCGCATACAGATTTTAAGCAAACAAAAAACCCACTGATACTCAGTGGGTTTGCGTTGTGCGAAGCGACGTCCTACTCTCACAGGGGGAAGCCCCCAACTACCATCGGCGCTAAAGAGCTTAACTTCCGTGTTCGGTATGGGAACGGGTGTGACCTCTTTGCCATCATCACTTCACTATARTGGCTTTWAATAAGCCTATGTAAAAGAATTTTCATTCTTTCAAAACTGGATAAACGTTTCATTGAATTGAGCAATAAAATGTGGTTAAGTCCTCGACCGATTAGTATTCGTCAGCTGCATGCGTCACCGCACTTCCACCTCGAACCTATCTACCTGATCGTCTTTCAGGGGTCTTACT
>NZ_NHNT01000016.1:0-87475 GCF_002174535.1 Solibacillus kalamii | reverse complement strand
ATGAAGCCCCCCTCAAGATGAGATTTCCCATTACGCAAGTAAGTAAGACCCCTGAAAGACGATCAGGTAGATAGGTTCGAGGTGGAAGTGCGGTGACGCATGCAGCTGACGAATACTAATCGGTCGAGGACTTAACCACATTTTATTGCACAAATTCAATGAAACGTTTATCCAGTTTTGAAAGAATGATCTTTCTAAGGGTTTCAAGACATAAGCTAGTTGACGAAGGATAGCGCCGTGTATTGGAAGCCATAAATAGTGAAGTGATGATGGCAAAGAGGTCACACCCGTTCCCATACCGAACACGGAAGTTAAGCTCTTTAGCGCCGATGGTAGTTGGGGGCTTCCCCCTGTGAGAGTAGGACGTCGCTTCGCACATGTAAAAACCACTGAGAAATCAGTGGTTTTTTTGTTTCATTTTATTGAATTTCAACTTTTAAAACCCTGTCTTTTTTCTTAAGCTCCATTTATAAGATTGCCCACTCTAAAATCCATCATATATTAAAAATCCAGAACCGCCCGCAAGTTATTTATATACGATTGACTGACTGGCAATTCCACACCATCATTCAGCTGTACAATAAAATTGGAAGTCAAATCCCGAGAGATTTTCTTTATATAGTAAATATTAATAATATAGGAACGATGAATGCGAAGAAAGTTATTTGGCAATCGAGTCTGCAGCTCCTTTAGTGTAATCGCTGTTTTGTATTGTTCGCCTTTGGAATAAAACCATGTCCGCTTTTGCAGACTTTCAATATGCGAAATTTGGTCGATTGAAATCGGTACCCAATCTTCCATTTGTTTACCTGTTAAAAACTGATATATATCTGAACTCTTTACTTTAAATAACGGGGGCAGGACGACAACTAAAGCACCTTGTTCACCATTTACCAAAATCGGATACCCGATTGCATAATAAGGTGATTCAAAAAGTGTATTTTCCATAACAGCATCTACTTTTCTACCTGTTTGAAGTACTTTATAAGCAATGCTGTCTTTCGGTACATCGGAACCTACTTTCAATGAAAAATGGTGATGACCTGTACTGAAATAAATAAAGCGATTGTTTACTGCTATTGCAATCGATGCATCTTGAGGAATCCAATCTTCTAAAATAATTTTATACTGATTTAAAATGCTCTTTTCAATCTCAATATTTTGTAATGACAATGCAAATCCACTCCCTCTGTATTATTGCCTAAATGTCAATTCATCCTCCAAATATACCCATTCATCCTAAATTAAAGTTAATTTGTCAGAAAATAATGAAAAGTTAAACATTCTGTTATACATTATATTACAGCAAGATGTTCTGTTATGGAACAGGCAATCACAAATTTTTCTAACAGAATATCCATACACAATGGGGAAGGTGGAAATTTATTATGTCAACTCGTCAAGAAAGAATCGAAGCTTTACAAAAGGATTGGGCAGAAAACCCGCGCTGGAAAGGAATTGAGCGTGGCTATACAGCAGAAGAGGTTGTAAAGTTACAAGGTTCATTCATCCAGGAGCAAACATTAGCAAAACGAGGATCAGCTCGTTTATGGAAGTCATTACACGAAGTGCCTTTCATTAATGCTTTAGGTGCTTTAACGGGGAATCAGGCAGTACAGCAAGTAAAAGCAGGTTTACAGGCAATCTACTTATCGGGGTGGCAAGTAGCGGCTGATGCAAACCTTTCTGGTCAAATGTATCCGGACCAGTCATTATATCCGGCAAACTCTGTACCGGCAGTAGTAAAGCGTATTAACCAGGCACTGCAACGTGCTGACCAAATCGACCATGCGGAAGGCCGCGACGATGGCTTTGACTGGTTTGCGCCGATTGTAGCTGATGCGGAAGCAGGCTTTGGCGGTCCTCTAAATGTATTCGAATTAGTTAAAGGGATGATTGAAGCAGGTGCAGCTGGTGTGCATTTAGAAGACCAATTAGCTTCAGAGAAAAAATGCGGACACTTAGGCGGGAAAGTATTATTACCAACGCAAAACGCTGTACGTAATTTAATTGCTGCACGTTTAGCTGCTGATGTGGCAGGCGTTGATACAATTTTAATCGCACGTACAGATGCAGATGCTGCTGACATGGTAACGTCAGATATTGACCCACGCGATGCAGATTTCTTAACGGGTGAACGTACTCCAGAAGGATTCTACCGTACTAAACCAGGTATTAAGCAAGCAATTGCACGCGGGTTAGCTTATGCACCATATGCAGACTTAATCTGGTGTGAGACTTCTCACCCATCATTAGAAGAAGCTCGTGAGTTTGCTGCTGCAATCCACGCTGAGTTCCCAGGGAAAATGTTAGCGTATAACTGCTCGCCTTCATTCAACTGGAAAGCTAAATTATCAGATGAAGAGATTGCCGAGTACCAACGTGAGTTAGGTAAACTTGGATATAAATTCCAATTTATTACACTTGCTGGTTTCCACAGCTTAAACTACTCAATGTTCGAGCTTGCGCATGACTACAAAGATAATGGTATGGCTGCTTACTCTAAATTACAACAAGCTGAGTTTGCTGCTGAAAGTAAAGGTTACACTGCTACTCGTCACCAACGTGAAGTAGGTACTGGTTACTTTGATGAAGTATCACAAACAATTTCAGGTGGTACATCATCGACAACTGCGATGTCAGGCTCTACTGAAACAGAGCAATTTATATAAGATTGAGATTTTATAGGCAGTGTTATGAATAGATTTATAGATTTTCATAAACGGGGAACTGCTTTTACGGATTAACTTATTCCTTTTCTTCTATCATATCGATTCAAGTGACATTGGGGAATGTGCACTTAGTAAATAGACGTTGTGCCGAAGCGATTATTGAAAGAAACGTAGGATGGGGAAGGGGAATAACTTTTTGAACTTGAACAGCTTGACTACTACGATAAATATTAAATCGAATTGGAACGCGGTTTAGTATGGGGTTGCCTCCCAACATATAAGGAAAACTTAGGGGTTTTTATAAAGATAAATGTCTTTTTAGCTTGGATGGGGCTAGAAAGGCATTTTCTATTTTTTAAAAATGAAGGAGTTCTAATCTTATATAGAGAATATTATATAGATAGAATATTTTTACTATTGCGAAAAGGGAGTAATTACAATGAAAAATAAAGAATTATTATTAGTACCAGGGCCGACACCGGTAATGGATGAGATTTATGACGCCCTGGCAAGTGAAACGAGAGGGCATACGGATCCTCGGTTTGTGGAAACATTTAAAAACGCACTTGCCAATACAAAAAAGCTATTTAATACAGATGGGGAAGTGTATGTTGTAGCAGGTTCAGGAACATTGGCAATGGAAATGGCAATAGTAAATACTATTGCAAAAGGTGAACGTCTGCTTGTTATTAGTCATGGTTACTTCGGTGACCGTTTTACACCACTTGCAAAGGCGTTTGGAATTGAAGTGGATGTACTGCAGTCAACATGGGGGGAGCGTGTAGACTCAAAGCTTGTTGAGGAAGCAGTGAAGGCTATCAATTATAAGGCGGTTACAATTACACATGCGGATACATCAACAGGGGTTATGTCTGATTTAGAGACACTTGTACCGATTATTAAAGCATCTGGGGCACTTGTCATTGTCGATGGTGTTGTCGCAACAGCAGCATTGCAAGAGGACATGAGTAAAGCTTACGGTGAAGAAGACTATAAAATTGATATTGTGTTAACAGGATCCCAAAAGGCGATTGGTATTCCTCCTGGGCTGGCGATTGTTGCCTTCAGTCAACAGGCACTGGCTGCCCGTGAACAGACCGGGACAGTGCCAGCTTATTATGCGGATATACATAACTGGCGCGCTATTATGGATAACCCGGCAATGTACTTTGCGACGCCTCCAGTTAACTTAATTTATGCATATGATGTTGCATTAAATATTGTATTAGAAGAGGGTATGGAAAAACGCGAAGCGCGTCATATCACATTTGGTAAAGCAATCCGTGCTGCACTTCGTTCGTACGGGATGACGCCATTGGCTAATGAGGAAGTAGCAGCACCGACATTAAGCTGTATTTTATATCCTGAAGGTATTGATGATGCCAAGTTTCGAGCAAGCTTGGCAAACCGCGGCGTTATTGTAGCGGGTTCTTTAGCCCACTTAGCAGGAAAAGCATTCCGAATCGGACATATGGGGAATACGACGGCGGAAATGCTGGAGCAGGCAATTGTTGTGATTGGTGAAGCATTGCAAGAGCAACAGCTTCAAGTCGATATCGAAAAAGCTAAAAAAGTATTCTTGCAACAATTAGAAGCAGCTACGGTACAAAGTTAAAAAGACTGCCCGGAAAGCAAAATTCGGGGAATATTGAAAAGGGGACGGTGCAATTTATGAGCGTTCCCTTTTTATTTAGTTACGGATAGAAAATATTGTATGATAGTTTGAAATAAAAAGGGTGGGTGGCATATGAAGCAAATCATCGATCAATCCCAAAAACGGGGAAAAGCGGATTTCATTATTCAACATGCACAAATTGCAGATGTCTTTAATTTACGGTGGCGACAAGGGGATGTTGTAGTAGCAGAAGGAAAAATTGTTGCGATTTCGGAGCCGGGTGAATTTGAAGCAGAAGAAATAATAGATGCGCACGGAAAGTATATTGTGCCGGGCTTTATTGATGCACATATTCATATTGAATCTTCTATGGTGGTGCCAAAACAGTTTAACCGAATCGTGCTTCCCCATGGTGTAACGACTGTTGTTACAGACCCGCATGAAATTGCGAATGTCGCAGGAAAAGCTGGACTGAGATTTATGCTGCAGGATATAAAAGATGTGGAAATGGATATTTATTATATGTTGCCATCCAGTGTACCGGGCACCTCTTTTGAAAACGCGGGTGCAGTGCTGACTGCAAAGGATTTAGAGGAATTTGTTCAACATAAAAGTGTATTAGGTTTGGCCGAGGTGATGGATTTTCCTGCTGTACTAAATGGGGAAAAGGAAATGCTCGCAAAGTTAATGCTTGCTCAAGAAAACGGGATGGTCATCGATGGGCACTGTGCAGGTTTAACAAGTGCACAAATACGTGGCTACAGGGTGGCCGGCATAACAACGGACCATGAATGTGTGACAGCCGAAGAAGCATTGGACCGAGTGGAGCAGGGGATGTATGTGTTGATCCGGGAAGGTTCTGCAGCCAAAAACCTTAAAGCCATTTTACCTGCTGTAACAATGGCTAATTCGCGTCGTTTTGCCTTTTGTACGGATGATAAGCATTTGGATGAACTGATGGAGCAAGGAAGCATCAATTATGCAGTGGCACTGGCGATTTCAGAAGGAATGGATCCATTACTGGCGATTCAGCTTGCTACAATAAATGCTGCGGAATGCTATCGTTTAGTAAATAAAGGTGCTGTTGCTACAGGCTATGACGCAGATTTTATAATAATTGATGATTTAAAGACGATGAAAGCACACACTGTATGGAAAAATGGAAGGAAAGTTGCGGAAAGTGGAGAGATGCTTTCACCAGCCCCGGAAAAATCTACTGTGGAGAGATCTATTTTACAGTCAATGCACTTAACAAAACTTACAATTGAAGATTTACGCCTGCGGTTTAAAGGAAACCGGGCAAATGTTATAAGAATTGTACCAAACCAACTCATTACAAAGCGGATAGAGGTGGAAGTAGATGTAGAAAACGGACAATTTGTACCATCGATCGAAAAGGATTTATTGAAGCTTGCAGTGGTGGAGCGCCATCACCATGTTGGGACAAAAGCAGTTGCAATTGTACAGGGTATCGGTATCCAAAGCGGTGCTGTAGCGACAACGATTTCCCATGATTCACATAATGCGATTGCCGTAGGAACAAATGATGAAGATATGCTAATCGCACTTAATGCACTTCAAGAGATAGAGGGCGGACTAGTCGTAGTAAATGATGGAGAAGTGATTGCTTCATTCAGCCTGCCAATCGCAGGTCTTATGACAGATATTCCCGCAGAACAAGCGAAGCAAAAGCTGGAGAAATTACATGAAGGACTGCGTACTATTCATCCTACGCTCGATTATCATCTGTTTCTGACATTATCATTTCTGGCACTGCCGGTAATCCCTGACATTAAGCTTACCGATACAGGATTGTTTGATGTTAAAAAATTCCGGCATATTCCTGTTGAGATTTTACAGGCCGACCAATCGCATTAACCTATAAATTTCGCATAAATCTTTTATTAAGGAGCATGTAAAATGGAGCAAGTCATTATTATGATTCCAGCGCTAAACCCTTTACCGGCCCTTCTGCAGTTTGTCAGAAAGCTGCGTGCATTGCCGATCGCTCATATTATTGTCATTAATGATGGCAGTGAAGAAAAATATAACCGTCTGTTTGAACAATTACAGCAAGAAGGTTGCGATGTATTAACACATGACCAAAACCTGGGGAAAGGCCGCGCACTTAAAACAGGGATGGAATATATTCTAAAATCCCGACTGCGTACAAAGGGAATTATTACAGTAGGTGCACATGGTCAGCATTCGATGTTGGATGTTGAGCAAGTGCTATCAAGTACGAAAATTTTCTCGGATGGGATTATTTTAGGCATTCGTGATTTTAAAGATTCAGACTACCCGTTCATTAGCAAACTTCAAAATCGTGCTTATTCGATGATGTTTGAACTGTTTATTCGTAAACGTTTGCTCGACATTCAAACAGGATTACGTTATATTCCAAGAAAACATCTGCCATGGCTATGTAAAGTGAAAGGAGAGTCTTATCACTATGACACGAATATGCTGATAGAGGCGATAAGACGAAAAGTTCCTGTATACGAGGTGCCGATCGGTCATGCAAAGCTCCGGAAAAATTCAATCATTTACTATGATGAAGTATTGAATCCAACGAAAATTTTTCAGCAACTTTGGATAAATTTCCTACATAAAAGACAAAATACGAAATGAATCTTTTCTAATAGCGAAAACGTATAGGATTACGAGTCGCATATTTGAGGAATACTAAAGTAATAGCAAGGAAAGGAGCATGAGTATGAGCGAACAATATAATTTCGAAAAAATGGTTGAAGGCCAAGACCAACATTATTCAGATAAAAAGTTTCTGCATAAATTGAAAAACTTCGGTGGAGGTTTAGGTTATAAAGCGGTCCATGCAGCGGCGACACTTTACGTTGCCCTGCGTAGTCCGGACATGCCTAAATCGAGTAAACTCATTGTTTTAGGAGCGCTGGGATACTTCATTTTACCATTCGATTTAGTTGTCGATTTTCTCCCTTTAGTCGGTTTGACGGATGATGCATTTATTATTTTAACTGCACTGGGAAAAGTATATTTATCGATTACAGATGAGATGAAGGATGAGGCAAGAGGGTTAATCGATTCAAAGCTTGGAAGCCAGGAAAATGTAGTGAAATAAAAGATGAAATCCCCTTTTAGCAACTGCTGCAAAAGGGGATTTTCTATGCCTACTTTACGGGTTGTGCCCCATTTAATTCACGTAAGCCGCGGTTAAAGATAGCTTCAATCGGCTTTTCCTCACATAACTTTAACGTTATATTCGGATGTGTTTTTTGGAGCTGCGTATTTATTAACTCAACAAGCAAGGGATTGTTTTTTAGTATTCCGCCATTTAAAAACAGTGTATGGGCTATATTGGAGTAACCGGCATTTTTCAATGTTGTTGTTGCCAATAATACAAGCTCATCTGCTGCCTTTTGCATAATTTTTTGTGCAACGGTATCTTCCATTTCGACTGCCTGTTGTAAATAGGAACTGAAGCTTGCCAATCGCGCATTTGTATAATCCGCTGAATAAATGAGATTGAACAATTCATCTGTGCTGTTAACATGATGACCAGCTAAAACAAGCTCTGTTAATAAAGTCGGTTTATTTCGCCCGTCGGCAGAGCGAAAAATCGCTTTTGCAATATGTTTTCCGATCCAGTAACCGCTTCCTTCATCGCCAATTCGATGACCCCATCCACCCCCGCGGCTAATCCGATCATTCATAAGGCTGTAGCAAATAGCCCCTGTACCGGAAATAAGCAGGCTGACATTGTTTTTCCCGAGCCCCTTTAAAGTTGATTCAACATCATTTTCTACAATAATTTGACCGAATGTAAAAGGGGAGCGGGCGATACTTTCTTCAATAATTTCTTCGATAATCTTTTTGTCCTGATCTGTATCAATGCCGGCAAGTGCAAATATCGCGATATCAATAAACAGACTTGGTAAATGAGCTGCTGCACTACGGAGCAGGCCGGTAAATACATGTTGGACATGTTCGATTCCCACAGCCTGGTAATTTGAGCCTGTGGAAGTTGCGGTAAATAGTTCACGGCCATCTGTAGAGCGAATAGTCATTACTGTTTTTGATGCACCACCATCAACGGCTAATACATAACGATTACTCATGTTCCGTCCACCCCTTTAAAATTTGTTCCAATCCATTTTCGGCTTTTAAAATTGCCTCTGTTTTTTCTCTCAGCCAATTTTCGAGATGGACAGTATCATCTTGCGCCTGGCTAAGTGATTTTCGCATTGTTGCAGGCGCAGGACCTCCCTTTAGTGTACGAATATTAACGAAGTATTCCGGCTGAATGGCCTGGTAAAAAGCAATCTCATTAATTTGAAGCGTCTTTCCTGTAACTTCCACACATTTCTCATTTGCCAAATTCCATGTCAGGCTTGCCAGCGATTCTTTATTATTTGCCATCAGCTCCCGCACACAAAGGCTAACAATTTTATGTGATTGACGGAATGAAATACCTTCGGAGCGGACAAGGGAATCGGCAAGCTCTGTTACATTGGCAAAGCTGTTTTGTGCACGCTTCAGTAAATTCTCCTTATTCACATCCATCGTGAGAATCATTCCTGCAAATAGCTTATAAATTCCGACTAACCGGTCGATTGCCCGCCATAAATAAGGTTGCATATCATCTTCTGTATCGACAATATCTCCAAATGGTGTATTGTGAACCATCTGCAATACAGTAGCCGCATCCCCGACAACCGATGAGAGCAGTGAACGTGTATGCTCAATTGAAACAGGGTTGCGTTTTTGAGGCATGATGGAACTGATTTGCACATACGGACTGGCCAGCTTAAAAGCATTAAATTCCTGTGTTGCCCATAGTAAAAAGTCCTGAGATGTGCGCCCTAAATTAAGTGCGGCAAGCTGTACGATACTGGCAGCTTCTGCGATATAATCGGCACCGGCTACCGCATCCCAAGCATTTTCGATTAAATCATCAAAGGCAAGCAACTCCTGCACCCGTTCGCGGCTAATCGGAAACCCTGTAGTTGTTAAAGCAGCCGCGCCCATACTGCTTCGGTTAATCGTATTATATGCGGCCTGCATTCTTTTATAGTCCCTAGTAAGCTGGTCAATAACGGCCTTTAAATAATGGGCAAACGTTGTCGGCTGTGCCTGTTGTGTATGTGTATAGCCAATCATAATCGTCTCTACATGCTCTTCGGCAAAGACGATTAGCGATTGACGTAAATTCAAAAGTTCCTGCATGAGCGTGAGCATCTTTTTACGTAGTGTCATGCGGTAAATGGCGATTCCCATATCGTTTCTGCTGCGTCCAATATGTAAATTTCCAGAAACGTCGCCACCCAGTTCGATTAGCTTGTTTTCAATACGAAAAAATAAATCTTCAAACTGCGGGTTATAATCACGCGTTTTATAATATTCCAAATCAAGATTTTGGATAGCTTGACCGATACGACGTGCATTTTCTGAGGTAACCAATTCCTGTTCTTCTAGCATCTTTAAATGGGCAATATGAATTTGAAGCATCGCATCCAAAAAATGCTTGCGTGCCTCATCGTAAGCGGGCTGTAAAACCATTTGACGATAACTATTGGAAGGAAATAAAATTCCTTCTTTTTCATTTATTAAATTGCGGTAATTCTGAAAGAACATGTTGAATGGGCCTCCAATCAAATGATAGAAACTACTACCTAATATTCTCATTCTACAATTATTAGAAAATTTTATCAATTCAAATAAATAAAGTGAATTAACCGGAATAAAAGAAAAACAGCCGCCCTAAATTCAGGGCAGCTGTTGTTTTTGATCGATAACACGCACTTTTTTTGAAGCGAAATAAGATGGCAATACCATACCAAACAGTACAAATACGATACCGAAAATTTGTAGAAGTGTTAAACTTTCATTTAATACAATGACGGATACTGTAATTGCTACTGGCAGCTCCATTGCACTTAAAATTGGGACAAGTGCACCACCGACTTTTGGAGCGGCAATCGAAAATAGTAAAATCGGCAAGATAATACCGAAGAGTCCGAGTGCCAGACCAAACTTCCAAAGACCGCCAGTTAATTGGCCGTTCCATACAATTTCAGGTGATAAGAAGATGAATACGATAATCAGTGACACAACAGATAAAATAAATGTACGTCCAATCGTCGTCACCCCTTCAACAGGCTGAGCGTTAAATTGCATAAATGCTGCAAAAGTAAAGGCAGCGAGTAAACCTAGTGCCCATCCTTGCCAAGCAATCTGCGATAAATCTACATCAATCACACCGGCTGCTAAAATCGTACCTACAAATAAAAATACTAATGAAATTAATTCAATACGAGTTGGCAGACGTCTTTTCAGGAAGCAGTCCATAAACAACCCAATCCATGTGAATTGGAATAGCATAACAACTGCCAATGAAGCAGGTAAATAATTAAGGGAGTGTCCGTAAACAATACCGGTAATCGCTGTACATGTTCCGGCTAAAAGCAAAGTGATAGCGCCTTTTTTTGAAAGCTTCGGTAATGTGCGTTGTGTTACTACAAAAAGTACGAGTGCGAGTAAAAATCCAACGAAATACTGGCTAGTAACAGCTTCTGACGAAGTATAGCCGTGCTGCATTGCCACTTTTACAATTGTTGATAATACTCCATAACTACTAGCCGCTATTACGATTAATAGCGGGTAAATCCAGTTTTGTTTCATTTATTACTTCTTCCTATTCTAAAGCGATTTCACCATATGATGAAATGGCTCATTAATTATTGTCCAGCTTTCGGTTGTAAGGTAGCCTATTTTTTCATACAAGCGTCTTGCATCTTGTTTCTCTAGTTCCACATTTAGAGAAATTTTTTCATAGCCAAGTTCCTTGCCTTTTTGCTCGGCGAATTGTAAAAGAAGTGTACCAATGCCAAGTCCGCGTGCATTTTTTGAGACGCAAATTGTATCGATATAATATTCATCCATATGTGCTTCAATATCCAATGAAGTCTGTATTCCTTTTTTGGCTAGCTGTTGTTCAAGCTGGCGATCGAGCTTGTACCCGAGACGCCCATCATAAAGCACGACAATCCCAACTATTTCACCTTGCTGTTCCGCTACAAAAGTATTCAAATAGCTGTGTCGATTTGTCGTTTCTGTGACATACTGTTCTAAAGCAGCTAAAATTTGCGAAACTTCCTCTTCACCAGTCAAATTGTTTGCAATGTCTCCAATTGCGTCATAAATTAAAGGGGCGACAGCTTTCGCGTCATCTCGTTCTGCTTGTCGAATGGTAATATTCATTAACAATCATCTCCTTACCGAACACAGTATAACAGAAATTAAATTCATGCGCGAAGAAAGCATTAGTTTCAGAATAGTATAAAGTTTTATAAATATATCTTTTCTATGGTAAATTAGTAAGAACATACAACGTCGGAGGTTAGACAATTAATGAGTCAAATAGACAAAGAATTCATCTTAGTTTATGGAGATGCATTCGTTGATTATATTGCAAATGATCAGACCAATACTTCATTTACGAAGTATTTAGGTGGCGCAACAATCAATGTTGCAGCAGGGATTAGTCGTATTGGGGCACCGTCAGCACTTATTACAATTACAGGCGATGATGAAACTTCGGAATTTTGCCGTCAGGAGATCGCAAAAGAAGGTGTGAATCTTGATTTCGCTGTATTTGATGCGAAGAAGCGTGTAAGTGGTGTATATGTGCATTTAACTGAAAAATGTGAGCGAGTATTTAAAGATTATGTCGATGAGACGCCGAATTTACAAGTAACACCTGAGCAGTTACAGGAAGAAGCATTCAAACGTGCTTCCGTTTTAAATGTTTGTTCAGGAACGATGTTTGAAGAAACCGCATTAAAAACAACACGTGCTGCAGTGGATATGGCCAAAGATAAAGGAGCGATTATCGCAATCGATGCGAATATCCGCCCGCTTCGATGGGAATCCGAGGAAATTTGCCGTGAGACGATTGCTTCATTTTTTGAAGATGCCGATATTTTAAAGCTTACCGATGAGGAATTATATTTCCTGACAGAAACAACAACAATTGAAGAAGGCCTCCAAAAGTTGGATGAGCTGTTAGTACCGATTGTGTTAATTACAGTTGGAGCTGATGGAGCATACGCTGTATTAAACGGTGAAGTAACACATGTTCCTGTTGAACAGGTAATCCCTGTAGATACAACAGGTGCCGGTGATGCATTTATGGCAGGCGTACTCCGTTATGTTCATTTCAATGGTTTACCTACAGTAACAGAAGATTTAATCAGCTGTGTCGCGTTCGGCAACAAGCTGGGAGCAATGGCTGCTACTAAAGCAGGTGCGTTAACGGCGTTGCCAAGCTTCGAGGAAATTAAGCATTTAATTAAATAAACTTTATATAGAGCAAGCTGTCTCCGAAGTGTTTTTACATTTTGGAGGCAGTTTTTTTGTTGTACGCAGGTTTGGGTTGCGGTTATTAGAAGAGTGATGCCGCTTATTAGAAGAAGTTGGATGGTTATTAGAACAACGGGCGGTGTTATTAGAAAATGAGGGGGAATTGCGAGTTACAAGGTCTTCATTTAAATATGAATAGAGGAGAAGGAAGGGCGTTTTAATTTTTATTAGAACAATGGTACGAGATATTAGAAGAAGTAGGAACGATATTAGAAAATGCCGTAGCGATATTTGAACAATTCACCCGGATATTAGAACAATGAACAGTTATATTAGAAAACCGCGATTTTATTAGAACAAATAAAAATATATTAGAACTTCCCCCATTTTATTAGAACATCCTGCCTCCACAATCCCAGCCATCACCGCCAAACGAAACCATCAGTTGACAAAATCTATATTTCGAAAGAATTAGTCGCTATTAATCAGCCTAAGTTCTTTTATAATAAGTATAAGAGGTGAGGGGGATGACCAACTTTCAATTTGCGGCCATTTTTACAGAGCGCCGTAAACAATTACAAGTGACACAAGAGGAAATTGCGCAGCATGTCGGGGTATCAAGGGCAGCTGTTTCGAAATGGGAAAAGGGGCAAAGCTATCCGGATATCGCACTATTGCCGAAGCTTGCAACATTTTTTAATATTTCAATTGATGCACTGCTCGGTTATGAGCCGCAATTGACGGATGAACGGATTTTGAAAATGTATGCGGAATTGGCAAAGCGCTTTTCAAAGGAACCATTTGCTGAAGTGGACGCAACAATTGATCAACTCATTGAAGAATATTATAGTTGCTTTCCGTTTTTACTGAAGATGGCGCAGCTTTACGTCAATTACTTTAATCTCGCACAGGAAAAAGAAGCTGTTGCGGACAAAATCCAGGATCTATGTAAACGTGTGAAGGAGTTCAGCGGAAATTACAGGCTGAAAAACGAGGCGAATTTACTTGAGGCATATACATATATTTTAAAAGGGGAACCTCAGCATGTGCTCGAATTATTAGGGGAGGATGCTGTAGTTCAGCTTGGGACTGAGCAGCTTATCGCTACAGCACAAACGATGCTCGGCAATATAGAAAAAGCGAAGGAAATTCACCAGGTCAACATGTATCAGCATTTGCTGTATATGATAACAAATGCGAATGAAGCGCTCAGCTTGGAAATGGGAGATGTCCCGTATTTTGAACAGTCGGTAAGCCGGATTGAAACGATAATTGACACTTTTCATTTACATAAATTGAATATACACAACACGCTTCTGTTTTATTTAAAGGCAGCGAGCGGCTATGCTGCACAAAATAATATAGAAGAAGCAATTCGTTGTATTGAACGCTATGTAAAAATTTCTATTCAAATCGAATTTCCACTTAAACCCACTGGCGATGAATATTTTTACTTGCTGGATAATTGGATTGCAAAGGAAGTTATGCTGAGTACACAATCACCACGAGATGAGGAATCGATCAAAAGATCAATTTATGAAAGCATTGCCGATAACCCGATGTTGGCAAGTGTGCAAAACGATACGCGCTATAAAAGTTTACTGGTCAATTTAAAACATCATTTAAAAATTTAAGGGGGATTTATAATGGATAAATTATCGAATATTCCTTGGGGACTTATTGCGCCGTTATTAGTACTGCAATTGGTGCTTGGGGCGATTGCCATAGTGGATATTGTGCGCAGTTATGAGACGCGCGGCCCGAAATGGGTATGGGTGCTCGTATCACTGTTTGTTAATACACTCGGACCGGTCGCCTACTTTCTGTTCGGACGGAAAAGCCAATGATCTGTATTGAAGTGAATGGCCTCACAAAACAATTTGGTGCAAAAAAAGTAGTGGATGATTTGTCGTTCACTTTGCCGATGCATACATCAACAGCGCTGATCGGTCCGAATGGCGCAGGGAAAACGACGGCACTTTCGATGCTTTCCAATATATTGGAGCCGACAAGCGGCAAGATCATCATGCCGGGTGTAAAGGATATACGCAGTGCAATCGGCTTTTTACCTCAATATCCCCAATACTATTCTTGGCTGACGGCACTTGAATATATGGAAATGGTGGCCAATTTAAGCGGTATTGAAAAGCGTTCATTAAAAAGTGAATGCAAAAAGATGCTGGAATTTGTAGGTTTGCAGGATGCGATGAATAAAAAGACCGAGACATTTTCAGGAGGAATGAAGCAGCGTTTAGGTATTGCCCAGGCAATAGTTCATAAACCAAAACTTCTGTTGCTGGATGAACCAGTATCGGCACTCGATCCGGTTGGACGTCGGGAAGTGATGAATTTATTGAAGGAAGTGCAGCAGCAAACGACGATTTTGTACTCAACGCATATTTTAAACGATGCAGAGGAAATGACCGATCAGCTCCTGTTTTTACGGGACGGCAAACTTGTCGAGCAAGGGTCGTTAACAGAGGTGAAGCAAAAATTTGAGGAACCGCGTTATAAAATAACGTTCTCGAATGCGGAAGAGGCGCTTCAATTTGCGAGTCAGTCTACATTACGAGCTGTTGCTAATGGTATAGCAGCATATGTGGAAGTGATAGATGAACGTCCATCGATGCAACAGCTGCTTCAGCAGTTGGTAGCATCAAAATTTGAAGTTGTAAAAGTAGAGCGGGAAACGGCAAGCCTGGAGGAAATCTTTATGAAGGTGGCGGGAAAGCATGCAGCAATTTAAGGCATTACTTTTAAAAGAATGGCGTGAAAGTGTTCGTAGCTTTAAAATTATATGGATTCCGCTCGTTTTTGTATTGCTCGGAATTAGTGATCCGCTCATGAATTACTTTATGGAAGATATTTTGCAGGCGGTCGGCAATATGCCCGATGGCTTTATGATGACAATGCCTGAACTTCAGCCTGCTGATCTGCTTATGGCATCAACCGGGCAATTTCAATCAATTGGACTGCTTGTATTGATTACTGCCTTTATCGGTTCCGTGAGCCGTGAACGTCAGAATGGTACTGCGACACTTCTTTATGTACGCCCAATGTCTTTTACTGCATTGTTTTTCAGTAAATGGATTGTTGCAAGCACGATTGCAATTCTCAGCGCATTGGCGGGATATGCGGGGAGTATGTATTATACAGTACTGCTTTACGGGACTGTTGATTTATCAAAATTTTTAGCAATGCTCGGTACGTATTGTGTATGGCTGATGCTAGTTATGGCGCTTACTGTTGCGATGAGTGCATCCTTCCAAACATCGGTCGCTGCTGCGATTACAATTATTCTTATCCCAGTCGGTCTGCTTATTGATACATTAATCGGCAGCTTTTGGAGTGTGACACCTTGGAAGCTTGCACAATACGGAACAGGTCTTCTGACAGATAGCGTATTAATGGAAAATTATTGGTATACTTTATTAGTTGTCCTCATCTTAATTTTTGTCATAGTACTGCTTGGCATTAAAATGAGCAAGGAAAATATTCGTTATTTAAAAGTATAAATAGTAAGCAGAAATCGTTGTTTTACAATTGATTTCTGCTTTTTTTATTAACTTTCAAGAAAATTGGTAATATAATGAAGATTAAATGTCTTTTCAAATAATGGTTATGAAGGTGGACTAGCATTTTTAATACTAATATAAAGTGATCCATTTTCTAAAATTTGCGCATAATAAACTTTATCGATCTCGTGGATATTTTTCTTTGCTAATTTTTTTCTGAGCCAGTCTTCAGTAAGCTGAAGCTCCGTTAAGTTTTTTTGGATAATTTTCCCGTCCGAAATCAATTCCATTGGTAAGTATTGCGGGGCAGGGGCAGACACTGATACGTCTTCTTTTGTTGCAGTCCGGGCAAGCGGCTTTTTCAGGACACTTAATTCTCCATTTGTTTCAAAAACGGCATATAGTACTTCATCAAATGAGAAAATGCTCTGTTCACGCAACAGCATAGCGAGCTCGTCCGGATGAAGCCGTGCTTTTCTCAATTCATTATTTAATATGACACCGTTATTGATGACAATCGACGGTTTATCGTCAAAAAGGATACGTGCTTTTGATGATCTGAATGAAATATAACTAACGATAATTGTTAATCCAGCCCACACGATTAAAGAAACCATGCCGTCTAAAAAAGGGGTTTCCACTTGAGTCGAGACTTCGGCAGCAATCGAACCAAAAGTGATCCCCGTGACATAATGGAAGAAAGTGAGCTGACTCACTTGCTTTTTACCGATGATGCGGGCGAGTACTAAAATCGCGAAAAAGGAAAAGCTTGCACGTAAAATCATTTCGCCAAGGTTCAGTTCTATGATAATCCCTCCTTATAAAGGGTAGTATGAATAAAATGCGATAATCTATGCACCCTTAATACTTCAATACGAGAGGCAAAATTGAGGGGTATTTTTATAATATTAGCGACTTGCTGAATTAAAAATTATGGGTAATGTATGATCTAGCAGAAAGAATGTGAAAAAATGTCGACTACAACAGTAAAACAATCAAACCCTGTCTATCCTATTATGGTCTCCATTGGGGTATGTCACTTAATTAATGATACGATGCAGGCGGTTATACCGGCAATGTTCCCATTATTAGAGCGCGACTTAGGACTGACGTTTACGCAGCTTGGAATGATTTCATTTGTCCTGAACATGTTCGCCAGCCTGCTGCAGCCGGCCGTCGGATTTATGACAGATAAGAAGCCATTTCCGTATGCATTGCCGCTTGGAATGGTGAGCTCATTTATCGGGCTGACAATGCTCATATTGGCAGGCGAATACTGGATGATTTTAGTGTCGGTTCTATTCTTGGGGCTTGGTTCAGCTATTTTCCACCCCGAAGGCTCACGTGTATCGTTTATGGCGGCAGGCAATAAGCGCGGCTTAGCTCAGTCCATTTACCAGGTAGGGGGTAATAGCGGACAGGCATTAGCCCCACTGCTAAGCGCATTTATCATTTTGCCTTTTGGGATGTACGGGGTTTCCGTTATTCTTATTTTTACATCGATCGGTATTTTTTTATTAACGAAAATTTCGATGTGGTATAAACGTCAGCTCGAAGCGGAAAAGAAATCAAAAATCAAAAAAATGCTAATTTCATCCTTGCCGCCTTTAACGAAAAAGCAAGTTGGAATGGCTTTACTCGTGCTGCTGTTCATTATATTTGCCCGTTCGTTTTACGTTACGAATATAACAAGTTTCTATGTCTTTTATTTATCGGAACAATATGGGGTGAGTGTTGAGCGCGGTCAGCTGTTTATCTTTATATTCATGGCGGTTGGGGTTGTAGGCACTTTTTTTGGTGGTCCATTATCAGATCGCTTCGGCCGGAAAAATGTTATATTGCTGTCGGTAATCGCACCGATTCCATTTTGTTTGGCACTTCCGTTTGTTCCTTTGCCTGCTGTAATGGTATTACTTATTATTATCGGATTGCTGATTATGGTTAGCTTTACCGTCACGGTTGTTTATGCACAGGAACTTGTCCCATCGAAAATTGGGACAATGGCAGGTTTAACAGTCGGAGTTGCTTTTGGGATGGGGGCAATTGGCTCGATTGTTATCGGGATGCTCATAGACAAAATGGGCATTCATTTCACGATGAATGCTGTGTCGGTACTGACATTATTATTGCTCGTAGCATTTTTACTGCCGCGGGATCGAGTAGGGGAATAAGAAAATAAAAGAACTTCGGATTTTATTGTCCGAAGTTCTTTTTTAATAATCCTCCACCAAAATATACGTCATTCTCACCGGTCCGTGTACGCCGACAACTAAGTTCATTTCGATATCTGCGGAGTTGCTTGGTCCTGTAATAAAATTAATGCAGGAGGAGACATGTGACTGCTCACGTAAAAACTGGGCAGCTTGTGTCATGCGTGGAACGATGCTGCTTTTCGGTATAACGGCAATCGAATTTTCAGGCAAAAATGAAATTGTTCGGCCAACTTCCGGTGACGCTTGAAGCATAATTGTGCCGGATTCTGCTAATGTCACGTTGCTGATTACGACACCGACATTTGCCTGTTCAGCAAAATCGATATTTCTTTCACCGTTCCCAGATTGCCATTTTAAATGTTCAAATTGCTCGAAAACCGGTAACACATTCAATACTCCAAACCGCGGATCATTGCTGTAAATTACCCGCCCACCACCATAGTCTACAATTGTTTCATTTAATATTTCAGGCAGTTGCTGCTTTGTGCATTTCTTTAATGTAGTGTGGATGTTCAAGCATTGTTCTCTCAACACTTCGATAAGTTCTTCCATCGAAGCATCCTTCAATACTTCGTGTTGAGGGAGATGCTTCCAGTTTCGCTCCGGTTTGGTTAAAGAAGGAGTGGATCTGCCGAGACGAGCAGCGACTGACTGTAAAAACGATTCTCGATTTTGGATCATTTGGGATTGCCTCCTTTGCTATGCTGTTCAAACCAGTCACGGAAGCGCTCTTTTTGTACTGATGGAAAATCGCGGTACGCCGTCCAGTTTTTCAACGGACCAGGACCATTAGTAATTTTCTCGTTCTTCGTAAACGGCTTCATAACCGTTGAGGCTACTTTAGTACCTAGCTTATAGATCGACTGCGAAGAAGTTCCCATTCCAAATGCCTGCATCAGTAGACTTTCACTAATCGGGGCACGGCCTTCTCGTTCAACGATCACTTCCCGATGCTTATGAAGCAATTGGTGTAACGGAATTTTCACTGGGCATACATCTGTGCATGCACCACATAAAGTGGAAGCGTAAGGCAGCTCTTTATAATCATCATAGCCACCCAATAATGGAGATAACACGGCACCAATCGGACCCGAGTAAATCGACCCGTACGTATGGCCGCCAACATGGCGATAAACAGGGCATGTGTTAATACAGGCCGCACAACGAATGCACTGTAAAATCGACTGAAATTCGCCGCCTAAAATCGAAGAGCGTCCATTGTCCACAATGACTAAATGGAATTCTTCCGGACCATCGACTTCAAACGCTTCTTTTATTCCTGTCAAGACGGTAATATAGCTCGTCAGCTTCTGGCCAACTGCACTGCGTGTTAACATACCGACGAGTACTTCCATTTCTTCAAATGTTGGCACTAAACGCTCCATCCCCATGACGGAAATTTGTGTTTTCGGCAAGGCTGTTACAAGATCCGCATTGCCTTCATTTGTTACTAAACAAACAGAACCCGTTTCGGCAACGGCAAAATTGCAGCCCGTAATGCCGATATCCGCCGTTAAGTAATGGTCCCGTAAAACTTTGCGGGCATGCAGTGCAAGTTCTTCAGGTTGGGAGGAAGCTGTATAGCCAATTTTTTGTTCAAATACTTCACGGATCTGATCTTTGTTTTTATGAAGTGCCGGTGTCACGATATGAGAAGGCGGGTCATGGTCATCAAGCTGTAAAATATATTCACCTAAATCGGTTTCAATCACTTCACATCCCAGTTGTTCCAAGTGCGAGTTTAAATTGATTTCTTCGGTTACCATCGATTTTGCTTTCACGATTTTCTTGGCATTTTTCTGTTTGGCAATCGTGGAAATGTATTCGGTAGCTTCTTCTGCAGTTTGTGCAAAAAATACATGACCGCCCCGCGCTTCAACATTTGTACTCAATTCATATAAATAGTAATCCATATTTTCCAGTACATGCTGCCGGATTTCTTCTCCATGATTGCGCCACTCTTCCCAGTTTAAAGAATCTACAGCGGCGCTCCGTCTCGTTTGAAAACGATGTTGTGCGCCGGCTACAGCACCACGCATAAAATCATTTTCCAAGTTGGACGAGAGGCGTTCATTAAATTTTTGCTGACTGATTTTCATCGCCATTCGATACACATCCTCCTCTCTATTAACGGCTATTCAATATTTCTGCGATATGCATTGTTTTAATGTTAATGTTTTTCCGTTCAATCCGTCCGCCGATGTTCATAAGACAGCCTGCATCAGCACCGATTAAGTAGTGGACAGCAATCTGCTCGGCAGAAGTAATCTTTTCATCTACCATTTGTTCTGATATTTGGCCCATTTTAATAGAAAATGTACCGCCAAAACCGCAGCAATTTTCTTTTAAAGGCATTTCAAGCAATTCAAGGCCGTGTACATTCCGGAGCAACGTGAGGGGAGCTTTCTGTACTTTCAATAAGCGCGCCATATGACAGGAAGGGTGATAAGTAGCCGTTCCGTTCAGTTTCGCTCCGACATCCTCAATTTGAAGTACATCGACAATAAATTGTGTCAGTTCATATGTTTTGTCTGCGATTCGCTGTGCCTTTTCATACCAAAACGGCTCATCTTTAAAAATATGAACATATTCTTTTAGCATGTAAGCACAGGAACCTGATGGACAGACGATGACTTCTGCGTCTTCAAATACTTGAATTGTATTTTTCATCGTTTCTTTAGAGGCTTTTACATAGCCGCTATTATAGGCCGGCTGACCGCAACAAGTTTGGCCTTTTGGAAAGCTTACTGTACAACCTAAGCGTTCCAACAACTCAACCGTGTTTTTCCCGATAGTACTTTGAACCATATCGACTATACATGTAGCGAATAATGATACATTCATCCAATCCCCCCTGTTCCATTAAATTTACAACTTTCTGATAATTAAGTCAACAGGTCATCTGATGACTTTGCAAATTATTATTTAAAGAGAATTATATTGCATTAAAACATTATTTGTTGAAAAGTAATGATTCTACTGTTTCAAGATGTTTGGCCATCGCTTGTTTAGCTTGTACATCATCTGCATTTACTAAAGCAATATAAATAGCGGTATGTTCCTCATGCAAATTGTATAAAGCCTCATGATCTGTAGTGGATAAAATGGAACGGGTATGCTGGATTTGGCGTGCAATAGGCTTTGAAACACTTTGTAGCATCGAAACAAGTAAAGGGTTGTCTGCTGCTTCAGCGATGATTGCATGAAATCGCATATCGGCGTTACTGCTTGTCTCAGGATCGATCAAGGCATCGTTCATTTTGCTGAGCGCTTCTTTTAATTGTTCAAGCTGACGAGCCGTTCTGCGCTTTGCGGCATTTTCAATTAAACCTAATTCTAGAATTTTTCGTACTTCAAATATTTGTAGTAAATCCTGCTGTGAAAAGGAGGCATATGTAGGAATGTTCAAAGAAATATCCTGGGCCGTTACTTTGCGGATATAAGTTCCTTCTCCTTGGCGGATTTCGATAATACCGCGAGCCTGAAGAGCAGTTAAAGCTTCACGAATAGCAGAGCGGCCAACTTCAAAGTTTTTTGCAAGCTGTTCAACAGAATCCAGTTTATCGCCTGGTGAAATTTCCCCGTTCGTAATTTTTTGTTCAATAATAGCCGCTATTTGTTCATATAGTTTTTTTGTTTTAGGTACTTCAAATTTCATATTAATAATCCTTCCTATTTATAAATTCTAAAAAAAGCTGCTCCAATAACTTGGAAACAGCTTTTGTATTAAGGTTTTAGTGATGTAAAGCGATCTTTAGGGAGAATTTCAGGGTTGTTAACAGTACCTTCTGTTATATCAGCTTCTAAAAGTTTCCCGTTATAATTAAACTTGAATATACCATTATCGAAGTCTGTCCCAATTTCCTTAAAGAAAATTCCTTCAAGTGCCACAATTTTAGGGCATGTAAACACGACTTTATAATAATCATTTTCCTGGATTATATAAGCACGAACACCTTTTTCGTATACATCGATCAGTTCATCCTCAGAAGGACGCTTTACCGATACTATATGAAAATCGACGAATGGTACTTCTTTTAAGAGAACATTCAAGAAAGAACCTTTTGTAATTTCCTCCCAGCGGCTTTGCGCACTCTGACCCACGATGATTTGGGTAATGTTAAAGTCCATTGCAATTTCTGTAATGACTTTATGGAATGGACGCTTTTCATTATCCTTAATAATAAACTGTTCTACTTCCAACTCATCAGTCAGTTCTTTCCACTGTTCGATATAGCCGGATTTTTCCGCATCAAATGCATCAAGTGGCTTTGAATCAACAGTCAACACATATAATGGGCAGTCAAGTAATGTAGCAAGCTTGTGTCCTCGGCGAATTAAACGCTCACCATTTTGTCCGTAATATACACAAACCAAAATACTTTCGTCTAATCGGCCTTTAACATGTTTCATTTTAGTTCGCACCTCTTTTTCTTATCCTATAATAATGAATTAAATCCGCATATATTTTGAGAAACTAAGCATAATTGAGATAAAACGAAGGCTATTACAGTGCAATGCACTCATCATTATTGTATACTTATTTCTATGATGCATAATTATATTCAGTAAATTTTATGTTATATTTTTGCTTTTGTAATTTTTATTAAATTACTCTTGTTGGAAAATATATTCCCCATATGCCACATTATTATGAAGATAGTTATATAGATAGTCAAGTGTGATTGTTCGAATGCCGAACTTTACATATTTTATTGGCTCACTCGGTTAGGAGGTTATCGCTTTTGGTTATTGCTTTTTCGATTATGCTCCCATTTCTTGCTGCAGCATTAATCCCATTAATATACAGGAAATTTAAGAATATACATTTAGGTTGGTTCGTTTTACTTGTTCCTGTTGCTTTATTTTCGCTTTTAGCTACATATATCCCTCGAATTGCCAATGGTGAAGTATTCATTAGGACATTTGAGTGGATCCCCACTTTCGGTATTAATATTACTACTTATTTAGACGGCTTGAGTATGATTTTTAGCTTACTCATTACTGGGGTAGGCAGTTTAGTAATACTTTACTCAATTTTCTATTTATCAACGAAAGAATCATTACACCATTTTTATTGCTACTTACTATTATTTATGGGCGCGATGTTAGGCGTCGTCTTTTCAGATAACTTAATGGTGCTTTATGTATTTTGGGAATTAACGAGTGTATCGTCATTCCTATTAATCGCATTTTGGCATCATCGTAAAGCATCTCGTGCAGGCGCGCGAAAAGCAATGACCATTACGGTTTCTGGTGGTGTTGCGATGCTGGCTGGTTTTTTAATGTTATATGTTGCATCAGGAACGTTTAGTATTCGCGAAATTATTGCGGATTTGGATGTCGTTCAATCGAGCGTTTATTTTGTACCGGCAATGTGTCTCGTACTTTTAGGTGCGTTTACGAAGTCAGCACAGTTCCCGTTCCATATTTGGCTGCCGGATGCAATGGAGGCACCGACACCTGTTTCCGCCTATTTACACTCTGCAACGATGGTAAAAGCAGGTATTTACTTAGTAGCTCGTACAACACCGATTTTTGGCGGGCATGAGGTATGGTTTTGGGCAGTGAGCGGGGTAGGTCTTCTTACATTATTCTGGGGCTCCTTCAATGCGGTCCGACAGTATGATTTGAAGGCACTGCTAGCATACTCCACAATTAGTCAGCTTGGATTGATTATGTCTTTATTCGGTCTTGGTTCAGCAGCACTGCATTTTGGTTATTCAACACAGTCGGTAATTTATACGCAGGCTACATTTGCTGCATTATTCCATTTAATCAACCACTCGACATTTAAAGGCGCGCTCTTTATGATGGTCGGAATAGTCGACCATGAAGTAGGAACACGTGATATTCGTCGATTAGGCGGATTGATGTCGTTAATGCCATTTACATTCACGATTGCCGTAATCGGAAGTGCCTCAATGGCAGGGTTACCACCATTCAATGGCTTTTTAAGTAAGGAAATGTTCTTTACAGCTACATTAAAAATTACACAGCTTGATATTTTCTCACTTGATAGCATCGGTCTTTTATTCCCGATTATCGCTTGGGTAGCAAGTGTTTTCACGTTTATTTACTGTGTCATTATCGTCATGCGTACATTCTTCGGGAAAATACAGCCGGATCGTTTGGAAAAGCCGCCACATGAAGCACCATTTGGTATGTTAATTTCACCATTTATTTTAGTTGCCTTCGTTATTGGAATTTTTATATTCCCGAATGTTTTGGGACATTATATTTTAAGTCCGGCGATGGCAAGCATTTATCCGATGTTCCCTTCTGCAGAGGAAATGACTCCTCATATCGCTGCATGGCACGGGTTTAATACAGAGCTTATTATGACATTTGGTGTCATTGTTGTAGGGGTTTTCTTATACCGTACATTAAAAAAATGGCGTCCCCTATATCTGTTAATACCGCAAAGCTTTACGTTAAATGCAATTTATGAACGTGTGATTAATTCAAGTGAGGGCGTATCAGGACGTGTAACAAACCGTTATATGAACGGTAATTTAACGTATTATTTCGTATATATTTATGTGTTTTTCGTTACATTACTTGCAGGGTATATGATTTATGCGGACGTATTCAGCTGGGATCCTTCAAAAGATTCGGTAATCGAGCCTTACGAATTAGTTCTTGTTTTCGTTATGATAGCTGCTGCAATCGCGATTATTTTTGCAAAGCAGCGGATTACAGTCGTGCTATTGAACGGGGTGCTCGGTTATTCTGTTGCCTTTTTCTTCGTTGTATTTAGAGCTCCTGATTTGGCGCTTACACAACTTGTTGTTGAATCGGTAACAACAGCGCTGTTCTTACTATCTTTCAAATATTTACCGAAGCTTAAAAATGAGTATATTTCAAAAAGCTGGCGTTTTGCGAAGGTAACAATTTCGATTGCAGTCGGTGCAACCGTGACACTGATTGGATTAGCTGTAATGAATTACGATCGTTTTGAACCAATCTCGAAATTCTTTGAGGACTCGTATGATCTGGCAGGGGGAAAAAATATCGTCAATACGATTTTAGGCGATTTCCGTGCATTTGATACGATGCTTGAAGTAGTTGTACTTTTCATTGCAGGTCTTGGCGTCTACACACTTATTAAGCTTAAGGCGAAAAAGGGGGATGCAGACGTTGAAAGTAAATGATGTTATTTTAAAATCAGTCGTACGAGGCGTTGTATTCATCGTCTTTACGCTTGGTATGTATTTATTTTTTGCAGGGCATAATGCTCCGGGCGGCGGATTTATCGGCGGATTAGTGCTTGGCTCGGGGATTGTCCTGTTGTATTTGACGTACGACATTGAAACGGTGCATAAAGGAATGCCGTTCGATTTTAAAAAAGTGGCGGCAATCGGTGTATTGCTGGCGACAGGTTCGGCCATTGCCTCGATTTTCTTTGACGTACCTTTTTTAACACAGACAGCTGGCTATTATAATCTCCCGTTGGTAGGAGAAAAGCATTTGTCGACTGTTACGATTTTTGAAGCAGGTGTCGCAATGACGGTTGTCGGTACACTCGTAACGATTATTTTAAATATAAGTGAGGATGATTAGTATGGAATCATTAATGATTGTACTTGTCGGCATTCTAGTCGCAGTCGCTACTTATTTAATCCTCTCTCGTAGTGTCATACGCGTGATTGTCGGCACCGCCATTTTATCTCATGCCGTTCACTTATTGTTATTGACGGTCGGCGGGTTAAAAAAAGGGAGTGTGCCGCTATTAGGTCAGGCGGCTGCACCATATACCGACGCTTTGCCACAAGCATTGATTTTAACAGCAATCGTTATTAGTTTTGCTGTTACGGCCTTTTTACTCGTACTGGCTTATCGAATGTATTTAATGAACGGAACCGATGATCTAGGGGAACTTGGAGGGTCATCAGATGAATAATATAATTGTTTTACCAATGATCGTGCCGATTATAACGGCCGCATTGTTAGTATTTTTAAATAATAATATTAAACTTCAGCGGGTTGTAAGTTTAGTGACAATGATTTTCGTAGTGGGGACTTCTGTTGTCCTGCTGCAGCTTATTCAGACAGAAGGTATTATGCGTATAGACTTTAGTGGCTGGGCACCGCCGTTCGGTATTTTATTTGTTGCCGATTCATTTTCGGTACTCCTTGTTTTAACGGCAAGTCTTGTTACGATGTTCTGTTTAATTTATGCCTTTTCCACAATCGGCGAACGTCATGAAAAAATGTACTTTTATCCGTTTGTGTTATTCTTACTAGCAGGTGTAAACGGATCGTTTTTAACAGGCGATATTTTCAATTTGTTCGTTTGTTTTGAAGTAATGCTTCTTGCGTCATACGTCCTTGTTGCTCTTGGCGGAGGAAAGATACAGCTGCGCGAGTCAATCAAGTATGTGCTCATTAATGTTGTCGCATCCTGGATTTTCCTCGTTGCACTGGCATTCTTGTATGGAACGCTAAAGACGCTTAATATGGCGCATATTGCACAGCGTGTTGCAGAAGCCGGCCAAGACCCGTTATTAACGGTTGTCGCACTTGTTTTCCTAATTGTTTTTGCTTTAAAAGGAGGCTTGCTGCTGTTCTTTTGGCTGCCTGGTTCATACAGTGTGCCGCCAACAGCAGTACAGGCATTATTTGCGGCATTGTTAACAAAAGTCGGCATGTATGCATTGTTCCGTACATTCACGCTCATGTTCCCGTTACAGCCGGAAATTACGCATACGGCCATCGGTGTGATGGCAGGGCTGACGATTATAGCGGGGTGTATGGGCGCATTTTCCGGACGAGATGTTCGGACAATTGCTACGTATAACGTCATCATTAGTGTTGGCTTTATAATGGTAGCACTTGCGATTGGAACAGAATCCGCAATGGCAGGAGCGGTCTATTATTTAATCCACGACATGCTTGGTAAGGCGTTACTGTTTTTACTTATTGGAACAATGGTGCTATTAACAGGGGAAATTGTCGTAAAAAATATGAATGGTTTAATTCGAATTTATCCATTATTCGGCTGGCTGTTCTTTATTATGATGTGTGCACTTGTCGGAATTCCGCCGTTAAGCGGATTTATCGGGAAAGTATTAATCGGCCAGGGTGCTGTTGAAGCAGAGGCCTATGTTTTATTGGCATTGGCATTTGGCTCGAGTATCATCGTACTCTATTCATTATTGCGTATTTTCCTTGCTTCATTTTTTGGAGAAACATCGATTAATGAAGAGGACAAAATTCGGATGCCACGTGGTGCGATGGTATCGTTCATACTATTGACGATTTGTATCGTTGGTTTGGGAGTTGGCGCAGAAGGACTGGCGGTCTATGTTAATGATGCAGCATACACATTATCAAACCCTGCTGTTTACATTGATGCGGTTTTAAATACGAATAAATAAAGGAGGGTGAGCACTTGTTAGGTCAATTTATTATTAATTTATTTATTGCGGCGCTTTGGTTTTTGTTAAAGGATGATCCAACTGCAGACTTTACGACATTTATGTCAGGATTTTTAGTCGGAACATTGATTTTATATGCTATGCACCGATTTTTCGGAACACAGTTTTACTTGCGTCGTGTATTAAAGATTATTAAGCTCATCCTAATATTTATTCGAGAGCTGCTTTCATCAAGTGTTTCTGTATTAAAACAAGTGCTAGATCCACAGATGAATTTTACACCAGGTATTTTCACTTATGAAACAAAATTAGAAGGGGACTACCAAGTAACGACATTGGCTTTGTTATTAACGTTAACTCCGGGTTCTGTTGTAATGGAAGTCTCAGAAGATAACAGTACGTTTTATATTCACGCGATGGATATAGAAGAATCGAAAGAAACGGTACTCCGTTCAATCGGCAAGTTTGAACGTGCCATTTTGGAGGTGACACAATGATCGATTTGATTCTTAAGGCGGCACTTGTTCTTTTTATGGTGGCAATCGGTCTATCCCTATTCCGTGTGATAAAGGGGCCGTCACTGCCTGACCGTGCAATCGCTCTTGATACAATTGGTGTTAATTTAATTTCTGCGATCGCCATCGTGTCAATTGTTTTAAAAACAAAGGCATTTTTAGAAGCCATTTTAATATTAGGGATTTTAGCATTTATCGGAACGATTGCATTCTCGAAATATATCGAAAGAGGTGTCATTGTTGAACGTAAATCAGCTGATTGAATTAATGGCGGCACTTCTTATTTTGTTAGGAGCAATTGTGAGTGTCATTAGCGCATTCGGCATGATCCGTTTACCAGATGTGTACACACGCTCACACGCTGCAACGAAAAGTGCGACACTCTCTGTATTGCTTTGTTTGTTCGGTGGGTTCATTTACTTTTGGATCCATGATGGCTATGTGAGTATTCGCCTCATTTTGGGGATTATCTTCGTATTTATTACAGCACCAGTTTCCGGGCATTTAGTCTGTCGCGCGGCATATCGTTCACGCGTACCGCTAGCTGAAGGTTCTGGAGACGATGCATTAAATGAAATCTTGTTTGGCGAAGAAAATTTGCAAGTGAAAGAAGAAGTAGAAGCTACATTGAAAGAAATTAAATAATGAATGGAAAAGCATTTTAAAAGTGATGGCATGTCACTTTTAGAATGCTTTTTTTAGTGGATAAAAAAGAAAGAGGTGTGGATAACTTGTAGATAAAGTTTTGTAAATATCAATAGAAAAGGAGCGGTTTACTTTTTTTGCGGAAGATTAATACGTAAAGTTAAAATTATTCCTTTTTTATATGAAATGGCTATGTTTAATGTAGAGAAATGTGACATTTTATAGAACAAATGAATACATATTCGAATATTTTTTTAATATCTTGTTCTAAAATAGAATTTCAAGATATTAATATGTGGATAAGTTGATTGCAACCTGTTGAAAAATCGTGATTAAATTGTGGATAATTGACGTTAATGTGTATAACTTTGTGGATAAATAGTATATGTGGATAATATTTCTCGATTTATTGACAAATAAGCTCGTTTTTTATATAGTACATTACAACACTAATGTACTGGATAACTTTGAAAGGAGGATCCCTTTGATTTTTAATACACAAAGTACAATGCCTATTTATATGCAAGTAGCGGAATGGATCGAAAATGAGATATTGGCCGATCGGCTGCTACCGGAAGGGAAAGTTTATTCCCAATATCAGCTTGCTGAAATTTTTAATATTAATCCGGCAACTGCCGGAAAAGGCCTGACAATTTTAGTTGAAAAAGAAATTCTATATAAAAAGAGAGGGCTTGGAATGTTTGTGGTCGGGGATGCAAAATATCGTATTTTAACAACAAGACGAAGTGATACATTGACGAAGATGGCAAAGGAAATCGTAGAAGAGGCAAAACGTTTAGGCGTGATGGATGAAGATTTGATTGAGTTGATCAAACATATTCAAAAGGAGGGGTGAGAGAATGATTGTATGCGAACAAGTGGAAAAACGATACGGCAGGAAAACGATTTTGACACAGTTGTCTTTTGAAATTACAGAGCCGAAAATTATTGGGCTGATTGGGCGCAATGGTGTTGGCAAGTCGACATTGCTGAAAATACTGGCAGGTCATGTAAAAACATCGGCTGGGAAAACAGAAGTTATTGGTAAAAGACCATTTCAAAACTTAACGGTTGCCGCGAATACGATATTGATCGAAGATGGAATGACATTTCCGTCTGTGATGAATTTAGAGGAAATTTTGAAGTCGGGTAAAAAATTCTATAAAAACTTTGCAACGGATTTAGCGTTTGAACTATTGAAGTTTAGCCGCATATCCGACAAAAATCATCACCACCACCTTTCAAAGGGTCAAAAAGCGGTGTTCAATTTAATTTATGGTATTGCAAGCCGCTGTGCGATTACTTTGCTGGATGAACCAATGAATGGGATGGACGAAACGATCCGTGATGATATGTACCGGGTTATTTTAAAGGATTTTCTGACACATCCGCGTGTCATGATCATTTCAAGTCATTATTTAAATGAAATGGAGCATTTAATTGAAGAAATTTTGCTGTTGCATGAAGGCAAAGTCGAGTTATTCGCTCCTGTTGAAGAAGTGCAGAGTCTTGCCATCAAGCTTGTAGGGCAAAAGGAGAACGTGGAGCCGGCTTTAAAAGCGTATGAAGTACTTGCGACATATGAAAACGGCCCAATTTTCGAAGCAATTGTGAAAAACAGTGAATTGCCATTACCAGGTGGAGTAAGGATACAAAATCTGTCGGCAAGTGATGTATGTAAAGTATTGACGACATCAAAAGGGGGTTCCATTGATGACATCTATCGTAACAGTAAGTCCAACACGTAATATTTATGAGCAGGTAAAGTGGAAATGTAGGGCATATAGCTCAATGTTCAGTTCAGTGCTGATTGTATATATTTTATTAGCGTTACTTACGGGAGGTCTGAGCGGCTCTGTAGGAAGAGGCGTCAGCTTTGTTAATTATGAGGAGCGATTCTATTCTCTGGACGGATTATTTATCTATACAATTATGCTTATGGTGATTTTAGGGTGGATGCTCGCATCTAAGCAGCTTTCGCGACAAAACTACTCGATTGTCACGACAAATCTGACTGAAGTTGTATCAACCGGAATATTCCTTATAATATTATGTGTTTTTACACTTGCAGCAGCGGTTAGTACTTTAACGATTTCCGTTTTAATCAATCTGTTGAGTACAGGAGATCAGAGTTTGTATTACGACTCCAATATTTCATTTATTGCAATTATCGGTTTTATTGTTTGTACATTACTCGCTGCATCAGTCGGTTATTTTTTGCATGCCGTGTTTAATTTCTCAAAGATTGCTTTTATCATACTCGCTGTCGGTATGTTCTTACTAATTCGACAATATACATTTGATACATGGCAATTTGTTTTTGGTGATGGAACAATGCAAATTATTGGGAGAAGTGCTGTTTATGTCGTAATTTTATGGCTTCTAATTGCGTGGATCCGTCGAAAAAGGGAGGTGACACGCCAATGATAGGTGGCGTTATGTTTCTTGTTCTAATACTAGGTATAGTTATGATTTTTACTAGCCTATTAATTACAAAAATACGAATCTGGAAGCCGAAGCGTACGTTTTGGTTTGCGGCTATTTACCTTAGTTGTGGAATTATGGCGTTTATATATTTGCTGTTTGTGTCGGGCAATGTGGAAAAGATAGCTTCAGATAAGGTTTTAAAGGAGCAAATGGAGGAAACCGAACAGCTGGAGAAAGATTTAAAAAATCGCCGGTTTGAAAGCTTAAAGGAAGAGCATTTAAAATTTACGGAAACATTTGAAGCGAAAGAAGAAAATATTGAAATTATTCGTAATGAAAATAGCTATTACTTACCGGTCGTTATTTCATGGACGGATTCAGCTGAAAATAAAATAGAGGCTTCTTATTACGAAACACCGCTTTACTTGAATCGTGTTTATATTTCGCCATATGTTAAAGCACCAAAAATCGAGTGGGATGACAATAAACTATACATTGTAGAGAACGAAACGAAAATAACAGCGAAATCAATGCGTTTATCTATGGAACTCTTAAACTCTACTCAGTACGAAAGCTATAATAATTCACTCAACGAATTAATTGGTAAACGGATTTTACACTTGAATGTTCCGAAACAGTTCAATATTATTGATAACGATGGGTGGTATTAGTCGCTGCTTAAAACTCACAATGAATTGAGCGAATAAATTGAAAAAGTTATTGAAATTAATCATTTTTATAGGTGTTGTCTATCTATTTTTATATATAAATAATAATTGGCTTGTCACAACCGATTATGTACATGAATCGGAGAAAATTCCGGAGAGCTTTGATGGCTACCGGATTGCCCAAGTAACCGATCTGCATGATGCGACATTTGGGGAAAATCAATCGCGATTAGTGAAAAAAGTGCGGGCTACCAAACCGGATGCTATTTTCATAACGGGCGATTTAGTTGATAGTCGCCGCTATGACTTGGAAAACAGCTTGCAGGCTGTGCGTCAGTTAGTCGATATTGCGGATGTTTACTATGTTCTGGGCAACCACGAAGTTGCATTGAATTTAACAGATGAAATTTATGCGGCTTTAAATGAGCTGGGTGTCCATGTGCTACCGAATGATGCGGTACAGTTGGAGCGCAACGGAGAGCACATTGTCATTGCGGGTATTGAGGACCCGTTAATGGGAAAAAAAGTGGGACAGTCGATCGATGAAGCACTGTACAATATGAATCCAGATGCATTTAAAGTGCTATTGTCACACCGTCCTGAGCTGTTTGAAACATATGTTGAAAAGGACATTGACCTAGTGTTAACAGGGCATGCACATGGTGGTCAAATTCGCCTGCCATTTATCGGCGGACTTTTTGCGCCAACTCAAGGTTTCATGCCAAAATACACTGCAGGTATTTATGAGCAGCAGGAAACGGAAATGATAGTAAATAGGGGGTTGGGGAACAGCCTGTTTCCTTACCGAATCTTTAATCTGCCTGAAATTTACGTGGTTGAGTTGAAAAGGAAAGACTAATTAGTAGTTTTCTAATATATGCTGCAGGTTTTCTAATAAAGTCGAATAAGTTCTAATATAATGTAAATGTTCTAATAAATGAACAAGAAGTTCTAAAACAGGCGCTCGTTTTTCTAATAATGAGGTGAACTGTTCAAATAAAGTATTCTATTGTTCTAATAAACTGTAAAAAGTTCTAATATATTTCCAGACCTTCAATAAAGGACGGCATTCGCGTTCTCAAAGCGCAAAATATTCGTAAGCTTATGCAGATTATCGTAAAATAAGTGAAAACAGATTTTAGGAGTATGCAAATGGAAGGGATTATTACACTACTTGCAATGGTGGGAATCATTGTAATGATCGTGCGTTTTATGCCGAAAAAAGGCGTGAAATATATGACGGCAAAAGAACTGCAGCCTTTACTGGACGATGAGAAATATGTATTTGTGGATGTCCGGACGGAAAAAGAATATAAAGAGGCCCATATTCCTCAGTTTATTAATCGTCCGCTTGGAACATATTTAGGGGATTTGCCGAAAGATCGGCCAATTGTTGTCATTTGTCAAAGCGGTGCACGCAGTAATAAAGCGTGCAAGGAACTCGTAAAGCTCGGTTATACCGATATAACAAACGTTCGTCGTGGGATGAATGGACTGCGTGCAGAATAAAAAAGGAGAAGCGGATGAAGAGGGTACCCTCCACCGCTTCTCCTTTCGTTTTATCCCGCATTAACGGGTAGTAAGATCCAGCCTTCATATTTAGGCAGGGCAAAGGGATATGCGGGAGATCTACTACCCGTAAAAGCCCGATTGGTTCAACTAACAATCCGTGGAGGAAAACCCCCGCGGATTGAAGTTTCACTTTATTGAACTGCTTCCTTCATTGCCTTAATCAGTGCTTCTGCAGTTATAGCCTTCTCACCGCCACCTTGTACAAGCGCATCATTGCCGCCGCCTTTACCATTAATAAGCGGTAAAGCAGCTGCAGAAATATCTTTCATCGATTTCGATTGCTCACTGCCGCGTGCCGCAACAAATTGTAGCTTGTCTTCATTATTGGCAACGAGCAGGGCAATTGCCTCACCATTTTGCTGTGTAATAAAACGTGCAAGCTTCTGCAGGCTTTGGATCGAACGGTTTTCGAAAGTCGCGACTGCAACGGTTTCTTTTGCCAGTTCTTTTGCTTCGAATTCAAGGAGGGTATCCTGCGCATCAGTTAAACTTTTCTCTGTTTGTTTTGCTGATTTCGTAAATTTGCGCAATGCATCAGCTGCTTCTTCTTCCGGTGCACTCAACTGACGTGCCACATCGCTTAATACCTGTTTACGCATTGCCAGCTGCTGTAATACGCGATTACCACATACGAAATGTACACGAATCTGCTTCTTCATCTTCTCGGTAGTTAATATCTTCAATAAGCCTACTTGTCCGGTAGAAGTAGGGTGTGTGCCGCCACAGCCATTGTAGTCGTAATCAGGAATAATGACTAATCGGATATCTTCGTCGACTTTTACATCTTTCCGCAAGTTATATTGCGCTAATTCGTCTTTTGTTACCCATTTTGTTTCAATAGGTCGGTTTTCCAGAATAATTTCGTTAGCCCGTTTTTCCACTGCTGCCAGCTGATCTTCTGATACTTCACCAACATTTAAATCGATTGTGACAAGCTCTGTTCCTAAGTGGAAGCTCACTGTCGCCATATCGAACAGTTCCACAAAGGCCGCTGTTAAAATATGTTGCCCCGCATGTTGTTGCATATGGTCGAATCGGCGCGACCAATGAAGTTTCCCGGATATTTCCCCGGAAATATTCGACACATTGGCTGCCGTATAATGACGAATTTCCTCATTAATTTTCTGAACATCGGTAATTTCCACATCATTAATCCAGCCGGTATCATGAGGTTGTCCGCCACCTGTAGGATAAAAGGCCGTATTGTCTAATACGATGAAGTTTCCCGTGTCATCTTTGCCTGTTTTCACAACCTGTGCCGTAAATTCCTTCATCATTGCATCTTTGTAATAAAATAGATTTTTCAAAGTCCATCACTCCTTAATTTCTAGTTTGTCATATGAAAACGTTGCTGTCACGGTGTAAATAATGATTGTTATTTGACGCGGGGCAATTTTCGTTTATGATAAAATAGAAGCATTTCCCGGAAGGAGCATGAATATGAATATTACGCAATTTTCAATAGAAGAAATTTTAGATCCGACAAAGATTATTGAAGGTAAGCGTTATGAGTTTTTATTAGATGTAGAAGTGGATGAGGAAGATGAACTGTATTCCGCTGCAGGATTAGAGATTCGCGTAATCGTTGGTGTAATTGACGCAAACGTACGCATCGTGAACTATTTTATTACTGATAAAGCAAATAATGAGTTTTTGGATTTCGCATTGGAAGAAGAGGAAGAGGCGATGATTCTGGCATTTTGCAAAGAGGAATTATCTGCTGATTCTAGTGAAACAGAAGCTGAATAATCGGTATAAAAAAGGTAGCGAATGCGCTACCTTTTTTTATTCAATATATTTTGTTTTTAACTGGTCTGCAACGATCCCGCCAATTACCATTAAAGCTAACGGCAAGAAGTTTGATAGGATTTTTGGTAAGCCTTCAGGAATGATAACATCCATACCAGCAAAATGATTTAAGCCCATAATAATCAGTTTTGCAACCAATAAAAATGCCCCTAATAAAAACACGCTATCAAAGAACGCTTTCCATTTTGGATACGCCAAATTCTTACTATCTCGAATTACTTTTTCTTTCAATTCTCCGTCACTCCTCAACATTTCATCGATAGTGATGCCAAACAAATCACTCAAATCAATGATTACTTCAATACTCGGATAGTTCTTCCCAGTTTCCCATTTAGAAACGGATTGGCGACTAACATGAATTTTTTCGGCAAGATCCGCTTGTGACCAACCTCTTTTTTCTCGCTCTTTTTTTAATCGTTCACTAAAAATCATGTGAGTCATCCCCTTCCTTGTTTTCAGTATTGATGAAGTGTATCGGTAAAGTAAAGATAGTTATAGGTGCGTGAGGGCGCAACCTTGTGTTGCCACTGATTTTCCGCAGTTTAATCATAACTTATGGTAGTCCAAAAATGAAAATATAAATATAAACAGGAGTATCCCGCAAAATTACTTCAACGGGATACTCCTGTTTTGTTGTAATAAACTATATTACCAAGCGGCAATTGCGCCATCTGTTCGTGGCTCTGTTCCACCGTATAACACGCCTGTTTTCTGATCCCGCCAAATTATTTGGCCGCGTCCAAAACTGCCGCCGTCGACTGCAACTCGAATGTCGTGGCCTTTCCGCTGCAATGCCTGCACTAAATAATTAGGGAAGTGCGGCTCGACTTCGACGCGCTTTTCACCGATCCATTGCCATCTCGGCATATCGAGTGCTGCTTGCGGGTTGAGTGCGAAATCGACTGTGGATGTAATGACCTGGAAATGCCCTTGAGGCTGCATATACCCCCCCATTACACCAAACGGTCCCACCGCTTCATTATCCTTCGTCAAGAATCCTGGAATAATTGTATTGAATGTTCGTTTTCCAGGCTTTAAGAAGTTCGGATGTTCTTCATCCAATGAAAAGTCATAGCCGCGGTTTTGAAGTGCTACACCCGTTTCCGGAATGACCACGCCTGAACCGAAGCCCATATAGTTACTTTGGATGTACGATACCATATTCCCCTCTGCGTCGGCTGTTGCCAAATACACCGTACCGCCTTTTGGAATATCGAATGGTTTCGGCTCGAGTGCTGTATTGCTTATTTCGGCAAAGCGTGATTCTCCGTAAGTTTTAGATAATAGTGTTTCGACATTTATCGGCATATCAATTGTTTCTGTGATAAATGCTTTACCGTCCGTATACGCAAGCTTCATCGCTTCGATTTGATTATGTAGTGTCTCGGCATCATGCCACTTCGATTCGGCATGCTGATAAATATTCAGCGCCATTTGTGCAACAATGCCCTGGCCATTCGGCGGGATTTCCCATACATCATAGCCTTTGTAATGCACTTTTATCGGATTTACCCACTCCGGTTCATAGCTTTCCAAATCGTCCTTTGTAAGAAAGCCGTTATGCTTTTTCATAAAAGCATCAATTTTGTCTGCAATTTCGCCTTTATAGAAAGCCTCCCCATTTGTTTTGGCGATTTTGCGCAACGTATCTCCATGTGCTGGTGAATTCCACACTTCACCGATTTCCGGTATCCGTCCATCAATTGAAAATGTTTCAAACCAGTGCTGGAATTCTTCGGATGTTAAATTCTTTTTATACTTTTTATAGGCCGATTGCCAGTAGTGTCCGAGCGTTACAGAAATCGGATATCCTTCTTCTGCATACGAGATGGCAGGGGCTAATACTTCACTCAGTGGCAGCTTCCCGAACCGCTTTGACAAGGCCGCCCATGCTGATGGAGCACCTGGAACAGTAACAGGAATAACTCCATGCATCGGAATTTGATCAAGTCCGCGTTCGGTTAAGGCTTTTTTGGAAATTGACTTAGGAGAAGGTCCTGAAGCGTTTAACCCGTAAAGTTCATCCTTCATCCAGACGAGCGCAAATGCATCGCCGCCGATTCCGTTTGATGTAGGCTCAACGACAGTTAGTGCCGCCGCTGTTGCGATTGCTGCATCGACTGCATTGCCGCCTTTTTTTAAAATATCCAGTCCTGCCTGTGCTGCGAGCGGCTGTGATGTTGCGACCATACCTCGATTGGCGATGACCGTATTCCGCTTACTTGGAAACGGATAATGTAAAAAGTCCACAAATAATTCCCCTTTTAATTTTAATGACATAATAAAAAGAATATTAAAATTATTTTAGTATACAAGAGGGGCATTTACAATTTAAATATTTCAGAATCCGAAATAAAAAACTGTTCGGAAAGTATAATCCGCTTTCCAAACAGCTCCATAATACCAATTGTTATTTCAGCAACTCATCAATCCAGCGCTGCACTTTTAGGCCTTCCACAAATGGTACGACAAATGCTTCCTCTCCTAAAAGGACTTTTCGGCATGCATCGAGCATTGTTTCAGGAGTTTCGTCAGATGTTATTTTCACTTCCGGTTCATATGCTTTGCTGATGTAAACTTCGGACCAGTTGCGCAGTGTTACGACTTTTTCTGTACCGAAAATTTTAAAGTCGATGCGCTCTTCCTGACCAATACCTGCAAGACCGTTGATGACCATTGGAATACCACTTGCTGTTTTTGCTAAAGCAGATACGCCAGTTTCACAAAGTGCTTCATTTTCAGGGTAAGCAGTTTCATGCGCCAAAATTTCAACATCACCGAATAAATGATGCGTTAATTGCAAATAATGCGGGAAAATCTCCCGAATAAAGCCACCTTGCTCACGTGAAGCAATCCAAGGATTTTGCTGCCATTTACGAGGCCATTCAGGAAAATACGTATGTAGTTCAATACGTGTAATATTGTCCATACCTGCAGCCAGCTCTTGTTTTAGCTGGTGGACTGCTGCTCCGTACATTAACGGAAAGTGCATCGCTGTTTGAACATTTGCTTCATTTGCAATGCGTACCATTGTTACTCCGTCTGCTGCATCATGGGCAAGCGGTTTTTCCGATAAAATATGTAATCCATGCTTTGCAATTTCTGCGGCAAGTGTTGCGTGACTGACAGGCGGTGTGCCGATGTACACCCAGTCAGGTTTTAAATTTAATAACGCTTGTAAATCATTAGTAGTGGGTACATTATATTTAGCTGCCAATTGCGCTGTACGTGCTTCATTTGTATCGAAAATTGCCGCAATTTCATAATGTTCATTTTGCAATGCCTGGTTAATAATGCGTTCACCGACAACACCAGTGCCGATAATGCCAATCGTTGTTTTAGTCATTAAAGATTCTCCTTTGAGATGTGGGATTTTTCTGATAGTTAGTGTAACATATTTTGGGAATACATAGGATTACGAAACAATAGTAATGGTATGCTATTAATAGAAATAATTTTCAGTGGCATTTTATAAAGAAAGAGAAAAAGTGTATTAAGGAGTGGATCAGCTATGAAAGTTATAATTATAGGCGGCGACGCGGCGGGGATGAGTGCGGCTATGGAAATCGTGCGTAACAATAAGTCCGCCCATGTTGTCGTATTGGAAAAAGGAGAGGTCTATTCGTATGGACAATGCGGATTGCCTTACGTAATTAACGGAAAAGTCCCTCATGCAGAAGAATTGATTGCAAGGGATGTTGAAGAGTTTCGTTCGAAATACGGAATTGATGCCCGCATTTTCCATGAAGTGACTGCAGTCGATACGAAACTGCAAAAAGTGTGTGGGATTGATGTAAACAGCAAGGAGCCATTCGAATTTATATACGATAAACTGCTCATCGCCACAGGGGCATCACCGACAATGCCGAAAATCGAAAATGCCCATTTAAAAGGGATTCATACAGTAAAAACAATTCCGCAAATGAATGAACTGATGGAACAGTTACCGAATGTGAAGCACGTAACGGTCATCGGTGGGGGATATATTGGTCTGGAAGTTGTCGAAACAGTACGGGAGCGAGGTCTCGATGTACGTCTCATTCAACGTGGAAGCAACTTAATGTCGATTTTAGATACGCAGCTGACTGAACTTATATATGAAGAAGCAATCAAAAACGGTGTGGAAGTTTTATTAAATGAAGATACGATTGGCTACGAAGGAACCGAATTTGTGGAGGCTGTTCGGACAAATAGTGGTGTGCATACTACAGACCTCGTTATCGTCGCAACAGGAGTGCGTCCAAATACACAGTTTGCGCAAGGTTTTGCCAAGCTGGAAAATGGTGCACTTATCGTCAATGAGCAAATGGTGACTTCGATTCCCAATGTGTATGCGGCTGGGGACTGTGCCTCTCATTTTAATCGCGTAAACCAAAAGGATGATTATTTACCGCTTGGGACGACGGCAAATAAACAGGGGCGAATTGCCGGGTTGAACATAGCCGGATTTAATCAGAAGTTCCGCGGTATTGTCGGAACATCCATCTTGAAGTTTTTCGATCTGCACATCGGCATGACAGGGTTAAATAATGAAGCTGCAGATCGTTTAAATGCACTTGTAGAAGCGTATGTAATGGAAGTGAATGATATTGCGAGCTATTATCCGAATGTCCAGCCGATGAAGCTACGAATGCTCGTTGAACAACATAGCCGCAAACTTGTGGGTCTTCAAATTGTCGGGAAGCACGGCGTCGATAAACGCATCGATGTATTTGCGACAGCACTATACAATGAAATGACCTTCGAGGAACTACTGGATTTGGACTTAGCGTATGCACCGCCATTTAGCGGCGTGTGGGATGCTATTATGCAGGCACCCAAACGCTATGGTAAAAAAGAATAAAATATCAAAAGCTCCAGCTACTATTGGGAAATAGCTGGAGCTTTTTTGTGTTTAACTTCTTTTAGTAGCATCTTCCCACCTCTATGAAAGGTTGCAAGATGGCTGGAGGAAGTGTCTATATTGTTTCAAGTGTGTGTTATAAACACTCGCTAAATGAAGTTAAAACCTCGGGTGGATATCCAACGTTTGGATACAATTACGCTGTGACGTAATCGGCAAAGAGGTGTTAGTCAAATTTGTTCAAATTAATTATGTATAGTTATGCGTTCGCTCATGCTAGCAGCTGTGATTTTCTGCAAAGGTGGAATCATGATGAAGGCTAACTACTTGTTTTGAACTTATCCATACTATAGCGCATAATTATTAGCAAAATGTCATTTTAATAAAGATGTAAATAAGATGTAAAGTAGAAAATTATACGGAAAAACCTTTTGTATCAAGGCTTTGAAGGTGTTTTTTGCATTATTTATTATTATTTTATTGTATTTGTATAACAAAAATATGACATCTGTGACGAAATAAAGAAAAATTATGTTGGAATAAATAAAGTGAAGGAAAACAAACTAAATTTATCATCGAAAAGGAGGAATAGTGATGAAAAACAACAGACATGAAGTGTTTAACAAAGGTTCGGAAAATGCAATAAGTTTAGGGAAAATGATTAACAATACAAAAGAAAATATACACGAGGCTGAAATTAGTAAAGAGTTTGCACTTCCTGATGAACTGGAAAATATTGAAGAGAAAAATGCGCGTCGCAGAACAGCCATTGCCGAACTAGAAGAACAAATCAAAGAAAGAAAAGCAGCCAAAGCTAGAAGAGAATCATTTAAATAGCATATTTAGTTTATAAATAAAAAGCTCCTTTTAAGAGGGTGGGACATAACCCAAAAATGCCATTTTTCTCTTAGAGAAAAATGGCATTTTTTTGCTGAGCGTAAAAATTGATTTCCATTCCGTCACGCTATTCCCGCAGGAAGCTTTGCTTGTAGCGAAAGGCGTAGCCGTCAGCTACACTCGCCCTCCATTCCAATCAATTTTATATAATATCCGTTTCTTAATAAGGTTTTTCTCCTTAGTTTATGAAATTTCTACTTCTGTCCCAGCCTCTTTTTTATGTATAAAACAAAATTTTTTAAGAGATTTTTGTTGTGAAGTTTTCATTTTCATACTGAAACTCTCATACAGTGTTTTGGGAGAGTTATTCTATTTTAAATGGGATTGCTCAAAATAGTTATTTGCACCATTCAAATGACTTAAAGGAGGTTTCAAATGAAAGTAACAGAATATTACCAAGCATCTGTACAAGAGGTAATGAAAAAGTTAGATGTGACGCAATATGGGTTAAATGATTACGAAGTTCGTGGCCGACAGAAAAAGTATGGATATAACGAACTAAAAGAAGGAAAACAGAAAAATATTTTTCAAGTTTTCTTGGAGCAGTTTCAGGATTTTTTAGTACTCATTTTAATTGTTGCGGCAATTGTTTCGATATTCCTTGGAGATATGGACAGTTCCATTGTCATTTTAGTCGTCATAATATTAAATGCCATTCTGGGAACCGTTCAGCATGCACGAGCTGAAAAATCATTGAACAGTTTAAAAGAAATGTCGGCACCCGTTTCAAAAGTAAAACGCAATGGAGAGATTTTGGAAATCCCATCTAGAAATGTAATTGTAGGGGACTTGCTCATTTTGGAAGCGGGCGATTCTATTAGTGCAGATGGACGAGTAGTTGAAAGTTACAGTTTGCAAATAAATGAAAGTTCGTTAACAGGCGAATCTTTGGCAGTCGATAAAGTAGCCAATACTATTCATGAAACAGAGCTTGCACTGGGAGACAGAAAAAACATGGTGTACTCCGGCAGCTTTGTAACAAATGGACGTGGAGCGGTAGCTGTTACTTCGATCGGAATGAATACAGAAATCGGAAAAATTGCTAAGCTGATCGATAATGCGAAAGAGAAAAAAACCCCTTTGCAAGTTAATCTTGATAAATTCGGGAAACGTCTTGCGATTGGAATTATCTTTATTTGTATTATTATCTTCGCACTGGATATTATTCGCGGGCGCGAGATGATTGATTCCTTTATGTTTGCAGTTTCATTGGCAGTTGCGGCAATCCCTGAAGCGTTAAGTTCGATTGTGACGATTGTTTTGGCAGTAGGGACTCAAAATATGGCAAAAGAAAATGCGATTATCCGCAAATTGCCGGCAGTAGAAAGTTTGGGAAGTGTTTCGATTATTTGTACAGACAAAACAGGGACGCTGACACAAAACAAGATGACTGTTCAGGAAATTTATACGGGGGAGCAGTTTTTCTCATCTAGCGAGCTGGAGCCGGCCAATCCGAATCATAAAAAACTGCTCGATTTCGCGATTCTTTGCAATGATTCTATGATGCTAAGGGATAAAACAATAGGAGATCCAACAGAACTTGCGCTTGTAAAGTTAGGACATGAATTTGAAATGAGTGAGCAACTGATACGCGGGCTTCATCCGCGTGTAGGAGAGATTCCTTTCGATTCTACTCGAAAATTAATGAGTACTGTTCACCGTATGGGGAACCGTAATGTCATGATTACTAAAGGGGCAGTGGACGAGCTTCTTCCCCGTATTAGTCGCGTCGATTCAAGCAGCAGTACGATTATTACAAACGAGCAGCTAGAAAAGATTAATCAGGCGAATACCGCATTTTCGAATGCCGGGTTACGCGTAATTGCCATTACGTATAAAGATGTCTTTTCTTCTCATATAAGTGAAAAGGACGAGCAAGGCTTAACATTTGTCGGTCTAATCGCGATGATGGATCCTCCGCGCGATGAATCGGCACAGGCAGTTGCAGATTGTATTGAAGCGGGAATTAAACCTGTCATGATTACAGGGGACCATAAAATTACAGCAATTGCGATCGCGAAACAGCTCGGTATATTAAAAAGTCCTGATGAAGCAATTGAAGGAAAGGAAATTGAAAAGCTTTCGGATCGGGAATTGAAAAATAAGGTGGAAAGCTTCTCTGTCTATGCTCGTGTATCTCCAGAGCACAAAATCCGTATTGTAAAAGCTTGGCAAGAAAAGGGACATGTTGTCGCAATGACGGGGGATGGGGTAAATGATGCCCCGGCGTTAAAACAGGCTGAAATTGGTGTGGCAATGGGGAAAACAGGAACAGAAGTGGCTAAAGATGCGTCAGCAATGATTTTAACCGACGATAACTTTTTAACAATCGTCAAATCGATCTCCAATGGACGAAGTATTTATGCCAATATTAAAAACGCAATTAAATTTCTTTTGTCCGGGAATGCAGGGGCGATTTTCGTTGTTTTATATGCGACGCTTTTCGCTTTGCCGGCTCCGTTTCTGCCGATTCATCTGCTGTTTATCAACTTATTAACGGATAGTCTTCCAGCAATTGCGATTGGTTTGGAACCGCATAATAAGAAATTGATGAAGGAAAAACCGCGTCACATAAATGAGTCACTCCTAAATAAAAAATTCGTATCCCAAGTAGGTTTTGAAGGCCTGATTATTGCAGCAGTCACAATTATCGCCTTCCAAGTGGGCTTATCGACAGGCGATACAGCAGTCGCAACAACGATGGCGTTTGCAACATTATGTTTATCAAGGTTGCTGCATGGATTTAATTGCCGATCGGAAGAATCCATTTTTAAAATAGGAATTTTCTCAAATTTGGCAGTTTGGATTGCCTTTTTACTTGGGTTTACAATACTGAACTTTGTACTGATCAACGGTTTATTTGAGGTTGCTAATTTGACGAGTAACCAATATTTAATGATTTACGGATTATCTTTGGTGCCGTTAGTTATTATCCAAGTCCGTAAACTGTTTTTCGGGTCTGCTAAGGCATAAACAGAAAATAGAATGTATAAAAATGCAAATGGCAACTTTTCTTGCCGGTTAACATAAAAATAAGGTTAACAAGGTTATGGAAGGATGACATTATTAGCACGATAAAACATTTCTTCGGCCAGGCAATGACAGGGCAGGGCATTAAAAATATTTATAAAGAGTTGATGGATGAAGCAAAAGCTGTGTATTTATTAAAGGGAGCGCACGGTTTCAAAGTTTCGGAGTTACTGCAGAAAATTGGCTCTCATTACTGTGAAAAAGGCGCCCACATTGAGCTTTTCCATGATCCTATATTTGAAAATACGGTCGAGGCTGTTTATATTCAAGCCCCTCATCAGATTTTAATTGTTCAAGCGACAAACCCGTCAATAGAACCGGTACTGCCGGGGATACGGGATCATGTCATTTCCCTGAATGACTGTTTGGATGAACAATACATTTCATTGTATGGAAATTTGTCTTCGGTAAACGAATCGAAACAAGCCTATTATGACCAATGCTTTGCCAAGCTTGCAGATGCTATTCACATTCATGATGACTGGGAAGTGCAAACGAGAAAGCAAATGGAATGGAGCGGGTTGGATCAGCAGTTTGCGGAGTTGACGAACGGTCTGTTTGGCGAAACGAATCGGCAGAAATCCGGCCAGCTTACTCATCGCTTACTCGGAACATTAACCCCAACAGGAGCGCAAGACACAGTACAAAGCATTACGCAAAACCTTGAAAAGAGATTGTTTATTAAAGGGTATCCCGGAACAGGGAAATCTTCGATGATGAAGAAATTAGCCAATGAAGCGATAAGCAGAGGCTTTGATGTACAACTCGTTTGGTGCGGACTGGATTCCAATTCGATTGATATGGTCATTATCCCCGAATTGAAATTCTGTATTTTTGACAGTACGGAGCCGCACGTGTATTTTCCTGATGGAAATCGTCCTGGTGATGAAATTTTCGATATTGCTCAGCATTGTCATCCGACAGAAGTAGAAGAAAAGAATATTGAAGCAATCGTAGAAAAGTACAAAGCAACGATGGCAGGTGCAAAACATTTTGCAGCAAAATACGCAGAACAAGAAAGGAAAGTACGTGAAGCAGTAGATGCTGCTATCAACTTAGATGAATTCAATAAACGAACAGCCGGGCTTTTTGAGCTTTTCTGATTTTTTTAGTAGGCATGGATCCGAATCTAAATCGGGTCCATGCCTCACTTTTTTGATGATATATCCTATATTGTAAATACTTTTTTCAAATAATATAAAAGTTTGCAGAATATTAAATTTTTTGGGGGCTATAAATTTTACTCAAACAGAAAATACTGTATGCTGATGGTGAGCTTTTCATAATAAAGGAGGACAACTCATGAATCGTTTTGAAGGAAAAGTTATAATTGTTACCGGTGCAGGTTCGGGATTAGGACAAGCTGCCACATTGCAGATTGCAAAGGAAGGCGCAAAGCTTGTACTCGTTGATTTAAACCAGGCTGGACTGGATGAAACGAAGAAGAAAGTGCTGGAAGTGGCACCAAATGTTGAAACATTGTTAGTGACAGCAAACGTAGCTACAGAAAGCGAAGTCGAAAATTTTGTCAATCAAACGGTTGAGAAGTTCGGCAAAATTGATGGTTTCTTTAACAATGCAGGAATTGAAGGAAAGCAAAATTTAACTGGTGATTACGGAATTGAGGAATTTCATAAAGTCATATCCGTCAATTTAAACGGTGTTTTCTATGGTATGAAATATGTGCTGAAAGTAATGAAGGAGCAAGGATACGGCTCGATTGTTAATACGGCTTCGGTTGGCGGAATCCGGGGTGTGGGAAACCAGTCAGGCTATGCGGCAAGTAAGCATGGCGTTGTCGGGTTAACGCGTAACTCGGCGATTGAATACGGCCAATACGGAATTTCGATTAAAGCAATTGCCCCAGGTGCGATCATGACGCCAATGGTAGAAGGATCACTGCGCCAAATGGGTGGCGATAACTGGGAGGAAGTCGGCAAGGAGTTTGTAAAGCCGAATCCGATGAGACGTTTTGGTAAGCCGGAAGAAGTCGGTTATTTAGTGGCATTCCTCTTATCAAACGAAGCGGACTTCATCAACGCAGCGGTTATTCCAATCGACGGTGGACAGTCTTATAAATATTAATTGTTAATCCCCTTAAAAAATCTTTAAGGGGATTTTTTATCCTCATTATTCTCCGTCTTTTAATGCTCCAAAATGCGGCTTTGCAGTAAATACGTTATTTCATATTTCTCTGCCAACCTTCTTAAAAAGGTTAATAGGTCACTGAAATTTGTTGTCTGTATCAATTGCTCGTACTGTTTTTTCTCTTCTTCGGTTGCAACCTTTTTAAAATAGCCCCACATATGTTGGCAAGCATTGCGCATGCTGCCCTCTGTTGGCGTTAAGTTTAATGCCTGTTCGATCAGCGCTGAAACTTCTTCATAAGCGGCCTTGTTTTTCATCGTCTGTCGAATCTTATTATAGTAATTTTGGCTGTGAAACATCACATTATACTTTTCCTCACGCCAAAGGATTTCCGTCTTCTTCTGATCCATAAAATTTTCTCCTCCCGTTCCACTTTTGCATAATGTGCTAGTTGTTCACATTATATAAGATAGAGAAAAGTTTTGCTTTTATATAAAGGCAAACCAAACTTATAGTGTAAAAAATTGTATAATGTAGATAGCTTCAAAATTTACTGAATTTACTTAAAATTAAAAGGAAAGAGGGATTCCGATGGTAAATGAACTAACATCAGTGAATGGAGAAATAACAGGAGAATCGGTATACCGGGAAAAACCAGTCATTCAGGCTGCTGAAACAATATTCGTCAATGAATTTACAGATGGTGTATTAAATCCGAATGCGCCGATGTTGGGACCATTAAAAGATGGGGGGACGATTATTGCCAATACAGCTCCTGGCTGTTGGGGCCCAATGATTACACCGACGATTCGCGGAGGACATGAAGTAACGAAGCCGGTCTATGTGGAAGGTGCGGAAGTCGGAGATGCAATTGTTATTCAGATTAAGTCGATTCAAGTGACATCGATTGCGACTTCTTCAGGAACAGACGAAGCTCAGAATGAACGTTTTATCGGAGATCCTTTTGTGAAAGTGAAATGCCCGGGTTGCGGGAAGCTCCATCCGCCGACAATTGTCCAGGGTATCGGTCAGGAATCGGTAAAATGTATGACATGCGGGACGGATACAACACCATTTAAAATTTCAAACGGCTATACGATGACATTTAATTCAAAAGGGGATGTCGGATTAACGGTCGGAAAAGAGGCTGCACGCCGGATTGCTCAAGACAGCAAAAACTATATGCGAACTCCGGAAAATTCCGTTCAAAATCCAATTACTTCATTCGCTCCGAGTGATTTAATCGGAGTGCTTGCAAGAATGCGTCCGTTTGTTGGACAGCTTGGAACAACGCCATCAAAAGCAATGCCGGATTCTCATAATGCCGGTGATTTCGGAACATTTTTAATCGGAGCACCACATGAATTTACGATGACCGAAGACGAGCTGAATATTCACCGTACAGATGGACATATGGATATTAATCGTGTACGTGAAGGGGCTGTTGTCATTTGTCCTGTAAAAGTTCCTGGTGGCGGTGTATACGTAGGAGATATGCATGCAATGCAGGGTGATGGAGAAATTGCCGGACATACGACAGATGTCTCGGGTATCGTACAGCTTCAGGTGAGTGTATTGAAAAAAGTAAATTTGGACGGTCCAATTCTGCTGCCGAATGTAGAGGATTTGCCTTATACCGCAAAACCTTTTACGAAAGAAGAAAAACGCATTGCACGTGAGTTGGCTGAAGAATTCGGTGTGAAGCAAGTTGAAGAAAGTTTCCCGTTGTCGATAGTAGGTACAGGAGCTAACTTAAACGTGGCTACAGAAAACGCACTCGAACGAGCGGCAAAATTATTTGAACTGACAGTGGAAGAAGTGAGAAACCGTGCAACCATTACCGGTGGAATTGAAATAGGTAGACACCCGGGTGTTGTGACGGCTACAGTTCAAATGCCGAAAACACTTCTGAAAAAAGCGCGACTGTTTAAAACCATTAAGCGCCAGTATGACTGAATTTCGTTGATTAGTCGTAAAAAGCAGTAAAATCATAGTTAATTAGATAAGTTTTTGTTCTTTATTTTTCGGGAATTAGGAAATTACTAGAAAAGTAGAGGGGATGAAGCGATGCAGCCATTGATCAAGAAGATAGAAGCTCTTGTCATCTCGATTAGCGTTCAGTCCGGTATTGGTATTATTGAAGCAATAAGTGAAAAAGACGGCAATAAGAAAGTCATATTTCAAATTACATCAAAAACGCCTTTAATGACAAAGGACGGGTACCAAATTGGGACATCTGCCATTCCGGTTAAGGCGAAAATTATTGCCTTTATTGATTCCAGAAATCCGTTGCCGATGGTTTCCCCGCCACATACGACACCATTGCTCATTATTTTTGATCAGTTTGATAAAGAGGGCGAGGTATGTGTCGGTGCATTTGACCGAGTGCTTTACTGTGATCAGCTGAAGCTTAAACTCCATGTTAATGAAAAAACGGAAATAGTGGATTTGGCAGGAAAGCGCGTTGATCAGAAAGATTTGGCAGGAAAGATGCTTTTCATTTTTTATGACCGTGCAACGAAAAGTAAACCAGTGCAAGCCAATCCATCAAAAATTATCGTGACCTCTATTATGCATAATGAATAGTGAAGAGGCATATCGTTTTCTATTTATCAGTTTGTATGTTCTAAGCAATATTTCATACGAATTGGAACAAATGAAACGATATGCTTTTTTTGTGCAAGAAAAGTAAAAAAATTAAAACGTTACATACACAATTATTTTTTGGTATATTTTTGTATAGAAATAAGGTGGAATATATGGAGGGATCTTTGTTGTTGCTTTCATTTGATGAGCAGCTCTTTCAACGGACGGACAGACAAACAGGAAAAAAGCTAGAGCAAGCTTTGGAGGAAGATTTTCTATTTGTAAAACAAACTGCAATTTGGGGTGCACCTGTACAAAGTAATGAATTTTTGTTGGAGCAGGAGCGTGCAGAGAAGTTTTGCTTTCAGTTAATCAAAAAATATTGGGGTAAACTAGAATTATATAGTAATGATTCAGTTCACGAGACGAATACAGTGAATGAAAAAATGAAGCAGTATTTTGCCGAGCAGCAAAACAGAAAAGCGTTATTTTCATTTTTACATACACAAGGGGAAGTGGCATTTGACCAGCTGATTGAATTTATTTATACAAAACCTGGTTCTGTATCTCATCAACAAACAGGACTTGAGAAAATTTATGTGTACAAAGTGAACAGTCAATTTTTTGTGCAACCAATTTATTTTGTAAATGAAAAGTACTGGAAAATAATTGGGGCGAAGAAGATTTATTCACTGTTTTTACAAGTACCCTTAAGGAACATTACAAGACCCGTTGAATTAATGAGACATTTTAAAACATTGCTTGCGGGACAATTCACAGCAAACCGAATTGCAACTATCATTCATAAGCTCGTACAAAAGATTGATTATGAAAATCCGAAATCTGATGAAGTAAAGCAGCTGCATCTATTAAATGTCCGAACGCATTTTACGAGTGGACGACGCCATATGCTGAAGCTTCGAAAATGCATTCACGTATTACTGGAAAATTGGTCGACCGGAAAGTTTGCATTAAATATGAAAGAGCAAACACTGCTTGGCTATATGTTATTTCAGGAGGCGGTTTATAAAAGAGATTATCGGAGTATTTTACTGCAGGGTATGTATTTAATTGAAGAAGAGCGGATTAATAATCATGCGATTGAACTTGTCGTTGAATACGCTGACGTGTTGAGCAGCATGAACCCGCAGCCTGATACACTTGTGAAAGATTACCGGGAAAACTACTTGGAGCATGTCTTTTATGAACTGATTAATAGTGTTGTAAAAGAGGAGCAGTTTGGGCTTGGGATGGAGCTGTTGAAAAATAATGAGCTTGCGTCATGTACAGCGGTATTTCAGCTGCTGCATGCCGATGAAACGGAAACGATGCTGCATATGATCGAAGCGACTGTTCAACGCGATATTGCTCTATTCGTTGATGGTTCGCCACAAAATATCAGGGAATCGATCATTATTTGGCAACAGCAATATTTAAAAAAAGACAGCGCTGATTATCGTATTGCTGAAATGACATCACAGCATATTTGCAATTTGTTGAAAATACTGTTTTGGGCAGAAGAAGATCTTTTAGTGGAGAAACTATTAGCGGTCTATAAGAAATATTTGATTATACCGCATCATTTCCAAGATTTGCGCCTGTTTATTGAGCGCCGTGTAGCTCTATGTTAAAAAAGAAAAGGTGAAGCAATGCCGATGCATGCCTCACCTTTTTATTTTACTGTAATACCCCTGCTTTTGTTAGTTGCTCGATTTGTTCTTTACTATAGCCATATGCAGCTAAAATTTCCTCGGTATGTTCACCCATTTTTGCCCCGACATGTTTATAAGTCGGCTCAACCCCGCTTATTTTCAAGGCAGTTCCAATTTGGCGTTGCGAGGATCCATCCGGTTTCTGAACATCTACAAGCATATTCCGTTCTTTTATTTGCGGGTGTTCGCAAGCTTCGTCAAATGTAAGAACGGGCTCCACACATCCGTGGAAGTCTTCATTGAAAATTTCTAGCCACTGATCAAATGTTTTCGAGCAAAACGCATCGGTCACCGCTTCCTTAAAGCGTTGCTGTGTATAGTAGGAGTCATTAAATGTGCTGTCGATCAGTTCCGGGATGCCAAGCGCTTCACATAGCAGTTTACGGAACTGAGGCTCCAGGCTGCCGACTGAAAAATAGCGCCCGTCTTTCGTACGGTAGTAATCATAAAATGTTCCGCCGTTTAAAATTTCCTCTTCTGGCTGAGGCGGACGGCCGCTTCCGAGATATTGTGTGCCATATAAAGCATTCATAGAAAACACCGCATCGGTCATCGAGACATCAATAAATTTCCCTTCGCCTGTTTTTTCACGGTGAAAAGCAGCCGCTAAAATTCCGACAGCAGCATGCATTGTCCCGCCGGCAATATCCGCGATTTGAATTCCCATTGCAACAGGTTTTTTATCCTTTAAACGGGAATGATTGAGCACTCCGCCAATTGATAAGTAGTTATTATCATGGCCTGGCCGTGTTGCATATGGCCCGGTTTGTCCATAGCCTGTAATCGCACAGTAAATAAGGCGCGGATTGAATTCGCGCAATGTTTCATAGTCAATTCCAAGACGCTTCATCACACCCGGGCGGAACCCTTCAATGACAATGTCATAATCTTGGATAAGCTTTTTAATAATTTCAATGCTCTCCGCAGACTTTAAATTGAGCTGCAAAGATTTTTTTGAGCGGTTTAAATGCTGATGGAAGTAAGATTCCTTATCTTCATCATACGGCGGCATAATCCGCATTAAATCAACACGGCGCTCTGATTCCACATGAATAACATCTGCCCCAAGATCCGCAAACATCATTGACGCAAGCGGTCCCGGTAATAGCGAACAAAAATCCAAAACTTTTAACCCATTTAAAATAGTCATACCCATCCCCCTTATGTGTTGAACAGTTGTTTTTGTAAGAAATATTGAATGTTAAGTGTGGAAAGTAGAAACCCTTTGCCGGAAAGTAGAACCTTTTGGCGTAAAAGTTGAATCAAATTAAGTGAAAGTAGAAAGCATTGGTGTCAAAGTGGAAAGTTCTGAATGAAAAGTAGAACCAACACCAAATTAAGAGCTTATACAAGAGCAGATGACGCTAACACTTTCAATAAAATATAAATATAAGAAAAAGAGTCCCCTTATTTTCTCATTCTCTATTATCCATTATATTTTAAATACTCTGAAAATTATAGTGCGAAAATAAGCAAATTGTGCAGAAATATAGAAAAAACAAACTTGGATAGATTGTTCTCTATTCTTTTTTTTAAAAAATAGCCCTAATGAGGAATAAAATATAAGTTTAGTGAATATTAACTAGTATAGAAACCCTATTAAAGATTAGAAAGTTTTTAGCTAGGGTAAAGTATGGATGGTTGGCTATTTATTTATAAGAACGATTTTGCTTTAGACATTTGAGTCGGAGCAGGGTCGTTCCTTTTTTTGTCCAAATATGGAAATCCAGAATTAAAATGAAAAACTCCATAAATTTCATACAGTTTTGCACACCGTTAGCCGATATAAAGAGTAGAAGTTTTTACTAGATTGAACATGTTACGACATTTCAAAAGGGAGGGATTTTCTAACATGGACTCGAAAAAAGCACAAAAACTCTCGAAGGCAGCGGTCGCAACGGTTTTGGCGACAAGCGGTGTGCTAGTGGCAATGCCCCATCAGGCAAACGCCTATTCATTCAGTGATTTAAATCCAAATGCAGATTATTATGAGCCGATTATCGATTTAGCCAACCGTAAGATTGCAACAGGCTATTCAAACGGCACATTTAAACCAAATACAGCGATTACTCGTGAAGATGCCGCAAAAATGCTGGCATTGACGATTGATGTAAATATAACAAATCCAAAAAATCCGGGCTTTAAAGACGTGACGGTAAATAATCCAAATTACCGTTATATCGCCGCATTGGCAGAGGCTGGTGTCATTAATGGCTATTCAGATAAAACCTTTAAACCGAAAGAGCCGATAACACGTGGTCAAATGGCGAAAATTTTAACACTCGGCTTCAAGTTTGGTATTTCAACAAAACTTAACCACGGTTTCAAGGACGTTTCAAATAAAAATGCCAATGCGTATTTTATACAGACACTTTACGATCTGAATGTAACAAAAGGGAAAACGCCTGTTTCATTTGATCCGTTCAATACTGTAACACGCGGACAGATGGCGACATTTATTTGGCGTGCAGAAAAAGCGGACCGTGGCAATCCTGTCTACACAGTCGGGGATATTGTAGGGAATCAAATATACATAAACGGTGTCGCGTACACGGTGGCATCCCATTTACGCAGTATTATTAATGCGGGAAATCAAAATGTATTAAAAGGTGCTTACATTGAAGGAAGCTATTCAGGAAAGACCCTTCAAAATATTTCGAAGCTGACAATCAATGCAAGCGGAACTTCCTCACGTTTACTGGCGCTTGATGGGGGCTATTCTTCTTTTGCAGGGGAACTTGTCATTCAAGGCAGTTATTTACGCTTCAAAAATGTCAATTTTACAGGACGTGTGGAAGTAGCGGAAGCACCACGACGCTCGCTTGGCGCATTGGAAAATGTACGTATTGCAAGTTTAGGAAGCTTCGCATCGTTTATCGACTGGGGAACACCTACAGATCCGAAAAATGAAGATTTCCTCAACCCTAGTGAAAACGAGAATTTACAAAACAAGCCGGACCCGACAAAACCCGAGCATCTGCAAAAGTACACAGAGCGTATGGCAAACGTAAAGAAATACGTGGACTTTGAAAACGCGGATATTCGTCATTTATTTGTAACTGCTGACCGTACATTTTTAAAGGCCAACTATGATATCGACCGTCTGACAGTGCAGGGAAATGTAGCAAATATGGAGCTGTATGCAAGCCCGAAAGCGATGTATATCGATACAGATTATAATGTCTCTATTTATGGCGTTCATGATATTCAATACGTGTATAAAAACACGTTGAAAAATGTGTACCTGAATACAGATAGCACATATGATTATTATTACATTACATCAAGCAACGGCTTTACGAATCTTGGCACACATGCCTATATTTCTAAAGCGATTATCCCAAACAACAAAACGGTAAATGATGTGTTTGATGATTATAAAACAGATGACCCGAACATTGGTTATGTAGAGGATGAAAACGGAAAAGCGGTTGATCGTGACCCTGTGGAAAATACGATTATTACAGATGTAACGTCCCCATCCATTACACAACTGGATGTTGCAGCAGGCGGATCGACAGCCGATGTGACATTAACAGCCGATGAAGATGGAACGTACTACTATGTCATTAAAAAGGCCAATGAAAAAGCGCCATCGATCAGCGAGATTAAAACAGGCGGTACAAAATATAATGGCAATGGCCCACTCGTAATGGACGAGCCTGTGAAATTTACGGTATCCGGCCTGGAAACGATGACGGACTATGTTATTTATGCGATTGTTATTGATGATGCGGACAATGTTTCGGAGAAGGAAGAGCAGGAGTTCTCGACAATTGATAACCGACCACCGACGTTCAGCTTGGATAAAGGCGAAAAGATGTACGGTGGAAAGCGCGTGCAATTTGTCATTAAGGGCATTACCGAGCCAGGCGAATACTACTACTATATTCGCGAGAAATCGCCCGTTACGATGCCGGACCCAACTGTCGATGAAATTATGAAGCGCTACACAGGAAAAGGGACAATTACAAAACCTGAAGATATCGTCATTACCGAAACAAAATATGGCGCAACCCCGGCAATCGGCGAAATTAAGCCAAATACAGAGTATGAAATTTATGCGGTGATGGTCGACAAATCGGGTAATAAAATGCGCAATCCCGCGCCGAAGATTGTGATTAAGACGGAGGGGCCTGATACGACTTATCCGTATGTACTGGATCCACCAATATTGGAGTTGGCAGACAAAAATAAAGGCTATTTCTACATTACGGTTAGTGAAGAGTTGGATAAAGCAACGGCGGAGAACCCAGATAATTACCTATTATCGGGAACAGGGATCGTCAATATTTCTGGTCATAAAGAAATGAAGCCAGTAGAAGTACAATATTCGAATAAGCGTATTCGATTAACGATTCCTGCAGTAAGCTCTCTAGTAAATGGAGATACAATTGTGGCTACCGTTTTAAAAGGAGTAAAAGACTTAGCCGAAAATGAATTTGAAAATAAAGAAACAGTAGCGGTCGGTGTTGAACCCCGCAACTATGCACAGTACAATCATTCAGATTCGATAAAACCAGTAATATCGATTAAAAATGTTATTACTGGTCCAGATAAATATGAGGTAGAAGTAGAGACCAAAAAAGCAGGTACTTACTACTACATGATTTTACCGGATGATTTTGATTTCAAAGATATAACGAATCGTGATTTTGTAGATGAATTTTCAAATGACTCGAAAGTTGTTACAGGTAAATTCCAACTAACAACACCACTTGGAACTCAAAATGCCTATATTGGGAATGGCCAAAACCCGGCGCCGTTAGGAACATTTAAGTTCGATGTATCAAAACCGGGAACACCTCCAAGGGATCCTTTTAAAAGCTATAAAATCTATATGGTGTTAAAAGATCGTTCTGGACAGCTTTCCGAAATTATGGAAAGAAGTTTAATTGATGATGTGAAACCACCGTTAGTTACAGGTGCATCTATTAAAAATGTTGAAGGCAGCGATACACAAATTAAATTTACAGCTTCAGTAGATGAAAAAGCCAACTTTTATGTACTACCTGTTAAGAAATACATTAGGAAAACAGAGAACGGCAGAGAAGTATATGAATTGAATACTGCTTATTTTGATACAACAGGGAATTTAAAAGATATTACGACAGTATTAAATACATCGTCCAATGCATCTAATCTATACGATAAGTTTAAATCTTTAGGAGCAAAGGATATTGGTGGTTCTGAAGGAAAGGGATTGGTCGAAAAAATCCCTAGACCTTCTGAATTGGGATTAGAGGCCCATGAGGAATATGGATTCTACATTGGAGCTAGAGACACAATTGGTAACTTTACGATTTTAGAAAAAAGTTCAGCTCCAACGATTGAAGAAGACGAGCCTAAAGGTCCTCAGATGAAAGCGACACTTTATATGGATGGAATAAAACCATATGTGAAAACTAGTCGGGATAATCCATATGCATCGATTACAACTGATGCCATAATTTACAGAACACCAGATTCTAAGTTTGAAATAACATTTAACGAAACAATTTTGCGTCAGGATGATACAAACTTAACCAACTATAATAAGTCACAAATTAAAATTACGAATACCTTAGATTTATCATCAATAATGAAAATTACGAATGATGCGGGTATAGATATTACAGGCCAATTTGACTTTGATGGCTACTCTGTTGGTAGTAAAACTACTGATGAATCTAAGTTGGTAATTAAACCACGTGATGCTGTTAATGCTGATAAATCGATTACAGTAACATTAAAAGATAATTTAAGTAATGCTTATGACTATGTTGATCACTTTACATTTGATATTTCTAAACTTGGTAAGTATATTTACCCTTCAAACAAGGTAAATATTATGTCTAACGCATTATTAGGTGAGAGAATGGCTGACCCTAATAACTCTAAACAAATTATTATTACTCCACAATTGAGTGCTTCTGACGTTAAAGAAGTATATTATGTTGTTGTAAATGATGGAGTGACATACGCACCTACAGAAACAGATATTTTAAATGTTGTTAGATTCGGTAGACAACCTTCAGCAGTTACAATTAATTTATATGGTAAAAAATTAATTACAACGGCTGCTGATACAAGTTCAGAGATAACATTGGTTGCTAACGGAAACACTAATGTCTTCAGAAAAGGACAAAAAGTTTATATGATTACTATGGATAGATATGGAAATATTAACTGGGTAATGAATGAAAATGATCGAACTCAAAAATTTAGTACTGTTGTAGATTAGAATATAGAAATTCACTTCAAAACCAATTCCACAAAGCGAAAGCTGCGCGGGGTTGGTTTTTTCTTTGAATTTTTATTCTGGGTGAAAAACCCGCATTATTTAATTCCTACAGGTTTTCACATGTACAGAAGCGCTTCTATAAGGATTCGGTGGAGTGTAACCAATGGCCCGATTTTAATGAAAAAGCTGTACAGTCTGTATCATAAGTAACTGAAGTTTTTGAAAAATCCCTCTAGAAGGTGTATAAATGAGCGTTTTAGAGGGATTTGTTATTTATTGAAATTACTATAATATATTGTATAATCAATCAAATAATCATAAGGTTGTTTCAGCTTTAATTGACAGTAATGGAAAGAGGAATAGGAATTGTTCCAAATTTGAGTAGGGATTTACTATAGGAAACCGGGAGCGGATTATGGAAAAACAAGATTTGAATTTACTGCAGCATAAGGTGACTATGCTAAGAGCTGAAGGGAAATACAAGGATACAATAGAAGCTGGATACGAACTTCTTAATCTGGGCATAGAATTAAAAGATTATAAATCGATTTTAACTGCATATATAAATAATGCAGCATCTTTTTATTGCGTAGGCGATATTGAAGAGGCTTTCAATTGTATTGACCAGTATACGGAAGTTTGTACTAAACATGGCGATGAAGCAGATTGGGTAAATTTATACAATGTCTCCTTTTTATTATATGAAACAAACAAAGATTACATAAAAGCAAAAGAAACATTGGGGAAATCCATTCAGCTAGCGGAAAAATTGGAAAAGTATAATATTGTCAGTAACGGATACAGCAATCTTAGTCATGTCTATATGATGGAAGAGAATTTTGAAAAGGCATTAGAAATGGCTAGATTGGGGCTTGAAATGGCCAAGTTACATAAACCAGAATCATTCATTTTGGCATTTAGGGTCAAACTGAATCTTGCCAAATCATATATTGGTCTTGAAGATTTAGAAGCTTCCAAGTCACTTATAGAAGACATGATTCATGAACCACTATTAGATGATTTTAAAAGAGAAAAAGCGCAGTGTTATGACTTACAGGGCGCCTGGTACACAAAAAGTAAGCTATATGCAGAAGCTTATGAATCCTATACGAATGCAAAAAATATTGTTGAGGAATATAACGATGTCAACTTATTAAAAACGATTCAGGAAGAACGCTGCAAATTGTGTGAATTAATGAATGATGTACAATTAGGTTATACCGTTCAAAAAGAATACATCGCCCTGCTCAATGAAATTAGCGAACGTCAAATTGCTTTGTCAGCGCTCAAGCTCGACATTAAGCATAGAGTTTCAGCTATAAAAGCAAAGGCAAATATAGATTATTTGACAGGTTTATATAACCGGAGTTATTTGGAGGAAACTGCTAACGAATGGTTACAGGAAGCTTCCATTAACAATGAATCTATTCAATGTTTAGTGCTTGATATTGATAATTTTAAAGGGATTAACGATGAATTTGGGCATCTTTTCGGTGATGAAGCCATCAAACTTGTAAGCAAGGCATGCTCAAGTACGCTAAAAGAAAATGAACTGATCGGCCGCTATGGTGGAGATGAATTCGTTGTAATATTAAAGGGTGCTACACGTGAAGAAGGCTTGATAAAAGCGAAGCAAATAAATCATAGCATACGTAACTTGTGCATCAATAAAGATGAAAAAACAGTGAGGATAAAGGTCAGTATTGGGATGTCAAATAACTTGGACAGAAAAGTAAAAACCTTTGAAAATTTATTCTATTCTGCAGACATGGCATTATATGAAGCAAAAAAAGGCGGGAAAAATCAAATTCGTGTTAGTCGATAATATGAATTAGTGATAAGAATATATTAGTTATTTGGTAGGGGACACGATTCAAATATGGATCCGTGTCTTTTTTTGTTGTGATGTTGTAAACAAGAACTATGCATTATTAGTGGTGTTACAACTGGATTATTCTACTGTAGAAATTTAGGGAAAGCTTCGCAGACTTTTCTTTAAACGTTATACAAAGTTTGATAACTATTTGCTGAGGTTAATAAAACGATATGACTTTGTGATTTGAAAAAGAAAAAGATGAATAGGGCTTAATAATATAGATTAAGAGCGATAAATTAAGGGTAAACGATTTAGAGGAAACAAAAAAATAAAGATACACAGCGATTAAAAGGTTATACATTTGTGTGATTATTGTATAATGTTAAGTGGAAGGCAATCTATCTATATACATAAGGATGAACGAACGTAACCGAATAATTATTAGGGGAGCTCATGAATAAAAAGTCATTGTTATGGGAGCTGGTGCAGCAGGAATGGCAAGTACAATTCGCTTGCAACAAGAGGGTTACGAGGTGGAGCTGTTTGAAAAGGATGCACTGCCGGGAGGGGCAGATTCGAGTCTAAACAAAAAGATTACAGAGGGGGAAACACAATATGTCAGGTAAGAAAAAGGTGATTGTAATAGGCGGAGGGCTTGGTGGTTTATCAGCTGCGATCTCACTTCAGCAAAAAGGATACAATGTTGACCTATACGAACAGAATCATCATCTAGGCGGAAAGTTGAACCGTTTGGAGCAGGATGGTTTTGGTTTTGACCTGGGTCCATCCATACTAACGATGCCTCATATATTCGAAACTTTATTTCAGCAAAGCGGAAAACAAATGAGCGATTATGTTCCGATTCAGCGATTGGAGCATCAATGGCGCTCATTTTTCCCGGACGGTAATACACTTGATTTATATGAGGATTTACAGGATATGGAGAACTTGAATCCTTCTCTAACGAAAAAAGACATTAAACAATACAAAAAACTACTGGAATATTCTAAAGGATTATATGAAATAACGGAGCAAGGGTACTTTAATCAAGGGTTAGACAATTTAAAGGAAGTGCTCCAATATCACGGTGCGTTTCAATCATTGCGGAAATTTGATTTATCTTCCACAATGTTTGATGCAATTGATAAAAGAATTAAGAACCCGCAATTCCGGGATATGCTAAGTTATATTGTAAAATATGTTGGATCTTCCGCCTATCATGCGCCTGCTGTTCTAAATATGATGATTTACATGCAGCACGCCCAAGGAATTTGGTATGTGCCTGGAGGAATGCATAATTTAGCAAATGCTTTAGTGAAATTAGCAGAGGAAATCGGTGTAACATTCCATCTGGGGAGAAAAATCGTGAAATTAGATAAAAACAACCGAGTTATTACAGCGGCCTATACAGATGATGGAATGAAGTTGACTGCCGATTATTTTGTTTCCAATATGGAAGTCATCCCAGCGTACAAACAATTAACAGAAGAAAAAGAAAGTTACACCGATAAATTAGATAAAAAATTCGAACCCGCAAGCTCGGGTCTTGTTTTACATTTAGGGATCAAAAATAGCTATCCGCAACTTGCCCATCATAATTTCTTTTTCTCCAACAATATGAAAAAGCAAATGAATCTGATTTTTGAGAAGCATCAACTTCCTGATGACCCGGTCATTTATTTAGTGAACGTGAATAAAACTGATCCAAAACAAGCACTGCCAGGCCATGAGAATCTGAAAATTCTTCCACATATTCCCCACCTTCAAGATAAACCCCTAACTCGACAGGAGTATACCGAGTTTGCGGAAAAGGTATTAATCAAGCTGGAAAATATGGGATTGGACAGACTTAGAGAAAGTATTGTCACCAAGGATATGTGGACTCCGCATGATATTGAACGAACGTATTCATCAGACCGCGGGGCAATTTACGGAACCGTATCTGATAAGGAAATGAATAAAGGATTTAAACATCCGAAGCAAAGTGAACGTTATGACAATTTATATTTCGTTGGGGGAACCGTCAATCCAGGCGGCGGCATGCCAATGGTTACGCTTAGCGGGCAGCAGGTGGCGAAGAAACTAATCGAAAGAGACAGGCTGAAGTAGATAGCGTATTAGCTATTAGACAAAAGCAAATGGAAGGAACATGATCAATGGAAACTTTGTATTTTGTTGTGCAAATACTATCCTTACTCGGTTTATTATGTGGTGTGCTGATGTTTTGGTCTTCAAGAAAACCGCCAGCAAAAGAGGGGAATCAGCCAATACCTGCATTGTCGATCATCATACCAGCCAGAAATGAAGCGCTTCGGTTGCCGCCATTGTTAAAATCACTCCAGCAGCAAAGTTGGAAGCGTTTTGAAATAATTGTAGTCGATGATGGTTCCTCGGATCATACTGCTGAAGTTGCATTGTCATACGGAGCGAAGGTTTTAAATAGTAAACAAGTAGGCGGGATGAGCCCGGGTAAATCCAATGCTTGTGCTTACGGGGCACAATCTGCAAAAGGAGAATGGCTGCTGTTTTTAGATGCGGATGTTCAGCTTGCCGATGAGGACAGCCTCGAGCGCATTGTGAATAGCTTCAGCAATCAAGAAGGAAAAGGGATCTTATCCATTCAACCGTATCACCGGATTGTAAAATGTTACGAAAATTTATCCGTAATATTTAATATTATTGTGCTGACAGGAATGAATGTATTTACCGTTTGGAAAGGAAAGTTTGCAACGGCAGGATCATTTGGACCATGTATTATTTGTGATAAGAAGAGCTATATTTCAACAGGGGGGCATGAGGCATCGGAAGAGTCGATTATGGATGACTTTGCACTGAGTGATGTTTTTTTAGCTAAAGACTTACCGGTAACCAATTATGCCGGCAGAGGGATTATTAATGTGCGAATGTATGAAGAGGGACCGAAACAATTATTGGAAGGCTGGACAAAAAATCTGGCAACAGCTTCACAGTCTACTCATAGATTTGTTATGATGCTCATTCAGCTTTGGATTTTTGGTGTCATAATGGCAGTGTTGGCACCAATTCTCGCTTTTTTGACGGAATCTTCTGTGGCGCTCTTATGCGGAATTATTGTCTACTTATTATACGGAGGGCATGTGTATTTTCTGGCGAGAAGAGCAGGGAATTTTCATCTCATGATGTTCTTGTTCTATCCTTTATTTGTTTTATTTTTTACAGCCGTATTTTTATATTCATTATATCGCACACATGTTTTACATTCGGTCATGTGGAAAGGCAGAAAAATCAAAGTGTAATAGGAGAGAGGTATGACAGTCATAAATGCAATCTGGCTTCTCATTGTTAATATAATGGTATGGCTTGTTCTTCATTTTTCGATTTCAGCGCTCTGTTTCAAAATTCCTTTACGCTATTTTTTGAAGGATGTTGTATTTCTCCGTATTGCAGAGTGGGAGGAAAACGGGAAGATATGGAACCGGTTATTTTTAGTGAAGAAATGGAAAAGGCACTTAATTGATGGGTCTTCGATTGCAAAGAAAAGTTATAATAAAAGCCATTTGCACGGTACAAAGCGGGAAGATTTAAAGATTTTTGCAGCTGAAACAAAAAGAGCGGAGATAACGCATTGGCTGCTAATTTTGCCAGCGCCCCTTTTTTTCATATGGAATCCTGTTTGGGCAGGCTGGATTAACATCGCCTATGCACTCTTCGCCAACGTCCCATTTATTATGACGCAACGTTATAACAGAGGACGAATTGAGTCTATTTTAGGTTTATCTTATCGTAGCAATTAAAAAGTATATCTATATCGTCCAATCGCAAAATAAGACGTATGGAAGTTCACTATGTTAAAATTTTATTGAAATAATGTTTGAAGGAGACGATAAAATTGGGTCAGTCATTACAAGGTAAAGTAGCGGTTGTAACAGGTGCTGCACGCGGAATCGGTAAAGCGGTAGCGGTAGCATTAGCAAAAGAGGGTGTGAACGTAGGGATCATTGCACGTTCGGAAGAGGCACTACAGCAAGTAGCGAAAGAAATTGAGAGCCATGGCGTTAAAGCTGCTTATGCAGTGGCGGATGTTTCGAATTTAGAACAAGTACAGAAGGCTGCTGCCCATCTAAAAGAAAAGTTGGGGTTAACGGATATTTTAGTTAACAATGCAGGTGTCGGGAAATTTGAAAAGCTCGTGGACATGGATCCGGCAGAATTTAAAGAAATTGTCGACATCAACGTAATGGGTACTTTTTATGTATCGCACACAATTGTTCCGCAATTAATCGAGAAAAACGCGGGTGATGTTATTAATATTTCATCAACAAACGGTTTAAACGGTGCGGCAACATCAAGTGCATACAGTGCTTCTAAATTCGGTGTCATCGGATTAACCGAGTCGCTTGCTGCAGAAGTGCGCCGTAACAATATTCGTGTAACAGCATTAGCGCCAAGTACGATTGCAACAGATTTGGCGGATGCACTGAACTTAGTGCCTGATGAAAAAAGAGATCAATATATGCACCCTGAAGATATTGCGGACTATATTATTGCTCAATTAAAGCTGAACAATCGCATGTACATTAAAAACGCGACATTAATGAATACAAATCCATTCTAATCATGGACCGGTTTTCATAACTGTTGAATATGAAAAAGCCCTTCATTCTGTTTGCTGCAGACTGAAGGGCTTTTTTAATAATTCTATTTTAGGGTGTAAAAGCGATTAGAATTCCTCTTTTAATATAGAGTAATACACACTATCTACGAGAGTACCTTTAATCATATGATTTTTTCGCATCGTTCCTTCATGGGTCATCCCTAAACGTTGCATAACTTTAGCGGAGGCCGCATTTTGAACGTGAGATTCAGCAAATACACGTTCTAAGCCGAGTGTATTGAAGGCTAAATCCAATATTACTTTGCTGGCTTCTGTTATATAGCCTTTTCCCCAGAAGCTGCGGTTTAATGTAAAGCCGAGTTCACCGCTTTTATTCCACTCATGGACACGGAACTCGATTGCACCGATCATTTTATTGCTTTCTTTTAATACAATCGCATATTTCCCGGCAGGTTCTTTCATAAAATAATTTTCAATCATCTTCTTCGTTTGTTCCAGATCTTTGTGTGCATGATAAAGAAATTTCGTCGTTTGCTCATCCGCAGTATATTCGTACATATCTTCAGTATCTTCAATAGAAATCGGACGTAAAAAAAGACGCTCGCTTTCCAGATGACTGTATTTTTCTAGTAATAAATTTAGGTTTTCCATTTGTTTTCTCCAATAATATGACTTTTATTCGAGAGTGTTTTAGGCTTGGTCATCATAACATAATATACATTTTTTTACTATAAAGATAAAAAGCAACATCTGGTATTCAACCGGATGTTGCCTTTAAAATTACATATTCGATTGATGAGCAGCGGGAGTGGAAATTTTTTCTCCTCTTCCATTTGTTTTTCTCGTTAAAGAAAAGACTGCACATGCTAACGCAACAAGTACAAGTGCACCGCCATACCAAGCTGCATGTGAAATCGTGTCTGTTTGAGTGATTACGATTCCGCCAAACGCTGATCCCATCGAAATTCCGATCTGTAAAGCCGAATTATTAAAGCTTTGCTGAATATCGGATGTAGCAGGATCTGTCTGAATCAAGTAGCTTTGCTGTGGTGGTGATAAACTCCAGCTTAGCGCTCCCCAAATCATCATAATCGGTATGAAGATGATAAGAGAGAAGGTCGTGAATGGCAGTATGAATAACACGACTGCAAATGAAACAATAACGAAAATAATACTCTTAGGTGCGCCAATTTTATCCGAAAGCGTTCCGCCAAATGCGCCGCCGCTTACTGCAGCAATCCCGAATAATAAATAGCAGAGACTGATCCAGCTGGAATTCAGACTTAGTTCTGTTTCCAAAAATGGTGTGAAGTACGCGTACATCGTATAGTGTCCAGCCAGCATAAACATCGTTGCAAGATGGGCACTGCCGATTTTGGAACTGGCAACTGCCTTTAATTGTTGCGAAAGTGGAATGGTCATTTCCCCTGGTACTTTCTCTAAAAAGATTGAAATGAGAATAAATGAGCCTACTGATAAAATCGCAATGCCTAGGAAAATTACACGCCATCCGAAGTAATCGGAAATTAAAATGCCAAGTGGTACACCTAATACAAGCGAAGAACTAATTCCCATATAAATGAAACCAAGTGCCTTCGCACGATGTGCCGGTGAAACTACTTTTGCAGCGAGGATTAACGAAAGCACGGTAATCAGTGATGTACTCATTGCACTTAAAATACGGGCAACCATCATAAATGTGTATGTGACACTGAAATACATCATGATATTACTGATGAAGAAAATAAACAACGAAATAAGATATAACTTTTTTCGTTCAACTTTGCTCGTTAAAACTAATAATACAGGACCGGCGATTGCATAAATAAGGGCAAATACAGTAATCAGTTGTCCGGCAGTGCTTATTGAAATATTCATATCAGTTGCAATGATTGGGAGAATGCCTCCAACGATCAGTTCCACCAACCCGACAGCAACTGTTGATAATGCGAGTATTAAAACTTTGAAATTCATATTTTGTCTTACTTCCTTTCTTATAAAAAATAAAAAAAATCCTGATTACAAAAAATGAAAAAAAATCATTTTCTGTAATCAGGATTTTATGGTTCCTGGTAGAGACCCTCAAGCCATATTCTTGAGGTTATACAGTTACTATTAACTTGGATAAATGAGCACTTTGATAGTTTACTCGTTTTCGAAAAAAATTTCAAGTATGTGTTTTTTAGTGAAAAAAGCTGTCCTCGTAATAAGAGACGAGGACAGCATGCTGAAGAAGCGTTTAATTAAAAGCTGAAGTGATCCGGATCCGGCCCGATACGTAAATCTTGGTTAAGGCCATTAATCAGTTCCATATCCTCATTAGACAGTTCAAAATCAAAAATACCGGCACAATGCGATGTTCCTTCGTTGATTTTGGGATTGTTACGACACCATTCTGCAGATCCCATCTTAAAATAACTTGAGAAACGGTTTTATTAAATTTAGCATCTAAATCGTTTAATAGTGGGTTATCCAATAATTTTGCCTTCATTAACGGAGACCATGCCTCGAACTGAATGTCATTTTTTTCGCAGAAAGCTTTTACTTCTAATTGAGATAAGCGTGGATGGTCAATTCCCGCAAGCAGAAAAGCACTAATTTTCTCATAAAGAAAATTGATGCTTTTCATGTTGTATAAGGTCCGTGGGGCAATTCTAATCACAGCCCGTATATTATTTATATTTTAAACTTATGCATTACTTGCTGTAAGTGATCGGCCATCTGATTTAAAGCATGAGCAGAGGCACCCATTTCTTCCATAGAAGCATGGATTTCCTCCGTTGTAGCCGCCACTTCTTCAGCCGCAGCAGCAGTCGTTTGTGCATGAGTCACTAATGAAGTTGCTGTAGAGGAAGTTTGTTCTACAGAAGCCGCCATTTCCTGGGCAGTTGCTGTAACATCATCCACTTTAGGGGCGATAGTTTGCAGTGCCTCTAAGATTTGATGGAATTTTCCGGCTGTCTCGTTTGTCAGCTGTATACCCTGCTGAACATCTGTCTTCGCATGGTTCATCAATGCAACGGAATTTGCCGTGTCTTCCTGAATTCCTCTTATTAATAGATTGATTTGCTCTGTTGATTGCTGTGAGCTCTCTGCAAGCAGACGAACTTCCTGTGCGACAACGGCAAAGCCTTTTCCATGCTCACCCGCACGAGCAGCTTCAATGGCCGCGTTCAGCGCTAATAAATTTGTTTGGTTTGCAATATTATTAATAACATCTACAATACTTCCGATTTCATCAATACGCTTTGATAAGGCGCGAATTTTTTCATCTGATTGTGCAACCGAGTCATCGATTGAATTCATTTGATTCACTGTGTTTTGAACGACGATATTTCCTTGGTTTACTGTACCGATTGCATTAGTCGATAGAGAAGTGACCTCGTGTGAACGATTTGCAATTTCAATAATATTTTGACCTAATTGATTCATTGATTGTGCGTTTTGTTCATTACCTTTTAGTTGCTCGTCAGTGCTGATGGCTACTTCTTGTACTGCGTGTGCGGATTGCTCCGTCGCCTCGATTGTTAAATTTGTACTTTCTTTCAATGAGGAGGCGGCTTCTCGAACACCTTCCGCACTATGCAACCCTTGTTGTATTAGAGTACTTAAGTTCTCGCGCATTGTATTAAATACTTTACCTAAATGTCCAATTTCATCTTGGGAATTTATATTTACTTTTACGGATAAGTCACCTTCACTAATAAGGGTGGCCTTTTTAGATAATTCCTGAAGTGGCCCATTAATTGACCGGATAATCAAATAGACGAAAACTGCTGCGATAATAAAGGCAATAAAGACAACTGTTAAATCATTAAGCAAGTTTTTATTTGCAACTGCCTCTGCTTCGCTATCAAATGTTTTCGCAAGCACGGTCCATCCTGTTTGTTCATTTTTAACGTAGAAAGTTTTGGTTTGATCATCTTTAATAACACCATTGTTTTCATTAATATTATTACTGATTGACTCCCCGGCTGCTGAACCGATTTCAATATCAGGTGCTGCCATAAAATTGTTTTTGCTATCCAAAAGCATGGTGAAGCCTTTCTCGCCAATCACTACTGAATCATTAATCTCAGCTAATTTTTGAATCGCCAAATCAATCCCGATAACGCCTGACTTGTCCGCTAATTGTTGCGCAATCGTTACAACAAGAGTACCGGAACTTGTTGCAATGTAAGGATCGGTAATAATAACTTCTCCCTTTGCTTCAATTGCCTGGATATACCATGGACGTTCCCGTGGATCGTAGCCCGCTTCGTATTGATGTGCGGGTCGACGTAGCATTTGACCATCAGCTGTCCCTACATAGGCTATGTTGATTTCTGGGTGAAGTGCGAGGTATTCATCGAATAGTGAATTAATTTTATTATCATTTTCCAGAGTATCTTGTGAAATATAGGATGAAAAGTATGACATTTGCTGAAGCTTTGGCTGAATTGTTTCTGTAATCTTTGAATTTAATAAATTTAAACTTTGTTCAGCAGTTGACTCATGCTCTTCAAAAATCAGGTTTTTTGTATTGTTATATGAAAAAAAAGATACAGTTAAGGTTGGTATTAAGAGTACTATTGCAAATGCAAAAACAAGTCGAAATTTAATGGACCACTTAGTAAAAAAGTTCAAAATTATAACATTCCTTTTCTGTTTAGGATAATAGTATAGAAATCAATATATATCGATAATACTTTATTACTATTAGATAAATATTGCAATATATATTTTATTAATAAGATTCAAAATTATAAAACTATGTAGAAGGGGGTTTTAGTTTCAAGCAATTTTCGGTTGATGAAAAATCGAAGGTTGATAACGAACGATATCGAAAATGGATTATTTAAGGGGATATTTGGTGGTGGGTCAACTCTTTATCGGATTTTCCGAAATTATAAGACCAAAAGGGAAATTGCATAGTGCAATTTCCCTTTTGGTCTTAACCGAAACAATTACGTCCCAGCCTCATTAAGTTTTCTATATTAAAATCAAATAAATATTGTTCCAGGTATATTTTTATTATTCGATTCCACGTTTATCTTCTGCCACCATTATTAAAATCTTGCCTGCTTCAAATTGCTCGTTGTAGCGCTCTGCCTCGTCTTCCGGAATTCCCATACCGACTAAAGCACCGACGATTCCACCGACCATTACACCGGTAGCTAATCCGGTTAATCCGGCAGCGATTGGTCCCGCTGCAACAACAGGGCCGATGCCTGGAATTGCAAGTGCACCAAGTCCGACAATAACTCCGCCAAGTCCGCCTAATGCGCCGCCAGCAGCTACACCTGTAATGGCACCTTCCATAGCATTTGCGCCGGTTTCATTGGAAATTGCATCTACATCCGATACGTTTTTACTGATGATTGAAATATCCTGTGCACTGTATCCTTGTTGCTTTAAGTCTTCAACTGCTTCAATAGCTTCTGCTTCTGTATCATAATATCCTACGACATGTTTTACCATTTCCCTCATCCTCTCAAATTCTCTTTTCACATACTAAAATTTACCCTTGAGGAATATTTGTAAACATGAGGAAACAGGGAAGGGAGAAAACATAACGAAAAAAAGCCATTCTGATAAATCAGGAATGACTTTTTGCTGCTCTATTATAAAAGTGTTGTACCGCGTGAATTTTCATCTACCATAATTAAAATTTTACCAGATTCAAATTGTTCATTGTAACGGTTCGCTTCATCTTCTGGAATCCCCATTCCGATAAGAGCACCCGTCAAGCCGCCGACACCTGCACCAGCTGCAGCTCCTGTAATTCCGGCAACTATTGGACCAGCTCCCACGATTGGACCGATACCTGGAATTACCAATGCGCCAAGACCTGCAAGCACGCCACCAATTCCACCTAAAGCACCTCCCGCAGCTGCGCCTGTGACAGCACCTTCTGCAACGTTTGCACCTGTCTCATCGGTAATTGTATCAACATCTGATCGGCTTTTACTGATAACTGAAATATCTTCAGTACGGTAACCTTGTCGTTTCAGATCCTCGATTGCATCAATTGCCTCTGATTCTGTATCATAATACCCCACAATATGTTTTACCATTTCTATCATCCTCCTCATCTGAATGTTGCACAATATAAATTTACCCGTGTCGATTGTTTGTAAACATAACTTGTTAACATCGATGCTAATTGGAGGGAGGAAACAGAAACATTAGGTTAAATATATTTTTGCCACCCAAAAGCCGGCAAAAGCAAAGGAAAGACCGACCGAATATGTGAGTATAGAATAGAGTAAAAATTGCTTCCATTGTTTTGCATGAACAAGTGTAAGACTTTCCAATTTGAAAGTTGAGAATGTAGTAAACGCACCTAAAAATCCAATACAAAGAATAAGGTTTGCAGTTGTATGGAGATGCATATTAACTAAAAATCCCAATGTAAAGGAACCGAGCATATTTACCGCAAAAGTACCGAAGTGAACAAATCGATATGTATGATTGAGCCGCTTAGAAATAACAGCCCGCAAAATCGCCCCGAAAAATCCACCAACGGCAACTAACAAGAAATTCATCATACTGGTTCCTTCCTTTCCCAAAGGCTTCTACCTGCTTTCATACCAAGCGCAACAAAAAGGAAACCGAAGATGGCACTAATGAAAATATAGAGAATGGCAAATAAATAAGAGTGATGCTGCAGCAACTGGATCACTTCGACACTAAATGTGGAAAAGGTCGTAAACGAGCCGATTAAACCTGTTTTTAATGCAGATAAATAGTTAGGATTTGCTGTTATCTTCTGTTCGAAACCGGAAGAGAGCAAACCTAAAAGAAAGCAGCCTACTAAATTCACTGCAACCGTCGCAAAAGGGAAGGCAGCTGTCTCGTTTGTTATCAAAAACAGGGAAATGCTATATCGTAATACGGCTCCAATAGCACCACCGATACCTATTAAAAACATTGGCATATTCAATAACCTCCTTAAATAAAACAGACTCCCGCCAGTTCATTAAACTGACAGGAGTCATTCGTCTATAGGCGGTTAAGGGCGAATCACGCCTATCATGTTCTATTTACTACATTAGTTTATCAATTAATGGTAAGTCAAGATGCTCTTAATAAACAGTGGATCATCTGAAAACATAAGTCCCCCGGGTATGCCGAATCTGACCTGTTAATTAGGTGAAGACAAATTGTTCCATCATCGTTATTCTTAAATAATGGAAATAGGAGGAATAAACGTGCAACCATTAATTCATGGAATTTTATTGGCATTTGGCTTAATTTTGCCACTGGGTGTTCAAAATGTATTTATATTTAATCAAGGTGCAACACACCGGAAATTTACGAAATCATTGCCTGCAATAGTAACAGCAGGCGTCTGTGATACGATTTTAATTTATTTGGCAGTAGCGGGGGTATCGGTAATTGTTTTTAGTTTTGAATGGTTGAAAATATCGCTTTTTTTAGCAGGGTTCTTTTTCTTGGCATATATGGGATGGGTAATATGGAAGGACAATCCATCAGTAAATGCACACCGAGAAGAAAAAGGTTTTTCAGCGCGACGTCAAATTGCGTTTGCTGCATCAGTGTCGCTACTTAACCCCCATGCTATTTTGGATACAATCGGGGTAATAGGAACAAGTTCATTAGCTTATACAGGTTATGAGAAATGGATGTTTACATTGGCCTGTATAGTTGTGTCGTGGATATGGTTTCTGTCACTTGCCATTGTCGGGAGAAAGATTGGACAAATTGACGGAAACGGGAAATTCTTAAATTCCCTTAATAAGATATCTGCCATAATTATTTGGATAATGGCATTATATATTGGCTATCAGTTTTATTTATTAATTGGCGAATAGGAAAGATGACCGAATCATTGCCAGACTGACGGTAACCACTAATTTTCCGTTAGGAATTTATACTCTAACCAGGGGCTATATAAAGGCATCAACTCCTCAAAACGTAGAAAGCTAAAGGCACTAAATTGAAGAATGAATAACAGATGAAAGGTCTTCCAAAACTGATGAAGCTTAAGTTTGAAGAACTAACAATCGATGTGTATAATTTGAAAATTTACCGGAGAGATTATGGAGTAAAGTGGAGAGGGAAACCGCTGGAATTGTTTATATGCTAAATAGCCATTTTGTGGTGATTGTGAAAAATATGTAAAAGAAACAGATGGTCAATATTGGCCATACCTACCTGTTAAACAACTCGGAAAACAACAGCATTTTATGTTTTTCGAGCTTTTTTGGTGTTTGGGAAAGAGTGGATTTCTTGTAGTCCTAAAGAACGACTTGGGTTGAGGTCACAAATAATTGCTTTAAATTATGTTAGAATATTTAATGGAGCTATTTAACTTACGCTCACAACTATCTGCGCGGTAAAAAAATCATTTCTTTTTTTGTTTCTGAATTGAAGGGATCAATTGCAGATGATTTACCGTAACCGACCTTTCCCTTAAAAAGATCCATCCACCTCTAACTAAAAGTTCCTTTGAAACAAAAGAAGTATAAGTACAGAAAGGATTTGATTGAATGAGATCTGAGATTACTGCAGATCAGAAATTAAGAGAACAAGACTTTTCTCGTCAAGAAGCAACTAGTGACTATACGTTTGACCGAGTTCCGCGTGAAGAACGCAAAATGGGCTGGTTAAGTATCACGAATATAACGTTTGGTATTGCAACTGCCATTTTCTATTTCCAAATGGGAAGTGTGATGGCACTACAGTTCGGAGCGGTCAATGCGCTCATCTCTGCTGGCTATGCAATCATTGTTGCAGGTATCCTTGGAAGCATCATTGTTTATTTATCGGCTAAGTCCGGCATGAACGTCAACTTATTATCCCGCGGAGGATTCGGTTATATCGGAGCCTCATTAACCTCATTAATTTACGCATCAAATTTTATTATGTATTGTGCATTTGAAGGTATGATTTTAGTCGCTGCAGTTCATGCATTTTTTCCGGCGATTCCGATCTGGCTTTTAATTGTAATCTTTGGTTCCTTAGTAATTCCGTTAAACTGGTTTGGCATTAAACAATTGGACAAACTTCAAAAATGGTCATTGCCGATTTTTGGAATATTCCTCATTACAGCCATTGTTATTGCTTTTAATACCCCATCAATTAACTCTGGAAATTTCTGGACCTATATGCCTGAAGGTGTTCAAATAGGCGGTACGGCATTACTGTTATGTATCGGAATGCAACACGGTATAATGGGACTTACAGCATTAATTGCTTCGGATTACGCACGTTTCCTAAAACCGAAAGACTTGAAAATCGGTTCAATTGCTATCGGATTTATTCCGCAAATCTTCTGTTTTGGTGTAATGGGCGGCCTTGGCATTTGGTTCGGTGTAAAATTTGCCGAAGCAAATCCCGGCGTTTATATCGTGACATTATTAGGGCTTGGTGGTGTCGTATTTACGGTTCTGACACAAGTTCGTATTAATATAACGAATATTTACAGCAGCTCACTTTCCCTCTCAAACTTTTTTGAAAACATGTTTGGCTTTACACCGGGACGCCGTTTTTGGGTTGTAGTAGCTGGTGTCATTGCGATGATTTTAATGCTTGGCGGTATTGTCGATCATCTTCAAATTGCGATGACTTTCCAAGGTGTAGCACTGATGAGCTGGGCAGCCGTTCTCGTAACGGAAGCGCTCGTTCTAAAAAAATGGCTGAAGATCGGCCCGCGCTATTATGAATCCAGACAGGAAAACCTGTTTAAATGGAATCCGGTTGGTGTCATTGCTTTGATTGTCCCAACTGTAATCGGTACAATTGCAGCACTCGGATATATGGGCACATTCCTGCAAAATACTGCCGCATTTTTCGCAGCGCTGATGGCAGCAGTTCTGACTGTCATTGTAGGGTTGACGACAAAAGGGCGATACTATAGCAAGAAAGAAGTAAAAGATATTCCGAAAGAGGATTGGATCGCTTAAGTAGTTCAATCATGTTAAAACCTCTAAATTCCAAAGTTTAGAGGTTTTTTAATATACTTTTATCTAAATATAGCTTTTTTATGATGGTCATCGAGGCGATGTTCTTAATTTTCCCCCTTTAATGGTAATTTAAATACTCCCTTCAACTTATAACTATATATACCAATATTTTTAAAATATTATTTACAATTCCAATAAAGATAGTATACAATAAAATAGTGAATTTTTAGAATTTAGCGAAAATAAAAAGGGTGGGTAATAATGACGGAAATTAAAAATAATTATTTAGTAATTGGCGATGTGAACGCACCTGTAAAAATTGAAGTGTTTTTAAATTACGCGTGTCCGTATTGTGCGACGTTTTTCGATTTAGTTGATAATACGCTACCAAAGTATTTCGCAGAAAAGAAAGTAGCGTTAGTAGTAAAGCATTATGACAAACCACGTGAAATGTTATTACCCGGAACGCTAATTAATGCGAATTTGGATTATTCTAATCCAGAAAGAACATTAGAAATCATAAGTGAATTATTTAAGGATCAAGCAAAATGGGATAAATATTCAAGTTTTGAAATAAAGAAATACATTGAAGAGAAATATAACTTAAAAGAAGAATTTTCAAATATCGATCGTAGCTTACTAATTACTGCAGAGGCAATTGAGCGTAATGTGAAAATGGTGCCTACTGTATTTATCAATGAATTGGAATTCCAATATCCGCGAGAGATTTTTGCAGAAGAATTAGTAGAAGTTATAGAGAAAGAACTAGAAAAGGTGGAAGCTTAAATGAAGAGTTTAAAGAAATTATCATTTCTGGTTCTTTTTAGTGCTCTAATATTGCTGTTAACTGCTTGTGGCAATGATGGTGGTGCTGGGTCACCGTCAAAAGAAACGAATGCTGATAGTGGTAAAAAAGAGGTCTTAGTTGTAGGTTCTTCCGGGATTTATCCTCCATTTATTTCTGTGGATGAAGACGGCAAAGCCCAAGGATATGACGTGGAAGTATTAGAAAAAGTTGGTGAAGCATTAGGGTATGAAATTAAGTGGGAGTTTGCTGAGTTTTCAGGTATTTTCGGTATGCTCGATGCAGGAAAAATTGATACGGTATCCAATTTAATTGCAATGACAGAAGAACGTCGTGCAAAATATGATTTTTCAACACCTTATGCTTATTCAGGTGCCACTCTAGTTGTACATGAAGATAATAATAGTATTAACAGTATTGAAGACTTAAAAGGTAAAAAAGTAGGTGTTTTATTAGGAAATAACTTGCATCAATTTTTAGAGAAATGGAATGAAGAAAATGGTGGTGAAATCATCATTACACCGTACCAAGATGTAAGCGGAACATATAATGAAGTGGCATTAGGTCGATTGGATGCATTTATTGATGTGAAAATTACTGCAGCATCTCGTATTCGTGATGAAGGTTTACCATTAAAAATTTACGGTGAAGAATATTTAGTTAACTTTGACTATGGCTTCCCGTTTGTACGCTCTGAAGAAAATAAAGAATTTTTAGAAGCGTTTAGTGCAGAAATTCAAAAGCTACAAGATAATGGCACATTAAAAGAGCTATCTGATAAGTGGAGTGCAATTGACGTAACAATTCCACATAAATAATTTTTAATAGGGGCTGTCCAGAGTAATCTCTGAACAGCCTTCTGATTTCTAGTTCTACAGAAAAGAGGGATTTTGTGAATTTCGATTTTGGTTATATGATTGAAATCTTTCCGAGAATCATAGAATATTTACCAATTGTTTTGTACATGGGGACACTTTCCTTTATATTAGCAGTCATTATTGGTCTACTATTTTCAGTAATAATTAATTTTAAAGTTCCTGTCATTTATCAAATTTTAATTGTTATTATTTCTTATTTCCGTGGAGTCCCTACGCTCATTCAGATTTTTATTTTTTATTTTGGGATACCCCAATTATTTCCTAGCTTCAGCTCATTAGATGCTATTACAGCTGTTATTTTTGCGCTAAGTGTAAAAAATGCAGCATATTTATCGGAAGTATTTCGTTCTGCATTTTTAGCGGTCGATAAAGGTCAATTTGAAGCATGTGATGCTATGAACATGACAAAGTGGCAAGGGTTACGTACGGTTATTTTGCCGCAAGTATTACGTGTTGCAATTCCTGCATCAGGAAACTATTACATTATGATGATTAAAGAAACTTCATTAGCTTTTACGATCGGTGTTGTGGATATGCTTGCTCGGGCAAAGCTCGAATCAGCTGTCACTTATAAATTTCTTGAAGCGTATTTAACAGTTGGTTTAATTTATTGGGCCATTACAGTAATTTTAGCTTTCTTACAGTCAAAACTTGAAAATTATGTAGAGCGTCCCTACCAAAAGGAGGCAACAAAATGATTAAAATTCAAAATTTGCATAAAAGCTATGGAAACACTGCGATTTTAAAAGGAATTAATGTAGAAATTAAAGATGGTGAGGTACTTGCTATTATCGGTCCTTCAGGGTCAGGGAAATCGACATTTTTACGTTGTTTAAACTTTTTGGAGAAAGCAGAAAAGGGCATTATTGAAATTGATAGCGAAGAAATGAATTTAGAGAATTTTCAAAAATCACAAGTAGTAAAATTACGTGGGAAAACAGGAATGGTATTCCAAAATTATAATTTATTTAAAAATAAAACAGCATTACATAACGTATCTGAACCATTGCGTCTATCTAAGAAAATCTCCAAGCTGCAGGCTGAGCAAATAGCGTACGAAATACTAGCTGAAGTCGGATTAATGGGGAAGGAACTGAATTATCCTGTCGCACTTTCAGGAGGGCAACAGCAGCGAGTTGGCATAGCAAGAGCACTTGCACTTGATCCATATGTAATCTTATTTGATGAGCCGACTTCATCACTTGATCCAGAGCTTGTAGAAGAAGTATTAAATGTTATGAAGGCAGTTATTAAACAAGGTCGAACTATGATTGTTGTAACTCATGAAATGGAGTTTGCAAAAGAGGTAGCAGATCGTGTCATTTTCATGGCAGATGGAAATATTGTTGAGGAGGGGACCCCGAAAGAAATTTTCGAGAACCCTCAAAATGAACGAACAAAACGTTTTTTAAAAAATTATTTAACGCTTCATAATTTAGGTGGAGATGGTATTTGAACTAAGTATCTAAAGTAAAAACCGCTAAGATAAATTGAAAAAAGGATTTACGTACCGTTTTTTTTTGAGAGGTTAATGACTTATTTAATTGAAAAATAATTTTTGTTAAGCAACTGTATGTTACGCGCGGTAAAAACTCCGTCTCGCTAATCATCTTATTTCTTGTTTTATCCTAAACCGGTTAACGTTTTTGTTTTCCCACAAACTCCAGTGAATAAATATGTGTTTGGGATAAAGCAATGACTTCTTCAATAAACTCTTCTTTGGATTCTTTGAAATTGCTGTTAATCCAATTTTGAATAAGTCCGTAAAATCCGTATGCAGTATATCGTTTAAAGTAATCCATATTTACCTGGATATTATTGATTGTTTGAAATATAAACTGCTCCCCGTATATTTTTAATATCGTTTGAGGAAATTTTGTATGTAAGCTTGTTAATGTATCATCGTATTTAATCAGTTCAAAGAAATTTCGGTTGTCATAAATGTAAGAAATAATATTAAAAGAGGGTTCGCTTAGTTTTGTCGTATATACTTTTTGACCAGGAGAATAAGGTTTTCCTACAGATTCTTCCAATCCGGCAAGCATTGTTTCAAGAAGATCCTCTGCCAATTGTAATTTATCCTGGTAATGTACATAAAATGTACTGCGATTGTAAGAAGCATGATCGACAATATCCTTTACGGAAATCGCATGGTAGCCTTTCTTTTTGATAAGGTCAATTAACGCCAACTTTAAATGTTCTTTTGTTCGGTTTTTTCTTTTGGATGTACCATTTTCCACGACATTCCCTCCATGTAAAAAGACAAAATAATAGTAAGTGTCTACTTATTATACATTTTACAATATTCTAATGATTGATGTATTTATTGAAATTGTTAAAATTGAAATGTAAAGAAAATGCACATATTTCTGCTATTTCTGTTCAATTTAACTTAAATGTGTATGTTTTCAATGACTCATTATATAGGAGGAATAAAAGATGGGAAAATTACAAGGTAAAGTAGCAGTCATCACTGGTGGTGCATCAGGTATTGGTGCAGCTACAGCAAAATTATTTGTCTCTGAAGGTGCTAAAGTTGTATTAGTTGATTTAAATGAAGAAAAAGGTAAAGCTTTCGAAGCAGAATTGAAGGCACTTAACGCGGACGCAGTATTTGTTAAAGCAAATATTACAAATGAAGAAGAAGTAGCAAATATATTCAAACAAACAATTGAAGCATTTGGCAAAGTGGATGTCGTATTTAACAATGCAGGCATCGGCCGTGTTTTCCCTTCACATGAATTGGAATATGCTGAATGGCGCAACACAGTTAATGTAGACTTGGATGGTGTATTCTTGGTAGCACGTGAAGCTATCCGTGAAATGCTGAAATCTGGCGGAGGGTCAATCATCAATACCGCTTCTATGTACGGCTGGGTTGGTTCACCTGGATCGGCAGCATACAATGCAGCAAAAGGTGGGGTTATTAACTTAACACGCTCACTTGCACTTGAATATGCAGAGCAGAATATTCGTGTGAACTCACTATGCCCAGGCTTCATTGACACACCGATTATTCCGGAAGAAAGCAAACAGGCATTAGCTTCAATGACACCAATGAAACGTCTTGGACAAGCAGAAGAAATGGCAAAAGCTGTATTATTTATGGCAAGTGACGATTCTTCATTCATGACTGGCAACAGCTTAACGGTTGATGGTGGATATACAGCTCAATAATTTCTGATACAAAGCGCACTTTCAATTTGGAAGTGCGTTTTTTTGTGTGGGCTGTTTTTATTAGAAAAGTTAAGTGGGATATGAGAAAAAGTGTTGTCGATATTAGCACATGCTAAAGGAATATTAGAACAAAGCGAACACTTTTTAGAACATTGGAAGGATTTATTAGAACATCTCAGTTTTATTAGAACAAATAAAAATATATTAGAACATTTTCATTTATATTAGAAAATCTCGCCCACTTCAATTCGTGCTAACCGTAAATAAATATTTCTGTTAGAATAAATTTACAGTAAATTCTAACAATTCAGGGGGAAGAGTATGGAGGAGATTCAAGAGAAGAACTTAAATAACGATACAATCACGAAATTGGGACAAGTAGTGGAGACAATTTTAGGGAAGGACAAGGCAACTTTTACGCTGCGGGACAAAACTTCTGGAGAGATTCTGTATACATATCGAGGGGAGCATTTAATGCGTCCCGCGTCCAACATGAAAATCCTTACGGGGGCGGCTGCAATTTCGGAGCTTGGATTGGAATACCGATTTAAAACAGAAGTTTTTATCGACGGAAATGTTGAAGACCACACGTTAAACGGGGATATTTACGTGAAGGGTTACGGTGACCCGACAATAGTTGAAGCGACACTTAGGCATTTTGCGGAAGTTTTACGGGAATACGGAATCCATCATGTAAACGGTAAGTTAATCGGGGACGATACATATTTTTCGGGTAAAACATTGCCTCCGGGTGTTGATGATGAAGGGGAAACCCATTATTATGGGGCCCGTATTTCGCCTATTACGATGTCACCGAATGATGATTTTGATGCGAGCACAATTATCGTCGAGGCAACTGCCGGGAATATCGGGGAAAAGCCGATGTTTAATGTCATCCCGCATTTAAGTGGTCTGCATATTTCTAATGAAGGGAAAACAGTAGATAAAAATGCTGAAAATACATTAGAAATCCGCAGAATTAATAATACAAATCAAATCGTGATTACAGGTGAACTACCAGAAGGAGAAACGGCGAAAGTATGGGTGTCCCACCAGAATCCTACAAAAAACACATTGCTGTTTTTCAAAGAACTATGCAAAGATGCAGGCATCTGCTTTGAACAGGAAAATGTCATTGCAAGCGGCACGACGCCAAAGCATGCCAAGCTAATCCACACGCACGAGTCTTGTCCAATTGCAGAGATGTTTTCAATATTTATGAAACTAAGCAATAACAGCATCGCCGATATTTTCCTGAAAACGATGGGGAAACAAAAGCATGGAATAGGCGATTACGAGCATGGCCTAAAAGTAGTGCGAGCCTATTTGGAAAAGCTGCAAATCGATTTTACGACATGTCAATTCGCTGATGGTTCGGGCCTGTCACATCAAAATCGTCTGCACTCAAATGGTATATCCGAACTGTTGTATAAGCTGCAAAAAGAACCGTATTTTCAGAACTTTTACGAATCATTGCCAGTTGGAGGGAATATAAACAGACTGGTTGGAGGAACGTTAAAAGACCGCTTTTTAGAGCCGGAGCTGCAACAGCGAATATTCGCTAAAACAGGCTATATCCATGAAGTGAATACATTGTCAGGCTATGTAACGGGAAAAAGCGGGAGAGATTATATTTTCTCGATTATGCTTGAAGGCAGGGAAGAGGGAATTCCGTTTTTGGATGAAGGGTTGAAGGTAATTATTGAAATAGTGTAACCATTGAGCGCAAAGAAACAGTCTCAACTATTAGCTGCTGACTAATAGTTGGAGACTGTTTATTAAGAATTAAATATACTGATAAAATAATCCGTCACGTGTATCGAACCAAATTAGTTTCCCGTGTTTTTTACGTGGGACTGTTGCCTGCAAAGCCCATTCAGGGAACTGCTTGTACAATTGAATCTGATCCCCTGTTGCCAGTGCGATAAATGATACGTAATGGTCTTTCGTCATTGGGTGGTCTGCTGAAATGGACCATTGCATATCGATTTCCTCTACTTTTAATTTTTGTTCGTCAGTTGCTTTTACAGCAGCTAACGGCTCCAATTTCCGTCCGCAGCACGAAACGGTAAAGTTCCCTGTTGCTAACCCGATATTCGAGCAGCTTGGGCATACATAATAGCTTGAATTTTTCATATTGCCTCCTACCAATTCATTTTGATTTATTTCACCTGTCAGTAAATTTTCTATTGGAATATCGAAGAGGGCAGCAAGCTGAGGGAGAAGTGTTATATCAGGACAGCCGATCCCTCTTTCCCATTTTGAAATGGTGCGGTCCGATAAAAACAGTGCATCTGCTACTTGCTTTTGCGTCATCCCTTTTCCCTTGCGCAATGTATAAATTAATTGGCCAATTTTTTCATTATCCATTCGTTTCCCTCCTACTGTTTTAGCATAAAAGGATTGGAGCCGATTCGCAACAAACGGAGCGTAGAGTTGGGATTGTAACGGAGTAGTTTACGTAGTGATTATTAAAAATCACTTATTCATGATGGAGTACTAAATAGTTTTTACAACAGAAAAATAATTGGAAATGAGCGAGCTCAAGGCCAATTTATATTTATTACTATACTAAGCAAGTAATTGTGAAACTTCCTTGACCTCAATCCGTAGTAATTATTAGGAGGTGTAAGATGAAGAACAGAATTGAAGCATTGGATGCATTGAGAGGATTTTCTTTACTTGGTATCTTGATTGCGAATATGCTGTATTTCCAATATGGAGATATGACGATAAATACAATTGAGCCTACAACATGGTGGGATAATGCGGTATTTTATTTCACAAAAATATTTATAGAGGCATCGTTTTATCCGATTTTTGGATTTTTATTTGGATACGGAATTATTTTATTTGTGCGGGCGTTGGAAAATCGAGACTTGAAGACGCTCGGACCTTTATGGCGTAGGGTAATAGGGTTAATAATTTTAGGAAGCTTACATATTGCATTTGTATGGGACGGCGATATTTTATTGACATATGGTGCAGGTCTTATCATTATCATATCGTTCATTAAGCGCAAGGTGAAAACTTTGCTTATTTGGGCGTCTGTATTAGCAGTGCTGATGATCCCGCTTTTAATATTAAAAACGGATGTTTTGTTGCTTGCTGGATTAGAAGAATCAACTACCGTTTTAGCCAATGGAACCTATTGGGAAGTTGTGCAACAACGGATCGGTTTAACAGAAGAGGTTCCATTAATCTTCTTCTTAATCGGATTACCAATTGCACTTGGTTTTATTGTGTTGTTGGCCTTTTTCACAATTGGTCCTTTTGTGTTGTTGGGGATGGCAGCAGCAAAGAAGGATTTCTTTACACATATTCGGTTAAGAACAAAGCTTTTAAAACGTTTAGCGTTGCTTGTTCCACTAGGCTTGGTGTGTAAGTCATTCTTATATTGGGATCATTTTGCAGGAAAATTGATTTATGGTACGGGAACATATTTACTGGCGATTGGCTATATTGCTTTATTTACGCTAATTTATTTAGCGAAGCATGAAACGAAGCTTGCACAAGCATTTGTCAGTATGGGACGTTTATCACTAACCAATTATTTAATGCAGTCTATTATATTTACATCAATTTTCTACGGATATGGATTTGGCCTCTTTGGAAAGCTAGGTGTAGCGGTTGGATTACTGTTGGCAATCGTTGTGTACATCTTGCAGCTTTATATTTCAGGAATTTATACAAAACGCTTTTCAATTGGACCGGTCGAATGGTTACTGCGTAAATTTGTTTATTTGAGGCAGGGGCGTAGTTAATAGAAGCAGGAGCGCGCCAGGCCCACAAGAAGAACTTTTTTTCTTTTAGACCGCAACCTCTCTAAAAAGTACAAAAACATCCACTTTTCTCCCCCCAGAGGAAAAATGGATGTTTTTCAATTTGCCCCGGCGACTTTTTCAACTCACTAATCACTGCTTTTCCAATACCTTTCGTTCAATCAGTTCAACGCCTTTATACATAATCGTTGCCAATACAATAATGATGAGAAGCGCCAAGAATACTAACGTAAAGTTAAATACTTGGAACCCGGAAATAATCAGATAACCGAGACCGCTTGATGATACTAAAAATTCCCCGACAATAACCCCAACCCATGATAAGCCGACGTTTACCTTTAAAGTAGAAATAATCGTCGGGGTAGAGGCAGGAAGAATAACATGCCGGAATGTTTCATATTTGGATGCCCTGAAAAGCTGCATGACTTTAATATAGTTTTCGTTTACTTGCTGAAATGCGGAAAAAATAACGATGGTCGAAATAATAACCGAAATGAGTACACCCATTACGAGAACTGCGAGCATATTCGGTCCGAAAACCACGAGAATCATCGGTCCAATTGCGACTTTAGGCATTGCATTCAATACGACTAGATAGGGGTCCATCACATTGGCAAATGTTTTGGAGGACCATAGCGAGATTGCGAGCAATGTTCCAAAAAGGGTTCCTAATATAAAGCCGACAACGGTTTCAAACATCGTAATCGCAATATGAGGGAATAAACTGCCATCCGTTATTTTTGTAATAAACAGGCTTCCCACTGCGCGTGGGCTGCTGAAAATCAGCGGGTCCAATATACGGAAATGGGTCGTAATTTCCCAAAATAGAAGAAGACCGACAAGGAGCATTAGTTGGAAAGAGAAAATTTTTCGTTTTTCACGTCGCCGCTTTTCGTTATATTGCTGCTGCAACTGTTCAATATTCATCCGAATCAAGCTCCTTCCATATTTCCTGGAATAGTACTTGGAAAGCAGGGGCATTTCTTGCTTCGAATGGTGTCAGTTCGCGAATTTCCTGTGGGATGATGAAGCTTTTCACAATCGATCCCGGACGAGGGCTAAAGATAAATACCTTATCACTCATCGCAATGGCTTCGCTAATATCATGCGTCACCAAAATGGTCGTCGTTGAAAACTGCTTCAATGTATTCGATACAAAGTTTTCAAGGGACAGTTTGGAACGAAAATCGAGCGCAGAAAACGGTTCATCAAGTAAAAGTAATGTTGGTTTTACGGCAAGTGTTCGGGCAAGGGCGATACGTTGGCGCATCCCCCCGGAAAGCTGCGTTGGGTAAAGTTTTTTCGTATGGGCCAATTCAAATTGTTCGAGCAGTTCGTCAATGATTTCACGGTTTTTCCTTTTTTGCAGTGTCAAACCGAGTGCGACATTGTCCTCAATTGTTTTCCATGGGAACAAGAAATCCTGTTGAAGCATATAGCCGATTTCAACATCGGGTTCAGCAAAATTAATCGAACCGGTCGTCGGTTTCAATAAGCCTGCCAGCAAAGAGAGCAGTGTGGATTTCCCGCAGCCGCTCGGGCCTAAAAAGGAAACAAATTCTCCTGAAGCAACTGTGAAATTCACATCTTCAAGAGCTGTTGCCACTTGCTGTTCTTTAAAGAAATGATGGGTAACCTGTTTTACTTCCAAATAAGTCATTTACTTCACAACCGCATCGGCAAATGACCGGTTTACTAAATCTTTGTAAGCTGGCTCAAACTCCAGTACGCCTGCTTCGGTCATTACATCAAGTAGATTTTGGAATTCGTCTTCATCGATAATCGGATTTTTTGCATAAGATTCCTGATCACGGTAACGCGTCACAACCTGCTCAATAATTTTTTGGTCTGTATCTTCAAAGTAAGGGGCAATCGCTTTTGCCACATCAGCGCTCGATGCTTCATACACCCATTTTTGTGCTTTATAAAGAGCTTTCGTAAAGCTATCCATCATTTCTTTTTCCGAGAATGTACTTTCTTTTGCCATAAATACCGTATATGGAATGGCGCCAAGCTCTTCGCCGAATGAAGCGACGATTTTTCCGATGCCTTGCTGTTCAAAAATGCTTGCAGTCGGTTCGAAAAGTTGTACATAGTCACCTGTACCTGAAGCAAAGGCGTTCGCAATATTGGCAAAATCAATATTTTGAATCAATGTTAAATCATTTTGCGGATCGATCCCTTGTTTTTTCAGTACAAATTCGCCGGCCATTTGCGGCATTCCTCCAACACGCTGACCTAAAAATGTGCTGTCTTTTAAAGCATCCCAGCTAAAGTCGACATTCTGGTCACGTGCGACTAAAAATGTTCCGTCTGTTTGCGTAAGCTGTGCAAAGTTAATTACTTTATCGTTCGGATTTTGCCCAGATACATAAACCGATGTTTCAGCTCCAATTAACGCAATATCAATCCCGTCCGATAAAAGCGCGGTCATCGTTTTATCTCCACCAGGTATAGTGGATAGTTGGATCGATAAACCTTCATCCTCAAAAAATCCTTCTTCAATCGCTGCATAAAGAGGTGCGTAGAAAATGGAACGGGTTACTTCACCAACTTTTACTTCCTGCAAATCCTTCTGACCACAGCCGACCAACAACAATAAAAGCCCAACGAAAAGGGCAATTCTAAGCCATTTCATTTGGTCATCCTTTTCTTTAATAGTGTTGTAGTATCGTATGCAGTAAAGGGGTGAGAGGTGTTACTTCCACATTTCCATTTCACCATAGAAGGCGGTCATGGTACGATAAAGATAACTATTTAGTAAGGTGGAGAATGTTATGGATTTAAATCATCTGAAAGGGCTGCTTGCAAAACCGCAACCTCTGTTTTTAGGGGAAGAGACCGCATTTCGGTCGGCCGTACTCATCCCGCTTGTAAAAAAACAGGGCGAGTGGCATATTTTGTTTGAGGTTCGTGCTTTAACGATGCGTAAACAACCTGGCGATATTAGCTTTCCGGGCGGGAAAATCGATGAGACGGATGAATCGCCGCTCGCTGCAGCGCTTCGAGAAACGCATGAAGAGCTCGGAATTGATCAACAGTCAATTGAACTAATAGGCAATCTCAGTCCTTTCGTTATATCACCGGCTTTTGTTGTCTATCCATTCATCGGAATTATTGAGCAGTCGGAACTGGATACATTTAATAATGATGAAGTAGAAGAGCTGTTTACGGTCCCTTTAGACTGGCTGTTGACACATGAACCGTATGTGCATTATGTTCCGGTAGAACCGAAGCCTCCGATTGATTTCCCGTACGATAAAATTGCGAATGGCGAAAATTACGAGTGGCGCTCAAGCCGGATGGAAGAATGGTTTTATGAATATGGAAACTACACAATATGGGGTTTAACTGCACGTTTATTAAAGCATTTTATAGAAAAATTAAAATAAAAAATTTGGCGTCTTCCTACTACCGGGGAGACGTCTTTTCCTTTGTTTTACTTAGATTATTAATAGTTTTGAGGAGGAGGGAAAATATGCAAATCCTATGGTAAAATCAATGTATTGTCCTAAAGTTGACGCGTAGATGAAGAAGAACCATAGATAGCTGGAGTGGAGCAATATAAAGAACAGGGACTCATTATAAGGGAAGAATCAGGAGGCATTTATGAAAGGGAAAAAGATGTTGTATATAGGAGTTGTTGTAGCGATTGTAATTGCTGCAGGTTTAGATATTGCATTTAAAGGGTTAGGTTATCAACTGTTGCAAAAAATATTTTCATAAGTCTGTAATTACTCGCCGCATTTTTAATGTAGCGAGTGTTTTTATATAAAAAAAGCAAACCTTTGTAAGAAAAGGCTTGCTAAAAAACTACAGATTATAAAGTTCCGAGTATTTATTTTCTAAATAATCGGCCAAATATTTTGCAGAAAGTGCTTCTCCGGTACCCTCTGAAATTAACTCGTTCGGCTTTTTCAATGCACCATATTGATGTACTTTATCAGTCAGCCAATCTTTAATAGGTGCCAATTCGCCGCGTTCGCATAACTCATCGAAGTTCGGAATGTCTTGATCCATTGCATGCTTCCATTGCGCCGCATACATGAATCCTAGCGCATAGCTTGGGAAATAGCCAAAGCTTCCGTCACTCCAATGCATATCCTGCAGTACACCCTCCGCATCATTTTGTGGACGAATTCCTAAATATTCTTCGTATTTTTGATTCCAAACGCGCGGTAAATCTTCCGCCTGCAAATCGCCATTGAAAATTTCACGCTCAATTTCATAGCGGATCATTATATGAAGCGGATACGTAAGTTCGTCTGCCTCTATACGTATTAACGAAGGCTCCGAGAAATTAATCGCCTTTAAAAATGCATCGACCGGGACATTCCCGAATTGTTCAGGGGAATGCTTTTGTAAAATGGCGTAATGATGTTTCCAAAAGCTTTCATTCCGTCCGATAATGTTTTCATAAAATAATGATTGGGATTCATGGATTCCCATTGAGGCACCTGTAGATAATGGTAAGCCGTTTAATGAGGCATCGATATTTTGTTCATATAAAGCATGCCCGCATTCGTGAATCGTACCAAAAACAGCCGATCGGAAATCATTTTCATCATACTTTGTTGTAATCCGGATATCTCCACTGTTTAAACCGATCATGAACGGATGGACCGTTTCATCCAAGCGTCCTGCTTCAAAGTCATACCCAAGCTGTTTCAATAATTCCAATGAAGCGGCATGTTGTCCACTTTTCGGGAAGTGTTTAAATAATAGAGAAGTGTCCGGTTTGTTTTTTGAATCACCAATTGCCTTAACTAAAGGAACGATTGTTGCCTTCAGCTCACCGAATAACTCGTCAAGCATGTCTGTCGTCATATTCGGTTCGTATTTATCTAATAATGTATTATAGGCCGAACCATTTTTAATTCCCCAATACTGTACAAACCGCTTTTGATAATCGATTACTTCTTTTAAGTACGGTAAGAAAATTTGGAAATCCGATTTTTCTTTTGCATCTTCCCAAGCTGCTTCTGATTTTGCTTTTAAAATTGTGTAAGCTTTAAATTCCTCAGCCGGTATTTTCTTGGACTCGTCATATTCTTTCTTAACTTCTTCATAAAGACGCTGTGTCACAAAGTCCAATTTCTCATTTTGAAGCTCAGACAGTATTTTACCTAGTTCGTCACTCGTTTGGAGAGCGAATAACTCTGCAGATAATGTTCCAATCACTTCTGCTCTTTGCTCCAACCCTTTTCGAGGGGCCCCTGTACGCATATCCCAATAAATAACGGAAAGCGCTTCAGAATAGTTTTGCATTTTCTTCACATAATTAATAAAAGTTTGTTGCATAATAGTTCACCCACTCCTTTCACATTTATTATATAGTACTTGGAATCCGTTTTATTAGTATAAAATATAAAATAAATTTCAAAGGATATATAAATAGGAATGAACCTTGAAAACTGAACAAGCAACGTTAATGAAACAAGCTTCTTAAATGAAGCAAACAATAGATTTCAACTTCTAACGAAGTTGGATCGCTAGCAAAGCAAATGAGCTTTCAAACTACTTTTATGGAGAGTTTGATCCTGGCTCAGGACGAACGCTGGCGGCGTGCCTAATACATGCAAGTCGAGCGGAAATTTTATTGGTGCTTGCACCTTAAAATTTTAGCGGCGGACGGGTGAGTAACACGTGGGTAACCTACCTTATAGATTGGGATAACTCCGGGAAACCGGGGCTAATACCGAATAATACTTTTTAACACATGTTTGAAAGTTGAAAGACGGTTTCGGCTGTCACTATAAGAT
>NZ_NHNT01000015.1:0-96309 GCF_002174535.1 Solibacillus kalamii | reverse complement strand
GGTCGCGTAAGCGGCGCGAGGGTTCAAATCCCTCTGTCTCCGCCATCGGCCCGTTGGTCAAGTGGTTAAGACACCGCCCTTTCACGGCGGTAACACGGGTTCGAATCCCGTACGGGTCATACATAGGAAGACGAAAAACGCTAAGTACTTATTACAATGTACTTGGCGTTTTTTTGTATAAAAAGGAGTCAGAGCTTATGAATGAACGTTTAAAAGTGTTTGATCAATTTTATATGGAAACGGGCATTGAACAACGTAATCTCGTTCATGCAAAAGGTTATTGGCATGAAGTGTTTCATTGCTGGATTATTGAAAAAGTAGATTCTGAATGGCGTATTTATTTACAGCTGCGTAGCAAAAATAAAAAGGATTATCCAAACCAATTTGATATTACGGCAGCTGGTCATATACTGGCAACGGAGACGATTGAAGATGGTATACGCGAATTAGAGGAAGAAGTAGGGGTTAAGGTCATGTTTTCGCAATTAACGTCACTTGGAGTCATTCCGTACAGTATAGATAATGAAAAAATAAAGGATTATGAGTTTGCAAATGTATTTGTTTATGAATTAACAGGTGGTCTTGAGAAGTTTTCAATTCAAAGAGAAGAACTGGATGGTATTTACTCTGCTAACTTAAAACAATTTATATTGCTTGCGAATCATAAAATAAAGGGAATTGAAGTATCCGGTTATAAATACGAAAATGATATACGTCATTATGAAGTGAAACAGATCGGATTAGAACAAATGTCGGCATTACCTGAAAGCTATTTGCACGAGTTTATCCCGAGATTGGAAAAGATATTAATTGAAGCAACCTGAAAAAACTTAGGTTAGCTTCTTTTTTTATAATATCTATTGACCTTCACGTTACGTCAACCTTTATAGTACTAATTAGGAGGTGATCAATTGTTAATAAACGAACTAGTCAAGCTATCTGGTGTGAGTGCACGCACACTACGATATTACGATGAAATCGGTTTGCTGATGCCTTCTACGATTGCAGAAAATGGCTACCGAAAATATAGCCAAAAAGATATTGACCGGTTACAGCAAATACTTTTTTACCGAGAGATGGATTTTAAGTTAGAGGAAATAAAAAAACTGCTCGAGCATCCAGATTATGAAGTAAAAGAAGAGCTAAAAAAACAATCCGAGTTATTACTAAAGAAAAGACGACATATAGATGACTTACTGAAAACGATAGAACAAACAATCCAAACGATGGAAGGGGAACTTAAGATGACAAATGAACAGAAATTTGACGTGTTTAAAAACAATCTAATCGAAGAAAATGAAAAGAACTACGGCGAGGAAATACGTAATAAATATGGTGAAGCTAAAGTGGAAGCGAGCAATAAAAAATTTAAAGAGATGACAGAAGAGCAATATAATGCTATGCAGCAATTGGAACAACAACTGTTTGAACGATTAAAAGAAGCAATGGCGTCTGGAGATGAATCTTCAGAGGTTGCGATGGAAGCAGCGGAACTTCATAAACGCTGGCTAAGCTTTTCGTGGGCAAAATATACAAAGGAAGCACATATAGGCCTTGCACAAATGTATGTGAGTGATGAACGGTTTACTGCATACTATGATGAGCGTGTGGGGCCAGGTGCTACACAATTTTTGCATGATGTAATCATTGCTTATGCAGCAAATAAATAAGAAAAGATGTTTAAAAATCCTCATATAGGTAATATTTTATTAATGGAAAAAGGGGGATTTTATATGGATATCAATCAATTACAACATTTACGTAGCATTTTAGAAGAGGAGCTTGCAACTTTGCAGGAGCATGTTAATGAAGAACCAGCTGTTGAAGATACAGAAATAACTGCAGTTGATAATCATCCAGCAGATGCAGCGACCGATTTAACGACAATTGTTACAGAAAAAACATTAAATGAATTGAAGGAAGATGAAATTGAAAGAATTCAAACAGCTTTAAACGCAATGGATGAAGGCACATACGGGGAATGTATCGTATGCGGAAAAGAGATTCCTTTTGAGCGTTTAGAAGCAATTCCGACAGCTTTAACATGTATTGATCATGTAGATGAGGTTATGGAATAGTAAAAGAGGTATGTTGATTATTCAACATACCTCTTTTAGTTTTAAATGAAATACGAAACTAATAAACCAACAGCCAACAAGAAACCGAAAATCGTGTTTGTTTGGGCTGTGTATTTCATGGCCGGCATTACTTCGAGCGGTTTTTCTTTTGCTCTGAATAATTTAATCGCTTCAATCGGTTTTTTCAAACTTAATAATACAAGCAGTGCCCAAGGTGTCAAATGACCTAGAATTACAAGGCCAGCAATCCAAATATACGAAACAATAAAGAAACCGGCAAGTACTGTAACAGCGTTATGTCGGCCAACCAATATAGCCATTGTTTTACGCCCGCCTTCAGTATCTCCTACAATATCCCGGATATTATTAGAAAGCATGATTGCCCCAACTAGAATCATACTCGGCACTGAGATAATTACAGCATCAGCTGTCACATCACCTGTTTGAATAAAGAAGGCAATTAGAACAATACCCATACCCATTACTGCCCCTGAAACTAACTCCCCGAATGGTGAATAAGCAATCGGGTACGGTCCTCCAGTATACAAATAGCCAATCAGCATACATACAAGTCCGACAGCAACTAGCCACCAGGATGTCATGGCACATATGTAAACACCTAATAGCATCGCAATGCCGTAAAAGCTTAGCGCAATAGCCATAATTGTTTTTGGTGCTACACCATGTCGGACGATTGTTCCACCAATACCGACGGAGTTTTCATTATCCAAGCCAAGTTTATAATCATAATATTCATTGAACATATTTGTTGCAGCCTGTATTAGCATACTGGCAATCAGCATTGCAAAAAATAAGCCAAAATGAACTGTTTCATGATTTATTGAAAGTGCCATCGACGTACCTAATAATACCGGTACAAATGAAGCTGTTAATGTGTGGGGACGTGTTAAATGCCACCAAACTTTAAATCCCTTGTCCGCTTCAACGACTTTTGTCATAAAAAAACGCTCCTAACTAAATACAATTATCTAAACTATTGTAATGCAAATAAAACAAATTGAACAGAGTGAAGGGACAATACATGTAACGTTTGCTCGAAAAATGTTATGATAGGAAGGTATTATTTACAGTGCGAACGCAAAAAAAATGAGCAAATTATATAAAAATTCAGGCACGTATTAAAATAACGCTATACTTGCATCATACTTAGTGAATTTGCAACATGACGGAGGGAATTTTCATGCAACACAAGTGGTACAATGCCACTGAAATAGAAGTAGGCTCAAATTCAAAGCAAATTTTTTATATGGAAACAATAGAAGTAAGCCGTTTGTCCGCATTGGCATTTTTTGCGGCAGGCGAATCGAAATATAAAGGAAAACGCAACTACTGGCAAAATCGTGAAAAAACATTCACATTGGTTGGTTTAGGACATGCCTATACAATTGAAAACAATGCGTCTGACGCTCGTTTCGATTTAGTAGAACATGAATGGAAGAAACTGACGAGTCAAATCATAGAGGAAGATCAGCATCTGCAGCCAATCCTTTTTGGCGGCTTTACTTTTGATCCGCAAAATGAAGTTTCAGCAGAATGGACAAACTTCCCGCAAAGCTACTTTACTGTCGCAACACATCAGTTAGTTATTCGCAATGATAAAGCTTATGTCACAATAAACTATATTACGGACGAGGAAAACAGCGCAACAACGTTTGAAGCACTTCGTAAAGAACGTGACGAGCTCATTCATGCAGCACAAGTGAAGGAAGTTAAAACTTATGCGAAGCCGACGATGACAAGCTATATGGAACCGTATAAGCAGGAATATTTGAATTCTATCAATAAGGTGACAAGCTTAATCAAAGCAAATGAAGCGCAAAAGGTTGTCATTGCTCGATCTTTAGCATTGCAATTTAAGGAAACGATCACTTCTCCGCAAATTTTGTCGCATGTCGTACATGAGCAGCCGGAAAGTTATTTGTTTGGCTTAGAGCATGGTGACTTACTGTTTTACGGCGCATCACCGGAACGGTTAGTAAAGGTAGACAACGGACGTGCCTATTCTTCATGTGTGGCAGGTTCGATTAAGCGCGGACCAACAGCTGAAGCCGATGAGGAACTTGGAAGAACGTTGCTGAGCGATTTGAAGAACCTTGGTGAGCATCACTATGTTGTTGAGATGATTACCGATACCTTCAAAAAGAATTGTTCAAAAGTAAAGGTACCTCATGGACCGAAGTTATTAAAAATCCGTGATATTCAGCATTTATATACACCTGTTGAAGGACAGTTAAATGAAGATGCAACAATTTTGCAGCTTGTGAAACATTTGCATCCAACACCTGCTTTAGGCGGAGTTCCGCGTGAACAGGCAATGGAAATAATCCGGACATATGAACCGATGAACCGAGGGCTGTATGCAGCGCCAATCGGCTGGCTCGATGCTGACGGAAATGGCGAGTTTGCGGTAGCGATTCGCTCGGCAGCATTAGTACAGGATAAAGCGTATTTATATGCAGGCGGAGGAATTGTCGAAGATTCGGAAGCACAATCGGAATATGAAGAGACACTCGTTAAATTCCGTCCAATGCTTCGAGCTTTAGGAGGCCAATTACATGAATGAACGTGAAGTACTATCCAAATATGTTTATACGATTGTGTCAGCGTTAGTAGCTTCTGGTGTAGAGCAGGTTGTCGTAAGTCCCGGCTCTCGCTCTACACCGCTTGCCTATGCATTTGCCTCAACAAAGGAAATCGTAATGCATCGTCAAGTCGATGAAAGAGCGGCAGCCTTTTACGCGCTAGGCATAGCTAAATCAACTGCGAAACCAGTCGTGCTTGTATGTACATCAGGAACAGCAGCAGCCAATTACTATCCTGCCATTGTCGAAGCAAAATATGCACGTGTACCGTTAATTGTTTTAACAGCAGACCGTCCGCATGAATTGCGCGAAGTAGGAGCACCACAGACGATCAATCAAGTACGGCTATACGGCGATAATGTAAAATGGTCGGCAGAATTCCCGATCCCGGATGAGGCACCGCAAACGATTCCGTTTATCGAACGACACACAGTGCGTGCGGTAAACATTGCAACGACCGCACCGTTTGGACCGGTTCATCTAAATATACCGTTCCGTGAACCGCTAATCATTGATTTTACCGATAAATTGCCGGTTTCAAGCTTTATTAAAAGCTATACAAATGAGCTTCAGCCTGCTAAACAAGCGGTGGCAGAGCTGACAGCAATCATCGAACAAACAACGACAGGAATTCTGATTGTAGGGGAATTGCCGCTAGGAACGAACACAGATTATTTATGGGATTTTATTCGTGAAGTGAAATGGCCGGTAATGATAGAAAGCTTATCGAACCTGCGCACAGAAATACCGGAAGATTGCCAAATATATGCGATTTCTACATATGATGCATTGATGAAAAATGAACGCTTCAAACGAAATGTCCGACCACAAACGGTCATTCGATTCGGTGCACAGCCTGTATCAAAATTTTTAATGCAGTTTATCGTACAGGCAAATCCGCAAAGCTATATTGTTATCGATGAAGATCCGATGTATAGAGATTCTACTCATATGTCGACACATTTCATTCATGCGTTACCTGGAGAATGGCTATCGGATCTGAAATTAGCACATTCTCAAGCAGAAATGGCGTACGTTCAATTTTGGAAAATGGCAGATTTACTTGCAGCTGATGTCATTGAAAAGTACAGTCAATTTGCTGTTGATGAAGGAGCAATGGTACAGGCATTCCTGACAAGTATTGAGGAAGACGCCGACATTTATGTCAGCAGCAGTATGCCAATCCGTGATATTGATACGTTTTTACTTACACAAAATCGCCCTGTTCAAATTTTTGCAAACCGCGGAGCAAATGGAATTGATGGGGTAACATCTACAGCACTTGGTTTCAGTAATGGTCGCAAAAACCGCAAAACGTATTTATTAATTGGCGATCTGGCATTTTTACATGATGCCAATGCATTTGTTGCAAGCCGTTATCAGGAATGTGATTTAACGGTAATTGTCATGAATAATGACGGTGGCGGCATTTTCTCTTATTTACCGCAATCGAAGGTAGAAGAGCATTATGAAGATCTCTTCGGAACACCGACTGCATTGACATTCGAACAAATGGCCAAAATGTATGAGCTGGATTACGAAAAAGCCACATCTTTGGAACAATTTAAGAATGCATTAATAGCAAAAAAACAAACACCGATTAAACTAATCGAAGCTTTCACAGATCGTGATGAGAATGTAAAGCAGCACCGTGAGTTATGGGCGCGTATTCATGAGGTGATGGAACAATGGCTCGATTCACTGTAAAAGGCCAGGATGTAAATATAGAACAGTGGAATGAACAGGCAACTCAGACAATTGTATTTCTCCACGGTTTTACTGGGAGCACAAATACTTGGAAAAAGATAGTTTCGCAACTGCCGTCAAACATCAGATGTATTGCCGTTGATTTAATCGGACACGGTAAAACAGCGGCACCGGCTACTGTTGAATTTTACTCTATGGATTTTCAAGTGGAACTGCTGCATGAACTTTTCCATTACTTACAGCTTGATACTTTCTCGCTGATAGGCTATTCGATGGGGGGGCGTGTAGCATTGAGCTATGCAGTTCGCTACCCGGCTGCAATCGAGCATTTACTGTTGGAAAGTGCTTCTCCGGGTTTAAAGGATAACCAGGAGCGTAGTATACGAAAGCAGGCGGATGATACACTCGCTGAAAAGATACTCGCGAATGGGATTGAATCATTCGTAACCAAGTGGGAAAATATACCGCTATTTGCTTCTCAAAAAAGTCTTCCTGCAGAAGTACAGCAGGAAATTCGAACAGAGCGAATGCAGCAAAGTGAGATCGGCCTTGCAAACAGTCTGCGCGGGATGGGGACAGGTGTAATGCCGGAACTTTGGGGTAAGCTTAATACATTAACGATGCCTGTGACACTTGTTACCGGACAGCGTGATGGGAAATTCATTCAATTAAACATTGAAATGCAAGAGCATATAAAAAAAGCAAATCATCTTATAATTCCAGCAGTTGGCCACGCAATTCATGTGGAAAATCCGACAAAGTTTGCTACAATAGTAAAGGAAACGATTTCATAACCGAAATAGGAGGCAATATATATGACAAAGCAACGTCTATGGACATCTTTACATACTTACGAAGATATTAAGTATGAATATTATAACGGGATCGCAAAAATTACGATTAACCGTCCAGAAGTTCGCAACGCTTTCCGTCCAAAAACAACAGCGGAAATGATCGATGCTTTCACACGTGCTCGTGATGATGAGCGTGTTGGTGTAATTATTCTAACAGGTGAGGGCGAGCATGCATTCTGCTCTGGCGGCGACCAAAAAGTACGCGGTCATGGCGGTTATGTAGGCGATGACCAAATTCCTCGCTTAAACGTATTAGACTTACAAACGTTAATTCGTAAAATTCCTAAACCGGTTGTAGCGATGGTAGCAGGTTATGCAATCGGCGGAGGGCACGTATTGCACGTAGTATGTGACTTAACAATCGCTGCAGAAAATGCACGTTTCGGTCAAACAGGACCTAAAGTCGGTTCATTCGATGCTGGTTACGGCTCAGGTTACTTAGCACGTATCGTAGGACACAAAAAAGCTCGTGAAATCTGGTACTTATGCCGTCAATACGATGCGCAGCAAGCACTTGAAATGGGCTTAGTAAACACAGTAGTACCATATGAGCAATTAGAAGATGAAACAGTAAAATGGTGTGAAGAGATGCTTGAAATGTCTCCAACAGCATTACGTTTCTTAAAAGCTGCAATGAATGCAGATACAGACGGCTTAGCTGGTATCCAACAACTTGCTGGTGATGCGACACTTCTATACTACACAACAGATGAAGCAAAAGAAGGCCGCGATGCATTTAAAGAGAAACGTAAACCAGACTTCGGTCAATTCCCACGTTTCCCTTGATTTGTTCGTTAAATAATTCAAAAGGGATGTCCGAAAACTTTGGACATCCCTTTTCTTTACGATAGGAGGGAAAAAGGATGCAGCCAAACTGGATCAAGCAACGAGCCTATTTAACACCGAATCGGGTTGCATTGAGCTTTCATGACGAGCAATGGACGTTTAACGAACTTTATTTACAGTCTGTTAGTTTAGCTTATAAATTAAATACACTTCGTTTAACAAATGGAAAACGGGTGGCTATTTTAGCACCATCTACACCGCATTTAATCGAACTGCTGTATGCATGTATGCAAGCACAATGCGAAATGGTGCTGCTGAACGGCAGATTGGCAAAGCATGAGCTTGCGTATCAAGTTGAAGATGCTGAAGTAGACGCGATATTAGTCGCAGATGAAGAGCTTGTTAAACTTCCTGATGATGACCGAATCATCCCATTTTCGAAGCTTTATAAGACAATGGAGTCGGAATATGATATTGCAGCACAGTGGAATGAGGATTTTGCTCTGACGATTATGTATACATCCGGGACGACTGGTTTTCCGAAGGGAGTTTGTCAAACCGTTTCAAACCATAGTTCAAGTGCAATTAGCTCAGCATTGAATTTAGGCATTTCAGAGAAGGATACATGGCTTTGTACTGTTCCGATTTTTCATATAAGTGGTTTTTCGATTGTTGTCCGTTCATTGCTATATGGGATGAAAATACGTTTATATGAAAAATTTGATGCTGAAAAATGTGCACAGGAAATTATGGAAGGTACCGTTACGAAAATGTCGGTCGTTTCGGTCATCCTTGAAAATATACTTTCCGAAATGGAGCAGGCTGGTAAAAAAGCACATCCCAATTTCACAGTCGCATTAGCAGGTGGCGGTCCAGTACCGATCGATTATTTAAAACGTTCAGAAGAACTGGACTTGCGTGTTGCCCAAACTTACGGTATGACAGAAACGTCTTCGCAAACCGCGACACTGGCAAACGAGGATGCAATGACACATATCGGATCTGCCGGTAAGCCGCTGTTTTTCAATGAAATTAAAATTGATGCAAAAGACGGGGAGTCCATTGGTGAAATATTAATCCGCGGACCTCATGTCACGCCGAAATATATTGGTCGCTTTAAAGACAAACCGACAACCATCAATGGCTGGCTTCATACAGGAGATGTTGGTTATTTGGATGAACAAGGGTATCTATTTGTCGTTGATCGTCGCAGTGATTTAATTATTTCAGGTGGAGAAAATATTTATCCGGCGGAAATCGAAAACTTATTGCTCGGACACCCGAACGTAAAAGAGGCGGGTGTTTGCGGTATGGAGCATGACAGATGGGGGCAAGTCCCTGTTGCCTTTATTGTTGCAAAAGAACAGATGACAGATCAAGAAATCATTGGATTTTGCAAACAGCACTTAGCAAATTATAAAGTTCCGAAACATGTTCACTTCGTCAGTCATTTACCTCGAAGCGGTTCCAATAAACTGCTAAGAAGAAAGTTGATGCAGCTGCTGGAAGAGTGATGAGGAGATAAAGAAGGTCCAAGCATTCATTATGCTTGGACCTTTTTATATGATTAATTGCTCAAAGCTTGCTTGAGAACATCCATATTTTTACGCATTAACGTAAAGTAGTCTTCATTGTTTTGGATATCTTCCTTCGTTAAAACACTTAAATTATGCAATGTTAACGGTTCTGCATTAACTTCCTTTTGAATAATTTCCGTTAATTTTGAAGAAACATTTTGTTCAAAGAAAATATACTGGATATTTTCTTTATTTGCTAAATCAACTATTGCCGTTAATTCCTTTTGTGAAGGCTCACTTTGCGAATTTAAACCAGCTACAGGCACTTGATTGAAGCCGTAATGTCCCGCAATGTAGCCGAATGCTGCATGCGATACAAAGAATGTTTTTTTCGTAGTAGCTGCAGCCATTTCTTCAAAGTCTGAGTGCAATGCCGCAAGATCTGTTACTAATTGCTCGTAGTTTGAATTGAATGTTGCTTCGTGTTCCGGTAAAGCTTTAACTAGTTCATCTTTAATCGTTAAAGCTAACTGCTGTGAAATAATTGGGGATAACCATACATGGGCATCGTGTTCTTCGTGTGCGTGTTCTTCTTCATGTCCGTGGTCATCATGTTCCTCATGCTCAGCGTGTGTATGTCCTGTGGAAATATGAAGCTGATCTTCCGTTACATTGGCAGCAGTAGCAACTAATTTTACGTCTTCATTTGCCAAAGTCTTTTGCGCATTTTCAACAAAACCTTCTAAACCAAGACCAATGTAGAAAAATAAATCTGCATCTGCTAACGCCATCATATCTTTTTGAGTTGGTTCAAACGAATGTTCATTTGCACCTGCAGGATAAATGGAAGAAACATCAACAAACTCTCCACCGATTTGTTCCGTGAAATACTGCAATGGGTAAACGGTTGTATAAACAGAAAGGGCATCTTCCTTTTGCTGTGATTCGTTTGTGTCTTTTTTCGTATCATCTGCATTGCAGGCAGCTAATAATAAAACAAGTGTAAACATCGAAATGATTGAAAACCATTTTTTCATTAATTAAATCTCCTTAAATAGTAATTATTACGATTTGTATTTTTGAACATTTTCAATCATACAGGATTCAATAAAAAAAAACAATATAAAAAGCCTTCGAAAATTATTTTTTTTTCGAAGGCCATTTTTCTGGAACAGGATCGAAGCCACCAGGATGAAGCGGCTGACATTTTATGATTCGAATGATCGTCATGATCGATCCTTTTATTGCACCATGTTTTTGAATTGCTTCAATTCCATAGCTCGAACAAGTCGGGTGGAACCGGCAAGATGGTGGTGTCATAGGCGAAATATATTTTTGGTAAAGACGAATTAATCCGATAAATAGTTTTTTCATTGCTGTTTTTGCTCTCCATTTTTATAAGTCCGGATTGGTTTGGAATCAACGGTTTGCTTTAATGATACGCTGTTTTTCCGGGCAAGTAAAATAATAGAGAATGCAAAAATACCCATTATCGTTAAGATAATAATCAATACAATAGGTAAGCTCATTTTTTTCACCTCATCTTCCATTTTACTGGAAAAACCCTGCGGTGAGTGTGAAGAATGATTGAACTAAATGTTTTAAGAAGTGGGATAACGGATATAATACAAGCAATGATACATTTCTAAAAATAAAAGAAATAGAAAGATTTAATATCAGGATTAAAATTTCGTTATCGAAGTTTTAAATATAATTTATGAGGTGAAGGACAAATGGCAAAGAAACAATTAAACACACAATTAAATGATTTAGTAGCAACATGGTCGGTAATGTACACGAAGTTACATAACTATCACTGGTATGTAAACGGACCATCATTCTTTACATTACACGTCAAATTTGAAGAGCTTTACAACGAAGTAACTTTAAATTTAGATGAAATTGCAGAACGAATTTTAACGAAGGGCGGCAAGCCTGTTGCAACATTAAAGGAACATTTAGAGCTTTCTCTAATTGAAGAGGCTTCAGGAAAAGAAGAAACAGAGGAAATGGTTTCTAAATTAATCGAAGACTTCCATACGATTATGGAAGCTTTAAATAAGGCAATGGAAACAGCTTCTGAAGAAGGCGATGACCGTACAGAGGATTTACTGAATGCTCAATTCCAAAGCCTTGAAAAGCATACATGGATGTTAAATGCTTATTTAGGCAACTAATATTGGATAAAACGACTCCGTTTTGGGGGTCGTTTTTTTATTGATCATTTGATGGAATGATTGCACGATATATGCTTCCAATGTATAAATGATTTTATTGCAGTCCACCTTAAATATGAGGTGAGAATAATGGAAAAAAATAATGTTTATGTATCCGTTGCCAATTTAACATGCAATTTGCATCCTGGATCTTCGTATGAATTTGTTTTAAAAATGGAACCGCAAAAGGCTCGTGTATTTATGAAGCTGTTCGATCAGATGCAACATCTGGAAGCGTCAAATGCCTTCCGTGCACATATGCCGTTTATTCCATATCATTTGGACAGATTAAATCATGAAATCGACCACCGACTTAAAAAGGTATATGCCCTGATTCATGAATTTGGAGACGAGGAAGCGAAAAGGTTCGTCGAGCAACTGCCATACTTTACTCGCTAATTAGGCGATTTGATTGAACCGTAGACATCTGTTCGTTACACTAATAATAGGAGTTGAGCGAAAAGATGTTTACATTTATCGATGAAAATAATTTAAAAGTAGATTTAAGATTTGATGAAGGTCCTTTCGAAGTTGAACCGAAGCATGTATTGGCCCTTGTGCAATATGAAGGGAAATGGTTATGTACGATTCATCACCGTCGTGGTGTTGAGTTTCCCGGAGGCAAGCAGGAGCCTGGAGAGACATTATACGAAGCGGCCATCCGTGAAGTTTATGAAGAAGCAAATGTTGTAATTGAAGATGTAAAATGGTTTGCCTACTACATCGTGCATGATGACATTCCCTTTTGCAAAGCAGTTTTTACTGCCAAAGTAAAGGACATTGAACCTTTTACAGGAGATCATGAAACAGAAGGCATGTTATGGCTGACAGAAGAAGAGCTGTGGAAACTGCCGAATTTAAGCTTCTATATGCGGGATGCAGGAATGAAAAAGATGTTGCAGGAAGTGAAAAATCATGAACGACAATGGTAAGATTTTTTCGATACGCAATTACCCATCACCGAATCCCCATATCCGATTAGATGAAATTACGTATTGGTCACAAGGCCTGCGTGTAAAAGGATTATTGGCACGTCCAAAAGCGGCTGGTACATATGAAGCGCTTTTATATTTGCGTGGGGGGCTCCAATCAATCGGTATGGTGAGACCTGCACGTATTGCCCAATTTGCGATGCAAGGCTTTGTAGTATTTGCTCCGTACTATCGCGGAAATCGCGGGGGAGAAGGTAAGGATGAATTTGCCGGTGATGACCGTTATGATGCAATTAACGGTATAGAAGTACTGAAGCAGTTTATTCAAGTGGACAAAGTGAATTTGTATGGTTTTTCCCGTGGTGGATTAATGGTATTGTGGACAGCGATTTTACGTGATGATATTAAATCGCTCGTAACTTGGGCAGGTGTATCGGATGCGACAGCAACATATTGGGAGCGGGTGGATATGCGGCGCGGCTTGAAAAGGATTGTTGGCGGTACACCAAATAAAGTACCGGAAAACTATGATGACCGGACACCACTACTTGAAATCGAAAAACTTCAAACTCCGGTACTCATTATTCATGGTACAGAGGATCAGCATGTGGATATTGAGCATGCATATAAACTAGAGCAGTACTTAAAAAAGGAAGGAAAATCTGTTGAGACATGGTTCTCATCCGGATTAAAGCATCACTATCCTCCAAACTTGAACCGTGACACTGTGAAAAACTTATGTGATTGGATGAAACGCCAAGAAAGTAAGAAGTCTGAACAAAACTAGGAAACAAAATTAATAAGGGAAAACCTTATTTTATACAAAGTAAAAACAGCATTTTCCCCATAGAGGAAAATGCTGTTTGTTTTTGTTTGTATAAACGTTGGTCATTAGTAAATTATACTAATGGGCCGCCTTTTTGAACGATTGCTTCATCAACATTCTCGAATTTCGTGAAGTTATTTTTGAACAGATCAGCAAGTTCAGCAGCTTTTTTATCATATGCAGCTTTATCTGCCCATGCATCACGAGGATTTAATACGCTAGATGGTACACCTTCTACGGCTACTGGAATGTTTAATCCAAATACTGCATCTTGAGTTGTCTCAACGTTATTTAATTTACCATCGATTGCAGCACGAACCATTGCACGTGTATAAGAAAGCTTCATACGGCTGCCTACACCATATTCGCCACCAGTCCAACCAGTGTTTACTAGGAAAACTTGTGAACCGTGCTCATCAATTTTCTTACCTAATTGCTCTGCATAAACTGTTGCAGCAAGCGGTAGGAATGGAGAACCGAAGCATGTAGAGAATACTGGTTCTGGCTCTGTTACACCACGTTCTGTGCCGGCAAGTTTTGATGTGAAACCACTTAGGAAGTGATACATTGCCTGCTCTTTTGTCAATTTAGAAATAGGAGGTAATACACCAAATGCATCGGCTGTTAAGAAGACGATTGTATTTGGATGACCTGCTACTGATGGTAACACAATATTGTCAATATAGTCGATTGGGTAAGCGACACGTGTATTTTCTGTTAATGAACCGTCAGCATAGTCGCATTCGCGTGTTTCAGGGTCTACCGCAACGTTTTCCAGTACTGAACCAAAGCGAATTGCATTATAAATTTCCGGCTCATTTTCAGCAGATAGGTTGATTGTTTTTGCATAGCATCCACCTTCAATGTTGAATACGCCGTTATCAGACCAACCGTGCTCATCGTCACCGATTAATTTACGATCTTTATCAGCAGATAATGTTGTTTTTCCCGTACCAGATAGACCGAAGAATAATGCAACATCGCCACCTTCACCAACATTTGCAGAGCAATGCATTGGGAAGATACCTTGTTCAGGCAATAAGTAGTTCATAATACCGAAGATTGACTTCTTCATTTCACCTGCGTACTCAGTTCCGCCGATTAAGATGATTTTCTTTTCAATAGATGTTATAATGAATGTTTCCGATCCTGTACCGTCTACTTCAGGATCTGCTTTGAAGTTTGGCGCAGATACGATTGTAAACTCGGCAACATGTTTAGCCAATTCGTCTGCTGTTGGGCGGATGAACAATTGATGACAGAATAGATTATGCCATGCATATTCATTAATTACTTTAATAGATAATTGAGACTCTTTGTCTGCACCTGCAAAACCGTTGAATACATATAACTCGTCACGTTCTTTTAAGTAATTAACAACTTTCACATAAAGTTTATCAAATACCTCTGCAGAAATCGGACGGTTAACTTTGCCCCAATCGATTTTATTGTTGCAAATTTCTTCTTTTACTATATATTTATCTTTTGGAGAACGGCCAGTGTATTTTCCTGTTTGGGCACGTAATGCGCCTTCAACAGTCAGCACGGCTTCTCCGCGTGATGTAGCTTTTTCAACTAATTGTGGAACAGATAATTGAGTTTTGATGTTTTCCCCGTTTAAAAGTTCTTTCAGCTCGTTAGCAATTTCTACCGAATTCATCTATTAAATACCATCCTTTTTTATAGTATTCCCTTATAGAGGGGAGTTGATTCCTAATTCAAAAATAGTATAACACATTAAGTGAAATAATCTATACTAATTGCAAATTATTTTTTCCGGAATTTTAAACATTGCGAAATACGTCAAAATTTGTTGACAGCACTTGTTTTTTTGCGTAAGATGTTTAATTGAACGGATACTCTTATCCCGAGCTGGTGGAGGGGCAGGCCCTATGAAACCCGGCAACCTGCGTATATTTTATACGTGTTGGTGCCAACCTGATGCAAGGGCAAAAATTCCCTTGAACGATAAGAGTGAAAGGTAACGAAACGTAATATCCTTTCCTCACGTGTGATGAACACGGCTATGAGAGAAAGGATTTTTTTTATTTTGTTTTACAATTTCGTGCTGAGCGAAAATTATATAGTTACAGCCTTTCAGACCCTCGTGTTAAAGCAAATATAGCTTGACGTTAAAAGGTAGATACGCATTTGCGTAATTGCTTTATATAACGGACATGGGTAATGAGTACCGTATCAATAAAAAACAATTGCCAAAGTGATTTAGGAGGAAATGACATGACAAATCGTCGACTGTTTACATCAGAAAGTGTAACGGAAGGACATCCGGATAAAATTTGTGACCAAATTTCGGATGCCATTTTAGACGCTATTTTAGCTGCAGATCCAAATGCACGTGTAGCTTGTGAAACTACGGTAACAACAGGCTTAGTATTAGTATCTGGTGAGATTACAACTTCTACTTATGTAGATATGAAAGGAATTATCCGCGATACAGTGGCAGAAATCGGCTACACACGCGGTAAGTACGGCTTTGATGCGGAAAACCTTGCGGTACTAGTAGCAGTAGGAGAGCAATCACCTGACATTGCACAAGGTGTTGACCAAGCATTGGAAGCGCGTGAAGGTTCAATGACAGATGATGAACTGGAAGCAATCGGTGCTGGCGACCAAGGATTAATGTTCGGCTATGCATGTAACGAAACACCGGAATTAATGCCGATGCCAATTTCTTTAGCTCATAAATTAGCACGTCGTTTAACAGAAGTACGTAAATCAGGAGAATTGGAATATTTACGTCCGGATGGTAAAACACAAGTAACAATCGAATATGATGAAAACAATGAACCTGTTCGTGTGGATACAATCGTTATTTCAACACAGCATGATGAAGAAGCAACATTAGAACAAATTCAAACAGATATTAAAGAGCACGTTATTAAACCGGTTGTTCCTGCTCAATTATTGGATGAAGCAACAAAATACTTCATCAACCCAACAGGTCGTTTCGTAATCGGCGGACCTAAAGGGGATGCAGGTCTTACAGGTCGTAAAATTATTGTTGATACTTACGGCGGCTATGCGCGTCATGGTGGCGGAGCATTCTCCGGTAAGGATGCGACAAAAGTTGACCGCTCTGCAGCATATGCAGCACGTTATGTTGCTAAAAACATTGTAGCAGCTGGCCTAGCTGACCGTGCTGAAGTGCAACTGGCGTATGCAATCGGTGTTGCACAACCTGTATCAATCGCGGTTGATACATTCGGTACAGGAAAAGTAGAAGAATCAAAAATCGTGAACTGGGTACGTGAGCTCTTTGATTTACGTCCTGCGGGCATTATTAAAATGCTTGATTTACGTCGTCCGATTTATAAGCAAACAGCAGCATACGGACATTTCGGTCGCACAGATTTAAATGTGCCATGGGAAAGTACGGATAAAGCGGCTGAATTGAAAGCAAAAGCAGGAATTTAATATAATAAAAAGGAGCATCCAGTTTAATGGATAGCTCCTTTTTTATGATCTCATATAAGATTCCTTTTAATAAGGTATAGATTTATAAGATTCAAAGAGGGGTATGACTGTTAAATTATTTTTGAAGTGATTTATAGTATTGCCCTTTTGCCACATATTCAGAAATTATCCGATCCATATCTGCGCGATCTTCTGCTGTCACTTCACGTACGACTTTTGCTGGGCGTCCCATCGCTAAACAATTGGGAGGAATCACTTTTCCGGGTGGTACAAGACTGCCGGCACCAATAAATGCTCCCTCGCCTATAACGGCCCCATCCAGTATGATGGAACCCATACCAACTAAAGCGCGTTTTTTAATTGTACAGCTATGTAATGTAACTTGATGACCTACTGTTACTTCGTCTTCAATAATGAGAGGGGCAGCGGGACTTTGATGAAGGCAGCTCAAATCCTGGATACTGACACGGTCACCAATTATAGTTTTGTTTACATCGCCACGAATTACCGTGTTAAACCAAATTGAAGTTTCGGCACCGATTGTTACATCACCGGTAATTGTGGCATAGTCTGCAATGAATGCAGAAGGGTGAATCGTTGGTATTTTATCCTTATAAGGGTAAATCATGTGCATTTCCTCATTTCTTCTATAAAATTGTAGATAAATCTATAGATATCGTAACAAAACGTGAAGATTTTTCAATTAACATTTCTTTTAGAACGGAATGTATTATAATTATACAAATAAATAGTAATATAATGTTGCCGATGTTAAAGAAGGTGCAATATCGTAATTTTTTGATACTCGGCAAACTCATTCCTGATTTTAAGGATCACGTGTTTATGTCATAAAAATATTTTATATGTAAGGAGTATTGGCCATGTGGAAATGGGAAACAGAGCAACAACCAAAAGCCGTAGTCGTTATTCTTCATAGCGCATATGAACATCATCGGTGGTACGCATGGTTAATCGAAAAATTCCGCAGTTCACACTTTCATGTTGTAATGGGGGATTTACCGGGACATGGAGAGCAAGGAAAGTATACAACGTATCATGATGAGGATTTTAAAGAATATTATAAGTACACAAAAGTATTATTGAAAGTGGCACTGGAATATAACGTACCGCTTTTTATCGTAGGAAATGGGCTAGGGGCTGCAATAGCTACGTATGTACTCCAGAACAATAAAATAGAATGTGCGGGTGTTGTTTTAGCATCCCCCTGGTTTAATTTAAAGCTGGCACCGGGAAAATTGTCGAATGCTTTATCAAGCTTCAGCGCCATTACATCGAATGTTAAGCTGAAACATGAGTTGGAACCTCACCATCTTACACGGAACACCGATGTGTTAATGGAGCTAAAAGAACAATTACCGTTGACGAGTATGGTGACGGTAAAATGGTATCGCGACTGGCAGCAAATGTCGCGGACAATGCGTAACCCTGAATTGAAGTTTCCGGATATCCCGGTATTATTAATGACAGGTGAAAATGATAAAGTTACAGACATTAGTACATCAAAGAAATGGATAACAGAGCATACGCTTTCCGAGTTTCACTATAAGCAATGGAAAGGTTGCCTCCACAGCCTTTATTTTGAAGTGGAAAGGGAAGATGTTTTTAAATTTACGATAGATTATATTAATAATGTTTTAAGAGACTTGGGATATATTATTGAATAGTGATAAGCCTAACAAAATCATACTTTGTTAGGTTTATTTTTATTTTCTTTAAAAAAATATATCGAAATTTTCGAATATTTGTAATATACTAAATTTCAAATTAATACATTATTTCAACAAAGGGGGTATAGTATGGATTTCTTGAATGATTTTGTAGGATGGGCCAACAATATTTTATGGGGTCCTGTCATGATTTATGGTATTTTAATCGTTGGTTTGTTTTTCTCTATCCTTACAAAGTTTGCGCAAGTCAGGCTTATTAAAGACATGTTCACGCTAATGTTCACAGGGGAAAAGTCCGATGCCGGAGTATCTTCCTTCCAGGCAATGTCGATTGCGTTGTCGGGTCGTGTCGGTACGGGGAATATTGTAGGGACGGCTTCAGCAATTGCTTTTGGGGGTCCGGGAGCGGTGTTCTGGATGTGGGTTACAGCCTTTATTGGGGCATCAACAGCGTACATGGAGTCCACATTGGCGCAGATTTACAAAGAGAAAAAAGATGGGCAGTATCGAGGAGGCCCGGCATTCTACATTGAAAAAACAACGGGAATTCGCGCATTAGGAATTATTTTTGCGGTTGCCATGATTGCATCTGTTGCGTTTTTAATGCCAGGTGTTCAGGCAAATGCCATTGCAGGTGCGGTTGATAACGCATTCGGTATTGATCCATGGATTACTGGTCTAATTACGATTCTTTTATTAGCGGTCATTATTTTTGGTGGGGTTAAACGTATTGCAAACACAGCACAAATTTTAGTTCCGTTCATGGCATTAGCGTATTTGTTAGTAGCCGGTATTATTATTATTATGAATATTACAGCTGTGCCTGAAGTGTTAGCATTAATTTTCCGCAGTGCGTTTGCGGCAGATGCGGTATTTGGCGGGATGATTGGTAGCGCTATTTTCTGGGGTGTAAAACGTGCTATCTATTCAAACGAAGCAGGGCAGGGTACTGGTGCACATCCAGCGGCTGCTGCAGAAGTATCACATCCGGCAAAACAAGGTTTAGTGCAGGCAGCATCAATTTATATTGATACATTACTAGTATGTTCTGCAACAGCACTGATGATTTTATTCATGGGTACATACAATGTCCATGAGGGTAGCCAAGATGGAGCGCTGATCGAAGCAAAAATGGATGAGACAATAACGTATTCAGGCTTTACGCAAGCAGCGGTAAACGATGCGTTCCCATCTTTAAATAACTTTGGTTCGGGGTTTGTAGCGATTGCATTGTTCTTCTTTGCCTTTACAACTTTAATGGCATATTACTATATTGCTGAAACGAATGTTTCGTATATGTTTAATGGTAAGGCAAGACGAATCGGGATATTGTTAATGAAATTCGTATTATTGGCTTCGGCATTTTACGGAACAGTTAAAACATCCGATTTAGCTTGGGCATTCGGTGACGTTGGTTTAGGATTAACGGTTTGGATTAACGTAATTATGCTATTATTCATTATGAAGCCTGCCCTCATTGCGTTGAAGGATTATGAGCAACAGAAAAAAGAAGGAAAAGACCCAGTATTTGATCCGAAAAAACTCGGAATTAAAAATGCTGATTTCTGGGAGACATATAAGAAAGATTAATAGATTAAAAGGAGCAGCTAGTTAAAAAGCTGCTCCTTTTTTATGGAATAATACTGATGTAGTGCCTCAAATTGTTCCGTAGTAAAATCTTTTTGTCCGCGAATATATTTTTCATATAAATTATAGTAGCAAATCGTTAAATACTCATCATTATGGTGGCGGCTGTATGGCGGATAGTATTCATTTTCAGACAAACGAAAATCGGCAAAATAACGATCCATCTTATCAATCGTACGAATTGTAATGTTTCTGGCGCGCATTTCCTTCAGAACAATTTGCGTATAAATATATAAATCCTCTTTTGGGTATTCATAAATATAATTGATTAATACATGTTTGTCTTCTTTCACGAAAATGCTGTTCAACTCGCGCCACTGGGCAAGCAGCTGACTTTTCGGAATAAAGGGAATTAACTCGGTATGCCATAAACGCATCATTTCACCTCATTAAGAATATGAAAAAGAGCTAAGAAAACTTAGCCCTCTATCGGAAATTCTTTTACTTTTTCTAATGCAATGATAAATGGGGGATCATTTTTCTGATTCATAAATTCATAACGCAGAACATGTACATGTTTTTGCGGTAAATCACTTACATAGCGGATCACTTCATCGCGCTCGTTTTTTCCGCCTTCGTGACCGTGATAGACGACTAAAACGATCATTCCTCCGACTTTTAACAGCTTTAACAAACTTTCGATCGCTTGGATCGTAGTATTCGGCTTTGTCACAATTTCATGATTGCTGCCGGGCAAATAGCCAAGATTGAAAATTGCTGCTGATACGGGTTTATGAATATAGTTTGCTACATTTTCATGTCCGTCTTTTAAAACAATAGCCCGATGCTCGAGTGCATTGTCGAGCAGACGGTGCAATGTCGCATCAACCGCTTCTTTTTGCACATCAAAAGCATATACATAGCCGTCATCCCCAACGAGATTTGCTAAAAAAAGAGTATCATGTCCATTTCCAGCTGTTGCATCGACCGCAATATCACCCTCGGAAACCGACATTTCCAATAATGTTTGGGCATATTGAAGAACACGTTCTAATTTCATTTGGACACTTCCGCCTTATAAAACTTCCCTTGATAAGAACCTCTACGTTCCAGCTCTGCATCAATTCCATTCAAAACTTCCCATTTGTTGACAGACCACATTGGGCCGATCATTAAATCGATTGGACCATCACCTGTAATTCGGTGGACGATCATTTCAGGTGGAATAATTTCAAGCTGATCTGCTACAAGCTGAATATAAGCATCCTTTTCCATAAATTCCAGCATGCCTTTTTCGTATTGCTTCACGAGCGGCGTTCCTTTTAAAAGGTGCAGCAGATGGATTTTGATACCTTGGACATCAAGCTTTGCCACTTCACGGGCCGTTTCCATCATCATATCGTAATCTTCTAGAGGCAATCCGTTAATAATATGTGTCACGACACGAATGCCATGCTTGCGCAATTTATTAACCCCTTCCACATATGTCGCATAATCATGTGCACGGTTAATTAAATTGGCCGTTTTTTCATGAACCGTTTGAAGTCCCAGCTCTACCCATAAATACGTGCGTTCATTTAACTCTGCCAAATATTCCACAACATCGTCCGGCAGGCAATCTGGACGCGTTGCGATTGAAAGGCCCATTACTCCCTCACAGGCAAGCGCTGCTTCGAACTTTTCCTTTAATACTTCAAGTGGAGCGTGGGTATTTGTATACGCTTGGAAGTAGGCCATTGTTAAGCCGTCTTTCCATTTGTTCTCCATTTTTGCTTTGATTTTTTCGAACTGTACGGGAATCGGATCGACTTTACTGCCCGCAAAGTCACCTGAACCAGCTGCTGAACAAAATGTACAACCGCCAAAAGCGACCGTCCCATCACGGTTTGGGCAATCAAACCCTGCATCCAAAGCGACTTTGTATACTTTCTTTCCGAATTCATTTCGTAAATAGCGATTCCATGTATAATAACGTTTCCCATCTGACGGGAAAGGAAAATTTGTTTCTGTCATTCCTTGTTCACTCCTCTAACGTATTATTCTAACATGGACAGAACATCGTGTCCTAATAGAAATCTTTTTCTTGTACAATTTCCTGTTAAAGAATAAACTAGTAAATTGAGCAAATATTGAAGGAGGAAAGTGAGTGCCGAAACAAGTATGGTTATTAATTATTGGTACATTCGTAAATACGGTCGGAAATTCGTTTTTATGGCCTTTAAATAGCATTTATATTCATGATCATTTAGGGAAATCCTTAACTACCGCTGGAATTGTCCTTATGTTAAATTCATTGGCAGGTGTTTTCGGCAATCTAGTAGGCGGTTACTTATTTGATAAATTAGGTGGCTATAAAGCAATTTTAATTGGTGTTGTGTTTAATTTATTGTCAATCACACTATTAACGATTTGGCATGATTGGCCACAATACATCATATTTTTAACGATGATGGGCTTTAGTGGAGGGATTGTGTACCCGGCGATTTATGCGATTGCAGGGAGTGCCTGGCCAGAAGGGGGGCGACGTGCTTTTAACTCGATCTTTTTGGCAAACAACGTAGGGGTCGCAATCGGCCCGGCATTGGCTGGCATTGTTGCCGATATTAAGTTTGACTATGTATTTAGTGCGAATCTATTTTTCTATGCTGTATTTTTTGTGCTTGTCATCACAACATATAAGCGTTTTGATATGAAGGGACTGACAACAAAACCGTTCTCAGGTAATGAGACAAAAAGAAGAAACAGAGGACCGATTGTGGCGCTTAGTATATTAAGTATATCTTTAATCGTCTGCTGGTTAAGCTACTCCCAATGGAGCGCGACCATTTCTTCTTATACACAAGGGTTAGGAATGAGCCTGTCCGAGTACAGTTTACTATGGACAATCAACGGCTTCATGATCGTTGCTGTTCAGCCGATTATCCGTCCGCTTGTCACACGTTGGGAAAACAAAATAAAGCATCAGCTGGTACTTGGGCTGATATTGATGTCGCTATCTTATATCGTCGTTTATTTTGCCCAGGACTTTAAGATGTTTGCTGCAGCGATGGTCATTTTGACATTTGGGGAAGTGTTCTTCACACCGGTCATTCCGATGATTGCCAATAAACTTGCACCACATGGACAAGAAGGTTTTTATCAAGGGCTCGTCAATAGTGCATCGACAATTGGGCGGATGATTGGGCCTGTGTTTGGCGGGTTAATGGTAGATTTATATGGCATGCAAATATTAATGCTTATATTATCGATACTAATTATCATTGCCATTATTCCATGTCTGGTCTTTGATCGTACGCTAGGAAAAGAACAAACATAAAACAGTTACTTGTGCTTTTGTGTTGAATTCGTTAAAATGAATGAAATAATAATATTGACTGTGATGAGGAATAGTAAATGGACACACTTTATAGAGAGCTGGCGGCAGGTGGAAGCCGGTAAGTGTCAAGTTGAACTCGCCTCGGAGTTTGCTTTAGTGAAATAATAGTAGCTAATGGCCGTGTATTCGCGTTAAGAAATGAAGCTGAGTGCTGCGTCACTAATTTGGGTGGTACCGCGGGAGTAAAAATACCTCTCGTCCCTTCTTATCATAAGATGGGGCGGGATTTTTTTATTTTTTAAATATTCTGTTAAATCATTGATGATACGCCTAAAATACATAAACCACAGCAAGAATATATTTAAAGGAGGAATTATTGTGAGTTTTAATCATCAGCAAATTGAGAAAAAGTGGCAAACGTTTTGGGATGTCAATAAAACATTCAAAACTGAAAATGAAATGGATAAGCCAAAATTTTATGCATTGGATATGTTCCCTTATCCATCAGGTGCGGGTCTGCACGTAGGACACCCTGAAGGTTATACAGCGACAGATATTTTGTCTCGTTTTAAACGTATGCAAGGCTACAATGTTCTTCATCCAATGGGTTGGGATGCATTCGGTTTACCTGCAGAGCAATATGCACTTGATACAGGGAATGACCCAGCTGAATTTACGGCTAAAAACATCGCGACATTCAAACGTCAAATTAACGAGCTAGGCTTCTCTTATGACTGGGATCGTGAAATTAACACAACTGATCCGTCTTATTATAAATGGACGCAATGGATTTTCACTAAGTTAGTGGAAATGGATTTAGCGTATGTAGATGAAGTGGCAGTAAACTGGTGTGAAGCATTAGGTACGGTTCTTGCTAACGAGGAAGTAATCGACGGAGTTTCTGAGCGTGGCGGTCACCCGGTAGTACGTCGTCCGATGCGACAATGGGTACTGCGTATTACAAAATATGCAGACCGTTTAGTCGATGATTTAGTTGATGTTGACTGGCCTGAATCAATTAAGGAAATGCAACGTAACTGGATCGGCCGTTCTGAAGGCGCACAAGTGAAATTCACTGTTGCTGGCACAGACAAAAACTTCGAAGTATTTACAACACGTCCGGATACATTATTTGGCGCGACATACTGTGTATTAGCACCAGAGCATAAATTAGTAGCTGACATTACTACTGCAGAGCAAAAAGAAGCGGTAGAGGCATACTTGGAAAAAGTATCATTAAAATCTGATTTAGAACGTACAGACTTAGCAAAAGAAAAAACAGGGGTATTCACAGGTGCTTATGCAGTGAACCCGATCAACGGCAAACAAGTGCCGATCTGGATTGCGGATTATGTATTGGCAACATACGGAACTGGTGCAATTATGGCTGTTCCTGCACATGATGAGCGTGACTATGAATTTGCAAAAGAGTTTAATTTAGAAATCATTCCAGTTCTTGAAGGCGGAGACATTGAGAATGAAGCATTCACTGGTGACGGTGCGCATATTAACTCGGACTTTTTAAACGGATTAAATAAAGCAGACGGTATTGCCAAGGCAATTGAATGGTTAGTGGAAAATGGTGTAGGGGAAAAGAAAATTACTTACCGTTTACGCGACTGGTTATTCAGCCGTCAACGCTACTGGGGCGAACCAATTCCAGTAATTCACTGGGAAGATGGCACAATGACTACGATTCCTGTAGAGGAACTGCCATTGGAATTACCGAAAACAACAAATATCCGTCCTTCAGGTACTGGTGAATCACCACTTGCAAATATTGAAGAATGGGTGAATGTAGTTGATCCAGTAACAGGCAAAAAAGGACGCCGTGAAACGAATACAATGCCACAATGGGCTGGTTCATCATGGTACTTCCTGCGCTATATCGATCCGAAAAATGATCAGGCGCTTGCAGATCCGGAACTATTAAAACATTGGCTACCAGTCGATATTTATATCGGTGGTGCAGAGCACGCGGTACTTCACTTACTATACGCACGCTTCTGGCATAAAGTGCTTTATGATTTAGGACTTGTTCATACGAAGGAACCGTTCCAAAAGTTATTTAACCAAGGGATGATTCTAGGTGAAGGCAATGAAAAAATGTCTAAATCTAAAGGCAATGTTGTAAACCCTGATGACATTATCGTTTCACATGGTGCTGATACATTACGTTTATACGAAATGTTCATGGGTCCACTGGAAGCTTCTGTAGCATGGAGCACGAACGGTCTTGACGGGGCACGTCGTTTCCTAGATCGTATTTGGCGTCTATTCGTCACAGATGAAGGAAAGCTTGCTGCAAAAGTTCAGGATTCTGCTGACACAACATTGGAAAAAGTGTATCACCAAACTGTGAAAAAAGTGACGGAAGACTACGAAGGCATTCGCTTCAACACAGCAATTTCACAAATGATGGTATTCATTAATGATTGCTACAAAGCGGAAGTAATTCCAACAGAATATGCAAAAGGCTTCGTGAAACTTTTATCGCCAATCGCACCGCATATTGCTGAAGAGCTTTGGTCAATTTTAGGACATAAAGATACAATTACGTATGCAACATGGCCAACATTCGATGAGTCGAAACTAGTAGACGATGAAATCGAAGTTGTTGTACAAGTTTTAGGTAAAGTACGTGCAAAAGTAACGGTTGCAAAAGATATTACTAAAGAAGATTTAGAAAAAGTTGCTTTAGCAGACAGCAAAGTACAAGAATTTATCGAAGGAAAAACAGTTGTGAAAGTAATTGTCATCCCAGGTAAATTAGTTAATATCGTTGTTAAATAATTAACAAAATAAAAAATGCACGGTGTATTCATAAAGAAATCACCGTGCATTTTTATTTAGACATTGCATGAAAAAACAAAAATAACTATGTTGCATAATCGGTTTCTATGTAATACTAGAATAGTAAATGGTCACATTTAATGAATTGAAGAAAGAAGTGTAACAACATGGCACAAGCATCACATTCAGTACAAATCCCAGTTAGCCAGGAACAAGTATGGGCTTTCGTAAGTAAAATCGAAAAATGGGCTGTATTAGTTCCGGCGTACAAAGAACATAAAGAATTGGATGCCCAAACATCACATTGGACATTCGAAGGAAACTTTAAAGGTTTAAAGAAAAAAGTTGAAATCGAAATTAAAATTATCGAAATGAATGAGCCTACTAACATCAGATTTGAAATAACTGGGCTATCGGATAATATTAAAGGCGGCGGCGAATTTACAGCTGAGCCGAAAGATGGCGGTACATATATGACAGGTACGGTAGAAGTAACTGCTGGAGGTCTTTCAGGGGCAGTATTGAATCCGGCTATTAAAGTACTATTACCGAAAGTAACGACTCGCTTAACAGAAAAAATCGCTCGCCATATCCAGGCATAAGACTACCAATAACTCACTGGAAAAAAATTTTCCCGGTGGGTTTTTTTATATGAAAGAAGGGGGTATAGCTTTAATGGACAGGCCCTTCCTGGATTTCCAGCAAATCCATGATAAATATCATATGGAAAGCATGACAAGTTCTTCTATAACAAACAGACCCAATTTTTTATAATTGAATAATGAAAGAGGTGGCTTTATGACACAAATCATGATGGAACAAAGTGGATATAGTACAAAAGAAGAATTTTGGAACGGGCTTACACACGGGATTGCCGCATTGCTGACGATTCCCGCAACATTGCTGTTAGTGAACAAAGCCCAGCATCAAGGAACAACATTAGAGCTCGTAAGCTATATTATTTTTGGTATTTCAATGTTCTGCCTGTATTTCGCTTCAACGATGTATCACTCATGGCCAAAACATAAAACATTTCTGAAAAAGCTCGATCACAGCTCCATTTTTTTATTGATTGCAGGAACGTATACACCAATCGTATTAGTCGCAATTGGTGGCAAATTGGGATGGACAATTTTTGCGGTTCAATGGATTTTAGCAACAATCGGAATTGTACTGAAACAATTTTTTGTTTACCGTTTTAAATTACTATCGCTGTTTGTTTACATCGGGATGGGCTGGCTCATTATTTTTGTAGCCAAGCCGTTATTCGCACATATTGGCATCGCCGGTTTTGCCACATTATTAATGGGTGGGCTGTCCTATACGGTCGGCACTTACTTTTATAAAAATGACCGCATTCCATACAACCATGCAATTTGGCACTTATTTGTTATGGGTGGCAGTGTCGCGATGTTCTTCGCAATTTACTTATATGTATAAACAAAAGAGTCAATCCTGTTATTGTGAGGATTGACTCTTTTCTATATGCTCGCTGTAAATTTTTCGATTAAATCTTGCAAATAATCGTCATATTGTTCTTCGTTGCGTTTTTTCATTTCTTCCAAAACCTGATTTAAAAATGTTTTGTTGTCCATGAACTGATCCGGCAACGTTTCATATAGTAGCTGATGATGGTAATTTTCCTGATCCAGATAAAGCTCAAAATAATAGCCGAGCTTTTCGTCTTCATTGAACATATGCATCATGCAATCTACTTCATAGCATTGCATAATAAAATCATGTTTAAAGCCAATTTGGACGGTAAATGCAATATGCCCGCCTTCACCATCTAATTTAAATGAATCCATATCAGAAATCATTTGGTTTTTTTGCGTGAGCCAGTACAGTTCGTTTGCCTGACGGTTAGTCGTAAAGCTTGTAATCCCTTTCGGCGCATTTTCAATGAAGAAATGCTTTGCCAGTTTTGCTTGCACCGCCTCTTCAATTGATGAGGAAGAAGCAATTTTATCAAGCTGCTGACATACAATTAGCAATAGTGCCGGACTTTTTTGCAAATGCTCAATAATCTTTTTTAATTGCATCGGGCAAACATTTGGTATATTTACCAAATCGACAGCCAAAGACATGCCAACACCTTGTTTATTTAAGCCAAGTATCAAATATAATGGAACACTTTTCGCATAGGAGTTATTTTTTTCAACATAGCAAAAAACACGAATGGAAAAGGTAAATTCATCTTTATTACGATTGCTTATTTTTGTGCAGGTTAAATGAGTTTGCATGAGCTCATCAGATGCTAAATAAAGCATAGTTTGGTTTTTTTGAGAATTATTATTCATCGTGCCGTATCCTCCTGAGTGTACATACCTCTTATGATACTAGGGAATGATGAGCAGTTCTAGTATTTTTACGATTAAAAACAGAAACGTTACTGTTGCCCCGCACTCATACCGGCAATTCGTCCTGTAACGAGAGCAGAAGTAATATTGTAACCCCCCGTATAACCGTGAATATCTAAAATCTCACCACAGAAATAAAGTCCCTGTTTTTTCTTGGAGGCCATTGTTTTTGGTTCAATTTCTTTTACCGAAACCCCGCCTCCTGTAACAAATGCCTTTTCAATTGGTTGGGTACCGTGAACGTCCATTGTAAACGCGACAAGTTCGCGTGCAAAATTGCGAATCTTCTCCTGAGATAATTCTATGCCTGTTAACTGTGCGTCAATACCTGCACGCTCCATTAAAAATAATAGCCAGCGTTCTGGAACGAGTGATTTCCATAAGTTTTTTACCGCTTTTTTCGGTTCTTCCTTGATTGTTTTATTTAACATTTGGAAGCATGTTTCTTCATTGTACTGCGGTAATGATTGAATACGAACTTGTACTGGCGCGCTCCCTGTTTTCAACTGTTCTTTTACAATAAACTGACTGCAGCGTAAAATGGCAGGACCGCTTAAGCCAAAGTGTGTAAACAGCATATCCATCTGATGTGTTACAAGAACTTTTCCTTTTTTGTTTAAAACGGAAACAGCGGCATCACGTAATGCCAACCCTTGCAGCTCACGTGATTGGATAAATGGTTCCTTTGATGTAACGGGAACTTCTGTCGGGTAAAGTGTAGTAACCGTGTGGCCTGCACGTTCTGCCCATGGATAACCATCACCAGTAGAGCCTGTTTGAGGAACAGCTTTACCACCGACTGCGACAACAACAGCATTTGTACGGATTTCTTCGCCGCTTTCCAAACGTACACCATATATTTTTTGATCGTCCATCAACAATTTATTAACTGCCGTGTGCAAACGGACTTCTACTTTTAATCGCTTCATTTCATTGACAAGTGCATCAACGACATCTTGTGCGCGGTTGGATACTGGGAACATACGCCCGTGATCCTCTTCTTTTAATGCCACGCCAAGTCCTTCAAAAAATGCGATAATATCTTCATTATTATAAACTGTAAAGGGGCTATATAAAAAGCGCCCATTGCCGGGAATATGTTTAATGATTTCTTCCGCTGATAGTCGATTTGTTACATTACAGCGTCCACCGCCAGAAATGGCCAGTTTCTTTCCTAGTTTTGAGCCTTTTTCAAGCAGGAGCACTTTTTTGTTTTGCTCGGCTGCGGCAATTGCTGCCATCAATCCTGATGGACCGCCTCCTATTACAATTACATCATACATAGATAATTTCTCACTTTCTTTTGCAATAATTTTTTCGTTCAACGGATTTTTCTCTTACTTATTATACACGAAGTGAAGAAACTATTTGAGTAAATGGACTTTCACATGTAAACTTGTAAAAGGAATTGTACGGGAACTTTTTAATGAGAACACCGTCACAAGAAGGAAGTTAAATAATGTAAATAAATAACTTGCCTTACGAAATCGTATTGTAAGTGAATTGTTATACTAAAAGAGAATTTCATATAGAACGGTAGGTTATTTCATGTCTTCATTAATGAAAGGAACAGCCATATTAACAATTGGATTGTTTCTATCAAAGCTTTTAGGGTTAGTTTATATTTTCCCGTTTTACGCCATTGTAGGTGAAGATAATATTGCTTTATATAATTACGCCTACATCCCCTATAATATTATGTTAAGTATTGCCATCGCGGGACTGCCGATTGCAGTATCAAAATTCGTATCGAAATATAATGCGCTCGGGGATTTCGATGCCGGTCGCAGATTAGTAAAAACAGGTGCTTTACTGATGACGCTTACAGGAATTGTAGCGTTTATTTTAATGAATCTGCTTGCAACACCGCTAGCAAATATTGTGATTGATAGTGAAGAACAGACATTTACTGTGGAGCAAGTTGCGAATGTCATCAAGTGGGTAAGTTATGCACTGATTGTTGTGCCGTTTATGAGTTTAGTCCGTGGCTACTTGCAAGGATACGGACATTATTTGCCGACATCTGTTTCTCAGCTGGTCGAGCAAATAGTGCGCATCGTCTTTTTATTAGGCGGGGCATTCATCGTTGTCAAAGTTATGGACGGTAATGAGATTACAGCAATTAATTTCTCGGTATTTGCCGCATTTATTGGAGCGCTTGGCGGACTTTTGACATTGTTTTATTTCTGGAAAAGGCTGCGCCCCGAGATTAAAGCAGTTCAGGTTGTCGCACCGAAAGAACAGAGACTTCCTTATTCGGATATGTATAAAGAAATTTTTAAGTATTCAATTCCTGTTGTTTTCGTCGGGTTGGGAGGCTCATTATTCCAGCTTGTCGATTTGCTGACATTCAACCGTGCGATGATTGCCAGTGGGATATCAGGAGAAATTAGCGATGCATACTTTACAATGCTTAACTTGTTGACACAAAAGATTGTCATGATTCCAGTCGTTTTGGCGACAGGCTTTTCGATGGCCATCATTCCGACAGTCACGAAATTTTATACGGAAGGCAATTTACGGCAAGTACATAGTTCGATGGATAAAACGTATCAGGTGCTGCTGTTTATTACCGTACCGGCAGCGATCGGAATTTCAATTTTAGCGGAGGATTTATATCACTTCTTCTATTCCTACAGCGAAATGGGCACACAAGTATTAAGCCACTATGCACCAATTGCGATCTTCTTTGCATTATTTACAGTAACAGCCGCCATGTTACAAGGGGTCAATTACCAAAAATGGGTCATCTTCAGTTTACTTGTCGGCTTGCTTACGAAGACGATACTAAATACACCGCTTATTCATCTTATGTCGGTTGATGGTGCGATTTTAGCGACAGCACTTGGCTATGGAGCAACAATCGCGATCAATATTTTTGTCATAAAAAAAGTGACAAATTACAATGCGACAGTAGTTTTACGCCGTATTTTGTTAATTGTTATTTTGACAATTGTCATGGCGTTAGCAGTATGGATCACACATATCATTTTAACAGCGATTGCTCCGGCTTCTACGAAAGTATTAGCGCTTCTATATGCAATCATTTGTGCAGGGGTTGGTGCCATTATTTATGGCGCGATTTCTTATCGACTAGGGTTAGCCCAATTATTATTAGGTGAAAAGTTTACAAAAATTGCACGTAAATTAAGATTAGTAAAATAAAAATGAGGACGTCGTAACGAAGGCGTCCCCTTTTTTCATGGAGGACTATATGCGTTTAGACAAATTACTGGCTAATATGGGCTACGGCTCGCGAAAAGAAGTGAAACTATTATTAAAGCAAAAAGCTGTCACAGTGGATGGTGTTACAGTGAAAGATTCAGCAATACATGTCAATCCGGAAAAACAAAATGTTTCGGTATTTGGCGATCGTGTAGAGTATGTGGAGTTTATTTATTTAATGATGAATAAACCCCCGGGTGTCATTTCGGCAACAGAAGACCGTTACGATCAAACGGTCATTGATTTGCTGGACCCAGAGTATCAGCATTTTGAGCCATTCCCTGTAGGCCGGTTGGATAAAGATACAGAAGGGCTGCTGCTCATTACAAATGACGGCAATTTAGCTCATAATCTGCTTTCTCCTAAGAAGCATGTTCCGAAATGGTATTATGCCAAAATTGACGGGGCTGTGACAGAAGCCGATATTGAAGCCTTTGCACAAGGAGTTACATTGGAGGATGGCTATCATACAAAGCCGGGGGAATTGAAAATATTAGTATCTGGCGAGCAATCGGAAATTGAGCTAATGATCCAAGAAGGGAAATTCCATCAAGTGAAGCGGATGTTTGAGGCGGTAGGCAAGAAGGTTACGTATTTAAAGCGTCTGTCAATGGGAACATTGCAGCTTGATGAACAATTGGCATTAGGTGAATACCGGGAGCTGACAGAACAGGAACTCGATCTGTTGGCGTCAAAATAATAAACAAAGGAAAAGCGAATGCCCCGACGAAAAGGCATTCGCTTCTTTTAGTTCTATGTGTTAAGAACTAAGTGAACGCTTGCTGACTCAGCAATGTTCTTAATATTTCATGTGTAACTGATCGACACCTTACGTTATGTTGGGACAATTAGTCCTTTCTCACAAAATAAGAATCAGCCGCTTTCAAAATTCTAAGATGTCATTTTTACTTTTTTCTTCGTCGTTGTCCATTTACCCCGACTTGGACTCATTACCAAGTCATTGAAGGCTAACACATTCAAATCTCTTTGAATGGTGCGAGGAGTGATGTTAAACTCTTCGACTAAATCCTGTGTAGTCACTTCTCCTTTATTGAGGATAAACATATACACGTCTTTAATACGATTAAGCATTCTATCAGTAGTTGGCTTCATTTCTAAAAACCACTCCTTCGATCTTAAATTCTCATGGCATAAGACTAGCGGACGACAAAATATGTGCGGAGTGCACTTAGGCTTTATAGTTTGCCTTAGACATCCCCTTTTCTGAAAGTTTGGTCAGAATTGATGTTCTGACACATACATTATAGCGGAAAACCAAACAGATTTCCAGAAATGAGAGACAAAAAACACTATTTTTACAGAAAATTCATATATTTAATATTCCTAGAAATAGAGGATGCCGATTAAAGTCAAATGATTATTGTAATTTTAACAAGAAGGAGTACAATAACAATATTATAAAAATGAGGTGTAGTGATGGATTGGTTACAACTGGCTCAGGAAAGAAAAGAAGAGCTTATAAAAGAATTGCAGCAATTGATTCAAATAAAAAGTGTAAAAGATGAAAATAATTTTTCTGATATAATGCCTTTCGGTGCTGGTCCGAAAGCAGCATTGGAATTTATGCTTCAAAAAGGTATGGAGCAAGGGATGACTACAAAAAACGTGGATCATATGGCCGGCCATATTGAAATGGGCCAAGGTGAAGAACTTGTCGGTGTGCTTTGCCATGTCGATGTTGTACCTGCCGGAGATGTCGCTAGTTGGACATATCCTCCATTTGAAGGGCAAGTGGCAGACGGAAAATTATTTGGTCGTGGTGCGATTGATGACAAAGGTCCAACAATGGCGGCTTGGCTGGCGATGAAACTGATTCACGATGCGAAAATCCCTTTGAAAAAACGAGTACGAATGATAATTGGTACAGATGAAGAAAGCGGTTTCCAATGCGTGACGCGCTACTTCGAAAAAGAAGAAATGCCGACAATTGGTTTTGCACCTGATGCAGACTTTCCGCTAATCAACGCTGAAAAAGGTATTGCCCATTTAACGTTTTCAAGTAAAGAAAAACGATCAAGTGATGAGCAATTACTGTCATTCTATGCAGGTAACAGAACAAATATGGTCCCGGATGAAGCAACTGCTACTTTAAAATATGCCGAAAAGAGCACAAATGAGAATTTTCTGAAATATTTAAAAGAAAATGATGTTGAAGGTACTTTCACTAAAAACGATAATGGGATTATAATTGTTTTGAAAGGTAAATCAGCCCATGCAATGGAACCGGAAAAAGGACGAAATGCAGCGGTTTATTTAGCGAAGTTTTTACAAAATGTTGTGACGACAAATCAGAGTAAGTCGTTTGTCGATTTTATTGTCCGTGTTTTTGACAACGATCATTACGGCACAGCATTGGACTTCCAATTTGAAGATGCGATGTCAGGACCGACAACATTAAATCCGGGAATCGTAACTTTTGATGAGCACGGTTCGTCAATTGAAGTAAGTATGCGCTATTCCGTGACATATCCGTTTGAAGAAAAAATAACGAAAGTACAGGCATTATTACAGCATGAAGCTTTTACGTTAGATGTAGTGAGCAATTCAATCCCGCATTATGTAAGCGAGGAAGATGAATTGATACAAACATTGCTCCAAGTTTATCGCAAATACAGCAATGATTTCTCGAAGCCTCTTTCAACAGGTGGAGGGACATATGCGCGCGTTATGAAAAAAGGGGTCGCATTCGGTATGCTGTTCCCTGGTGAACAAGATGTTGCCCATCAGGCAGATGAATTTGTTGATATTGAAAACTTGATAAAAGCGACTGCCATTTATGCAGAAGCAATTGTAAATTTAGCAACTAACTAATTAAAAGGTGGTATTTGAGATGAGCTTTAGTTTATGGAATGATCAAATTGTAAAAAATGAAGAAGTGCTGGTAGACAAGGAAGACCGCGGTTACCAATTCGGCGACGGTGTGTATGAAGTCGTGAAAGTATATAATGGGGAACTTTTCACAGCAACTGAACATATTGACCGTTTTTATGACAGTGCTGAAAAGATCCGCATTACGATTCCTTATACGAAAGATAAATTACACCAATTACTGCATCAACTGGTTGAGGTGAACAACATTGACACAGGTCATGTTTACTTCCAAATTACTCGTGGTGCCGGCCCTCGTAACCACATTTTCCCTGGTGATGATGTGAAACCGGTAATAACAGGGAATGCAAAAGAAAATCCACGCCCATTGGAAAACTTCGAAAAGGGTGTAAAGGCAACATTTGTGGAAGATATTCGCTGGCTGCGATGTGATATTAAATCATTAAACTTGCTTGGCGCGGTTCTTGCAAAACAAGAAGCATATGAAAAAAGCTGCTATGAAGCGATTTTACACCGTGACGAGATTATTACAGAAGGTTCATCTTCAAACATTTACGGTATTAAAGATGGTGTGCTGTACACACATCCGGCCAATAACCTGATTTTAAACGGGATTACACGTCAAGTAATTATTAAATGTGCAGCGGAAATCGGACTTACTGTAAACGAACAGGCAATGACGAAAGAACAGCTGCTTGCAATGGAAGAAGTAATCGTATCTTCAACGACATCAGAAGTAACACCAGTTATTGAAATTGACGGTACTGTGATCGGCAACGGCACACCAGGTGAATGGACACGTAAATTACAAGCACAATTCGAAACAAAAATTCCAAAAGGGATTAAAGCTTAATCTGGTACGCTGTATTATTTTAGAAAGCTAAAATTTAATTTTTAACAAGTTGATTGGAATGGAGGGGAGGGACTCCAACGGGAATAGCGCGATCCTGAGACTACAGGCTCAGGCCGTGCCCGCGGAAAGCGTCCGACCCGGAATGGAAATCAACTCCGATGGTTTGAGAAAGAATTATAATTACACAATTTAATAAAATAGCGCCTTGCTTATCGGCAAGGCGCTATTTTTTTTTGGAGATAACCTGTAAAATGTAATGTAATAAAGAATAGGAATGAACTTAGGGAGTAGATAAAATGGCTCAGTTAATAAAACTTCAAGATTATATTTCACGATATGAAATTGACTTGGCACGCTATCCGACGCAGTTTATTCGCTTAAAACAAAATCAGTGGGAGCGGATAAAGTATCAATGGCAGACTGGAGAAACAATCGAGCGTTGGGAACATATAGAGGAAGAGGTGCAGGAAGAGAAGAAAAAGTCGCTTTTCCAAAAACTTTTCCCTTTTAAAAAAGATGTACCGGAAGAAGAACAAGAAGATATCGAAAAAGTGACCATTTCCAATGAGTGGGCAGTAGAGGGAGATTCGCATCAAGAAGAGGATAAGACGCTAAATTTTGAACCGAATCTAGTCTACACACCAAAAACGTTGGAGGAACTAAAAAAAATGTTTATCGACCAGTTTTTTCATTTCCAAATGAAATGGGCGAGTTCGACATTACGTGAAAAATCTTATGTAGATCCAAAATTTATGCGCGATACATTGTTGCGTTCCATGCTTCAAACATTACCGGACAATTACTTAGTATTCTATTATCCGATTTTACGAGTGAAAAAAGCGCCGATAGAATTGGATATTATTATTATGACACCGACAGAATGTCTGTGCATTACGGTTTTGGAACAGGAAAGTCAGGCGGTCTATATCGCAAATAGCGAACGCTTCTGGTTAAAGAAGGACGGGAAAAATGAAAAAAAAGTGTTAAGCCCTTTAATTCAGTTAAACCGGATGGAAAAAGTTGTCGAACAGATTTTTCAACAGAACAATATTGAACTGCCGATCCGTAAAGTGTTGTTAACACGAAACGGCTATATTGATTATCCTGGAACAATGTATGGTATATCATTTGTGGATAAACGGAAATTTCCGGAATGGATGGAACAATTAAAGCATTCTGTTTCACCGATGAAGCATATGCAAATACGTGGTGCACAAGCCATTTTAAATACAGTTCAAACAACATCTTTTCATCGGGATATTTGGAATACGGAAAATAAGGAAGATTAATGAATGGAAGTACATTTTATAATTAATCCTTATGCAGGAAACGGGCAGGGAATTAAGCGTTGGCGTCAGTTTGAACAACAGTTGGCAATCCCGTATCAAAGCCATTTGACAAAATACGAAGGACATACAATGCTGCTGGCCAATGAACTTGCCGGACGAGCGACAAAGGAAAACCCGGTCTGTCTTATTGCTATTGGCGGGGATGGGACGATTCACGAAGTGCTGAATGGCGCAATACATTTTAAAAATGTTTATTTAGGGGCAGTTTCAGCAGGATCGGGTAATGATTTTGCCAGGGGATATCAAGCATTCAAAACGAGCAAACAGGTCGAGCAATTTATAAATACAGTAAATAGCTCCTCTCATGATTGTGGAGTAGTGAAACAAGGCGGAACAACTAAATACTTCATTAATAATTTTGGTGTTGGGTTTGATGCATTAGTCGCGGGTATCGCTAACAGTTCCTCGCTGAAAAGGTCGCTTAATAAATGGAAACTGGGAAAGCTGAGCTATCCTTATTACGTCATTCATGCGCTTTTTACATATAAACCGTTTAAGCTCACGATTTCCCGTGAAGGGAAAATTAAGCAATATCAAAATGTATGGTTTGTAACGGCCAGCAACCAGCCTTATTTTGGCGGGGGGATGAAGTTGTCTCCTAATTCTAATACATCCGATGGCCAGTTCGAATTGACAGTCGTCTCCAATTTATCGAAGTGGAAATTATTATTCCTTTTTGGGACTGTATTTTTAGGGAAGCATACTTTGTTGAAGGAAGTCGAGCAGTTTGCAGCAATGGAAGCAAAGTTGATTTTTGATGAACCAGTCATGGCACATGCAGACGGTGAAACACAAAAACTAGCAACCGGTCAAAACAAAATTCAAATAACCGTTCAGAAAAAAGCATGGAATTTAGCAAAATAAAAGCAAAAGATGCTATTTTCCGTTATAATATGAGGCAGCTACACAATAGAAAAGAGGATAAGTAAGTGAGATTAAAGCATAAACCATGGGCAGCGGAATATATTCAACAACATCCTGATGTAATTATTCCAAACCCGGAAGATTATAAAGGTAAATGGAATGAAGTATTCGGCAATGACAATCCGCTACATATCGAAGTTGGTACGGGTAAAGGTCAATTCGTATTAGGAATGGCACTGCAAAATCCTGATGTTAACTATATCGGGATTGAATTATTTGATAGTGTTATCGTTTGTGCCCTTGAAAAAATTGAAGCAGCGAACAAACCATCCAATTTACGTTTATTAAAAGTTGATGGCGCGAAGCTGGAAGAGTTTTTCGGAAAAGGGGATGTGGACCGTGTATATCTGAACTTCTCGGATCCATGGCCAAAAGTGCGCCATGCAAAACGTCGCCTAACACACGAAGGATTCCTAAAAATTTATGAGAACATTTTAGTTGATAACGGTGAAATCCATTTTAAAACGGATAACCGTGGTCTTTTTGAATATTCACTCGTAAGTATGAACGAGTATGGTATGGCATTAAACTATGTATCGCTAGACTTACATGCCAATATGCCGGAAGATAATATTATGACAGAATACGAGGAGAAATTCTCGAAGCTCGGTCAGCCAATATATCGACTAGAATGCCAATACAAGACGAAATAATTAACGATTTAGGGGGATGGAGAAATGGATCGATTTGAATTTCACAACATGACACTGACATGGTTACATGGGGGTGTCACAGCGCTGGATGGCGGGGCTATGTTTGGGGTAGTGCCAAAAGCACTGTGGTCTCGTAAATATCCGGTAAATGAACTGAACCAGATTGAATTAGCATGTGAACCAATCTTAATTCAATACGAGGGGAAAAATTATTTAATCGATTCAGGTGTAGGTGCCGGTAAATTAAATGAAAAGCAGCTTCGCAATTTCGGTGTTTCCGAAGAATCAACAATTGAAAAAAGCTTAGCTGAAGCTGGATTAAAGCCAAGTGATATTGATGCAATTTTAATGACACATCTTCATTTTGATCACGCTGGCGGTTTAACGAAGTGGGAAGGAGACAAGCTTGTTCCGGTTTTCCCGAATGCAGTTATTCACACGACGCAAATTGAATGGGATGAGATGCGCAATCCGAATATTCGTTCAAAAAATACGTACTGGAAAGAAAACTGGGAGCCTGTACAGCATTTAGTTTCAACATATGAAGGGGAGCTGGAAGTAGCTCCGGGCTTAAAATTAATCCATACGGGTGGTCATAGTGAAGGGCATGCGATTGTTCGCCTGGAGCAAAATGGGGAAGTGGCGCTACATATGGCGGATATTATGCCGACACATGCCCACCAAAATCCGCTTTGGGTATTGGCGTATGATGATTACCCGATGACAAGCGTATTTGCGAAGGAAAAGTTGATGAAAGAAGCACTTGAAAATGGCTACCGCTTTATTTTCTATCATGATGCGTATTACCGCATGATTCAATGGGATACAACAGGCAAAGAAGTAAAAGACAGCCTGGAACGTTCGAAACCGGCATTGATTAAGTAAACACGAAAGCACCTGCATAATTTTCGATGCAGGTGCTTTTCTTATCGGTTGTGTACTTTTAGCATAATTGTTTTCACAATGATTAAAGGTAAAGAAAATACTTTGATGTAAAGCAGAAAAAATGCGATGACAAAATTACGTCATCGCATCCTTTACATTATATTTGTTTAATATCTACAATGGCACCGGAACGGGCATCTGCTGCGAACTCGTAGTTCTCAAGTTCGCCGTTAATTGTACGAGAAATACCTCCACGATAGACCGGTGTTTCTGTAAAGCCATTACTGAAGTTTTCAGTTTTCATGTAAATCCAAGAACCATCAATTGGTGCATGCTTTTTAAATTCATCTTTAATGTTGGCTAAAATATGATCTGGATTCGCAAATGGTGCGACACGATTGCTCATTTCTTTAACAATGACAGCTGCTGCTATCCCTGTTACAACCCCTATTGTAAAGTCTTTTAAATTCATTTCAAAATACCTCCTCAAAATAGTGACTACCTCTACTTTATCATATTCTGAAAATAGAGTAAAAATAATAGAAGGTTCGAAAGTCGAAATATTGCTTGCAATTTGTGGTATAATGAAGGCAAATCTACATTTAGAGGTGTTGCAGAATGAATCAAGATACACTTGCTCTTTTTAAAACATTAACAGAATTGCCTGGTGCACCAGGGAATGAACGTGCAGTCCGAAATTTTATGCGCTCAGAATTAGCGAAATATTCTGATGAAGTTATTCAGGATAATTTAGGCGGCGTATTCGGCGTGCGTAAAGCTAAAGATGAACAAGCGCCAAAAATTTTAGTCGCTGGTCATATGGATGAAGTCGCGTTTATGGTTACTTCCATTACTGAAAACGGCATGATCCGTTTCCAAACACTTGGCGGCTGGTGGAACCAGGTAATGCTGGCACAACGCGTTACAGTTTATACGAAAGATCGTGAAATTCCGGGTGTTATTGCGTCAATTCCGCCACACTTACTGACAGATGCGGAACGTTCTAAACCGATGGATATAAAAAATATGCTGATCGATATCGGAGCGGATTCAAAAGAAGATGCGATGAATTTAGGTGTACGACCAGGTCAATCCATTATTCCGGTATGTCCTTTCACACCGATGGCCAACCCGAAAAAAATTATGGCGAAAGCCTGGGATAACCGTTACGGCTGTGGATTAGCGATCGAACTTTTAAAAGAGATTCACGGTCAGGAAGTGAAGAGCCATATTTATTCCGGAGCAAATGTTATGGAAGAGGTCGGTCTACGCGGAGCAGCGGTTTCATCGAATATGATCAAGCCTGATCTGTTTTTTGCATTAGATGCTTCCCCGGCGAACGATACATCGGGTGATAAAAATGAATTCGGTCAACTAGGTAAAGGGACATTACTCCGAATCCTGGACCGTTCAATGGTTACACACCGAGGTATGCGTGAATTTGTGCTGGACACAGCAGAATCAAACAATATTCCATACCAATATTTCGTTTCTCAAGGTGGTACAGATGCAGGACGTGTACACACACAAAATGACGGAATTCCATCGGCAGTAATCGGGGTTTGCTCACGATATATTCACACTTCTGCTTCGATTATTCATGTAGATGACTATGCAGCGGCGAAAGAACTGCTAGTGAAATTAATCCAAAGTGCAGACCGTTCTACAATCGAATCTATTCGCGCAAACGTATAAAAAAAGTCAATATTATATTATAATACAAGGATGCGAACTTATCGCATTCTTGTTTTTTAGTTGCGGAAATAGGTTTAACGTGACTTACATAAAAATCGGTAAACCAGTTTTTATTGGTATAGACCGTTTAAAAAATGAACAGCTTGGAGATGAAATAATGAAAGTAGCAGTCGGATCGAAAAATAAAGCAAAATTAGGTGCCGTTGAAGCAATTGTTAAACAGTATTTCCCGGAAGCGGCAATAGAAAATATGGATGTACCTTCTGATGTGTCGATTCAGCCATTCTCAAATGAAGAAACAAGACAGGGTGCAATCAATCGTGCACGTCATACGATGATGCTGACAAATGCTGATATAACATTTGGACTTGAAGGCGGCGTCGATGAAATTGAAGGAACAATGTATTGCTGTAATTGGGGGGCGGCTGTTTTAAAGGATGGCACAGTCATAGCCAGCTCAGGAGCACAATTTGCCTTACCTGAAGAAATTGCACAGGAGCTTCGTATGGGAAAGGAACTTGGACCAGTGATGGACGTCTATACAAATAGCGAAAATATTCGTCATCATCAAGGAGCAGTGGGTATTTTTTCAAATAATCTGATTGACCGAAAAGAAATGTTTGAACACATTGTTAAGTTATTAGTTGGCCAAATACTGTTTAAAATGAATAAAGATCAAAAGGACCAGATATAGAGCACATTTGTTGCATTACGGCTTGAAAAATATTTATGATACGATTGAACGTTTGAAAGAGAGGGAAAACAATGAGTCGTAAATGGATACATGCGTTTTTGCTTACTTCACTTGTTGTTATATTATCAGCATGTAGTCAAACAGTCGAAGAACAGGCACAAGCAGGAATGGAAAATGCTGAAACAATATTTAGCAGCGAACCGAATAAAGCAAACAAAACGATTGGACATATAGAGTTATACTTACCAAAAGGATATAGTATTGAAAAAGGAATCGATGAATTGAATTATACGATTCTGAACGGTAAAGATTCCTATATACTATTCGTCAATCAAAACGAACCGGAAGACAGTCAGTTACAGTATGATCTATTAAAGCAGGAGAATAAAAATGAAATCGTTGAAGAGAAGACTTTCGATGCGGATGGCCAATTCGGATTTTCTGCTGTCACAAAATTTCCTGAAGAGAAATATGAGCTGATTGTTAATTTAGGCGGCGTAAAGCTGTCGACTATTTCCGTGGATAAGAAGATTGACGATAAAATCCAGGAAATGATGGAAATTGTAAAAACAGTGAAAGTGATTGATTAGTTGAAGCATTGTACAAGCATTGAGTAAAGTAATCACATGGCTTTTTTGTTACAATAGAAGAAGTAAATGGAACGGTTCACATTTGTGAGCCGTTTTTGATTAGATAAAGGAGTGGTTGAATGGAATCGAAACAGTTAGTAGCTGAACTGAAGACTAAATTAGGTGAGGCAAACTTTACATTCACATTCGATGAAAAGCATGATAAATTACGTCTTGAACATAAAAAAATCGGACGAGGGATGGATATCTCTTTACCCGAAATTTTAACGAAGTACGAAACGAAAAAACAGCAGGCAATTGATGAAGTGATTTATACAATTGAGCAAACGTTTTTAGCGATGCAACAAGAAGAAGAAAAGGGCTTTGGCGGACTTGCTTCTGTTTATCCGATCATCCGCTCAACGTCCTTCCCTAAAAAATCAAATGATGGACATGCATTTGTAATGACAGACCATACGGCGGAAACACGTATTTATTATGCGCTCGATCTAGGCACAACTTATCGTTTAATTGATGAATCAATGTTGCCGAAATTAAACGTAACAGAAGAGCATATACGCGAAGCAGCCCGTTTTTCTGTAAAAAAATTGCCGACTTCTGTAAAACGGGATGAAGTTTCAGGCAATATTTATTACTTTTTAAATCAGAATGACGGCTATGATGCAAGCCGAATACTAAATGAAAGCTTTTTAAAGGAAATGGAAAGCCAAATTGAAGGCGAAATGACGGTATCTGTCCCACACCAGGATGTATTAATTATTGGTGATATTCGGAATGAAGTAGGGTATGATGTATTAGCGCAGATGACGATGCATTTCTTTACAGTTGGCGCGGTTCCGATTACGAGCTTGTCATTTGTATATGAAAACGGTCATTTAGAACCAATATTTATTTTAGCGAAAAACAAAGTAAAAAAGGAGCAAGAAGAAAAATGAAAGTAGCTTACAACAAAGCACATGTAGGAGATGTCCTACTAGTTCAATTAGCATTGGAGCCAATCGTAAAAACAGCGATGGATCGCGCTGGCGATGTAGCCATCCTAAAAGAAGAAACAACTGGTGAAGTGAAAGCATTCAACCTTTTTAATGCAAGCAAATACGTAGAACTGGATGTTGCAGGGAATGTAGAAGTAACACCGAAACTTGTAGATAAATTAGAAGCGGCTTTACAAGCAAATGGCGCAGAAATTTCTTTAGAAGTAGATTTTTCTCCAAAATTTGTAGTCGGCTATGTTGAATCAAAAGAAAAGCATCCAAATGCAGATAAACTAAGTGTTTGTAAAGTGAACATTGGGGATGAAACATTACAAATCGTATGTGGTGCACCGAATGTAGATGCAGGCCAAAAAGTAGTTGTCGCAAAAGTTGGTGCTGTGATGCCTTCTGGTTTATTGATCAAAGAAGGCAATTTACGTGGTGAGGATTCATTCGGTATGCTTTGCTCTGCACGTGAACTGGCAATTCCAGGCGCACCGGAAGTAAAAGGTATTTTAGTACTGGATGATTCTGCAGAAGTAGGAAGCCCATTTGAGGTTTCAACTCGTTAATTAGTACGAAAAGTTAGTATGTTGAGCTGAGTCTCTCATACTAACTTTTTTTTATCCGTAAAAATATCAGCGACAAAGCGCATTTACCCGGCAAATATGATATGCTTTTGAGGTGTATATTATTTATATACTGCATTTAATATAAGAAATAAAGACCGTCTCAAATAGTGGAATTTGTACGGCAATGTTTTTAAGGAAAGAAGTGGTAATTATGAGTTGGATTAAAAATAAATTTAATAAACTATTTAAAATGGATCCAGATGAGGAATATGATGATTATGAAGAGTATTCCCAACTGGATGATATAAATCAATCAAAACAAACAGAGGCGCAGCAAAATTATCAGGAAGAAAAAGAAGCACCGAAAAAAGCATTCCGGTTCCCTTTAATAGAAGATGATTATGAGGAAACAGCGAATCAAGAAAATGAGCAGAGACAAACGACGCGCTTTTATGATGATGACAAGGAAAAATTGACATTACCAAATTATTTGCAAAAGCATACAGTACAGGAAGTATATGATGTCGAAGTATCTGGTATACGAGATTTACTGGAACGCCGCCGTAAAGGGAAAGGTCAAACAAATGTCGTGCACACGAGAGATCCTGTTCGTCGCTTGCCGAATTTAAAGGAAGAACGGGAAGCAATACGCCATAATAAACCTGTACGCGCGGAGAGAATGGAAAACAAACAAATTCTAAAACCGATCGAAATTAGGAAACGTTTTATTCCTACCGATGTTCCGTCGCCTGTACACGGTTTTAAAAAGCCGTCATCGATTGAAACATTAATCGAAAAACAGCAGGAAGAAAAGCTTAAAAATAAGGAACAGCAACAATCATCAATAATTGAACCTGTGCATAATGAAACGGCAGAACAGCTGGTCGAACCAGTTGCTGTACCATCACCAGATGAAGATCAACAGACCGTAATAGAGCAGCAGGAACATGTAATTCACGAGTCTTCTTCAGCAGTTGAGATTCCACAAACAGAACCAGTTGAATCAGAAACAGAACCTGAACTTGAGCATGAAGAAGTGGTTTTAGTCGAAAAGGACGAACCAGCTGAGGTAGACCAACAACCAATGGAAGAAACGATACTTGAACAACAGAACGAAGCAGTGACCGACATCGGAAATGAACAGGAAGATACTGTAAAAGGTGACACTTCTGTTGCAGAAACAATCAATGATGTACAAGTGAAGCATGTGACAATTGAAAACTCGACGATTCACATTGGACAATTGAATGTAGAGCAAATGCCACCATCTGAGGAAGCGACTATCATTGAGCAGAATAAGGAAGAAACGGACATAGTACAGCCGATCAGCACAAGAAGCCGTGTTCCTTTTAATGTGGTAATGCTGAAGTCAGATAAGCAAAAATTAATGACGAAGCAATTTGTCGAGCAGCAACTAAGTCTACAAAGTAAAAAAAATAAAGAAGACGAAGTTAAGCATGAAGAGAGTGTAAATACGTTTGAAGAGCCAAATGAAGCTTTTACTGAACGAGAGAATTTTGTGCACCTTGAAAACGATGTTGAAGTGGAAACTATTTATCAAGATACTCAAACAACTCAGAATGATGCACGAGAAGCACATGAAAATGATCAAGTCATTACTTTTAACGAGCAAGTCGTAAAGCATGAACCAAACAGTCAGCTTGAAGAGAAAACGATGAGGAATTCTACTTCTACATCAATTGGATTGCTGGAACGTGAATCCGTTGTACCGGCACAAGTAGATGAACTGTTAGAAGTTGCAGCAACTACGGAAGCGATAGTGGAAGAAGTTCCAGTAACATTGGATATTCAAGGAGTACCCGAAATTCAAGAAGTGACCGTACTTCCTTTAGTTAATGAAGAGGAAGATCCAATTGTTGAAGAAACGTCAGACATAAAAGAATCTACTTCACAAGAATTGGCAGTGGAGGAAGCGGAAACTGTAATAGAAGCACCTCCAGTTAAAAGAATACCTTATGTAAAACCACCTCTTGAATATTTAGTACCACCGGAGGAAATGGTAGAAGACCGCGACTGGATGGATGAGCAAGGCGAAAATTTAGTGGAAGCACTATCGCATTTCCAGGTTCAGGCGCAAATTGAATCGATCGTACAGGGACCGGCTGTTACGCAATTCGAAATTACAGTAGGGCACGGGACGAAAGTAAGTAAAGTCCGCAATTTAACGGATGATATTAAATTGGCATTGGCTGCAAAGGATATTCGTATCGATGCGCCAATTCCGGGGAAACGTTCAATCGGAATTGAAATTCCGAACCGGATTTCGCGTTCGGTCCGTCTTTCTGAAGTGACAGAATCAGCTTCGTTTAAAGATTCTGATTCCCCATTAGAGGCAGCACTAGGCTTGGATTTAACAGGGAAGCCTGTCACGATCGACTTACGAAAAATGCCGCATGGTTTAATTGCCGGAGCGACAGGATCGGGTAAATCGGTATGTATTAACTCGATTTTAGTCAGTCTGCTTTATAAAGCAAATCCAAATGAATTAAAGCTGATGCTGATTGACCCGAAAATGGTGGAACTTGCTCCATTTAACCATATTCCGCATTTAGTCAGCCCTGTTATTACAGATGTTAAAGCGGCTACTGCAGCATTAAAGTGGGCAGTAGAAGAAATGGAAAGACGTTATGAGTTATTTATGCACAGCGGTGCACGTAAAATAGAAGCATATAATAAAATGTGTGATGCGAATGGTATGTATGCACAGAAGCTACCTTACTTATTGATTGTCATCGATGAGTTGGCAGATTTAATGATGATGTCTCCACAAGATGTGGAAGATAGCATTGTGCGAATTACGCAAAAGGCCCGTGCTGCAGGAATTCATTTGATTGTTGCTACACAGCGCCCTTCTGTAGATGTTATTACAGGCCTGATAAAATCAAATATTCCAACGCGTATCGCCTTTTCCGTATCATCGCAGATCGACTCTCGCACAATATTGGATTCGCAGGGCGCAGAACGATTACTTGGTCGCGGAGATATGCTTTATTTAGGAAATGGAATGTCGGCTCCAACCCGTATTCAAGGTACATTTGTTACAGATGACGAAATCGAAGAAATTATCGAGTATGTACGTGAACAAGGAGAGCCACAATATATTTTTAAACAGGAAGAATTATTAAAACGCTCAGAAACAATAGAGGAACAAGATGAGTTGTTTGAAGAGGCATGCCGATTTGTGTTTGAACAAGGCTCAGCATCGACATCACTTTTACAACGCCGTTATCATATTGGCTATAATCGAGCAGCTAGATTAATCGATATGTTAGAGCGACATGGTTATGTTTCAGAACCAAAAGGAAGCAAACCGAGAGATGTATATATTACAGAAGAAGAGCTGTTTGAGCAATTTGGAGGCTAAAGGACTAGGTAATTGGACAAAAGAAAAAATTTGAATTGTCGTTCAATTATCGTAACGTGTATTTAGTGCTATAATGTAGGCATACTTTGAAACAATAAAATTGATAATTCAATGGGGTCTTCGTATCCTAGGAGGGTTTTATAAATAATGACACGCTATCATTTTACCGGTATTAAAGGTTCAGGCATGAGTTCCCTGGCGCAAATCCTATTTGATGCAGGAGAACAAGTTCAAGGTTCCGACTATGAAACATATTATTTCACGGAGCAACCATTACGTGACCGAGGAATAGAAATTTTAAATTTTGATGAAAACAATATTAAAGAAGGTTTAACAGTTATTGCAGGGAATGCATTTAATGATGATCATCCAGAATTAGTGCGTGCACGCGAGCTAGGTGTTGAAGTCATTCGCTATCATAAGTTTTTAGGCGAGTACAGCAATCGCTATACTTCAATTGCCATTACAGGTGCACACGGTAAAACGTCTACGACTGGTTTAATGAGCCATGTTGTAGGCGGTTATATGCCGACATCATATTTAATCGGTGATGGTACTGGTTCAGGTAAAGAAGATGCTTCCTATTTTGTTATGGAAGCATGTGAATACCGTCGCCACTTTTTAGCGTATCATCCGGATTATGCAATCATGACGAATATCGATTTTGATCACCCGGATTATTTCACGAGCATTGATGATGTATATGATGCTTTCCAACAGCTGGCTTTACAAGTGAATAAAGCAATTATTGCCTGTGGGGATGATGAACAGCTTCAGAAAATTCAAGCCAATGTACCCGTTGTTTATTATGGTTTTGATCCTGCAAATGATTTTTCTGCGCGTAATATTGTTAAAACATCGGAAGGTACGGAATTTGATGTTTATGTACGTAATGAGTTTTACAGTAAATTCTTTATTCCGTTATTCGGTGACCATACGATTTTAAACACGTTGGCGGTAATTTCTCTGTGTCATTATGAAGGAGTTCCGGCAAAACTGATCCAAGAACGCCTAAATACGTATGGCGGGGTAAAACGTCGCTTTACTGAAACGAAAGTTGGCAATGCGATCTTAGTGGATGATTATGCACACCACCCGACAGAAATTGCGGCAACTCTGCAATCAGCTCGACAAAAATATCCTGAGCGTGAAGTTGTAGCGGTATTCCAGCCACATACGTTTACTCGAACTAAAGCATTTTTACAAAACTTTGCGGATAGTTTGAGCGGTGCCGACGCAGCCTATTTATGTGATATTTTTGGTTCTGCACGCGAAAAGCAAGGAGAGCTTACGATTAACGATTTAGCTAACTTAATTGATGGCTGTACTGTTTTAACAATTGAAACAGTAGATCAACTTAAAAAACATGAAAATGCCGTGTTCCTGTTTATGGGAGCGGGAGATGTTCATAAATATCAAGATGCATTTGAAGCAATTTTGAATTAATTGAAAAACAGCTTAACCTGGAAGTAGAAGGATAAGCTGTTTTTCCTTACATAAAATGAAACTTTAATCAGTAGGGGTTTCTTCATCCCCTATTGATTGTTAGTTTCACCAATCGGGCATTTTCCTATCCTTTTTGCCCTGTTAAAGACTAGAGGCGGAAGTCTTACTTCACGTTAATCGGGATAAATGTTGGAACTTCTATTCATTAAGGGTTTTATTCATCAAGAGATTGGGGAATATGAAAGCATGGACAAAATGGTCATTCGCCTTTAGTGAATAAATAAATAACAAATTAGAAGTATTCACGTATGAAAAGCTTGAATTTCATGAGGTTTTAGCGAAAAAAATGCTTTTCTAGGAAAAGGATTGTCGCAATTTTTGTCGAATGTATTAATTGGAACTAGATAGAGGAGGTTATTTTTGATGGAAGTATTACTTTATATTGCGGCATTAGTGGCTGCAATCGGATTTTTAGTCCTATGTGTAAGTATTGGTATGACATTGTTTTCTGTTAAGAATACGTTAAATTCAATTGCGGGAACAGTTGCTGGTATCGAAGGACAAATGGAAGGCATTACACGTGAGACGACGAGCCTGCTTACAAAAACAAACGCATTGGCAGATGATATTTCAGATAAATCGGAGAAGTTAAATTCAGTAATGCATGCTGTTAAAGGTGTTGGCGATTCTGTTAATAACTTGAATTCATCAGTTCAACGCATTACAACATCGATTTCAACAGAAGTGCATAAAAATGAAGATAAAATTGCGCAAGTCGTTCAATGGAGTAATGTAGCGATGGGGATTGCAGACCAATGGCGTCAGCGCAAGCCGATTAATGAAGAAGATGTAATTTATACAAGTACTAAAACAAATGAAACACCACCAAGCTTAGGTGAAAAGCCGAAATTTGGTTTCTTAAAACGTAAGTAATGGGAAAATGACACTCAATCACAAGGGGGATTTTTAAAATGGAAGAAAAACGCGTAAACTATGATTATAACCGATTAAATGATTCGATTTATGATGATGAAAAAATTCATGTAAAGGATTTTGTCATTGGCACTTTAGTAGGCGGTATTGTCGGTGTAGCGACAGCCTTATTACTCACACCGAAGACAGGCAGTGAAATGCGTAACGATGTAGCAGTACAAGCTGTTACATTAAAGGATAAAGGCATTGAGCTTTCCGGCACGGCAAAGGAAAAGACTGCACAACTTTCATCGCAATTAAAAGAACAATCTTCTTCAATTGTTGAGAAAGTTAAAGCCAAAACAGCAAAACAACCACCTGCTTTCGATGATGGAACAGCTTCATCAGAAGGTGAAGAACCATTGCCATTAGATAAAATGGTAGATGAAGAAGTACTCGCTGCCGAATCTCCGGATCCAGATAGCGTAAATACAGATCCAGATATCGCAGCAAACTCAACTCGTCATTCAGATGTTCAATAAAAAAAGGCTCCCAAATATTTGGGGGCCTTTTTTTTATTAACCAACAATCGGTTGATCGGTTAGATGGATTTCCAGTTGATCGCCACCAAATATTTCAGCATCAAATGAAGAAGGCTGCCCATTCTTTAAAATCGTAAATGACCCTTTAAATGACGCAGGAAGCTGCCAGCTGGAAAATCGAAAGACATCCTGATAAATCCATTTTCTTGAATCTTTTTCCATAATACTAATTGTAGCTCCATTCGGCATTGTTGCTTCACGCGGTACCACTTGACCGTTTACCGAAAACTCTCTCGCTGTTTTTACAAGTTCCACCTGTTCTTGCTGGAACGTAACAATCACCTTTTCTTCCAATAACAAATTCAAATGGGCCGCAATTTGCTCAGCAGTGGGTAAATGACGCTGTTCAAATGTAATGATATCACCATTTTGAACAGGGTAATGCAGTTTCCCTGGCTTACCATTAATGAAAAGCTGAGATGAAAAATCAGGGAAGGATACAGGTTTTCCATCGATATGGACAAAATACGGCTGGAACTGCTGTGCATGTATAGAATAGTTTATTGATTTCAATACATCTTCCACCGTTTCGCTTGTTTCGACGACAATTACATCGCGGTCCTGTAAAAGCAAATCCATTTTTCCGATTTGACCGTTTACGAATATTTTCGGTCCAATAGTATATTGTGTTTCTTGGATTGTCACAATCTTTACGGAAGCATGATCAATAATTTCCCCTATCGTAACAGATGCGCCTGACCCATCTTTTCCGGGAATCAGTTGTATTTGATCTCCATTTTTAATAAGGGATTTAATCGATGCATTTTCACCATTTAATATGATCTGCGCTGGCTGCCCATGCTCACCAGGTACGAAAACATTTTGACCGTTCACTGTAATCGACAAACCATGTCCTGGCTTTCCGTATAGTTGTTTTGCTCTGACGTTCGCAGCCAAAAAAGCATCCCCGACTGTCATTTCCTTCAACTCAAAGAGGCGTACAACTTGTTCGTTTACTTTAATAGACATGTAATGAATCGGTGATTTTTGTGCGGCAATCGCAATCCCGATCGGTGTCACAAGCTCAGGCGTTGCTGCAATATGTGGGGCGCGTGTTAAATTCTGAATGGCATTCACATCACGTATCGCCACACGATTAGCCGGTAAATTTAATATTTTCCCGATTTCTTCTGTTAAGTGGGGGGTTAAACTTCCTCCACCTACTAGCATGACCGCTTTTGGAGGCGTGTTGTTGTTTAACCGCAAAATTTCTTCTCCGATGGACTTTGCCAAGTTTTCAATGGCAGGATATATTGCTTTGATTACTTCTTCACGTGGAAAATATTCGTCAAATCCCAAAATATCCTGAATAAGAATTTCATTGCTCGTATGTAATTGTCGTTTGGCCATTTCAGCGACCGGAAAATCCAATAAATAATGGTCACTTAAACTTTCCGTAATTTCATCGCCAGCAGTCGGCACCATCCCATATGCTACAACCGTACTTTTATCTGTAATAGCAATATCCGATGTTCCCGCACCAATATCAACAAGTGCTACATTCAAACGGCGCATTGAGGGAGGGATCAGCACATTTATTGCGGCAATCGGTTCTAAAGTGAGTGCTTCCATTTCCAAATTGGCCCGTTTTAATGCAGCAAGCAATGATTCCACAACAACACGTGGTAGGAAAGTGGCAATTACTTCTACTGATGCTTCCTCACCTTGCTGATCGAGAAGACTTCCAATTTCTTCACCATCCAGACGGAAATACAAAACAGAATAGCCGACACAGTAATAATGATTATTTTTTGTATCTTCCTTATGAAGCAATAATTGTTGCTGAGCCTGTTGTACTGCTTGCAGTTCCAGGCGGTTAATATCTTCTTCCGTAAAGATCGGTCGGTTTTTAATAGAAATGGAAACACTGGCCTGTTCGGTTTTTAATGCACGTCCTGCTGCTGCAACACTTACTTTCTCCAAAGGTCCATGCGTCTCTTCCAATTCATTCTTAATTTCCTGTATAAGCTCAGCTACATACAAAACATTATGTATTTGACCATCAACCATTGCCCGTTCTTTATGTTCTCTTACTAAAATATCGGCCACATGATGGGTATCTGCATGTTGCTCTAAAATAATGCCGACAACGGAGCGTGTTCCGATATCAAGTGCGAACAATTTGTTTGCCATATGAAAACGCTTCCTTTCAATTATTATCACAATATACTTTAGCGAGTTGAATCGCTAAATTAAAAAGACGTGACATTCTACAATAGTTTGATTATAATAAGTTTATTACTTAAAAATGTATCATACTTTTTATTTATCTGAAAGTGCCGGATACGCAAAGAAGAGGGGTAGAGGAATATGCATCAACAAGATTTAGAAAGCTTACGCAGCCAGATTGACAGCTTGAACTTAGAAATTTTACGTTTAATTAATGAACGTGCATCAGTAGTAGAAGAAATCGGTAAAATTAAAGAAAAGCAAGGTGTCAATCGCTATGATCCACTTCGTGAGCGTCACATGCTTGACTTAATTAAGGAAAATAATAACGGTCCTTTAAATCAAATGACGGTTGATTATATTTTTAAACAAATCTTCAAAACAGCCCTTAAACAATTAGAAGCAGAAAAGAAAAAGGAATTACTCGTTTCACGTAAAGAAAAGTCAGAAGATACTGTCATTAATGTGAATGGTGAATTAATTGGTACAGGAGCTCCTTCTTTCGTATTTGGACCGTGTGCGGTTGAGTCATATGAGCAAGTTGCTGCAGTTGCTGCAACAATTCAGGAAAAAGGCTTAAAATTAATTCGCGGTGGTGCATACAAACCACGTACATCTCCATATGATTTCCAAGGCTTAGGTCTGGAAGGTCTAAAGATTTTAAAAGATGTGTCTAAAGAATACGGTTTAGGTGTCATCACAGAAATCGTAACACCGGCTGATTTAGACCATGCATTGGACTACATCGATGTTATTCAAATTGGTGCCCGCAATATGCAAAACTTTGAACTGTTAAAAGCGGCTGGAGCAACAAATAAACCTGTTTTATTAAAACGCGGTTTAGCAGCGACAATCGATGAGTTTATCCATGCAGCAGAATACATTATGTCAAAAGGTAATGAAAACATTATTTTATGTGAACGCGGAATTCGCACATACGAAAAAGCAACTCGTAACACATTGGATATTTCTGCAGTTCCGATTTTAAAACAAGAAACACATTTACCGGTAATGGTGGACGTGACGCACTCTACAGGACGTCGTGATTTATTATTGCCATGTTCAAAAGCGGCAATCGCTATTGGAGCAGATGGAGTAATGGCAGAAGTGCATCCAGATCCATCAGTTGCATTATCGGATCAGCAGCAGCAAATGGATATTCCAACTTTCAATGCTTACTATGAAGAACTTTTAAAATTCATGAAGCAATACGAAGTGTCAAAATAATCATTAATAAGCCCATGTTGAGTAATTTCAACATGGGCTTTCAATATGTCTGTACATATTAATTTGACGGAAGTGGTATAGTAATTTACAATTTTTAACAAGTGCTATCGTTTTGGTAGCATACTTTTTGAATATTTTAAGACAATTGACGAAAAAACCACGTATTCACTGGGTTTTAGATTGAAAATAGAAATGGAAATATTATATGATGAAGCTATACATAACAATTAGTTCTACTAGTCGTTTATAAAAATTTGTATCACTATGATAAAAAGGGGGAGAAACTTTTGACTGTCACAATTTATGATGTTGCACGTGAGGCGAATGTATCAATGGCAACCGTATCTCGCGTAGTAAATGGAAATCAAAATGTTAAGCCTGCAACAAGAAAAAAAGTGTTGGAAGTGATTGAGCGTCTCGAATATCGTCCAAATGCAGTAGCACGTGGCTTAGCAAGTAAAAAAACAACATCAGTAGGAGTCATCATCCCTGATATTTCGAATAATTTAAATGCTGAGCTGGCACGAGGTATTGAAGATATTGCGACAATGTACCGCTATAATATCATTTTAGCAAATTCAGATCAAAATGAAGAAAAAGAGTTGTCTCTGCTTGATACAATGCTAGGAAAGCAGGTTGACGGTATTGTCATGATGAGTGAAGAGGTAACAGACAATATTCAACGCGCGGTAGAAGCATGTCCTGTACCGATTGTATTGGCAGGATCGATCAGTTCAACTGAAAAAGTAGCTTCTGTAAACATTGATTATTATAATGCGGCATTTGAAGCTGTAGAAACACTAATTGATAATGGACATAAGAGAATTGCCTTTGTCTCTGGTCCGCTACAGTATACAGTGAATGGTCAGCATAAACTTGCAGCCTATAAAGATGCGCTTGAAAAAGCAAACATTGAAATAGATGATGCATTGATTGTTGCTGGAGATGGCTCTTATGATGACGGATTGGAAAGCTGGGAGAATTTAAGTGAATTACAGCAACCGCCTACAGCTATTTTTGTCGGAAATGATGAGCTTGCAATTGGACTAGTCCATGGCATTCAAGATAGCGGAAAAAATGTGCCGAATGATGTTGAAATTATCAGCTTCGAAAATTCAAAACTAGCGCGCATGGTACGACCAAAACTTACAAGTGTTGTATTGCCTTTATACGATATTGGAGCTGTCGCAATGCGCTTATTAACGAAGTATATGAACAAAGAGGAAGTTGAACAGCAACATGTCATCTTACCTCATCGCATAGAGAAGCGTGGTTCGAGTAAATAACAAAAGCGCCTGGCAAAAGCTGACAGGCGCTTTGTTTTATTTATAGCCTTATAGTTTTGTTCGAACTTCATAGCAAATGTTATGAACGGTTTTTTTCTGTACGAATAATATGTAGTGCTTTTTCAAGCATTCGTATATTTTTTTCCTCAATTTCTGCTTTGCGCGGAATGGGATCATATAAGGGATGTGGATCATTCCATGTCGGTATTAGCGGAACAGGTGATTCCGATTGCCATTTATCAAGCCATTGCTGTGGCAACGGTCCATTCGGAGCAGGCTGATCGGTCATCTCCGTCCAAATATGTGACCATGCTCGTGGGACGACCCGCCAAATATCATAGCCTCCGCCACCAACTGCAATCCAGCGTCCGCCACAATATTCATGTGCCAATTTATGAGCAAGCTTCGGTATTTCTTTATAAATGTTCATTGTGCCGTACAAATGTGTGAGCGGATCAAAATAATGTGCATCTGCACCATTTTGTGTCAAAACGACATCCGGTTTGAAAAATTCAAATACTTCCCGCATTGCCTGCTCGTAAATTTCCAAAAAGCTCTCATCTTCCGTAAATGCATCAATCGGGAAGTTAAAAGAAGTCCCGTAACCTTCACCATTCCCGCGCTCTGTTATATTGCCTGTACCCGGAAATAAATAGCGGCCGGTCTCATGGATCGATAATGTACATACATTCGGGTCATCATAAAAGGACCATTGAACGCCGTCTCCATGATGGGCATCAGTATCTACATATAAAACACGCAGTCCGTACTTTTCCTGGATATATTTTATCGCTACACTGCTATCATTATAAATGCAAAAACCGGATGCTTTTCCGCGGAAACCGTGATGGAGACCACCGCCCAAGTTTAATGCGTGCTGCGCTTTTCCCTGCAGTACCTGGTCGACCGCCTGTAATGTACCGCCAACTAAAAGCGCGCTTGCTTCGTGCATATTTTTAAAAATGGGGGTATCTTCTGTTCCAATACCATATGGTTCCCCTTGCTGGGCGGTTAACTCGCCATGGCCTGCCTTTTTTACGATCTCTATATACTGCAAATCATGAGCCAGCCCAATTTCTTCATCTGTTGCAATTCGAGCAGGGACGATATCTCCATCTTGAAGTGCACCAATATTTTTCAGTAAATCTATCGTTAAGTGTAATCGCTTATGGTTAAACGGGTGTGTGTCCGAAAATTTGTAAGTGAGTTGTTCTGGTGAATAAATAAATACAGCTTTTTTCATAATGTGACGCCAGGTAAGTTTGGCCACAATACATCGTATCCTTGCTTTCGCAAATCTTCAATAATATGCAGCGGATTGATTACTTGCAGACGGACACTTACAATTCGGGTTTTCACATTTTCACCATCAGGATATACGAGTACACTTAATACATTTGCCTTGTTTTCGTGGAATACTTTTGTAATTTCAAAAAGCATGCCAGGTTTGTCATTTACCCGAATATCAATTTTAGAGCCGGGCTTATGTGCGCCTGTTAATTCGATGTAAGTATATAGTAAATCAGTCGTAGTTACGATGCCGACCAGTTTTCCGGCAGTAACTATGGGTAAACAGCTGATTTTAGCATCATAAAAAGTCATGGCAACTTCTTCAACGAAGTCTAGCGGATGACCGACAATCGGATTTTTAACCATGATTTTCTCGATTGGGGCATCATAAATCGTAGAGTCGGGTTCTTCGCGCAATCGAGAAGGCAAAGCATTTTTCAAGTCATGGTCTGTAATGATTCCCACAACCACATTTTCTTTGTTTACAATTGGCACATGACGGATATTTTCCTCTCGCATAAGGCGCACAGCATCGCGTACAGTGTTTTCAGGCAGGAGTGTATGTATCTCTCTTTGCATGATTTCTTCGACAATCATAGTTCATTCCCCTTTGTGATAAGAATTAATACATGAAACGATTTCTAAAGCGAAGTCTGTCAAATCTCTCCAATGTCTCATTTCCGACACGTGCCCCCACACGCGCCATTAGACAATTGGCAGGATGAGAAGTTATTTCAGGATCATCTGTCGCATAATACTCAAAATTAACTGAGGTCATCATTCTCTCCATCATATTCCGATATTCCCAAACAGATAAACCTGTTCCTTTTAAATCCCAATGCCAGTAATATTCAGTTGTAATCACTAAATAATCTTCCATTGCATCATCCATAAATGACACTTCCAATAATTTTTTGCCTGCGCCGGATCCTCTAAAAGTAGGAATGACTTCAATGGCACCTAGCTCAATCATATCTGGAATACGGTCTTCTGACCAGCGTTCCAACGGGTCTGGATAGAGATACGTAACATAGCCGACAATTATATTATCCTGTCGAATGACAATAATGCGTCCTTCTTCCAGTTTAGCAATCCCAACAAGTGCTTCATGCTGCTGATGGGAAGGTCTAAAAGCTTTTAAATCTTCATGTAATGTGTAGGTAGCAAGTTTTTCGGAAGGAACGGGCCCTTCTACTAAAACATTACCATTCCTCGTTTTGAATTCAAGACGATAATAATTTTTCACATGAATCATAATCACACCACCTGCTTTTAATACATCTATTATACTCTATTTCATGCGAAAATACGCTTAAATTCGCGAGATGTCACTAAATTGATTGAAAGTTTTAAATATTTTGCCTATTATAGTATTTTTATTGTAAAATGATTGTAGTTTTTAATGAAAGGGGATTTTTCATGGGGATGAAAACGATGGAAAAGCTAGCAGTTATTCCAGGGGAACATAATTTGAAAAATTATGAGGAAACAGCTGCAAATCATGATTGGCAACATAGTGAAAAAGCATTTTCTTGGTTTGAAACGGGGAAAGTCAATATTGCGTATGAGGCAATAGACCGACATGCAACAACACACCGCAAAAACAAAGTGGCTCTTTATTATAATGATGGGAACCGAAAAGAGACATATTCTTTTTTTGATATGAAACGTCATTCGAATAAAGCGGCGAATGTGTTGAAAGAAAGGGCGGAATTAAAAAAAGGCGACCGTGTTTTTATTTTTATGCCACGTACGCCGGAGCTTTATTTCAGCTTAATTGGTGCATTGAAAATTGGCGCGATAGTTGGTCCGTTATTCGAAGCGTTTATGGAAGGTGCCGTATATGACCGGTTAATGGATAGTGAGGCGACAGTGATCATTACAACGCCTGCACTGTTGAGCAGAGTGCCACTGGAAAAGCTGCCGCATTTAAAGACGGTATTTGTAGTCGGGGAAAATATTGAAGAAACGGATAAGATCTTAGATTTTAATAAATACTTTGCAGAGGCATCTCAGGATTTTGACATTGAATGGGTCGATAAGGAGGATGGCTCCATTTTGCATTATACATCCGGATCGACAGGTGCTCCAAAAGGGGTATTGCAAGTCCATTATGCAATGGTTCAGCAATACCAGACAGCACAGTGGGTACTGGATTTAAAGGAAGACGATATTTACTGGTGCACAGCCGATCCCGGATGGGTGACTGGAACAGCTTACGGCATTTTCGGTCCATGGCTAAATGGGGTGACAAATGTCGTTGTAGGGGGGCGCTTCAGTCCGCAAGCATGGTATGGGGCAATTGAAGAATATGGCGTCACGGTATGGTATAGTGCGCCAACTGCATTTCGTATGTTGATGGGGGCAGGCCCAAATATTATCGGTAAATATAATCTTTCTACGCTTCGTCATGTTTTATCGGTCGGTGAACCATTGAATCCGGAAGTTGTGAAGTGGGGATTGGAGATTTTGAACCATCGTATTCACGATACCTGGTGGATGACGGAAACAGGTGGCCATATGATCTGCAACTACCCATCGATGGAGATTAAGCCAGGCTCAATGGGCAAACCTGTGCCGGGAATTTATGCAACGATTGTAGATGACCAAGGCAATGAAGTGCCGCCATATACGATGGGGAATTTGGCGATCAAAAAAGGGTGGCCGGCGATGATGCGTCAAATATGGGGAAATCCTGAACGGTATGAATCTTATTTTTTAAAAGGAGAATGGTATGTTTCAGGAGATTCTGCATTTATGGATGAGGAAGGCTATTTCTGGTTCCAAGGTCGTGTAGACGATGTGATTATGACAGCGGGAGAGCGGGTTGGACCATTTGAAGTGGAAAGTAAACTGCTTGAACATCCTGATGTAGTGGAAGCAGGAGTAATTGGAAAACCTGATCCGGTCCGCGGCGAAATTATTAAGGCATTTATATCATTACGTGAAGGGGTAGAGCCGAGTGAAGTACTTGAAGCGAATATTCGAGACTTTGTAAAAATAGGGTTATCGGCCCATTCAGCACCACGTGAAATTGAATTCAGAGATAAGCTGCCAAAAACTCGAAGCGGAAAGATTATGCGCCGTGTGCTAAAGGCTTGGGAACTTGACTTGCCAGCAGGCGATTTATCAACAATGGAAGAGTAACTTTAAATGGCAGTACTTCTTGAATCGGGGCGCTTACATATGTAGGCGCCTTTTATATTATTGCGGTTATTATTATTGAACGATAATTTAGAATAATCTACAATTATATAAAAATACAGTTGACTAAATAAATATACATACTTATACTTATTTTTATCATTTAGAATTCGTATAAAATTTTCTGCCATACAAAAATGACGAGGTGACAACATGAAAGCAGGTATTATCGGTGCAACAGGGTACGGAGGATTGGAACTATTACGATTTTTGCATAATCATAAAGAAGTAGAAGAAATCGGGTTATTTACATCCTCAGAAGTAGGAACTCAATTTTCGGACAAATTTCCACACTTAACGGATATTTATGATCAACCATTACTTAAATTGGAAGATGATGCATTGGCGGAGTACGATGTCGTTTTCGCAAGTACGCCGTCTGGGGTATCGAGTACGATTTTTCCGTCTTTAGTTGAACGAGGACCAAAATTAATTGATTTATCGGGGGATTTCAGACTTAAAAATTTAGCAAGTTATGAAACTTGGTATAAAAAAACTCCGGCGCCACAGGAAGTAGTGGAGCGAAGTGTATACGGCCTAACGGAGTGGAATGAACGAGCAATTGAAAAGGCTGATTTAATTGCCAACCCTGGCTGTTATCCAACGGCAGTTTTATTATCCATTCTGCCTCTTATAAAAAATCGATTAATTGATCCGAGCTTTTTGGTCATCGATGCTAAGAGCGGTATTTCGGGAGCAGGTAATAAACCTTCACAAGCAACACATTTCAGTGAAGCAAATGAAAGCTTCTCCATATATAAAATTAATGAACACCAGCATATTCCCGAAATCGAACAAGCAATTTCAATGTTTACCGATATTGAAACAACAATAACGTTTAATACTCATCTTGTACCGATGACACGTGGGATTTTAGCAACTTCCTATGCACAAGTGACGGACGGTGTAACACAAAAGCAGTTAGTGGACTGTTTGTCAGAAACGTATAAAAATCACCCATTTGTCCGGGTAATTCAAGAGGCATCCGCTGTAGGAACAAACCGAGTAAAAGGTTCTAACTACTGTGACATATACGTGAAGCTTGATGAAAGAACAAACCGGGCAACGATTATCGGAGTCATCGATAATTTAGTTAAAGGAGCGGCTGGTCAGGCAATTCAGAACATGAACGTCCAATTCGGGCTCCCGCAGCAAACAGGCTTACAACTCGTTCCGTATTTTATTTAACTGATAAAGAAGAGAAAGATGGAAATCAACCCCCATATTATGACGAGGACTTTAAATTAAGGGAGGGTCACTAGATGACTTCAACAATAGAGATGAAAAAACTATCAAGTAAAAATATCGTGTCACCAAAAGGGTTTACTGCAGCAGGTGTTCATTGTGGGCTTAAACATAAGAAAAAAGATTTAGCAATTTTGGTAAGTGAAGTACCAGCAAGTGTTGCGGGCGTATTTACGACAAATGCAGTCCAGGCAGCACCGTTGAAAGTGACAAAAGAAGTTGTATATGAAACGAAAAAAATGCAGGCGGTAATCGTAAATTCAGGAAATGCCAATGCATGCACAGGCAAACAAGGATTATTGGACGCATATGAAATGCAACTGCTTGCAGCACAAAAGCTTGGCATCGAATCTAGTTTGGTAGGGGTAGCCTCTACAGGTGTCATCGGGGAAATTATGAAGATGGAACCAGTAAAAAAAGGTGTAGAGCTATTAAATCCGGATTCTAAGCTAGAAAGCGGTATTGATTTTTCTCAAGCAATATTAACGACCGATACAGTAATGAAAAACACAACTTATGCAACGATCATTGATGGCAAGGAAGTAATTGTTTCAGGAACAGCAAAGGGCTCTGGCATGATTGAACCGAATATGGCGACAATGCTTGGATTTATTACGACAGATGCCAATATAGAATCAGAAGAACTGCAAAAAGCGTTATCGAGTGTAACGGATTGCACGTTCAACTCGATTACAGTTGACGGTGATACGTCAACGAACGATACGGTTATTGTAATGGCAAACGGCTTAGCAGGAAATGACCCATTATCACCTGCTCACCCGGACTGGGAAAACTTTTACACAGCACTACGTCTCGTATCAGAAGACTTGGCAAAGTCAATTGCACGTGATGGGGAAGGTGCGACTAAGCTAATCGAAGTAGAAGTGGATGGAGCGGTTTCAGATGAAGAAGCGCGTAAAATCGCAAAAACAGTTGTAGGTTCACCACTTGTGAAAACAGCGGTGTTTGGCTGTGACGCAAACTGGGGGCGTATTATTGCAGCAGTTGGCTATTCTGGAGCTGTAATCGATCCTGATAAAATTACAATTAAAATCGGTGGAGCTACAATGGTGGAAAACGGCGAACCAATTCAGTTTTCCGAAGAAGCACTCATCGAAATATTAAAACAGCATGAAGTGAAAATATTTGTGTCACTGGAAGTTGGAAAAGGACACGGATTTGCATGGGGGTGTGACCTGACTTATGACTACGTTCAAATCAACGCATCATACCGCTCGTAAAATGGTCATCAAGCTTGGTGGCAGTACATTAGAAGGTCTTAACGAGGCCTTCTTTCGCAATTTTAAAGCATTGCAGGAACAAGGAATTCAACTCATTATTACACATGGCGGAGGGCCTGCGATTAATCGCGAATTAGCCGCTGCAGGAATTGAGTCCCATACAGTAAACGGACTGCGTGTAACGAGTAAAGAAATGATCGGCATTGTGCAGTCAACATTAATCGGAAAAGTAAATCCTTCACTCGTCCATGAACTTCATTCAGCAAATATTTCTGCCATTGGACTAAATGGTTTTGATGACGGGCTGCTCGAAAGTGAATTTTTAAATTACGAAACTTACGCATATGTAGGAGAAGTGAAGCATGTTAATATAAATATGTTAAATACTTTGACAGAAGCTGGTATTGTACCTGTCGTTGCCTGTATCGGTGCAACGAAGGACGGGCAGGCGCTGAACATTAATGGCGATACAGTTGCGAGTGAAATTGCATTGGCATTCGGCGCGGATTGTCTCCTGCTTGTGACAGATGTTGCCGGTATTCGCATAAAGGATGAATATCAGACGGAAGTGACACCAAGATTAATCGAACAATGGATTAACGACGGGCATATTTACGGCGGTATGATTCCGAAAGTACAGGGCGCTCTTAACTGTTTGAAGGCAGGCATTCCTTCTGTACAAATTGTAAATGAAACTTTAACCGGGACGACTATTTTAAGTGAGGAGCTAGTGAAATGAGTGCATTATTCCAAAATTACGCAAGAAGACCTTTCGCTATTGTCGAAGGAAAAGGAACAGAAGTATTTGATACGACAGGGAAACGATATTTAGATTTTACGAGCGGTATTGCCGTATGTAGTTTAGGGCATGCACATCCGTCGATTGTCGAAACCATTCAAAAACAAAGTCAAAAGTTATGGCATATTAGTAACTTATTTGAAAGTCCAGGACAGGAAAAGCTTGCTGCATCATTAGTGGAAGATTTGCATTTATCGTATGCATTTTTCTGTAATAGCGGTGCAGAGGCGAACGAAGCGGCTATTAAACTAGTACGTAAGCATACAGGAAAACATAAAATCATTGTTTTTGAACAGAGCTTTCATGGACGTACATTTGGAGCGATGAGTGCAACAGGGCAAGATAAAGTACGTAACGGCTTCGGTCCTTTAGTAAGCGAGTTTGTAACATTGCCGTTTAATGATGTTACAGCATTAAAAGCAGCAGCTGATGCTGATACTGCTGCGATTATGCTGGAAATGATTCAAGGTGAAGGTGGCGTAAATCCCGTAACGGAGGAATTCGCGAAAGCCATTCATGAAATACAGCAATCGTCGGATATTTTAGTCATTGTTGATGAAGTACAAACGGGTATCGGACGTACAGGAACTCGTTTTGCATTTGAACAGACAGTTATCAAACCCGATATTGTTTCAATGGCAAAAGGTCTAGGTGGCGGATTCCCGATTGGGGGGATACTTGGGACAGAAAAGCTCTTTAACACGTTTAGTGCAGGGACACACGGTACGACGTTCGGCGGAAATCCATTGGGCGTTGCCGTTGCGCAAACAGTTATCGATCAAATATTCAATGATGCCTTTTTGGATAATGTGAAACAAAAATCAGCGTACTTTGTAAATAAACTGGAAGAAGCATTTCCGGAAGAAAAATATTCGGTTCAAGGTAAAGGGTTAATGCTGGGGTTAAGTCTCGGTGGCGAAGATGTCGCACCTTATGTTGCCGCATTGGATGAAGCCGGTCTATTAACGGTTGCAGCCGGACCGAAAGTGATTCGTCTATTACCGCCTTTAACAGTTAGCGAACAAGAAATTGATGAAGCGGTCAATTTATTAAAAGGTGTATTAAAAGAGGAACAGGTATCAATTTAATTACATTAAAAAATCTCACCAACTATTTTTACTAGTTGGTGAGATTTTTTTGTTATTCTCCTGATGGTTCGACAGGATCAACGTCAACTTCAATTTCGTCAAGATCTTCGGGCTCTTCGGGTTCTTCAATTACCTCTCCAGGTACAACATTTTCCTCATCTTCCGTTTCCGGTGGAGCCGTTTCGACAACTTCTCCAACTTCGTTCGAATAGCCTGATTCCAATCCTGTAATATCAACTGCTACGACGATGTAGCGAACACCTGGTGAAACAGATACCCGGTACCCTTCATAAGATTTTAATGAGCGTACGAGCGATCTTCCTTGATCGGTAACACTATAAACACGATAGCCGACGACATCATTTGATGAAGAGGCTGTCCACGAAAGTGAACCGTTTGCCAATGTAGCATAAACAGGTTGCGGTGGTGCACTGTCTGCCGAGAATGGTGCACCGGTTACAACACCTTTACCTGATGTGAATGACAATAATTTCGATGCGTCACCACCCAGTCTGCCTAACATACGGTCAACAAATGCCTGATTTAATCCGAATCCGCTCATTTGGACAAATTCAGTAGGTGTATTCGGTAATGCGGCATATGTGTTGCCGTTGATAACAACCGATGTAGAAGATACAAAGCTGTCATCCGGCTGAGACGGTAAAAATACATTTTTATTAAATAAATCTGACGTAACTAAACCGGCATTGGCACATGAAGTAGAAGGTGCCAGACCTGAAATGCCGCAAAATGATCGTGTTACAACGCCTTCAGGTTTTTTGAAAGTTTCTTTCGTACCGACTAATTCCGGGTCAATGTCATAAAGCGTATTCAGGTAATTAGCCCATAACCGGTTTACACGCTGACTTGGATGCTGGTAACGGTTATTAAATGCATAAAGTGTGCGTGGCTGGTCATAACCTAACCAAACGCCAACAGAAATATTCGGATTGTATCCTACTAGCCAAACATCTTTATGGTCCTGTGTAGTCCCTGTCTTTGCGGCAAAGTCAGATGAGAATTTCAATTGGCTCTTCGCCAATGTTGCGGTACCACCTTGCTTCATAACACCTCGTAGCATATCAGTCATCATATAGGCAGTTTCCGGTGCAAATACATCAACTGGAGTAGCTTCATGTTCATAAATAATATTGCCATCCAGATCTTCAATGCGTTCAATCATGTAGGCATCGTTAAATTGTCCGTTATTTGCAAAGGTTGTATAGGCATTTGTATTTTCTTCGACAGTTGCCCCGTGAGTGATCCCGCCAATAGATGTAGAAAGATTGACATAATCTCCTTCAGTCAACTTTGAGAAGCCCATTTTTTCCAAATAGGTTGCTGGACGACGATCTAAAATTGAATCATACAAACGCAGTACTGCTAAGTTTTGTGATGATGCAACTGCTTGTCGTGCTGGAATAATTCCTAGTTCCTGTGTTGGAATATAGTTGACGGGTTCATAGTTGTCATAACTACGTTTGAATTTCACATCCACTACAGGGCTTCCTGCACCAATGACACCGTAATCAAGCGCTGGTGCATAGGCAAGTAACGGTTTCATCGTTGAACCGTTTGAACGGTAAGCTTGTGTCGCATGATTCAATTGTTCAATTTCATGGTCACGCCCGCCAACAAAACTTAAAATACGGCCCGTTTTGTTTTCGATTACCATACTTCCTGTTTGTACGGGAACATCCACTTCGATTTCTTCGCCTGTTTCAGGATCTTTTTCTTTTTTCTTGTATGTTTGTCCGTATAAAGTGAATTCTTCCGTCACTTTTTTCATGGCATCATACATGTCTTTATTAATCGTTGAGTAAATACGGTAACCGCCTGAACGTATTGTACGGTCTGCCAGTATTGTATATTTTTCATTTAAGTTCTCTTCTTCTTTTAAACGGTCCGGGTCAATGCCGTCTTTTTCGGCAAGTATTTTCGCGAAAATTTCTTTTGAACGCAGCTCAAGCTCTGCTGTTAACCAAGGATATTTTTCTTCCGGACGGATTTCATATCCTTTGAAGTCTTTCGAAATATCATAGGCAATTGCTTCGTCATATTCTTTCTTCGTAATATAGCCTGCTTCCTGCATACGATAAAGAACCGTTTTCATACGGTCAATACCTGGCTGCATCCCTTCCGCACTTTTTTGCTCACCTTTATTTGTGAAAGGCGTGTATGTGAAAGGTGCCTGAGGGATACCGGCAATATAAGCTGCCTGCGGTAAATTTAATTTAGATGCGGACACACTAAAAATCCCCTGTGCAGCCGTTTCGATACCGGCAATGTTACGACCTGAAGAATTTCGGCCATACGGGATGATATTTAAATAGGCTTCGAGTATTTCTTCTTTTGTCATAAAATGTTCCAAACGGTACGCAAGTAAAATTTCCTTCGCTTTACGTTCATAAGAAACTTCATTCGTTAATATTTGGTTTTTTATTAATTGCTGTGTTAGGGTAGAGCCACCTGTCTGTGTAGACGAGTTGGATACGTCTTGCAGTAATCCACGTAATACCGCTTTCGGCACAATGCCGGTGTGCTCACGGAAATATTCATCCTCTGTAGCAAGAACAGCATTAATTAAGGATGGGGATATATTAGCTAGCGATGTTTCACGTCGATCTAAATCAGTTCTGATCTTTCCTATGTAAATATCGTTCGCAAAATAAAGTTCACTTGTTTCTTCATAGCTGAAAATTTGTTCGCGCATCTCTTCTTTCGATCGCAAAGGTTCATCCTTTGTTAATGATGCGAAGTAACCTGCGCCTACACCTCCGACAAACAACAGTGTCGCAGCTATAAAAATAATAGCCAGTAAAGTTAAATTCCAGAATACACCGCCTCCAATTCTGACGAAGCGCATTCTTTCTGAAGAAGCAAGGATTTCGATTTTTTTATTTAATTTTTCAAGCCATTGTTTCACATCATCGACCTCCTAAAATCTTGTTTATTATAGCATATTTGATATATAAACGAATATAAATATTGACATCAACTATTTTCTAGGTAGAATAGAAAATATAAATTTCAGGCAACGAAGAGTTTGCAGTAATAAATGTGTTCCCTGCATAGAGAGCTAGCGGTTGGTGAAAGCTAGACATAGCGCATTTATGAATTACGTACTTGGAGCCTGAACGGATCGTCACGTTATAGACGCTTAAAGTGGAAGAAAGAGATTTAAATTTCTTCAAGCCGGGTGGTACCGCGTTAAATAAAAATTTGACGTCCCTGCATGCATTTGCGTGTAGGGACTTTTTTATTTCCTTACAAGTAAATGACGTATCATGTAAAAGGAGAGAAAATAAATGACAAACGAATTACTGCAAGACTTGGAATGGCGCGGATTGTTATACCAGCAAACAGACGCGGAAGGTATGGAAAAGTTATTAAACGAAGAGAAGGTTTCCCTGTATGTAGGTGTTGACCCGACAGCGGATTCGATGCATATCGGACATATCGTGCCATTGCTTACGTTACGCCGTTTCCAAAAAGCAGGTCATACACCGATTTTATTAGTTGGTGGAGCTACAGGTACAGTTGGGGATCCATCTGGCCGTTCAGAAGAGCGTCAATTACAGACGATGGACCAGATCGATAAAAATGTGCAGGGTCTTAAAAAGCAAATGGAGCGCTTATTCGACTTTTCATCGGATGCTGCAAATGGAGCTGTTCTTGTAAACAATAATGATTGGGTAGGTCCAATGACATTAATCGATTTCCTTCGTGATTATGGGAAACTGATCAATGTAAACTACATCTTAAATAAAGATACAGTTGCGTCACGCCTGGATTCAGGTATTTCATTTACTGAATTTGCTTACACATTAATCCAAGGTATTGACTTCAATCATTTATACGATCATCACAACGTTCGAATTCAAGTAGGTGGTTCGGATCAGTGGGGCAATATTACAACAGGATTGGAAATGATTCGTAAAACGCATGATGAAAATGCGAAAGCGTTCGGTATTACAATTCCTCTTGTAACAAAAGCGGATGGTACAAAATTCGGTAAAACAGCGGGCGGCGCTGTATGGCTCGATGCTGCGAAAACATCTCCATACGAGTTTTACCAGTTCTGGATCAATACTGCGGATGCAGATGTTGTGAAATACTTAAAAATCTTCACATTCCTGACACGTGAAGAAATTGAAGGCCTTGCAGTAAGTGTTGAAGAAGAGCCGCATTTACGTAAAGCGCAAAAAGCGTTGGCTGAAGAAATGACACGTCTGATCCACGGTGAGGAAGGTCTGGAAGCCGCAGAGCGTATTACAAAAGCATTATTCTCCGGTGACTTAAAAGCATTGTCAGTGGAGGAAATGAAAGTAGCCTTCTCTGGTGTACCTTCTGTAGAAGTGGCGAAAGAAGACAAAAATATCGTGGAGTTAATCGTAGAAGCAGGAATTTCTTCATCAAAGCGTCAGGCGCGTGAAGATGTTACGAACGGTGCAATTAGCGTGAACGGAGAAAAAATTACGGATCTGGAATATGTAATCGATGCGAAGGACCGTTTGGAAGACGCCTTTGCCATTATTCGTCGCGGTAAGAAAAAATACCATATGGTGAAATTTGCTTAATTAAATTAAACGTCTTGGGAAGTAGTTTTCCAGGACGTTTTTTTAAAAGGAATATTTCGTTTCATAAAGAACGTATAGGGGAGAGGGGTGGAAGTATGGAAAATAAATCTTATTTAGGGAAAATTGTCATTTCGATTTTTGTCTTACTGACGGTTTGCTTTTTCACTTTCATATTGTTATTTTTTGTAGCATTTAGCGGCAAGATTCATTATATACCGTTAGTAGTTTCTGCTGCGGTCATTTTATATATTGGTTTTGTCCTTGTGATTTTTGATGTATTTTACAAAAACAGTAAGCGTATAAAAATATTTTGGTCAATTGCCGGAATTGTTTTGGTCATCACCTCGATACAACCAATTTATAAATGGTTCGATGGCAGGGTACCGACTGTTGACGCGGAAGTGAATATTTATCAATATGAGCCATTTACAGATCAGAATAAATTAGTGCAATTGGATAAGAAACCGAGTTTAAAAATAGAGGAACCTTTACCGAAGATGGATGGTGCAACGGCTTTGTATCCATTGTATGCAGCCATTACAGAGCACCTTTATCCTGAAAGAGAATATAATCCTTATAAGAGTGAAGTGATGGTGAATCAGACGCACGAAGCCTATACGAACCTGATTTTTGGTAATACGAATATGATATTTGTAGCGGGCCCATCCGATTCACAAATTCACCAGGCAGAACAACAGGGGATTAAACTTCATTTGACGCCTATTGGAAAAGAAGCATTTGTCTTTTTCGTGAACAGTAAAAACAAAGTCGATCGTTTATCGCTCGAACAAATTAAGGGAATCTATGCAGGGGAAATTACAAACTGGTCTGAAGTTGGCGGACAAGACGATGCGATCCGTGCATTCCAAAGACCTGAGGACAGCGGATCACAAACAGCATTACAACGGCTTATGGGGGATAAACCGTTAATGGAAGCCCCAACGGAAGATATAGCGACAGGAATGGGCGGAATTATCAATGAAGTGTCCCAATATAAAAATTATAAAAACGCAATCGGTTATACTTTCCGCTATTATTCAAATGAGATGGTAAAAAATAAAGAAATTAAACTTTTGGAAATCGATGGGGTTGCACCGACAAGAGAAACAATTCGCAACAATGCGTATCCAATTGCTTCTGAATTTTATATTGTGACAGCAGGCGAGCCAACAGGAAATGTTAAACAGGTGATTGATTGGGTGCTCTCGGATGAAGGGCAGGCATTAGTGGAAAAGGCGGGCTATGTATCTCTTAAATCTGCCGAATAGTAAAAGATTGGTATGCTACTAAAGAAGCAATAATTTTGTATCACCTTAAAAATATCAGTATAATAGATTGTATACATATTTTTAGGGGGATGTTATTTTGAGTGAGCAATTAACAGGTACAGTCGATGATCGACATGCAATATTAAGCATTGCTGTTAAACCCCGAGATACTATTCGTTATGTGTTAACAACTAAAAAGTTATCTTATTTCATTTTCGTTGGTATTATCGGAGTGTTTGCTAGTAATTTAGTCAGCTTTATCGGTAGTGAATTTACAGGGCAATATACGCTGGGAGATATCGTTTATTCAACATTTCTTTTAAGTTTAGTACTATATTTTCTTTCAACAGTTTTATCGGCAGGCGTATTGACACTATCAGCAAAAGCATTCGGTGGTACAGGGAAGTTTAAAGAAATGTTCCGCATGATCAGTGTGACAATGATTCCTTATATTTGGATATTGCCGGTTCTTCTGTTCTGGATGCAATTCGCACCACAGTCATTTTTCTCTATTTCCTATATGGAGACATCACTAGGTGATTTGATTCTGCAATTTGTTTGTGGGACACTGATTATTATTAGCAGTATTTGGACATATGTCATCACAGTTATAGGGATTTCGGAAGTGCACCGTATATCTAAGTGGAAAGCATTTTTTGCTTCGTTTATAGTAATTGCGGTACTAGGAGCAACTTACTTTTTGTTTTAAGCGTATTTAGTAAGGATTGTTACGAGTTAATAGAAAGGATGCTGCAGCTATATAGCGTACAGCATCTTTTTTTATTGTTTGCGGGTGTAAAGTTTACGTCTACAAGCAGGAGAGCTGAATAAATAATCGATGAAATTCAAAATAAAAAGGGTCACTGGGGGAAGTGACCCTAAGGGCGAGAAGCAGTAATAAGTAGTTGGATTTATTTCTGGCTAGCTATAAGCCTTCTTTGGAATCGGAGTTATTAGTAAGCGAAAGTAGCACCGACAATAATTAAAAGAATGAATAGAACAACAATTAGAACGAATGTTAAGCTGTTACCGCCGCTGTTACCGCCACCACCACAGCCGTAACCACCGTAGTTATTATAGTTTTGATTTTGATATCCTTCATAACCGTAACCCATAATATTCACCCCCTTTCCTCGTTATCCTATTCAACGAAGAAGGGTTGATCGGGGCGATTGAACAATTTTGAAAAAATTTTGCAGAAAATAAATCTAAATAAAAAACCACCAAGCACCCGATAAACAGGGCTTGATGGTTTGATTCGAATATATATCTGAAGCTCGAAAGATTAACGAGAGTAGAACTCTACGATGAATTGTTCGTTGATTTCAGAAGATAATTCAGAGCGCTCTGGTAAACGTACGAAAGTACCTACTTTAGAGTCTGCATCGAATGATAAATATTCTGGTACGAAGCTGTTTACTTCGATTGATTCAGCAACAACTGAAAGGTTAGCTGATTTCTCACGTAAAGAGATCGTTTGACCTGGTTTTACTGAGTAAGATGGAATGTCAACGCGGTTACCATCAACTAAGATGTGACCGTGGTTAACTAATTGACGAGCTGCACGACGAGTGCGAGCTAAACCTAAACGGTAAACTAGGTTGTCAAGGCGAGTTTCAAGTAAAATCATGAAGTTTTCACCGTGTACACCTTGTAATTTACCAGCACGTAGGTAAGTGTTTTTGAATTGACGTTCAGTCATACCATACATATGACGTAATTTTTGCTTTTCAGTTAATTGTAGACCGTACTCTGATTTTTTACCACGAGAGTTCGGGCCGTGTTGACCTGGTGCGTAAGGGCGTTTTGCGATTTCTTTACCTGTGCCGCTTAATGAAATACCAAGACGACGAGATAGTTTCCAAGATGGACCTGTATAACGAGACATAATTGTGTCTCCTCCTTAAAATTGGTTTTTGTTGTAAAAGAAAAAACCAGTTGTACCCGACATTAAACGGTATTCTATTTTCATGTATCTTCGCCCATGCAGCCGAAAGGGTTACACAATACACCATTCTGTCTACACAGAAGGAATAAAATACTACATTTAAGTTATACAACTACTGCATTCATTTTACACAAAGGCTATTGTATCTTTTTTTTATCTATCCGTCAACAAAGGTGTTTTACTTTTTGAATATAATATGAAGTAAATAAAAATAAAAATAATTTATCGTTTTGTGGGTATTTAAGCACAAAAGCGGGTAGTAGATAAGAACGGAAAAATACTTTAATATTCAAAAAACAATCCAAATTGGGGTGTTTACTAGAAAAATATAACAAATTTAAATAGTCAATAAGACATAAAATGTGTATACTTGATGTTAAGTGAAAAGAACCGACATCGCAATAGTAAAAGAAAAGGTGATTTAATGGTGGAAAATCAACAAAAGATTGATCAATTTAAATCGGATATTTTAAGCCTTTGTATGAATAAGAAATTACAACGAAGTAAATTTTATGATTACTTTTTCCTATTAGAAGAAAGCCTAAATAAACACTTTAATATGGAACATTGTTTTTTATTTCATGTAAGCGAAAATAAATTGAAACCGATCGACAACTTAGAATTACTGAATGTTGATGTAGCATTAGATTTAATACAACCCTATTTTAATGGTAACAAAGTTGTGAAGTTACCCGGGTTTTTAAAAGAACAGCCGTATTTTGAAACCCATACGGATGTTATGCCACTTATAATAAATGATAAAATAGAAGCTATTATTATATTTAAATATAATCCTGTCGAGGCACCTATACAAACAGTGCTGACCGAAGAAATAATAGGGGCAATATCCGCTTCCTATAAATATTTAATCCAAAAATACGAAGTGTACTCGAATGAGCAAAAGTACCGTAAATTATATGGGATGACAGATCTTTTCCATTCAACGATGGACATTGATGTAATTTTGGAAAATGTGCTTATTACAATAGAAGAAAATTTCCCTGGACTTGAAGTAGAGCTGATCTTGTCAAATGACCAAGACCGTCAAACGAGAGTGAAAATAAAGCCTTTTGACTATTTATCAGAGCGGCCTGCAACAATCGAGTCTTTTGTATCGGGAGAATTGAAAGAAGATATAGCTGTTGAACAAAACCGTCGATTATTAAATGTGCCTATAAAAGGGAGACAAGCAATATACGGAATTTTACAGGTGAAAGCACCAATCAATTACTCATTCGCTAATTCGGAAAAAGAATTTATCCGGATGCTTGCGCAAGCTTCAGGAAATGCCTTGGAAAACGCAAAACTCTATCATCAATCACATCGTCTCATCACGGATTTACAGTTAATCAATGAAACTTCCCACCGTTTAAATATGAAATTGACGATCAGTGAGATGCTTTTATTTTTACAAAAGCAAATGTTGAAATCTTTTCAGCCTATGGAAATTGGTTTCATGTTTAAAGAAGATGAAAAGTATATCATGACCGAAGCGTGTACAGATCTTTTCGATTATGTAGCGTGCAATGTATATGTCCAGCATGTGGAAAAACATTTTCAGACGACACAAGACCCATTGTTTATTGCTGATTTCAGCCGTCTTATTTCAGGAGACATTGAGTATAAGTCGATAATGGCCATTCCAATGATTGTTGAAGAAGATATTATCGGGTTTAGCATTGTATTGCATAAAGAGCCGTATTTTTTCTCCTTTGATAGCTTTAAGCTAATGCAATCGCTTATTCACCATTCGTCATTAGCCATTTCCAATTCTGTTTTACGTGAACAACTTCAGGAGATGGTGGATCGGGACCATTTAACAAAGCTTTACGCAAGAAGTTACTCTGATTCATACGTAGAAAATTCCATTCAAAAGGACGATTCAGGAATGTTCCTTTTAATTGATATCGATAACTTTAAAAAGGTTAATGACACATATGGGCACCAAGTCGGGGATGAAGTAATCGTACAAATTGCTAGGCGACTGCAAAATGAAATAGGGAAAAGGGGCATTTGCTCGCGCTGGGGCGGTGAAGAGCTTGCCATTTATATTCCGAATATTTCAGACAGTGAAGCGATGGGAATTTCGGATTCGATTGTACAAATGGTACCAAGTGTATCAAATCCATCAGTTACTGTTTCTGCGGGTATGATTACATGGCATAAGAGCAGTCGTCCTAATTTCAAAAATATGTTTGCGCAAGCTGATATTGCGTTATATCATGCAAAGCGAAACGGAAAAAACCGTTTATGTGTATATGAAAAACCAATGGAACTGCAATATTAAAGGGAGTACCCGGAATAACTTTTCGGGCACTCCCTTTTTAGTAATTAAATATGTTTTAACAGTACATCCACAAATTTTTCCAAACCATCTTTATCTTCAGCAGTAAAACGTGCTTCAACCGGGCTGTCGATATCTAAAACACCTATAACGACACCATTTTTAATTAATGGAATAACGATTTCCGATTTTGATGCAGCGTCACAAGCAATATGGCCAGGGAAAACGTGAACATCGTCTACAACCATTGTTTGCTCCTTGGAAACCGTTGTACCGCAAACACCGCGCCCGACAGGAATTCGTACACAAGCCGGTAAGCCTTGGAATGGTCCAAGCACTAATTCGCCTTCATTCATTAAATAGAATCCTACCCAGTTAATTTCTTTTAAAAAAGTATTTAATAAAGCTGAAGCGTTACTTAGATTAGCGATTAAGTTATTTTCCCCTTCAAGCAATGCATCCAGCTGTTTAGATAGCTGTTCGTACTGGTCTGTTATTGAACCGTTATAAGTGATATTTCCAAACATAGAATCCTCCAATTAAAAAGTTATTTTTTTCAGTAATGTTTCATAATGCTGATGTAAATCCGCTACCGTATGGGCATCCGAACCGAAAACAATTGGAATTTGTAAATTAATTGCCTGTTTCACAAATTGATAGGGCGGGTATGTCTCCTTACAATACGGTTTACTTAGGCCAGCACTATTAAAATCAAGCTCATAATGGCTGTTCTGCATCTTCTTTAATAGTTCATTTATGTCAGCTGCGTCATCGACCTGTTCGTTGTGGGCAAGCTGAAATTTATGAATTAGTGTAGGATGTCCTATCCGCTTAGGTTTGTATAAACCTAAATCCGCCATAATCGACTTTTTCACGGTTTCGTAGTATAGCTTATACATAGGAAGAATGCCGCCAACCTTATTGGCAAATTGTAAATATACTTCTTGTGAAAAGTCAATACATACATATTCGTCTTGGAAATTCAAAAAGTGTACGGATAATATCGCATCATCCAATAATGGGCCGACTTCATTGAGAAATTGTTTTGTTTCATGTTCAAAGCCGACAATATAGTCGACCTCCAGCCCAATGTTGATTTTAATTTGTGATTCGTACTGTTCTTTTGCGCACTGCAGTTGTTTAAAGTAATCCATCAAATAAGCAGGGTTCATTCCGCTATCCTTGTCAGGTGTTGGATCGACAAAGTTTTCAGGTAAAGGTGCATGCTCCGTAAATGTGATTTCTTTAAATCCGCTTGTTATCGCTTTTTCGATATATTTTTCTATCGAATCTGTAGAACCATGGGGACAAAAAGGTGTATGTATATGACCGTCTCGTTTCAATTGAATGACCTTCCTTCAAAAATATGGTATTTAAAAGTAAAAAAAGCTGGAAATAGTTAAACAAATATTAGAAAACATGTTATTATAAATAATACGTATATAGCTAAAATATTGATTTTATTTGGGATTAGGGGGCTTACAATGATAAAGTATATCATCATTGTTGTCGTCGTACTATTAGCATTATTAATGGCAGGCTTAGTAGTAAGACGCAAGCATAATGCAGAAATAGGACGATTAGATAAGGAAAAACTACAAATACAACATTACCCGATTTTTGAGGAGCTCGCAAAAGTAAAAGCCCTTAATATGAACGGTCAAACAGAAGAGCTTTTTGAAAACTGGCGTAATCGTTGGTTGGATGTTGTCGATAAGCAAATTCCGAAAATTGACGAATTATTGTTTGATGCGGAAGAATTTGTCGACCGATTTAAATTTAACAAAGCAACACATACAGAACGTGACATCGAGCAAGAGCTTGCGAAATGTGAGCAAGTACGTGTGCAGATTATTACAGAGCTGGATGAATTGATTGGCAGTGAAGAGAAAAACCGTATTGAAATTGAACAGTTGAAAGAATATTACCGTTCTGCACGTAAGACGATTTTGGCACACCAGCATTCATTTGGTCCTGCTTTGGAAGCATTGGAAAAGAAGCTTGAGCAATTTATACCAAAGTTTGAAGAATTCGATGAGTTAACGAAAGACGGCAACTATTTGCAGGCACGTGAAATTGTTCTTCAGTTAAACAGTGAAGCACAGGAGATTTTCAGCTTACTAAATGATGTGCCGACACTGCTTACGGAAATTCAAACAAAAATTCCGACCGCAATTCATGAACTTCGTAATGGACAGCGTGAAATGGAAGAGCAAAAGTATTATTTACGCCATTTAGAACTGACTGAATATTTGAATGGGCTTGAGAATGAACTAGAAATGTTAAAAGCGGCAATTGCTGAATTAAACTTACCGGCTGTATCACCACGAATTGAAACAATTAATGATGAAATCGACCATTTTTACAATTTGCTAGAAAAAGAAGTAATGGCAAGAAAGTATGTGGAACGCAACTGTTCCGGCATGTACAGTGTGATTAATGATGTAATGCGCCTTACAAAGGACATTAATGATGAAGTCGCTTATGTACAGCATAGCTACCGTTTGCAGGACAGAGAGGCGGAAATTCCTAAAGTGGGCTTAAAGCACTTGGAAGTTCTACAAAGACGCTATGAGTTGTTATCAACTCGTGTTCATGAAGAAAAGTCTGCCTACTCCAGCTTACAGGAAGAGCTAAAAGAAATTACTGATGAGATCGAGCAAATTGCTGAAGAGCAGGAAAAGTTCTCTAACAAACTAAAAAATCTCCGTATTGATGAAAATAAAGCAAGAGCTGAATTGGAAACTTTAAAGCGCTTATTGCAAGATACCGAACGTCTGCTTGGACGTGCCAATATTCCTGGAATACCGGAAGAAATGGATGCAAGATTAGAAGAGGCGGCAGAGCAGATTTTTGTTGTTGTTCAAAGCTTACAGGAAGTGCCGTTGAATATTATCCAAGTAAACCAGCATTTACTAAGTGCAAAGCAATCGATTGAAGAAACACATGAAAAAGCACAGGAAATGATTGAGAACGTATTAATTATTGAGCGTCTTATTCAGTTTGGAAACCGCTACAGAGCAACTAACCGACAAGTACATGAAAATTTACTTGAAGCTGAAGACGCATTCAAGAAATTCCGCTACATAAAAGCACTGGAAGATGCAGCAAAAGCGGTTGAAATTATCGATCCTAATGCGATTAAACGTATTGAGGAGCTCGTTCAGGAGCAGCTGCTTACAAAATAATAAGCATAACGGTTACATGTTGATCCATTTAGCGTTATAATAAATAAGCACATTTATGAGGTTGTGTTAATAGTCAGTTTGACTATTAACACAACCTCTCTCTTTGGTAAGTGATGATTGCAGGCAACTCTGTAATGTTAATAGATTACGGAAAATTAGTTTTAATAAAGAAGGTTGAGTATAGATGATATATTTAGATAATAGTGCGACAACAAAACCGCACAAAGATGTCTTGGCTACATTTATGTTAGTAAATGAACAATATTACGCCAACCCTGCATCGATTCACCGTGCAGGAGTCGAGTCAAATGCTTTATTAACAAAAGCTCGTGAGCAATTGGCAAATATTCTTCATACAGACGAAAAGAATATTTTATTTACATCCGGAGGTACGGAATCGAATAATGCCGCGCTTTTTGGTATTGCAAAATCTAGTAATTTTAGAGGCAAGCATATTATTACGACAGAAATAGAACATCCTTCGATTTTGGAAGCGGTCAAGCGTTTGGAAGAGGAAGGTTATGAAATTGACTACTTGAAAGTAAACAAATATGGGGTCATTTCTTTAGAGGAATTACAGCAAAAGCTTCGCAAAGATACAATCATCGTGAGCATTATGCATGTAAACAATGAAATTGGAGCTGTTCAGCCAATTAAAGAAGCGGCACAAATCATTCATCGTACATGCCAGGCAATGTTTCATGTTGATGCGATTCAAAGTTTCGGAAAGCTGCCAGTCTTTTTTAATGGGGATAATGGTCCCGATGTCATTTCGATTTCAGGACATAAAATTCAAGGCTTAAAAGGCAGTGGCCTGTTGGCATTCCGTAAAAAACCTCAACTGAAAGCATTTATTGTTGGTGGTGGACAAGAATTCGGATTAAGAAGTGGTACGGTTGCAGTACCGCAAGCTGTTTCGTTGGCAAAAGCGGCCCGTTTAGCAGTAGAAGGAATGCCGGGGAATTTTGAGAACTTTAAAAAATGGTCTGCAGATCTGCATCATTTCTTTGAGCAATTTGGTCAGGAAGTATATGTCCTTTCGCCAAAAGATGGTGCACCGCATATTATATCTTTCAGTGTTAGAGGACTTAAAGGTGAAATTTTAATAAATGCATTACAAAAACGTGATATTATCGTTTCAACATCAAGCGCATGTTCGTCAAAACAAACTAAAACAAGCCATGTTGTAGAAGCATTAAATATCGATAGTCGCTTTAAAAACGGTGTCCTTCGTTTAAGTTTAGGCGCAATTAATACTGACGAAGATATTGCTTCATTCAAAAAGCAATTTACAATCGTAATGAAAGAATTAAAAGGAGAAATAATGCAATGATATTTAAGGAAATATTAGTTCGCTATGGTGAATTATCAACAAAAGGTCGAAACAAAAAAGATTTTATCAGCCGTTTACGCGATAATGTCCGTTATTCATTTAACGATATTGCACCACTGAAAATTCGTGCAGAGCGTGACCGTATGTTTATTGAAGTTGAAAATAAAGAGAAATTTGATGTACTGATGGATCGTTTACCACATGTTTTCGGTATTCAATCAATCAGCCCTGTCGCTTCTTGTGAAAAAGATTTGGATGTGATGAAAGCTTTAGCCTTTGAAATTTTAGAAGACTATCGTGAAAAAGGCGATTTAACGTTTAAAGTTGAAGTACATCGTACAGATAAAACATTCCCATTAAACACACATGAATTACAGCGTGAAATGGGAGCTACAATCTTACCAAATTTCCCTAACTTTAAAGTACAGGTGAAAAATCCGGATTTCGCATTGCGAATTGAAGTTCGTGAAGATGCAATCTATATGATGGCGCAAGTAATTCAAGGTGCTGGAGGAATGCCGATTGGATCAAATGGACGATCGCTGTTAATGCTTTCAGGCGGTATCGATAGTCCAGTTGCCGGTTACTTAATGATGAAACGTGGCGTTCGACTGGATGCGATTCATTTCTTCAGTCCTCCGTATACAAGCGATAATGCTTTACAGAAAGTTAAAGAACTTGCAAATGAACTAACAAAATTCGGTGCAAATATTCGCCTGCATGTTATTCCATTTACAGAACTGCAAGTAGCAGTAAAAGATGCAGTGCCAGACAATATGTCAATGACATCAACACGTCGTATGATGATGAAAGTGGCCGATAAAGTGCGTGAAGAAGTTGGCGCATTAGGTATTGTAACAGGTGAAAGCCTAGGACAAGTCGCTTCACAAACATTGGAAAGCCTAACTGCAATTAATGATGTGACAAATACACCAATTTTACGTCCGTTAATTTCAGCAGATAAAAATGACATCATCAAAATCGCAAAAGATATTGGCACATACGAAACATCAATCCAGCCATTTGAGGATTGCTGTACAATATTTACACCGTCTAGTCCGAAAACAAAACCGAAATTAGAAAAAGTTCAGCGTTTTGAAAGCTTTACGGAATTCGATGAATTAATTGATCGCGCCGTTAAAAACCGCGAAGTATATCAGTTCCCTCAGAAGGAAGTAAAAGAAGATAAATTCGCGGATTTACTATAATTTTTAGAAACTGATAATGATTTCCTAATGAAACTATAATTTACCTGTGTTTTTTATGTATTAATCTTTCCTCCCGGTGCATTCTAATGTCACAAGGAGGTGAGAGACAGATGGCAAACAACAACAGCTCAAACAAATTACGTGTACCTGGTGCACAACAAGCTTTAGACCAAATGAAATACGAAATCGCACAAGAATTTGGCGTACAATTAGGTCCTGACGCATCATCTCGTGCAAACGGTTCTGTAGGTGGCGAAATTACGAAACGCCTAGTACAGATGGCAGAGCAGCAATTACGCGGCAACCAAAACCAATAATCCGTTTTTAAAAAAGGAGCGCTACTTTTAAAGTAGCGTTTCTTTTTATTTTGGTAACAAATATTTTTTGTTATGCAATAAAAAGTGGCGGAATATTTTGATATTAACGAGAAGGATTATTATACTAATAAGGTAAGGCTCATTTTTTTTAAACAAAGGGGAGTATTAAAAATGAATGAAAATCAATTAGTTGCACCGGAAATTTATAATATTGTGAATGAATTTGAAAAACACGATAATAAAGGATCGAAAACAGCATTAATTTTTCAGGAAGAAAATGGACACCAAGAGCGTTATACATACAAAGAGTTACTACAAAGAGCAAATCAGGCAGCGAATGCTTTTTATGCACAAGGACTAAAAAAAGGTGATGTCATTTTAATTATGCTGCCTCGCTGTTTAGAAGCATATGTTTCTTATATTGGAGCATTAAAAGCAGGATTGGTCATTATTCCAAGTTCGGAGTTGCTGCGAGCTAAAGATATTGATTATCGACTAAATCATTCCGAGGCTAAGGCGATTATCGTGATGGAACAATTCGTAAATGAATTTGAACATGTAGAAAATTTAGCGAATGTAGAATGCTTTATTATCGGAAAAGAAAAAGAAGGATGGACTTCATTAATGGCGCTTGCAGAGCAACAGTCAAACGAGTTCGATTCTGTTGAGACGACAGCACATGATCTTGCTTTTTTAGCCTATACATCAGGCACAACAGGAAATCCTAAAGCTGTAATGCACTCACATGGATGGGGATATGCACATTTACGTACAACGGCTGCGGAGTGGCTTGGCGTACGTGATGGTGATACGGTATGGGCAACTGCAGCTCCAGGATGGCAAAAATGGATTTGGAGTCCGTTTCTTGCTGTATTAGGCAGTGGCGCAACAGGATTTGTATACAAAGGGAAGTTTGACCCTAAACAGTTTTTACAGTTAATTGAGCAGCAACACATCAATGTGCTTTGCTGTACACCGACAGAATATCGAATGATGGCGAAGTTAGATCAGTTAAATACATTTAATTTAACTTCATTGCGCAGCGCTGTCTCGGCAGGTGAGCCATTAAACCGTGAAGTAATTGAAACGTTCGAACGTGAACATCAGTTAACTGTCCGTGATGGCTATGGCCAAACAGAAAATACATTATTGATCGGAACATTGTTAAACATGGAATTGCGTCCCGGCTCGATGGGAAAACCGACTCCGGGAAATATCATTGATTTAATCAATGAAGATGGTGAGACTGTCCCGGCAGGTGAAGTTGGTGATATCGCAGTACACAAATCGACACCTGCACTATTTAAAGGGTATTATAAAGATCCTGAACGTACATCGATTCAATATCGCGGGGATTGGTATGTAACAGGCGACCGAGCGATAAAGGATGAAGACGGCTATTTCTGGTTTGAAGGCCGTAATGATGACATTATTATTTCATCAGGTTATACAATTGGGCCATTTGAAGTTGAGGATGCTTTAACGAAGCACCCTGCTGTACAGGAATGTGCTGTTGTTGCAAGTCCGGATGAAATACGAGGGAATGTTGTAAAAGCATTTGTCGTCCTTAAAGATGTCACATTAAAAGAAAGCCCAACAATTGTAGAAGATCTGCAAAATCATGTAAAACAGCTGACAGCACCATATAAATATCCTCGAATTATAGAGTTTTTAGATGAATTACCTAAAACAATTTCAGGGAAAATCCGTCGAGTTGAATTGCGTGTAAAGTAAGGGAAATACCATTGCTCGACAAATATTTCCCGGGTAATGAATAAAAGGTGGCGAAATTTGCCGCCTTTTTTTCTGCCGGTTTTCATGTTTAAACCGAGCTGAATTAATAGAAATGAGGCTTCACCATGTGATAAAACCTAAAGTATGGTTGCTTAATCAAGTGGGATTATGTCAAAATCGCTGTAGGAAATGGTTTTCGATGAAACTTTTTGTAAAATAGTTTCGTACATATATTGAGGAGGCGTGAAAATGAATACAAAACGAGTTGTGGCACTCATTATTGCTGCCGTATTATTATTTTTCTCTATTGGGATCAATACGATTATTTCGATTTTCAAGACCGATTTCTTTACTAGTATCGACAATTTGATGGGTACGGAATCGCTCACATACGAAAACGTAGTGGAAACGGGAGACTTAACGAATCGAATTGCGCATTTAACGGTAGATGGCGTAATCCAGGATGTAGGAGAACCAAGTATTTGGGAAACGGTTGATTACAACCACCAGCAGTTTATGGAACAATTGGATGCTGTACTGGAAGATGATACAATTAAAGGGGTTGTATTATCTGTAAACACTCCAGGTGGCGGTGTCATTGAATCAGAGGAAATTTACCAAAAACTATTGAAAATAAAAGAGGAAAAACAAATCCCGATTTATGTATCAATGGGATCAATGGCTGCTTCCGGAGGTTATTATATTTCAGCACCAGCAGATAAGATTTTTGCACAACGAGAAACAATTACCGGTTCAATCGGTGTGATTATGCAATCGATTAATTATGGGAAATTAGCCGAAAATTTCGGTGTAGAGTTTGAAACAATCAAATCAGGCGAACATAAAGACATGTTTGGCGGTGTACGACCTTCTACAAAAGAGGAACTTGCGATGCTGCAGGAAATGATTGATGAATCATATGATCATTTTGTCGATATTATCGAAGCTGGGCGTAATATGTCTGAAGCGCAAGTGAAGAAAGTGGCGGATGGCCGTGTATTAGGCGGTACTCAGGCACTGCGAGCAGGGTTGGTGGATGAAATTGGAAATGAAGAAACGACAATTAATGCATTACGTAAAGATTTCGGATTGGAAGATGCAGAGCTGTTTGAATATACAATGGATACATCAAGCTGGGGTTCTTTATTAGGTGTAAAACTAGGTTCTATGCTGCGACCATCTGCTGAGTCTGAAGTATTGTCCAAAATTATTTCAACGACAAATTCGCCTCGTATGATGTATTTATATGGTGACTACTAATAGGAGGGATTACGATGACTGACATAATCGAAGTAGTGGATGAAGCATCTGTCGTAAAGCCGCCTTCTATTAAACAAAAAACAGCCGGCTTCTGGATGCGCTTCTGGGCATTCCTGTTGGATTCAATTGTTATAAGTGCCATTATCGGCGTCTCGATTAAGCCGGTATTTGCATTGATGAATTGGAGTGTTGCCAGCGATGTGTGGTACGCGCCGATGACAATTCTTTCGGGAATTATTTTCTACGCTTATTTTGTGCTCATGACAAAATTTTTCAAGCAAACCTTAGGGAAGATGACGTTTGGAATAAAGGTTGAAAAAGATGACGGGGAAGCGCTAGATTGGATGACCGTGCTATTTCGTGAAGGGGTAGGCCGATTTATCAACGGCACATTGTTATACTTGCCGTATTTAATCGTAGCCTTTTCACCGAACAATAAGAGTATTGCCGATTATTTTGCGGATACGGTCGTTGTTCATGAAAATATTTATACAAAAGATGTTTGAAAATGAATAGAAGGGGAAATAATTTACTATCGACACCTTCTAAGCAAGAGAAGAGCTGTTTTGTAAGATTCGTCTTATAAAAACAGCTCTTTTCTTTTTAATTTCTTTATTTAATGAATATAAGCTCAGTTAGTTGCAATTGCTAAATCTTTTTTAGTAATATTAGGGAATATAAAGGAGGCGTTTAATATGGCACAAGTAACATTTAAAAACAGTCCAGTAACACTAATCGGTAATGAGGTAAAAGTTGGTGATCAAGCACCGGATTTCACAGTGGTTGCAAACGATTTATCAGAAGTAACTTTAAAAGATTCTGAAGGTAAAATTCGATTATTCTCAGTTGTTCCTTCATTGGAAACAGGTGTTTGTGATAAGCAAACGCGTACTTTTAACGAAGCGGCGGCTAACTTAGGCGACAATGTTGTAATTTACACAGTGTCAATGGATTTACCATTTGCTCAAAAACGTTGGTGTGGAGCTGCGGGTATCGATAATGTTGTAACAGTATCAGACCACCGCGATGCATCATTCGGTGAAGCATATGGCGTACATATGAAAGAATTACGCCTTTTAGCACGTTCAATTTTTGTTGTTGATGAAACTGGCAAAGTTGCTTATGTGGAATATGTTCCAGAAGGTACAGACCACCCGAATTATGATGCTGCGATTGAAGCAGTAAAAGCTCTTGCAAAATAATTTCGTTTTGAACGATTTTGTTGTAAAGTAATTACATGTATAATTAACACCCACTCAATGATTAATCATTGAGTGGGTTGTTCATTTAGTGGATATGTCGTAAGCAGGCGAAAAATCCAAATGAATGGAATGAGGGAGTTAGTCTAATGGAAAAGTTTGAACAAATTTTTAAATATATTAATGACAACGCAGAAAATATTGCAGGGCAGCAAGAGCAGGATTATTTGGAAGCTTTACTGCAAACACTGGAAGATACATTGGACGGGAAATTTGAATGGCAAGTCCAAGGTGCGACGAAGGAAGATATGCGTAAAGCGATCCAAATCGCGATTTTAAAGGGGATGCGTAAAAGTGCCCAGCCGAATCACCAAATGACACCGGATACTCTGGGGCTGATTGTAAGCCACTTTGTAGAGCAATGCTTTGACCAGGAATTATCGGAACGGACGATTTCAATTGTTGACCCGGCACTCGGTACAGGGAATTTACTCTTTACAGTCATGAATGCATTGGAAGGAAAAGTGACAGCTTCAGGAGTGGAAGTTGATGATCTCTTAATTCGACTAGCAGCAGCGACAGGAGACCTGATCCAACAACCTGTTACATTATTCCGTCAAGATGCGCTGGAAAAACTGTTAGTCGATCCAGCAGATGCGGTGGTTTGCGACTTACCTGTAGGATATTATCCGAATGAAGAAGTAGCACTTGACTATGAATTATGCGCGGCAGAAGGAATGAGCTACGCACACCATCTGTTTATCGAGCAATCTTTAAATTATACAAAAGAAGGTGGCTTTGGATTTTTCCTGATTCCGGCAAATTTATTTGAATCAGATCAGGCAAAACAGCTTCACCAGTATATTAAAGGACATGCATGGATTCAGGCAGTCATCCAATTGCCTGACAACCTGTTCTCATCAAAAGCACATGAGAAAAGTATTTTAATTTTACAAAAGCAAAGTGAGCAGTTAAAAGCGCCGCGTGAGGTTTTATTGGCAAAAGTACCGAATATGTCAAACCGTGACGCTCTGGCGATGTTCTTCGAAAAAGTACGCATGTGGAAAGAAAGCAATAATCAGAAACGATAATAATAAATGCCATCGACTCAAATTGAGAAGATGGCATTTTGTATTTTACTTATTTAAATCACTCGGGTGTACGGATTACTAAAACGTCACATGTAGCTGAACGTACGATTGCTTCTGATACAGAACCGATCAGGAAACGTTCAACAGCATTTAAACCAGTTGCGCCACAGATAATTAAATCTGCTTCTACAACATTTGAAAGATCTTTTGTAATAATATTTTTAGGAGAGCCATATTCAATAATCAGATTAACGTTTTCAACGCCTTCTGCTTCAGCTTGCTTTTTGTAGCCGTTTAACAATTCCTCGGAATGTTGTTGAGCACGCTCAGCAATTGAACGGTCATAAGCTTCTATAGCTGCAAAAGAACGTGTATCGATAACATTTACTAGGTTGATTGTTGCACCTTCATTGCGTTTTGCAACATCGATTGATTTACGGAATGCATATTCTGCTTCTTTCGAGCCGTCTACTGCTACTACAATGCTTTTATAATGGTTTGCCATTTTCCATACCTCCTAATTATCTATAACTATATTATACCAAATAATTTTTCAAAGAACATAATTCCTGCGCCGAAAAATAGGTGAAATACAATAACTTCCATGAAATGGTCACAAAGTTTGGATTTATGTAAAAAATTTTTTTAACTATTATAAAAAATTTTTTTCAGCAATATATTGCCAGTTTCTATACAGGAGTAAGATATGATTAACGATTCATTATTCAGAATAGAATTTACATTCAAAATCCTCTACTAATTTGCGGGTAAAATTGGTAAAATGGATTTGATTTATGTTAATCATATTTCTAAGTGATTGTTAAAGGGAGGAATTACGTTGAAAATAGGGGTACCGAAAGAAATAAAGAACAACGAAAATCGAGTTGCGATGACACCAGCAGGGGTATTGTCATTAATCGCAAATGGTCATGAAGTATATATTGAAACAGGTGCAGGATTAGGATCTGCATTTACGGATCAGGACTATATTGACGCTGGTGCCCATATTGTACAAACAGCGGCTGAAGCATGGGCAGGAGAAATGGTTTTAAAAGTAAAAGAACCTGTACAAAGTGAATACAAGTATTTCCGTGAAGGATTAATACTATTTACGTACTTACATTTAGCTCCGGAGCCTGAATTGACTAAAGCTTTACTTGAAAATCGAGTAATCGGTATTGCCTATGAAACAGTTCAATTACCGAACGGTTCTTTACCATTATTAACACCGATGAGTGAAGTTGCAGGTAAAATGGCAACACAGATCGGCGCACATTATTTAGAAAAGCTGCCAGGCGGTAAAGGCATCTTGCTTGGTGGTGTATCAGGTGTCCCTCGCAGTAAAGTAACAGTAATCGGCGGTGGTATTGCGGGAACAAATGCAGCTAAAGTAGCAGTCGGCATGGGAGCGGATGTTACGATTATCGATTTAAATCCAGAACGATTACGCCAACTTGATGATTTATTCGGTCGAGATGTTCAAACATTAATTTCAAATCCTTATAATATTGCAGATGCTGTTCGTTCTGCTGATTTAGTAATTGGCTCAGTGCTGATTCCAGGAGCGAAGGCACCAAAATTGGTTACGGAGGAAATGATTCAATCGATGTCACCTGGATCTGTTGTTGTTGATATTGCAATCGATCAAGGCGGCTGTTTTGCAACATCTGAAAAAGTAACAACACATGACAATCCTACATTTGTTAAATATGGTGTTGTCCACTATACGGTGGCAAATATGCCAGGCGCGGTTCCACGTACGTCGACAATAGCGTTAACAAACAATACAGTTCCTTATGCATTACAAATTGCGAATAAAGGCTTTTTACGTGCATGCCTGGACAACCTGGCATTAAAACGCGGCGTTAATACATTAGACGGTAAAGTTGTATACCGTGCAGTAGCAGACGCGCAAGGGCTGTCATATGCAGAAGTAGAAGATGTTTTAGGTGCACTGACAGGATTAAATTAATAAGCATTTCACAGCAATAATAAAATCCGCTACGATTGGCAAAACCAAACGCAGCGGATTTTTTTATGTGGTCATTTTATTTAACCGAGATTAACTCAGTTGTAATATTACCTTCAAAATCGGTAATGCGGATAATACCGTGATCTTTTGCTAAGTAGATTTTCGAGCCGTTTGGATATTTTAAGACTACTACATTACGGAATGTTCCTGCTTTTGTTTTAACTGTTGCATTTGTGCTTTCAACGTAAACGGGTGTTGTTTCCGTAGTACCGTCATATAAATAATTCGTATCGGTAATTGTTGTCTTTTCTTTCATCGGGTAGCTTAATGAGAAGAAAAATATATCTGAATAGGCAACTCCTAATGCAAGCTGCTGCTGATCTTCAATATACGTATAGCCGATATAGTCTTCTTCCAACAATTCTACCGAGTTTTCGATCGCTTTATTTTTTGAAGCGGTATATGTTTTTTGTCCGGCATCTTCGAACGATGGTTTATACGTATAGCTGCGATTTACTTTTGGCATAAAGCCTGTATTCGAGACAGGAGCTTTTTCCTTTACCGTTTTGTTCGGCAATGCACTATTTGAAATGACTTCATTATTTACCTTACTTGTTTGACTCGCTTCGGCTTCCGTATTCCATTCAATTTGACTTATTGGCGATAGTGTAAGCACAATTATAAGTAGCGTTGTAAATGACCATTTTTTCATAATGCACCACTTCCTTTCGGTTATTTTTAAGTAATTAATCGTCTATTCCTCATTTTTGCTTTTAGAAAACAAGTTAAAAATTGTAAAGTGGATAATTGGTTGAAACGCCTACCAAAATTTAAAAGCGAGCAGACCTCTGTAAAGGACTGCTCGCTATAGTATATGCAAATTTAATAGTTTCTATACAATTTACTTGTTTAATAATTTGTCCCGCATTAATGAGTAGTACGCGAAAGTGTAGCGGTAAAGGGGATGATGCCCCTACTAATCGAAGTTTAATTTTATAAAATTACAAGTTCTTTTGTGAATGATGTAAGTACTTCCACACCATCATTTGTTACAACGACATCGTCTTCGATACGAACGCCTGCAGCATCTGTTTTATAAATGCCAGGTTCAATTGTAAATACTGTACCTTCATTTAGAACGAATTCGTTGGCGCCGTTGATCGACGGGAATTCGTGAACAGAAATACCAAGACCGTGGCCTAAACGGTGTGTAAAGTATTGGCCATAGCCTGCATCTGTAATAACATCACGGGCAATTTTATCCAAGTCCATAGCGCGGACTCCTGGTTTAACCGCCTCAATTGCTGCTTCGTTTGCACGGCGAACAGCATTATAAATTTCAATTTGCTCGTCATTTGGCTGACCGAATGCTACTGTTCGCGTAATATCCGAACAATACCCTTCGTAAATAACCCCTAGGTCAAATAAGATTAAGTCGCCTTTTTTAATTTTGCGGTTTCCTGGTGTTCCATGTGGAGAAGCTGCTTTTTCTCCAGCCAATACCATCGTTTCGAAACTCATTGCATAGCCTTTTGCTTTAATAGCCGATTCGATTGTATTTAAAATTTCCATTTCTGTTACGCCTTCTGCAATTGCGTCACAGCCAACTTGAATTGCATAGTCCGCTAATTGGGCAGCTTTACGTAATTTTTCAAGTTCCACTTCATCTTTGGAAATACGAAGCGCGTTAATTTTTTCATCAATACTTACAAATTTCAATTGCTCATAACGTTCTTGAATTGCTTCTAAACGTTCAACCGTTAAATGAGATTTCTCGATAGCCAATGTGTCGAAGGCAACGTTGCGAGCCGCGACATTTTTTGCAACAACATCCCAGGCATTTTCTGTATCTTCATGTCCGACAACATCGAAGGTCCATCCTGCAGCGACTGCATCAGGCATTTCCATTTTCGGGCAAATTAAAAACGGCTCCGCGTCCTTAAATACCATAACACCAAGTAACCGTTCATGCGGCTCACTTTTAAAACCGGAAAAGTAAAAGACATTATCAGGTGTTGTAATAAAAGCAGCATCCCAACCATTTTCTTTTAAATGATTTTGTAATTGTTTTAATTTCGACATTGTATAAAACTCCTTTGTTATTCAATTATTGAATTCGCGGTATAAGCATATCAAAAAAAGGAGAATTGTGCATATTTATCGAATGATACAAGGAAGGTTATTTTAGGAGGTATGTTAAATGCAGATTTCATTTCACGGACATTCCGTCGTAAAAATTGTGACAAACGGGACAACGATTTTAATTGATCCTTTCATTAATGGGAATGGACAAACAGATTTAAAGGTTGAAAATGAAAAACCGGATGTCATTTTATTGACGCATGGTCATAATGATCATGTTGGTGATACTGTACAATTAGCTAAAGCGCATGATGCACTTGTAGTTGCACCAAATGAGCTTGCAGACTATTTAGGCTGGCAAGGGTGCAAAGTACACAATATGCATATTGGTGGTGCACGCCAATTTGAATTTGGAAAAGTGAAATTTACACAGGCGTTTCATGGTTCGTCATACGTAACGGAAAACAATGAAATTATCTATACGGGAATGCCGGCCGGAATTTTATTTACGGCAGAGGGAAAAACAATTTACCATGCTGGTGATACAGCATTATTTGGAGATATGGAGTTAATCGGGAAACGTCATCCAATTGACATTGCTTTTTTACCGATTGGCGACAACTTTACGATGGGACCTGAAGATGCAGCTTATGCGGTTTCGTTATTAAAACCGAAAATTGTTGTGCCTGTCCACTACAATACATTCCCGCCGATTGAACAAAATCCGGCTGCCTTTGCGAATCTTGTTGAAGACGCAGAAGTACAAGTATTGCAGCCAGGGGAATATGTGAAATTCTAATTTACTGCTGACGCAATCAATTTGATACTATTTGTGCTAAAAACTCAAACTGCCCACAAGATATTTTGTTGGGCAGTTTGTCTTATTTATTTGATGAGCTTTTTCTTACATTTATAAGCAATTATACGGGTATATGTATTGAAAATAGTATAATTGCGCCGTTTAAATATGGTACACTAAAGACATAAATGAATGATGAGAAATAGGTGATGTAATTGTCAACGAAACACGAAAAGATTTTACAATACATTGAATCACTACCAGTTGGCGATAAAATTTCGGTTCGTCAAATTGCAAAGGAAATGCAAGTGAGTGAAGGGACAGCTTACCGAGCGATTAAAGAAGCTGAAAACCGACGTCTTGTAAGCTCAATCGAACGTGTAGGAACGATTCGAATTGAAAAGAAAAAGAAAGAAAATATTGAACGCTTAACATTTGCTGAAATTGTAAATATTATAGATGGTCAAGTATTAGGTGGAAAATCAGGTCTCCATAAAACATTGACGAAATTTGTAATAGGTGCGATGAAGCTTGATGATATGATGCGCTATACAGATGCGGGGAGCTTGCTCATTGTCGGAAACCGTACACAGGCCCATGAATATGCATTGAAAACAGGGGCAGCAGTATTAATTACAGGCGGTTTTGATACAACAGAATCGAATAAAGACCTGGCCGACGAATTGGATTTACCGATTATTTCGACAACGTATGATACATTTACGGTGGCGACGATGATTAACCGTGCCATCTATGACCAATTGATTAAAAAAGACATTTTACTGATTGAAGATGTGTATGTTCCGATGGAAGATACAGCTGTATTAAAAAATAATGATACAATTGCCGATTTCCATAGACAGAACCGTCGTACGACACACGGGGCTTTCCCTGTAGTGACAGGCCAAAACAGACTTGTCGGTATGATTACGAGCAAGGACGTGATCGGGAAAGAAGAGTCAGAGCCTATTGATAAAGTAATGACGAAGAACCCGATTGCTGCTTCAATGAAAACAAGTGTCGCTTCAGCAGGACACCGAATGATTTGGGAAGGAATCGACTTGCTTCCTGTCATTGATGAAGAAGGGCTATTAAAAGGGGTTATCAGTCGTCAGGATGTATTAAAGGCAATTCAGTTAGCACAGCGTCAGCCTCAGCATGGCGAAACGATTGATGATCTAGTGAAAAATGAAATGCGTGTCATGGGTGAAGAGGACATTGAAGTTGAATTTACTGTTACACCGCAAATGACAAATCAGTTTGGTGCGATTTCATATGGTGCCTTTACAATCCTATTATCCGAAGTCGGGGCTTTTGCATTGAAGCGTCGTAAGCGCGGGGAAGCGGTAGTTGAAAATATGAACATTTACTTCATTAAGCCCGTACAGATGGAAAGCGTATTAACAGTCCGTCCTAGAATTTTGGACATGTCCCGTAAATTCGTGAAAATGGATTTTGAAGTATACAGCGCGACAAATCTTGTTGGAAAAGCGATGATGACATTCCAGCTATTAGAACGATAAAAAAGGGTCTTGCTGAAAGTAAAACGCTTTCGACAGACCCCGCTCTTTTACCTGTTTAATTCGTATTCTTCTTTTATGTATCGGCCTTCATGCTGCATGCGTTTATAGTTATTGACACCTAAACCTGCACCAATGATAAAGAAAACAGCAGCAACGGCAAACCCTAAAATATCCGGATACAGAATCGTTGCATTAAGACCAAAGAAGATGAGAAATGCGGCAAGCGCAACTCCGGCTTTCGCAGTATACCATTTACGACGAATAGGCAGTGTCGAACGGAACTGCTTTGTTTTAAAATAGAAATAACATACGAGTGACGCTATAATACAGGCAACAAACAGAAAATTTAAATAGACCATAGTGAACCTCCTAATAGCCAAACTACTAAATATTGTAACGATTTTTAATGGAAAATGATATAGGTATTCATTATGGACGAGGAGGAAATGTTTTGAAACGTCAAATTATTGACAAAATTAAACAATATAAAACAATTATTTTGCATCGCCATGTACGACCGGATCCAGATGCATACGGTTCACAAATAGGTTTGGCTGAGTTAATTCGCACAAATTATCCCGAAAAAGTGGTATACACGGTCGGTGAGCATGACGACTCATTATCTTTCATGGCTTCTCCGCAGCAAATTGAAGATGCGCAGTTTGAAAAGGCACTGATTATTGTGACAGACACAGCGAATACAGAACGTATTGATGATCAGCGCTATGTAAATGGCGACTTTCTAATTAAAATCGACCACCATCCAAATGATGATGCATATGGCGATTTATTATGGGTGGATACGGATGCCAGTTCATGCAGTGAGATGATTTATGAGCTCTATGAAGAAGGCAAGACGTATGCGGATTGGAAAATGTCAGATGAAGCGGCACGCCTGTTATTTTCGGGAATTGTCGGTGATACAGGGCGGTTCTTATATCCGAGTGCGAGCCCGAAAACGTTTGAAACAGCAGGACAACTTGTACAATATAATTTCGACCGTAACGAAGTATTTGATGGTATGTACGAAATGGAACGCAAACTATTAAATCTTCAAGGTTATATATACCAGCATTTTGAAATGGATGAAGACGGGGCGGCCTCAATAAAATTACCTAAAGCTATTTTACAGCAATATGATGCTACACCTTCCGAAACATCCCTATTAGTCAGCTCATTGGGCAATGTAAAGAATATCCGAGCATGGGTGATGTTCATTGAAGACAATGATGCGATTCGTGTTCGTTTGCGTTCAAAAGGTCCTGTTATCAACGGGCTTGCGAAAAAGTATAATGGTGGCGGACATCCATTGGCATCCGGTGCTACAGCTTACTCTTGGGAAGAGGCAGATCGAGTAATTGAAGATTTGAAAGTCATTTGCAGTGAATATAAATAATATGATGGAGGGATGACGGGTGACTGTATATCCGCAAGTACGGACAAGTGCCGATTTATTGAAAAGTACAATTCGTATAGAAGAGCTCATCCCTTTTTTACATCATCAAAAGGCAAAAAGCTGTGCAATTGTTAATACGAAATTGTACGGACTTTTGCCTTTTTGGTTTGAATTGAAAAGGGCAGGTATTCATCCGGTAGTAGGCTTGACGATTCAGCTTGAATTGACAGAAGAACAATCATTACCGCTTGTTTTATATGCAAAAACAAATGAAGGATACCGTAATTTATTGAAAATTTCCAGCAGTATCGCCATTCGCCCGGAGCAAACGATTCCGTTACGATGGCTGCTCGCATATGGCAAAGGAATTGCTTTTATGATTCCCGCGCTCGAACAGCAGGCAATATGGTTACAGCAAATGGCAGAGCCAGTATTGGCAGAATTCATGAAGGCTTATCCGGATGAAGTGTATATCGGGATTTCCCGTTTATCCGAAACAGCAAGTTTGGAGAGTTCGGCAGTCCAGCTCGCTGAAAAAAATGCTCTCCCAATTGTTGCTACACATGAAAGTCTGTTTTTCAATGAAGAGGACTTCTTTGCCTATGAAGTGGCACAGGCCATTCATACCGGTGTTAAACTGAATGATGCTGTACAGAGTAATAAACAGGAAAATCATTTACTGACAGCCGAACAATGGCAGCAAAAATTTCATGATCAGCAACAATGGCTCGTACAATTGGAAAATTTATTATTAAGCTGTCAAATTGAAATAAACACAAATAATGTTTATATGCCGAAGTTTCCGGTTGGAGAAGGGGAGACGGCGGAAAACTTGCTGCAGCAGCAAGTAGTGACTGGTTTACAGCGACGTTTAAATACGAATACATTGCCGGGTCATTATGTTGAACGGATGAACTATGAGCTTCATGTTATTCAGTCGATGGGCTACTCAGATTATTTTCTGATTGTTGCCGACTTTATGCAGTTTGCTCGTGAAGCCCAAATATTAACAGGTCCTGGTCGTGGTTCTTCCGCATCTTCTCTTGTTGCATTTGCACTCGAGATTACACAGGTGGATCCATTGCAATACGATTTGCTGTTTGAGCGTTTTTTAAATCCAGAGCGTATTACATTGCCGGATATCGATATCGACTTTTTAGATACGAGACGGCATGAAGTCATTCAGTATGTGGCGAAAAAATACGGCAAACAATATGTCGCGCAAATTATTACGTTCGGTACATTATCTGCGAAGGCGGTTGCCCGAGATGTAGCCCGTATGTTTAATTTTGAAAGTGAAGCATTGGAAATGATTTCAAAGCTTATTCCGAATAAACCTGGCATTACATTGAAGGAAGCATATGCAATGTCGGAAAACTTGAGAGCATGGATTACAGCGGAGCCTATCCGTCAAAAATGGTTTCAAACATCTCTGCGATTGGAAGGACTTCCAAGGAATGCGTCAACACACGCAGCGGGGGTCGTATTGAGTCCTGTTCCATTAGTCGATGTCGTGCCAATTGAAGAAGGACATGACGGGATATTTTTAACACAGTGGCCTATGCAAGAAGTGGAGCAAAACGGGCTGTTGAAAATTGACTTTTTAGGGCTCCGAAATTTAACGATTTTAGAGCAAATACGGAAATCGATTCAGTTTACCCATAATAAACAAATTAATTTTAATCACATTCCGCTCAATGATGAAAAAACATTTGAGCTTTTACAAAATGGCGATACTAATGGCATTTTCCAGCTTGAGTCGGACGGTATGAAAAATGCACTACGTGAAATTAAACCAACCCACTTTTTAGATATTGTTGCGGTCAATGCATTGTATCGACCGGGCCCAATGGAATTTATCCCGATGTATGCAAGAAGAAAACACAAAAAAGAGCAGGTAATTATGCCTCATCCGCATTTAACACCGATTTTGGAGGAGACATACGGCGTTATTATTTATCAGGAGCAAATCATGCGAATTGCAAATATAATGGCGGGCTTTTCTTTTGGACAGGCTGATTTGCTGCGTCGTGCTGTGAGTAAAAAGAAACGTGACGTGTTGGAGCAGCAGCGAGCTTCTTTCGTAAAAGGAGCCTTAACAAAAGGCTATACACAGCAGGCAGCCGAAGAAGTGTATGCATTAATTGTACGTTTTGCCGATTATGGTTTCCCGAAAAGCCATGCCGTTGCCTATAGTATTATTTCTTATCAAATGGCGTACTTAAAAGCCAATTATCCTGTGAATTTTTATGCTGCCCTTTTGACAAATGCAACAGGAAACCCGGACAAGCTTGCCCAAATTTTAATGGAGGCAAAAGCAAAGGGAATCGAAATTTTACCACCATCGATTAATCGAAGTATGCGTCACTTTAAAGTGGAAAGCGGGAAAATCCGATTTAGTTTGTCAGCCATTAAAGGTGTACCACAGCCTTTTATGCAAAAACTGTTACTTGCACGTGAAGAAAGACAAAAGCCGTTTGATTCTATTTTTGATTTGGCGGTGACGTTGACGACAGCAAATTTCAACAGAAAAATTATCGAACCGCTCATTAAAGCAGGTGCACTTGATGAATTCGGGAAAGATCGTGCCACACTACTTGCAACTATTGAAGGCGCGCAAAAACAGGCTGATTTTGTACGTCCAGGCGGGGATGACTTGTTTGAAGGGGCATTACTGGCATTTGGCAAACCGAAATATAGTGAAACATCGCCAATACCGGAAAAAATTAAGCTGCAATACGAAAAGGATGTGCTCGGTTTTTATTTATCGGACCATCCAATTGTAAAATTACGAAGTCAATTCCCTGAAGTAACTGCAACTGTTCAAACATTGGCGCAACATAAAGACAATGCATTTGTAAAAATGATCGGTCAAGTCAAGGAAATGCGCCAGCTCCGCACAAAGCGCGGTGAATTGATGGCATTTGTACAAATGGAAGATGAGTATGGAACAGTATCCTTAACCTTGTTCCCAAAAGAATATGAACAGGTTGTCGGGAAAATCCGAGAAGAAGGATTGCTTTATATAGAGGGCTTTTACGAGCACCGATTTAATAAACAACAAATAAAAGTTAAACAGATTATTATAAAATAAATAGCAATAAAGAGCGCTTTCTAATAGCTGAAGTGACCCCAAAAAGTTAGACATTATTAAGTTAAGCAGCTTCGGAGGATTGAATTCGGTATTGTACCGGACTCAATCCTTTTAATTTTCCTTTAATACGTTTGTGATTGTAATATTCAATATACAATTCAAGTTCAAGCTTGAAGT